>CBCTKC010000003.1:0-207628 GCA_965147435.1 uncultured Eggerthella sp. | reverse complement strand
TGACCGCCGAGCTCGAGCACTTCGTCGACCTGTGCCTGGGCCGCGAGACGGTGCCCCGCTGCACCGGCGAGAACGCGCTGGACACCCTGAAGGTTATCAACGCCATCCAGGAGTCCGCCGAAAAGGAAGCTCCGGTAAAGCTTTAAGCCCTCTCTCTGTAGTGTTCCGCAACTCCTAGCGGGCACGATGATTCCTTCCGGGCTGCCCCTAACAGCCCGGAAGGAGCCTTTCTCTCTTTTTAATTCACTTCATTACCTCCGGGGCAGCCCCAACCGCCCCAATCAATTGCTTGCTCCAAGGTGGCGGGCACTGCACGAAGCCTGCCACCTTACCTCCTGAAAGGATATTGTCATGGGAATCGACATCAACATCTCCGGTGCAACCAAGCTCGTCGGCCTTGTAGGCTCTCCTGTTGAGCATTCTATGTCTCCGGTAATGCACACCGACTCGTTTCAGAAGATGGGCGTAAACGCGGTATACACGGCATTCGACGTAACTCCCGATAAGCTCGAGGACGTTGTTAAAGGTTTGGCCGAAATGGGCGCTGTTGGCTACAACGTGACCATGCCTTGCAAGACCGCTGTTGGTCAGTATCTTGACGAGCTGAGCCCTGCGGCAGAGCTCATGGGCGCGGTTAACACGGTTGTTATCAAAGACGGAAAGTCTATTGGCCATAACACCGATGGCGCTGGTTTCGTGGAGAATCTCCGCCACCATGGTTTTGAGCCTGAAGGCAAGGTTGTTACCATCGTTGGTGCTGGTGGTGCAGGTTCAGCAATCTTCACCCAGCTCGCTCTTGACGGCGTTGCCTGTGTAAATGTTTTCAACCGCAAGGACGATTTCTGGGCATCTACTCGCGAGCGTGTTGTCGACCTTTCCCACAAGACGGGTGTTCCCATGGTTTTGAACGACCTTGAGAACAAGGAGCAGCTTGCTCGTGCGGTAAAGAACTCTCAGCTGTTCATCAACGCAACGCGTGTCGGTATGCCTCCTCTGGAAAATGAGTGCACCATTGATGAGGATATGCTCCATGAGGACCTGTTTGTAGCTGATACGGTTTACGACCCTCGCGAAACCAAACTCATTCAGATGGCGAAGGCCCATGGCTTGGAAACTGCTCCCGGCATCGAGATGCTGCTTCAGCAGGCGGCTTTGGGCGAGAAAATCTGGTTCGACATCGAGATGCCGTGCGACTACATCGAAGAGAAATATTTCTAAGCTAAAGCTAGCTATTTCATTCCTTCGAATAAACCCCGGTGTCTGGGACACTGGGGTTTATTTTTGGCCAGTGACCACCGTTTATTAGCGTTGGAAATCAATTTACTGATAAATCATTCAGATAAGTTTTAGATAACTTACAATCAACGTTAAGAAAATCAAAGTTAAGCCATAAGGAGACTTCCAGATGAGGCTTGATTATCTACGTTATTTCGATCATTTGGCTGAGGTGCTGAACTACACTCGTGCGGCAGAAGACCTCTATATCGCTCAACCAACGCTTTCCGTTGCCATTAAGCGCATGGAAAAGGAGCTCGGCATCAAGCTGTTCCAGCGTAGCGAAGGCTCAACGCGCATTGAGCTCACCGAGATGGGGAAGGCCTACCATGAGTATGTTGCGCTTGCTTTGAAAGATTTGGACAAGGGGCTGCGTATTGCACGTGAAATCCAAGGCGAGATGAATTCATCGGTTCGCGTGGGGACCATTTATGCCATGCAGGGCCGATTCTGGTCGGAGGCTATTGAGTCGTTCGTTTCTTCGTACCAGAGCAAGCCCAAGATTGCTATTGAGCAGGCCCTTTCGCCAGAGCTTACCCAGCGCTTGCGTAAAGGGAATATCGATGTGGCGTTCGCGTCTCGCGTGGAGGGGTCTGAGGACTTTAACCATGTGCTGGTGTGGTCTCAGCCGTTGGTTTTGGGAGTGCACAAAGACAGCCCGCTCGCCAAACGCAAATCAGTTAACCTTTCCGACTTGATGAATAGGGAAGTGCTTACATATAGCACGGCGTCTCCCACCAATCCGTCTATCAACGAGCATTTGCCCCTGGACAAGATGAACTTGCGTCGTGAGTTTGCTGACGAGATCACCATGTGCTCGCTCGTTTCTTCCAGCAAGGAAAAGATGGCCTTGTTCTGCTATTCCTTCCTAGTTTCGGCTTTTCAGGATGTGGTCTGCTTGCGGGTTAACGACCTTCCTGTGGATTTTCATAAGGTGTATTTGATCAGTCGCAGGGAAACTCACCCGAAGGTTGTGGATGACTTCATCGATTTCATGAGCGCTTATCGATTCCCCAATATCATGCTCGGGGGGGGCAATAATTAGCCCTTTCCGCGCTTGGCCAGAAAGCTTTCAAGCTGCCTAGCCCAACACCTATAACCGTTTACGGTCGTATAGCGCCGCTCGGGTTTCTGGCCCCGTTTGCTGGTTGCAGCAGACGGGGCTTTTATGTCGGCAAACGGCGTTTTCAGTGGTCATTGTTTCCGGTTTGATGGGCGCAGGTGGGCAATTTCGCCTCAGATGACCGATATTCGGTGGAAATCGAGGGCTTTTTCTGGGTAAAATCGCAGCTTTTCGCAAAAAAATACCCAATCCCGAATTACTGACCGTCCCAACCGGAACACATGATGCCGATACTTAATTAAGTAATGTAGTTTGCCTTGAACGCAAGGATACGCAACCTGGTTGCTCGTCCTCGCTAAAGGCAAATTTCATGGTTTGTCATAATGGAAGGAGAACAGTCTGTATGTCCACTACAGATAAACTCAACGGCTTCGGCCCTCTCGCAGGCGTCAAGATCGTAGAGCTCTGCGAATGGGTTGCCGCTCCTGCTGCAGTACGCTGCCTGTCTGAAATGGGCGCTACCGTCATCAAGACCGAGCCCCTGCACGGCGATGCTCAGCGTACCCAGGGCCCTGGCTTCGGTTGCGAAAAGAACGACTACGAAGATCCTACGTTCGACCTGAACAACACCAACAAGGACCTGGTTGCCATCAACCTCAAGGACGAGGACGGCATGAAGTTTATGAAGAAGCTTCTCGCCGATGCCGACGTTTTTGTTGTTAACCTGCGCGACAAGGCTCTGAAGAAGCTCGGCCTCGACTGGGAAACCCTGCATGCTGAGTTCCCTCACCTGATCTGGGCTCAGATGCGCGGCTACGGCGAGTTCGGCGCTGAGAAGGATTCTCCTGGTTATGACGCAGTTTGCTGGGCTGCTCGTGGCGGCGTTGCCAACGTTTTCCGTGAGAAGGGTCAGTCTCCTGCAATCGCACCTCAGGCATTCGGCGACAACAACGCTGCATGCATGCTGGCTGGCGGCATCTGCGCTGCTCTGTTCAACCGCACCCGCACCGGCGTGGGCGATAAGGTTGTAACCAACCTCTATGCTGCTGCAATCTTCGCATCTGACATCGGCATTTGCGCTCAGCAGTTCGGCGCTGACTATCCTAAGTCCCGCACCGACGTTCCCAACCCCTTCAACAACACCTATCGCACCTCCGACGACAAGTGGATCTACATCTGCATGCCTCAGTACGACAAGTACTACGTCATGATGATGAAGCTCTTCGGCCGTGAGGATCAGATCGACAACGTTGATACCCGCGACCTTTCGCACCTCAAGGCTTCCGGCAAGAACAAGGAAGTTATCGGTTGGCTCGAAGAGGCATTCGCAAAGCAGCCGTTCGATTACTGGATGGAGCAGTTCCGCGAGAACCAGGTACCTGCTCAGAAGCTGTTCCGCTTCCCCGATATCCTGCGCGACGACGAGGCTTACATCAACGACTCCCTGCGTACGGTTGAGTACGACGAGTGGGGCAAGCATGCTCTGCCTATGACTCCTCTCCGCTTCGAGTCTGCTGGCGATCCTCCGGTTATCCTTGCTAAGCCTGTTGGCTACCACACCAAGGAAATCATGGAGAAGTACGGCTACACTCCTGAAGAGATTGCCGCTATCGAGGACAAGGGTGGCGTAGGCGTATACCACGGCGAGCCCATCCCCGACACCATCTTCAAGTCCAAGCGCCAGGAGGCCGGCGAGGCTCCCTGCACTTGGGAATAAGCAGCTACAGTCAGTTTGCTTCTTTTCGAAAGGTCACCTTCGGGTGGCCTTTCTTTTTTGCCCTGTGTCAAAAATGTGATTGAGCTTTCTTCTTAAACAAGTCCGAATACGGACTACTATATACTGGTTTTAGCAAGATAGTCCGACATCGGACGAAAGGAGCAGTATGAGCAAAGAGCATGATGCTGGGGCTAAGAGCGAGGTAGGGGCCTTTGACTTCCTTATGCCGCTTTTTACTCAGTGCGACAAGATCTACTCCGATATGGCCAAACGTCACAGTGAATCGTATATGGGCATGTGGGTCCTCGAGGAAATAGGTGAACACCCCGAAGGGGTAACGCAGAAGCATCTGTGCGAGGCGCTGCATTCGCCTAAGCAAACGGTGAATTCGCTTGTCTCTGCGCACGTGCGAAGGGGCCTGGTGGAAACGAAGCCCAACAGCCGCGATGGTAGGAGCAAGCTCCATGTGCTCACCGAAGAGGGCAAAGCGAAGTTCGATGCCATACGCAGCGATGAGGAGGCTCTTGAAGCTTACTCGCTTGAGGGTGTAAGCGAAGAGGAACTTGCCTTGGTCCGCCGTATCCTTACCGACGTTACCAATCGATTTGCCGAGGGCGTGGCAAAACTTGATGCTGGCGAATCGTTGGCAGAAGGCGAGGCGCAAGCATGATGAGCATCGAAAACGGTTCCTCGGCATCGCCCTTGGCGCACGAGCCTTCCCGACGTACGGTTGTCGCGGTGTTCGTTGCCTTGATGGTTGTCATGGTGGCGGGCTCGCTCGACCAAACCATCGTCTCAACGGCGCTTCCCACCATTGCCGGAGACTTGGACGACATGAGCCATCTGCTGTGGATCACCACGGCTTACGTGCTGGCCTGCACCATCACCATGCCGATATACGGCAAGCTGGGCGACATGGTCGGCAGAAAGAGCCTGTTCGTAGGAGCCCTGCTCCTGTTCCTCGTTGGTTCGGTGATGTGCGGCGCGGCCGACACGATGGCTGTGATGATTGCTGGCCGTGCGGTGGCCGGTCTTGGCGATGGCGGCTTGATGGTGCTTTCTCAGGCCATCGTAGCCGATGTGGTTCCTGCAAGGAAACGTGCCCTGTACTTGAACATTATGGGTGTGGGCTGGGCTTTGCCCATGTTGGTAGGTCCGCTTCTGGGCGGTTTGTTCACCGATGTTTTGGGCTGGCGCTGGTGCTTCTGGATCAACATCCCGCTCACCTTGTTTGCGATCGTAGTCTCTGCGGCGTTGCTGCCGGCTTATCGAAAGCGCGGTTCGTTGGCCGATTTCGACATCTGGGGCATGGCTTTTATCGCAGCAGCGGTATGCACCTTAACGCTGGCGACCTCTTGGGGCGGCGTCGAATACGACTGGAACAGCCCCGTTATCATCGGCTTGTTGGCAGCTACTGCTATTCTGGCGGCTCTTTTCGCGCTTGCCGAAAGCAAGGCCAAGCAGCCTTTGATGCCGTTGTTCCTGTTCAAGAACAGAAACTTCGTGCTTACCACGGTGGGCGGCTTCATCGTGCTCTTCGCAACGATGGCGGCAATGTCGTATCTGCCCACCTACTTCCAGATTGCCCATGGCCTCAGCGCTACGGCGGCGGGCTACATGGAAGTGCCCATGAGCATCGCTTATTTGGTTGCCTCGCTTATTTCAGGCGTGTTCATCAGCAAGAGCGGGCGTTACAAGAAGCTTATGGCGGTGAGCTTCGTGATAGCCACGGTTGGCACGGTGTTCATTGCAACGCTTACGGCCGATACCTCAGTGGTGCTTGCGGGGCTGTATCTTACCATCATGGGCTTCGGCATGGGCTTGAGCTTCGAGGTCCTGGTCTTGATCGTTCAAAACGAGTTCCCCGCTAGCATGGTTGGTGTTGCGACGGGTGCGTCTAACTTCTTCCGCGAGATAGGCACCACGCTGGGAGCTTCGGTTGCCGGCGCGATTTTCACGGCGAACCTTTCATCGCAGCTTGCCGAGAAGCTTGGCGAATTTGGCGGTGTTGCCTCGCTGGGGTTTGACGTGAACTCCCTTACGCCGGCCCTGGTGCGCATGCTGCCCGATACAATGCAGCATGCGGTAGCGGTTGCGTACAACGATGCTCTGATGCCGGTGTTCTTGCTCATGATTCCCATGACCATCGGGGCGGGGCTGTGCATGATGGGGCTCAAGGAAAAGCCCTTGGCCAAATCGCTGAGCGAGCAGGGAGGCGCTGAATAGGTCGGCCCTGCAATGCTGCCCTGGTGAAGTGCCTCTATAGGTCTTTGCCAGGGCAAGCTTTCTCTGCTGCGTGCCATTCATTTTCACCGCATAGGCGAAGAGCGTTTTTCGAAAGGTTTTCGCAGCTGCGCAGCCTCCCTTTGCCGTCTGTCCGTGGTTTTGGCTTGCCAACCCGTTATTATGTTCAAAAAGGGGATTACTCTTCACGGGCCAGCGCAGGGCGCGGCCTGGCATGAAGTTTGCTTTAAGGAGTGGGTTTATGGATATCAAGCTTAACTATCGCGAGCAGGGCGAAGGCTATCCGCTGATTTTGCTGCACGGCAATGGCGAAGATAGCAGTTGCTTCAGACATCAGCTTGATTACTTCTCGAAGGAATACCGTGTTATCGCCATCGATACGCGTGGCCAGGGCGAATCGCCGCGTGGCAACGCTCCGTTCACGTTCGAGCAGTTCGCGCGGGATTTGGAAGACTTCATGGACGAGCATGGCATCTTCCGTGCGAACATCTTGGGCTTTTCCGATGGCGGGATCACTGCGCTTATCTTTGCGCTGAAATGCCCTGAGCGCGTGAACAAGCTCATCCTCAATGGCGCAAACCTTGACCCGGATGGGGTGGTTGAGCCGCTGCGCATCAAGATCAAGGAAAAGGCGAAGGAAGCCGAGCAGCGTAAAGATGAAAGCGCCGAAAGCATGCAGCGCTATGAGAACTTGCGCTTGATGGCCGAGCAGCCTTCCATCGACCCGAAGGAGCTTTCCAAGGTCGAGGCTCCTACGTTGGTTATCGTGGGAACGGAAGATCTGATCGAAGGCGCGCACACGCAGCTGATTTACCGCAGCCTTCCCAACGCAGAGCTGGTGTTCGTGCAGGGCGATCACTTCATTGCCTACGACAACCCAGACGCCTTCAACGAAGCAGTAGACAAGTTCCTCAAAGAGTTCTAACGAAAAGCGAAGCCCACGTGCTTCGCTTTTTTATTCTTCGCGTTCAGCATACGGAAATCGGGCTTTGCTTCAGAGCGTAGCTTCCCTAATGCGGTTTGCTCCGAAGCGGGAGGCGGATGAATCTTGGGCTTGTTTTTTGGAACGGACCAGCTTCGATGGTTGTTCTAAGGCTTCCATCTATGAGCTATGTTCATAGATGGAAGCCTTCCTATGCGAACTGCTCAGGGGTTTATGCAGGTGAATGCGGTAGTCTGGTTGTGGGGAAATTGTCTGTAAGAGCTTAGGAGGGGCCATGCAGTACAACACTATCAAAACCGAAGAGCGCGATGGCATCTACATCATTACGCTGAACAGGCCCAAGGCGAAAAACGCCATGAACAGCGAAATGTGGCAGGAGCTGTGCTGGGCCTTCGACCATCTTGAGGAAACCGATTCGCTGCGGTGCTGCATTATGACCAACGTGGGCGATTGCTTCTGCGCCGGAAGCGATTTGAAGGAGATTGCCGCTGGCACCTACCACGCTCCTGAGGGATACGAGAAAAGCGGTTTCTGCGGCATGACCAAGCGCTACATCAAAAAGCCGCTCATCGCTGCTTGCCAAGGCCGCGTCCTTGGCGGTGGGGTTGAGATTGTTATGGCGTGTGACCTGGCGGTATGCTCCACGGAATCAACGTTTTCGCTTCCTGAGCCGCGCCGCGGCCTCACGGCGGCGGGCGGCGGATTGCTGATGCGCATCATGCAGATGGTGCCGCAAAAGGCCGCCATGGAGCTGATGCTTACCTGCGAGCCGTTCTCCGCGCAAAAGGCACTCGATTGCTTCTTGGTAAATCGCGTGGTCGAGCCGGATAAGGTGCTCGACACCGCAATCGACCTGGCAAAACTCATCTGCAAGGGCGCGCCGTTGGCAATCGAATGCACAAAGCGCACCGCCTATGAAACCATGGGCGAAAACGTGGTGTACCCCTCAAGGGGCTGGGAAATCCTCGAGGAGATCGAGAAGATCACGGTGAACAGCGAAGACAAGATCGAGGGCGCAACGGCCTTCGCCGAAAAGCGCGAACCGATATGGAAAGGGCGCTAGAGGCTGTCTTTTTGGCTTAGCCGATAGCCTGGCGCTGTGGATTCTGGCAAGAAACGGCCCCTATGTATCCCTTTCATCGGCAAAACGTTAAATAAAGATCTTATGGGGCAGGTTTTGCCCCGTATCCTCGCATTCCTGCGGCAAGGCGCATTCATGGCTGGAATGCGATGAATTGCGGTTGGCGCGCTATGAATGGCGGGATTGTTCAGCTAAGGTTACATTTCGTCTAACTTGGGAATAGGTAACGGGCATGTGCTGCCGTATCCTGAAAGTGAAAGAAAACGTATCAGGAGGGGTGCTGTGGACTTCGCTTTGTCCGATAGCCAGAAGAACATCATTGCCACATTTCGCGAATTCGGCGAATCGGTGTTCACGCCCGAGACCGTGTTCCAATGGCGAAAGGACCAGGGCTTGCCCGATGAGGTGGTGAAGGGCTTTGTCGATCGTTATTTTGCCTTCGCTGATCAAAGCCCCCACCGTATGGGCATCATGTCCCAGACGCTCATCTTGGAAGAGCTGTGCCGTTGCGCAGGGGCCGCGCTTCCGTTCCAGAACGACCTGTTCAACTTGCAGATCATGGGCGACTTCGCTGACGAGGCCGTATTTGCCAAGGTTTTGGACGACTATCGCCAAACCGGTCGTTTGATGTTCTCGCTGGGCGTGTCCGAGCCCAACGCCGGCTCCGACACCATGAGCATGACCACCGCAGTCCAAACGCGCGACGGCCGCCTGCTTCTTAACGGTCAGAAGACCTACGTGAACAACGGCGAGTACTCGCCAAGCATCCTCGTTGCGGCGATAGACAAGGATAATCCCAGCTCAGACGATTATCCTCCTTTGACGTTTTGGCTCATTCCCCATGATTTGCCGGGCATTCGAGCGGTACCTATCAACAAGATCGGCCAGTCGATGGTGCCGTTTGCCTCGGTTTCCTTCGATGAGGTTGAGCTGAAGCCCGAATATCGCCTGCGCGGGCATGAAGGGGGTTTTCGCCACCTCTTCAAGCTGCTGGAATTCGGCCGCGTGTTCACATGCGCAGCTTCGCTCGGCATGGCGCAGGCCGCCATGGAAGATGCGGTTGCCAATGCTCGTGTGCGCAAGGCCTTCGGCGTTTCCATCGGGCAGTTCCAGCAGGTAGAGCAGATGCTCACCGACATGGAAGTGTCGCTGCGCACCATGCGCTCCATGCTGTACCAGGCCGCCTGGGCCATTGAGAACGATCAGCCCGATAAGCGTTTGGCGGTTGCGCTGATGAAGCGCTACATTCCCAAAACGGCAACCCAGGTGGCAAGCGATGCCATGCAGATTTTGGGCGGTTTGGGATACACCGAAAGCGCGCGCGTAAGCACCATCTGGCAAGATTGCCGCGGCAACCAGATAGCCGAGGGCACGGACCAGATCATGGTGTACATCTCCGCGCCCCTCATCATGAAGGAATACGAATAGAGAGCCCTGTTGGCGTGGTTTCGCGGGTTGTTATTCCGTGATCACCCGCAATTGGGTTAGGTGGCATTAACGGATTTTGCCCCAAAGAGACGCTGTTCTGAGCGTTCGTTGTCGGGCTCAGCGGCATTACCCAAGTTGATATTGCCACAAACGCCCGTGATTGAGCTGGATGGGCGTTACAGGTTACGCCTTAATTGCGCTTCCTTGATTTCGCTTTCCATGGAGCTGTGGATGATGTTGGAAAAAGGCCCTGCGTTGCTGATCAGATGCTTGGTGCCGGGTTGCTCGCACTTGTGCGTGAAATAGGAAAGGAACGCGCAGGTGTAGAACTCGCTTAAGAAGTCGATGTTTTCTTCTGGCAGGTAGCGGTTGGCCAAGATGATGGTGATGTCGTTGCGCAAGGCGGGCAAGTACAGATCGTACAGATACTCGCGCAGGGTGGCGGGCCCGGTTTCGGCAAAAGCCTGCATGTAGAAGGCGCGGTTTCGCTCTAGCACAATGGCAAAGGCGTCGAAGAATTTCGAGTGGTCAAGCGAGCGCACGCCCGATTTCTGCGTGATGTAGAACGGGAAGCTCGAAAGAGAAGGGTCTTCGTCCTTCTTGTAAACCAGGATGTTCTCGGGGAATCGGTGTTGAAGCTCGAGTCCCAGATCGTATCGGAACTTCCAAATAATGAGAGCATTCTTATCTTCGAAGTGGTAGTAGAACGTTTTGCGGTTCTTGCCCGTGCGCTCAACGATGTCGCTGATGGAAACCTTCTTCAGCGGCTGCTCTTCGCACAGCTGCACAAGCGCATCGGCAATTAGCAGTTTTGTGTCGAGTGTTCCCATTTCCCGATCCTTTCAACCTTCCATGCTTGGCTAGTTTAGCGCTACCGAGCATTCTTTTGGTCAAATCAATGAAAATGAGTAGTTGATTCAAAAACTATCGCAGCAATTGGCTAGCAAATGCGCGATGAATGGATACTCATCGCGCAAATTATGCATAATGCCGCCAATTCGTCCGAATATCTGTTTTACAATAATTTACGCGAAGGAGTGCTCACGATTGGTCATCACTGGTATAGATCGTTGCATGTAGGGTAGACGGCTTCCAGAAGGGGGAGGTCGTCGTTTTCATATTCGGAAACGACTTGTGCCAGCTATGTCTAATCTGCTCTCAGAGGTTCACATCTTATGTTCTTAGGAAAGGGGCTGCGACGTGAAGTACGAATTACTGAACAAGCCGTTTAAGATCGGCAACGTGGAATTGCGAAACCGCTTTGTCATGCTGCCAATGACCATCGAAAAGACCGACAACTACCATGTTGGCGATGACCTCGTAGATTTCTACGAGCAGCGCGCAAAGGGCGGTGCCGCTCTGATCGAGCTCGGCTCTTGCTACGTTTGCGACGTTTTCGACACTCACCCCAAGTACCACACCACCACCGGCGCTGTAGGCGTTTGGGACGATTGCTTCATCCCGGGCCTTACCCGTACCGCTGAGGTTTGCCACAAGCATGGCGCAAAGCTTGCTGCTCAGCTGCAGCTTTGCTACGAGTGGCGTGCAACGGGTGAAGACGAGCTTCACTCCTATGCCCCTTCTATCGACGTTGCTTCCGGCCCCTTCGTTGGCATGCCTGAAAAGGAATTCACCAAGGAAGAAATCCAGCTCGTTGTAAAGCAGTATGGCGACGCTGCTAAGCGCTGCCAGAAGGCTGGCATCGATATCATCGAGATCCATGCAGGCATTGGCTACATGGTTATGCGCTTCATCTCCAAGTACTCCAACCATCGTACCGACGAGTACGGCGGAGACACCAAGGGTCGCTGCAAGCTTCTCACCGACATCATCGACGAGATCCACAAGCAGTGCGGCGAAGATTACCCGATCATCGTTCGTTACTCTGCAGACGACCTTATGCCCGGCGGTCAGCGTGTTGAAGACCTCAAGGAGGTTATCGAGGTTGTAGAGGCTCACGGCATCGACGCTTGGTCCATCCAGGCTGGCTTCCATGAGGCTCCTCGCCCCGTTGCTAACCAGCTCGTTCCCGAAGGTGAGTTCATCTACCTGTCCAAGGAAGCTAAGAAGTACACTTCTCTGCCTTGCTTCCCTGGCACCCGTATCAACCACCTCGACGTATGCGAGAAGATCCTCGCTGACGGCTCTGGCGACGCAGCTGGTATGGCTCGTCACTGGATCGCAGAGCCCGAGATCGGCATCAAGGTTGCCGAAGGTCGCTCCGAAGAAGTTCGTCCCTGCATCGTTTGCTCTCGCTGCTTGGACAACATCTTCATCGGCAAGCCCTGCAAGTGCTCCGTTAACCCCAACGTATACTTCTCCCAGTTCGGTCAGCCCGAAGACCACAAGGTATCCGGCGCAGAGGCTGAAAAGAAGATCCTCATCGTTGGTGCTGGCCCCTCTGGCTTGGAAGCTGCTCGTAACCTCAAGCTTCGCGGCTTCAAGAACGTTACCGTTGTTGACCAGAAGAAGAAGGCTTGCGGTCTTCTGAACCTCGCTCAGGTTCTGAACGAAGAGCTTCCTCCGATGGTTGATTGGTACAACAACGAAATCAAGCGTCTTGGCCTCGACGTTCGCCTGAACACCAAGGCTGACGCCAACTACATCAAGGACTTCGGCGCTGACGAGGTAATTCTCGCTGTTGGTCCTGAAACCTCTTCTCCCGACGTTCCCGGCAAGAACCGCAAGAACGTTATCGACTCCCACGCACTGAAGGAGCTCGTAGAGGGCAAGAACACCCCGGGCATGGGCGCTATGTGGGGCCTGTCCTGCTTCGGCATGGGCATCCTGGGCGCACCTCTTGGCCTTATGAAGTGGGGCCTCGGTACGCACCTGCTGGTTAAGAAGCGTCTTGCTGTTATCGGCGGCGGCTTTGCTGGCATCGAGGTTGCATCTTCCATGAACGAGGGCCGCGAGGTTACCGTTATCGAGTCCGCCAAGAAGGCTGGCGCTGAAATCGGCATCATCGACAAGAACCCTGAGCTCCGCAAGCTCAAGAAGGAAGGCGTTAAGATCCTTACCCTCACCAAGGTTAAGGCTTACACCGACGAAGGCGTTCTGTGCGAAGACGCTGAGGGCAAGGAATTCACCGTTCCTGCTGACACCATCATCGCTGGTACGGTATGCGTTGATAACACCTCTCTCTACGAGCAGGTTAAGGCTGTGCTCGGTGAAGAGCATCTGCACCTCATCGGTAACGCATCTCCCCACACCGATTGGGAAGGCGTTGCAGCAAACGATCCTTACGGCACGCCTGAGTTCAAGCGTCTCCTCGAGGCCGTTCGCGACGGTTACCTCACCGCTATGAAGATGTAGTCATCTGCTGAAGCAGTTGATTTTGCACTAAGTGCATTTGGAAAGCCGCCCGTTTGGGCGGCTTTCTTGTTTTGTCGGCTTTGGCCTGCTATGCCCGCGCATGGGCTTAGTGGGCGATTGGTTGGACGCGGCGTATGCGGAAAGCTCGGCGTGGGGCATTTCCTGTCCTGTTTTCGTCTGCGCATCGCCGTTCGTTTTCCATTGCGTGAACGTATCCTGCGTAAACGTTTAGCCACGGCCGTTGCGCGGTGTGGTTTGCTATCATAGGAATGTTCTAGAGTTGTGCCGTTTTTGGCATGAAAAACGATGAAGGAATACCATGACTCAGCATCTCACCGAAAAGGACGTACGCGGCATCGCCACGTATGCACGCATCGGGCTGACCGATGAAGAGGTTACGGAAATGACCGTTGACCTTAACAACATCATCGAAAGCCTGAAGCCTATTACTGAATACGACTTGGAGGGCGTAGAACCTACCTTCCATCCCATCGGAAATCTTTCCAATGTTATGCGCGAAGACGTTGAAGGCGAAAGCTTCACTCAGGAAGTTGCCCTTGAAAACGCACCGAAGCAGCAAGATGGCAGCTTCCTCATTCCCTCAATTCTGGGTGGAGGTGACGAGTAGTGGCTCAAGCATTCGCAGAGCTTTCAGTAGCTCAGATCCAGGCAGGCCTTACTGCCAAAGAATTCAGCGCCAAGGAAGTTGCAGAAAACTCCCTGGCACGTATCGTATCTGCCGACAAGGCGGTACATGCTTTCCTCGAAACCACTGAAGAAGCGGCACTGGCTGCGGCGGCACGTGTTGATGCCGCCATCGCTGCGGGCGATATTGCCCAGGCTGGTCCGTTGGCGGGCGTGCCCGTTGCCTTTAAGGACAACATGAACCTGGAAGGCACCCACACCACCTGCTCTTCCCGCATGCTGGAAAACTACGTTTCGCCCTATACCGCAACGTGCGTAAGCAAGATCATCGAAGCTGGTGGCATTCCGCTGGGCAAGCTCAACATGGACGAATTTGCCTTCGGTTCTTCCACGGAAACTTCGGCATTCGGTCGTACCTTCAACCCCTGGGATCTGGAGCGTGTACCCGGCGGCTCTTCTGGCGGCTCTTCTGCTGCGGTGGCTGCCGGCCTTGCAACGCTTACTCTGGGCTCCGACACGGGTGGCTCCATCCGTCAGCCTGGCAGCTTCTGCGGCACGGTTGCCGTGAAGCCGACGTATGGCGTGGTTTCCCGTTACGGCGTAGTGGCCTTCGGTTCCTCTCTCGACCAGGTGGGCCCGTTTGCTCGCAACGTTCAGGATGCCGCTCTTGCTATGAATGCTCTTGCTGGCCACGATCCGCTCGATTGCACCAGCCAGCCGGTAACCACCGATTTCACGGCGAATCTCGCCGAAGGCGTTTCAGGCATGCGCATCGGCGTTGTTCCCGCCTTTATGGAAGCAGAGGGTTTGGCTCCCGAGGTTCGTGCCAAGGTTGAAGAGGCGGTAGGGCATCTTCGTCAGATGGGCGCGGAAATCATAGAGGTTGAGCTCCCCAATGCTCAGGCGGCAATGAGCGCATACTATGTGCTTGGTCCCTGCGAGGCGTTCTCCAATCTGGCTCGTTTCGATTCCGTCCGTTATGGCTACTGCGAGCCTGGCTGCAAGGATCTGGGACATCAATATGAGGCTTCTCGTTCTGCGGGCTTCGGCCCCGAGGCACGTCGTCGCATCATGTTGGGCAGCTATCTGCTTTCCGCGGGCGTATACGAAAAGTACTACTACCCGGCTCAGCAGGTTCGTACCCTTATCACTCAGGACTACGTGAAAGCATACGAAAAGGTCGATTGCATCATCGCTCCGGTTGCTCCGCGCACCGCGTTCAAGTTCGGTGAAATCGCGGACCCCACCTCGATGTACCTTTCCGATATGTTCACCATTTCCATCAACATCGCCGGCAACGGCGGCATGAGCATGCCTGTTGGCCTGGGCGCCGATTCTGGCATGCCTGTGGGCGTTCAGCTCATTAGCCCTGCTTTCAAGGACGAAAACATGCTGCGTGCTGCCGCCGCACTAGAAACGGCATACGGCGCAGCTCCCGTTGCTCCGGCATTTGCCGATGGAAAGGATGGTGAATAACCGTGAAGAAGCTCGAACAAGTACTCGAAGATTGGGAAGCGGTTATCGGCCTGGAAATCCACGCCGAGCTCACCACGCTCGAAACCAAGATGTTCTGTAGCTGCAAGCTCGAATTTGGCGCTGAGCCCAACACGCATACCTGCCCGGTATGTCTCGGCTTGCCCGGTGCTTTGCCAGTGCCGAACAAGGCGGCAATCGAATCTATCGTGTTGGCTGGCCTTGCCACCAACTGCGATATCGAGAAGCGCTCTATGTTCTACCGCAAGAACTACATGTATCCCGATATGGCCAAGAACTTCCAGACCACGCAGGGCCCGGTTGCCTTCTGCATGCGCGGCCATCTGGATTTGGACGTTGACGGCGCTGCCGCTAAGGAGCGCATCGATCTGGCCGACCTGAAACCGGGCGAGCAGGGCGCTGCAGGCACCACTGCCGCAAACGTTACCCGTACCGAAGACGGCTACGTTGCCCATGTGGGCATTGAGCGTATCCATATGGAAGAGGATGCGGGCAAGATGATTCACATCGGCGGCGGCGAAGGTCGTATTGCCGGTGCTACCCATTCGCTGGTTGACTATAACCGTGCAGGTACGCCCCTTATCGAGCTGGTAACCAAGCCCGATCTTCGTACGCCCGAAGAGGCTCGTCTGTTTATGCAGAAGCTTCGCCAGATTTATCTGGCCATTGGCATTTCCGACTGCTCGATGGAAGAAGGCTCGCTGCGTTGCGACGGCAACGTTTCCCTGCGTCGCCGTGGCTCTACTGAGCTGGGCACCAAAACCGAGCTCAAGAACATGAACTCCTTCAAGAACCTTCACGACGGCCTGGCTTACGAAATCTGCCGTCAGGCTGAGGTTTTGGAAGAGGGCGGCATCATTTACCAGGAAACCCGCCATTGGGATCCTAGCGCCAAGCGCACCATCGTTATGCGCGTGAAGGAAACGGCTGACGACTATCGCTTGTTCCCTGAGCCCGATTTGGCTCCCTATGACTTGTCCGATGAATTCATCGAAGGTGTTCGCGCCAAGTTGCCCGAACTTCCCGACGAAAAAGCAAAGCGCTTCGAATCGGAGTTCGGCCTTTCCGCTTACGACGCTCGCCACTTGGTGGAGCATCGCAGCACCGCGAATTTCTTCGAGGCTTGTATGGCTGAAGCAGCGGATGATTCAGGTAAGCTGGCCAAGCCTCTGGCGAACCTCATCATCAATGATGTTGCCGCTTATGCGAATGCCAACGGTGTTTCAGATATGGAGCAAACCGCCCTTTCACCTGCGCGCGCGGTGGAACTGGTTAAGCTTCTTGCTGAAGACACCATTTCTTCTAAGCAGGCAAAGGAAGTGTTTGCCATCGTGCTCGAAGACGACAAGGATCCTTCCGTCGTCATCGAAGAGCGTGGCATGAAGCAGGTGTCCGATACGGGCGCTATTGAGGCTGTTGTCGATGGCGTGCTCGCTGCTTTCCCCGACAAGGTTGAGCAGTATAAGGCAGGCAAAACCGGCCTGCTGGGCTTTTTCGTTGGCCAATGCATGAAGCAGATGAAGGGCCAGGGCAACCCGAAGGTTATCAACCAGCTGCTTGCTCAGAAGCTTTCGTAATCAAGCTATATACATGCGATGCGTTACCTACATGTGCGCATCGTTCCAAGCGCCCGGCCCGTTTTGGTCGGGCGCTTGGTGATTAAACAGAAAAAGCGGTGTTGCTGCATCATTTTTTCGATTAGGGATTCCAGGAAGCTCGATTTTGGACAAAATCGAGAATAAATTGCCCTTTTGGCGGGGTTTTGCCGAGGCCTGGGTCTGCTCGGTAGTTCCTAATCGAAAAAATGATGCAAAAAAGTTCATATTTTTGTTTTGGAGGATGTTCGGTGACCGAAGAATCGAACGAGGGAGCAATGGATGCCGCCCGTGCGGCGCTGAAAGAGCATTTCGGCTATGACGGTTTTCGTCCTGGTCAGGAAACACTGGTGGGAGCCGTGCTTACCGGGCGTGATTGCCTGGGCGTGATGCCGACGGGTGCAGGCAAGTCGATTTGCTACCAAATACCAGGTGTGGTCTTGCCGGGCTTAACCCTGGTAGTGTCGCCCTTGGTTTCCCTTATGGGCGACCAGGTACGTGCCCTGCTCGATGCAGGTGTGCGCGGCTCGTATTTGAACTCTACGCTCACCCCTGGTCAGCAAGGCACCGTGATGCGTCGCGCGTTGACGGGTGCCTATGACATCATGTATGTAGCTCCCGAACGGTTGGCCGATTCTCGATTTATCGAATTTGCCTCTCAGGCAAACATTCCCCTAATCGCTATCGATGAAGCTCATTGCGTTTCGCAGTGGGGTCAGGATTTTCGCCCTGCTTACCTGGGCATAGGCGAATTCATCGACGCCCTGCCGAAGCGTCCCATTGTTGCAGCGCTTACGGCAACAGCAACAGAAAAGGTTCGCGAAGACATTGTTTCGCTGTTGGGTTTGCGCAATCCCGCTACGGTGGTTACCGGGTTTGATCGCCCCAACCTCCATTTTGCTGTTGAGCAGCTGCCCTCAAAACGCAAGTTGGCACGTATCGTTGCATACGCTCTGGATCATCCGCAAGACTCGGGTATTGTGTACTGTTCCACGCGCAAAGACGTCGAAAAGGTGCATGAGACATTGGTGGAATCTGGCGTGCAAGCGGTTCGCTACCATGCAGGTCTTTCGGTTCAAGAGCGCACCGATTCGCAGCGGGCGTTTGTGCTGGATGATGCATCCATTATGGTGGCTACCAATGCGTTTGGCATGGGCATTGACAAATCAAATGTGCGCTACGTTATCCATCACAATATGCCGGGTTCGTTGGAGGCGTATTACCAGGAAGCGGGTCGTGCTGGTCGCGATGGCGAGTCGTCGGAATGCTTGCTGCTGTGGAACGACGGCGATATCGGCACGTGTCGATTTTTTATCGAGCAAGAAGTTGAAAACGAAGCCCTTGCGCCTGAAGAGCGCGAATTGGTACGCGCCTCGCAGCGTCGCTTGCTGGCAGCCATGACGGGCTACTGCCTTACTACGCGTTGCTTGCGTGGCCATATCCTAGATTATTTCGGCGATGAATCTGCCACGGAGTGTGGCAATTGCTCCAATTGCGAGGGGCAGTATCAAGCGTTGGACGTAACCCTGCAGGCTCGCGCTGTTATGCGTTGCGTTCAGGAATTGCGCGGTCGTTTTGGTAAATCCGTGGTTGCCGATGTGCTACATGGCTCCAAAAGCCAGCGCATTTTCGAGTTCGGCTTGGAAAGCTCGCGCACTTACGGTACTTTGCCCGACGATTCGGCAACAAGAATCAAAGAGATCATTGAAATCCTGGCAAGCGAAGGTTACCTGCAGATAGGGGAGGGGCGCTATCCCCTTGTTGGCTTGGGTGTTCGTGCCCGCGAAGCGGCGGTGCCCGAATTCTCGCTTGCCATGAAGCGTCCGCCTGAGCGCATAACGCGTTTGAAGGGGGCCGAAGGGGCGAGTGCTGCCTTCGGCGCTGCTGGCTCCGATGCGCCGAAAAAGGCGAAGGCCGCAGAAGGCCTCGACCCGATGGATGCCGAGCTGTTCGAGCGTCTGCGCGCTTTGCGCAAGCGCATAGCAACTGAAGCTACCGTGCCTCCTTACGTGGTGTTTTCAGATGCGGCCTTGCGCGCCATGTGCCTTGCCCGCCCGAAGGACGAAGCCCAATTCCTGGATGTTCAGGGCGTTGGGCAGAAAAAGCTCGAGCGGTACGGCGAAGAGTTCTTGCGCGAAATCAACGCCTAGTGAGGGGTCTGTTGGTAGTTGCCTATGATAGCGCTTGCCGCTTTGCGTTTGCGCTTCGGGAGGCGCACATGCTGCCGCCCTCGAGGGAACGTGCTGTTTGCTTTGAGGAAAGGTAGCGTGTGCCGCTAGATTTGAGCGGGCGTACTCATACCCTGATGTGAGGCGTCTGTTCAGCGGATCTTGGAGCGGTACGGGGTGGATGGCCATTTGAATTGAGCCGCCGAAACTGCCGGCTGTTTATCCTCGAATGCGAAGGACTGCACACCGTTAGCTTGCCCACGGATGCGTATGGAATAGGTTGACACCCTGTTCTAGTTACAAAACGCGTATCATTGAACGGTTATGTCTTTTGGCATAACCGCTTTCGTTTTCGACAGAAAGGCGGCTTGCATGGCCAGCCAGAACACTACCAGCAACAATGCCTCTTCCGTAGACGGGCAAGGGCGCGAAGGATTCTCTAGCCGTTTGGGCTTTCTGCTTATCAGCGCAGGCTGCGCTATCGGCTTGGGCAACATCTGGCGCTTCCCCTACATCACGGGACAATACGGCGGTGCCGCGTTCGTTTTGATGATCCTATTCTTCCTGGTGGTGCTGGGCGTGCCGCTGTTGGTGATGGAATTTTCTGTAGGTCGCGCAAGCCATCGCTCGACGGCGCGAAGCTTTAATGCCTTGGAGCCGCGCGGCTCCAAGTGGCATTGGTTCAAGTGGTTTACCCTTGTAGGCAACTACGTGCTGATGATGTTTTACACCAGCGTGTGCGGTTGGATGGTTGCCTACCTGTTCAAAACCGGCATAGGAACCTTTGACGGAACGAATGATATTCCCACTGTTTTTTCTTCCATGATCGGCGACCCAGTTGAAATGGCGGGATGGATGCTGCTGGTAACGCTGGTCGGTTTCGCGATCTGCGCGGCAGGCGTGCAGAAGGGTGTAGAGCGAATCACCAAGGTAATGATGGCTGCCCTGTTTGTTTTGATGGCTGTCCTTTGCGTGCATTCATGTCTTCTTGAAGGTGGTCAGGAAGGTCTGGCATTCTACCTGCTGCCCAACTTCGATAACCTCTTCAACAATCCCAGCGCCAGTTTCGCTGAAATCCTGTATGCCGCAATGAGCCAGGCGTTCTTCATGCTTTCTGTTGGCATTGGCGGTATGTCCATTTTCGGCAGCTACATTGGACGCGACAACAAGCTCACGGGTGAGGCCGTACGCATTGCAGGCATGGATACCTTGGTTGCCATTATGGCGGGCCTTATCATCTTCCCCGCATGCTTTGCTTACGGGGTTGCGCCCGATGCCGGTCCTGACCTGGTGTTCCTTACCCTTCCTGCTGTGTTTGAGCAAATGCCGCTCGGCCAGCTGTGGGGAACGATATTCTTCCTGTGCATGGCCTTTGCGGCGCTTTCGACCGTTATCGCGGTCTTCGAGAACATCCTGCGTTTTTCGATGGACCAGTGGGATGTCACGCGCAAACGGGCAGTTGCCATCAACGGGCCTTTGCTGGCACTGCTTTCCCTGCCGTGCGTTTTGGGCTTTTCTGTATGGTCGGGCATGCAGATTCCCGGCATCGGTGACATCCAGTCGCTGGAAGACTTCTTGGTTTCCAACAACTTCCTGGTGTTGGGCGCTTTGGTATTCGCCCTGTTCTGTACCCGCCGCTCTGGTTGGGGTTGGAAGAACTTCCTTGCCGAGGCAAACGAGGGCGAAGGTATGGCGTATCCGAAGTTTCTGTACGTTTGGACTCGTTACGGTGTGCCGCTGCTGATCATCGTTATTTTCGTAGCAGGATGGGTGCCCAAAATTACTTTCTGGCTGAATATGTAGCGGGCCACTCGGCTCTTGCCTGCCGAGACGATTCGGCGGCTTAGGACTCTTGTGCTGGAGTGCAAGAGCGTATACTTCGAACATTGCGATTCAAAGCAGAGGAGAAACTGCCGTGGCAGATAAAGAAATCGTAGACGAAGGGCGTGAGAAGTTCTCAAGCCGTCTCGGGTTCATTCTCATCAGCGCTGGTTGCGCTATCGGTTTGGGCAACATCTGGCGCTTCCCCTACATTACGGGCGAATACGGTGGTGCGGCATTCGTTCTTCTTATCCTGTTTTTCCTGGTGGTGCTTGGCGTGCCTCTGCTGGTGATGGAGTTTGCCATGGGTCGCGCCAGCTACCGTTCGCTAGCGCGTAGCTACGAGGCTTTGGAGCCGCAGGGCTCGAAGTGGCATCGCTTCAAGTGGCTTGGTTTGGTTGGCTGCTATCTGCTCATGATGTTCTATACCGTGGTATGCGGTTGGACCATTGCTTACTTTGTGAAGGCGGCAATGGGCACGTTTGACGGCACGGAAGATGTCACGATGGTGTTCGGGTCGATGCTCGGTAACCCTATGGAGCTCACGGGTTGGATGCTTTTGGTTGCCGTTATTGGTTTTGGCGTGTGTGCCATGGGCGTGCAAAAGGGCGTCGAGCGCATTACCAAGGTTATGATGGCGGCGCTGTTCGTTATCATGGCTCTTTTGTGCGTGCACTCTCTTACGCTGGAAGGCGGTCAGGCTGGATTGGAGTTCTACCTGCTGCCCAACTTCGATAACCTCTTCAACAACCCTAATGCCAGCTTCCCTCAAATTGTCTACGCTGCTATGAGCCAAGCCATGTTCATGCTCTCGATCGGCGTTGGCTCCATGTCTATTTTTGGCAGCTACGTAACACGCGATAGGAAGCTCACGGGCGAAGCGGTAAACGTCGCTTTGCTTGATGCCTTGGTTGCCATTATGGCAGGCCTTATCATCTTCCCAGCTTGCTTCGCTTACGGCATCAACCCTGATGCCGGCCCTGGTTTGGTGTTCCTTACGTTGCCTATGGTATTCGAGCAGATGCCCTTGGGTCATTTGTGGTGCACGCTGTTCTTCCTCTTTGTTGCAGCTGCAGCGCTTTCTTCGGTCATTGCCGTGTTCGAGGCAATTCTTCGCTTCACCATGGATCAGTGGGATATTTCCCGCAAGCGTGCAGTGGCAATCAACGCGCCGATCTTGGTGCTGCTTTCCCTGCCGTGCGTATTTGGCTACAACATCTGGTCGGATTTTCTGGTGCCGGGCATCGGCGATGTGCAGTCGTTGGAAGACTTTATCCTTTCCAACAACATCCTGCCAATCGGTTGTTTGCTGTTTGTACTGTTCTGCACCACCAAGCGCGGTTGGGGTTGGGATAAATTCATGGCAGAAGCCGATCGTGGAGAGGGCGTTACGTTCCCGAAGTGGACGCGCTTGTGGGTGAAGTATGGTGTGCCCGCGCTGATCCTCATCGTGTTTTTCACGGGTTGGGCGCCTACCATGCAAACTTGGCTCGGTTTGGCGTAGCTGAACTTTTTCGTGCAATTAAGTCGGGTTCGGCGTTATTGCATCGAGCCCTTGGTGTCGGACCCGGAATGGTAGCTCATTCCGGGTCCGTTTGCGTTTGGCTGGTTTTAGTTTGGGCTGTTCGTTGAAGGCTGTTTTCCCATGGCCCTCATTGAAGCCTAAAACGAGAAAGAGCAGCGAGATTGCTCTCGCCGCCCTTTCTCGCGGAATATGCTAGATGCCGCTTCCCATGAATGGGCTTTGAGGATAAGCGATTTCCTACTTAACCACCAGTACGGGAATTTCGGCGGAGCGAAGCACGCCGTAGCTGACCGAGCCTATTGCGCCTCGGATAGCACCCAGTCCTCGCGAGCCCATGACGATAAGGTCGCAATCATAGTGCTTTGCCGTTTCGATGATGGTTTCGATGGTGTAGACGCCGAAGACCACTTCTGCGGTAAGAGTACCGGGAAAGCCTTCAACTATATCGGCGATGGTATCCTGCAGCTCTTTGTCCTGCTCGGCGTTGCGCTCTTCGACTACCTTGGCGAAATCGCCCTTGGTTACGACCGAAACGCCCATGCCAAAACCGGTTTGGTTGATGCTGCTGTACACCAGGTCTTGCGGCGGAGCGACAACCTCAACTACATGGATTTTCGCTTCGGGATTTTCGCTAGCCATGCTAATGGCCTCTTTGAGTGCATTGTTTGCGTGCTCGGAGTTGTCGTACGGCACGAGGATGTTTTTGAACCCCATGTAAATCGCCCCCCTCAGGCTCTGTTATTGCTTTTGATTATACGCCTTTTCTTCTATTGATGAACGTGTTCAGTTGTCTTGATCAGCTAATTTGAGTGAAGTTGTGGCGTAGCCTTCTTTAAGAAATGTAAAACTGGCATGATTTAATTGCTTTAGCGCTCTACTGTGATAAAGTACCACCAACGGAAACGTTGCCCCTCCTAATCGTTGGCAACCGATATGCCGGGCGTTTTGGCTGTCGTTGCTGCGATGCTTTCTCGGATGGTGGATCGCCGCGGTGCTCGCCCGAATGGTGGATGCCGCGGGATATCAGCTGCAATCAGGTAGCGTTGCCTGATGCGTCTGGCATTGGTTGCCGCGATGATTTCAGGGGAAATGCTTCCGTAAAATGCCTGTAAAGATGCCAATCGCCAAACGCGGGGAAGCAGCAAGCAGGCATAATAAATAGGTTAACAACAATATGCTTTGCTTGCAGGCAAAGGCGCTTGGATCTTTTCGGCCAATACGTTATGCGAGCGTTCAGGAATAGCATGTGTTTAGGGAAGAAGGAATATGAACTACATCACTCCCGTTGGTTTTCGTGATGTGATGAGCGATGAGGCGCTTGTCCGCGAAGATCTTACGGCTCGGGTCCGTGCCTGCTTTGCGCAGAAGGGGTATCGCCCCGTAGAAACGCCCACATTGGAAGTGCTCGATGTGATGGAAGCTGGCGGCCATGTGCCCGAGGCTCCGTTCAAATTTTTCGATTCCCATGGAGACCTTTTAGCTATGCGCCCCGACGTTACCATGCAGATTGCCCGCATGTGCGCAACGCGCGGAGTGGCTCAGGGCCAGCCATTGCGCCTACGCTATACCCAGCGTGTATTCCGTGAGAAAACGGC
The DNA here is from genome assembly GCA_965147435.1 of uncultured Eggerthella sp. GTDB lineage: Bacteria > Actinomycetota > Coriobacteriia > Coriobacteriales > Eggerthellaceae > Anaerotardibacter. The sequence goes on along the minus strand of CBCTKC010000003.1, from coordinate 183,719 downwards.
AGAGGCTGCTGCCCGCGAACTAACGCAATGTGGCGCTGAATGCATTGGCGCGGCAGGGAGCGAAGCCGACGTCGAATTGGTCTCGCTGCTTGCTTCCGCCCTTTCCGAATGCGGTCTGGAAACGTTTACCATCGCCCTGGGTTCGGCAGGCGTTCTGCGTGATTTGCTTGATGCCAGCGGTGCTTCGGATCAGTGGAAGACTGCCATTATGCAGGCCTATCACACTTCTAATTTTGTGTACTTGGAAGAACTTGTTACCGCCGCTGAGCGTGCTGCCAATGGCGGCTCGAGCGAAGCGGAGGACAAATCCCGCTTCAAGCTTGCCGATCCTGCTATCGCCAATCCCGGCCGTGTAGTCCCCGCCATCGCCCGTGCCATCTTCTCTCTTTCCCGCTTGCGCGGCGGAAAGGCGGAGCTTGCGCAGGTACGTGCAATGCTCGAGCCGTTGGGCTGCGCTCGCGGCATCAGCGAGCTGGAAGGCGTGTACAACGCGCTGATCGAATCGGGCTTGGAGGGCAAGGTCCTTATCGATTTTTCGGTAATGAGCTCGTTTGACTATTACACGGGTCTGGTGTTCGAAGCATATGCTCCCGGCCTGGGCTCGCCTTTGGGTGGCGGTGGCCGCTACGACAACTTGCTTGCCCAGTACGGAGCTGAAGAGGTTCCCGCTGCAGGCTTTGCATTCTACCTGGAACAGGTAATGGCGGCGCTGGAATCTTCCAGGGCAACGCGTCCCTTACGCATTGCTGTGCCGAAGGGCTCGCTGAAAGATGATGCCATTGCAACGCTTGAAGCGGCGGGACTCGACGTGACGGGGTTGGCCGATGCTGGCCGTACGCTGATGCTGCGCAACGGCGATGTGGAGTATCTGTTCGTGCGTCCTACCGATGCACCGGTGTTTGTGGCCTTGGGTGCTGCCGATTGCGGCATCTGCGGCGAGGACTCCCTTATCGAAGCATCGCCCGACGTTGTCGAACTCGCTGACCTGAAGTTCGGAGGCTGCCGTTTCGTGGTGGCAGAATCGGCGGGCACTACCGAGGCGGTGGAAAGCCGTTATCGCAAGCTGGGGTCTATTCGCGTTGCCACGAAGTACCCCAACATCACCCGTTCCTACTATGCCAAGATGGGCATGCCCGTTGAAATCGTGAAGCTCCACGGAAACATCGAGCTTGCTCCCATCACCGGCATGGCAGAACGCATCATCGACATCACCGCAACGGGCACTACGCTGCGCGAGAACAACCTGGTGGTAGTTGACGACGTTCTTGCTTCCACCGCTCGCTTCTTTGCCAATCCGTGCTCGTACCGTACCAATCCGCGTGTTGGCCAGCTTGCCGACGTGCTCTATTCCCAGACGAAGGAGAACTAAACCATGAGAAGAATCGAACTTGCTCCCGGTCAGGTTTTCGAAGAGAAGATGCTCAACCGCGTTGGCGCTTTCAATGCCGATGCCCTGGTTGCTGCAACGAATATCGTCGAGGATGTGCGCAAGCGCGGCGACGAGGCCCTGCGTGAGTACACCGCCAAATTCGATGGCGTGGAAATGGAAGAGTTCCGTGTTTCGCAGGAAGCCATCGATGAAGCTATCGCCAAGGTCGATCCGAAAGTAGCCGCCGCCATTCAGAAAGCTGCTTCCCAGATCCGCGATTTCCATGAGCGTCAGAAGCAGCAGGGTTGGTTCACCATGCGCGAAGATGGCGCTTTGGTCGGTGCAAAGGTGGAGCCGCTCGATTCCGTGGGCATCTACGTTCCCGGCGGCAGAGCCCTGTACCCTTCCTCGGTTCTGATGAATGCCATCCCCGCTTCTGTTGCGGGCGTGAAGCGCATTGTATGCGTAACACCGCCCACGAAGGACGGATCGCTTGATTCCGCCATTTTGGAAGCTTGCCGCGTTGCGGGCGTAACCGAGATTTATGCCGTGGGCGGCGCTCAGGCTATCGGCGCACTGGCATACGGAACCAAGAGTATCAAGCCGGTAGACAAGATCACCGGCCCCGGCAATGCTTTCGTTGCCGCTGCAAAGAAGCTCGTTTCCGGTGATGTGGGAATCGACATGATCGCGGGCCCTTCTGAGGTATGCGTGGTTGCCGATGAAACCGCTCTGCCCGAGCTGGTTGCCATCGATCTTATGGCGCAGGCCGAGCATGATCCGCTGGCAAGCTGTTACCTGGTAACCTTCAGTTCCGAATACGCCGATGCGGTTGAGGCTGCTATCGAAAAGCACATGGAGGGTTCTACGCGTGCGGATATCACCACGGCTTCCCTTACCAATAAGGGCCTGATTATCGTATGCCCCGACACTGAAACCGCCCTCAGCACCGTGAACATTATTGCTCCCGAGCATCTTGAGCTGCACCTGTCCAATGCCATGGAGCTGTTGGGTGCTATTCACCATGCAGGCGCTATTTTCCTGGGTGAATGGACGCCTGAGGCGGTGGGCGACTACGTTGCCGGCCCCAACCACACACTTCCTACCGGCGGTACGGCTCGTTTCTCCAGCCCGCTTTCCGTCGATGAGTTCGTGAAGAAGAGCAGCGTGCTGCAATATTCTCCCGCTGCCCTGATGCGCGATTCTGAGGCTGTTATCACTTTGGCTGATCACGAGGGGCTTTGGGCTCACGCCCAGAGTGTTCGCCTGCGCCGTAAGCTGGTTGAACAGGCATTTGAGGATGCCCAGGCCGCCGGTGAGGTTGACGGCGCTGCGGAGGCGAAGTAGCCCATGCACTGCGTACGCAACTCCCATCCGAACCTTGCGGGTATTGTTCCCTACGACCCAAAGTACCTGCCCGCCAAGCAGTACCTTTCCGCCAACGAAAATCCCAGCAACGTCCCAGAGGAAGTTCAGCTGGAAATCAGAAAGGCGCTGAAGGGCTTTCCCTTCAATCGCTATCCCGATCCGTTGGGAAACGAGCTGCGTGATCTGATTGCCGAGGCAAACGGGCTTTCGCGCGAGAATGTGCTGCTGGGAAACGGCGGCGACGAATTGCTCTTCAATTTGGCGCTTACCTGGGGCGGCCCCGGGCGCACCTTCTTGAACGTACCGCCCACCTTTTCGGTGTACGAAGCCAATGCGCGCCTTACGGGTACCAAGGTGGTGAACATTCCGCGCAAGGAAAACTTCGATATCGACGAAGAGGCCGTGCTTGCCCGTATGGCTGAAGGCGACATCGACTTTGCCGTCATCACCAGCCCCAATAACCCCACTGGCAAGATGGCCAACGAGACGTTTTTGAAGAAGCTGCTCGATTCCTCCGATGCTCTTATCATGGTTGACGAGGCGTATTTCGAGTTCAGTCGTTTTTCAATGCGCCCGTATCTTGATCAGTATGAGAACTTGGTGATCTTACGCACCTTTTCGAAGGCATTTAGCCTTGCCGGTGTGCGCATGGGCTACCTGTTGGCCAATACCAGCGTTATCCGTGAGTTCCTGAAGGTGCGCCAGCCCTATTCGGTTGATTCCGTTTCGCAGGCTATTGCCACGGCGGTGTACCGAAACCGTTCGCTGTTTGTGCCTGGTATCAATCAGATAATCGAACAGCGCGGCGTGTTGCTTGAAGAGCTGGGGAAAATGCCTGGAGTTACTGCGTTCGACTCGGATTCGAACTACGTTTTGTTCCGTGTGGCTGACGCCGGGCAGGTTTGGCAGGGGCTCTACGATCGCGGTGTGCTGATCCGCGATTTCTCGCACTCTCAGTATCTGGAAAACTGCCTGCGTGTTTCCGTCGGTTCCCCTGAGGAAAACCAGGTGTTCTTGGATGCGTTGGCGGAGATTCTGAACGAAAGGAGCTAGCGGTGGCTCAAGAAGAACGTGTTGCGGAGCTTTCACGCACCACCAAGGAAACCGATATCTCGCTTTCGCTTGATATCGATGGAACGGGCAAGACCAGCATCGACACGGGCGTTGCCTTTTTTGACCACATGCTTGATGCATTCGGCCGTCATGGCTTGTTCGATTTGAATGTTAAGGCCGAAGGCGATATCGAAGTAGACGCCCATCATACGGTAGAAGATGTGGGAATTGTTCTTGGTAAGGCGTTTGCCCAGGCTATGGGTGAAAAGCGCGGTATCACGCGCTTTGCCTCCCAGTACCTTCCCATGGACGAGACCTTGGTGCTTGCCGCTGTTGATATTTCGGGCAGGGGCCAGTTGCATTGGGGCGTTGACGTGCCGTTGTGCCTGCTTGGCGCGTTCGATACTTCGCTTGCCAAGGAATTCTTCATTGCGTTTGCGACGAATGCGCAGGTTACGCTGCATGTGCGCATGGTAGTTGGCGAAAACGCCCACCACATCGTGGAAGCGTGCTTCAAGGCGGTTGGTCGCGCTATGTGTCAAGCGCTTGAGATCAACCCGCGTATTGCAGGCGAGCTTCCCTCCACCAAGGGCTCTTTGTAGGAAACCAGGGGCGCAGTCCCCCGTTTTCCGATTCTTCTACCAGAAAGGCTGAAAGCAACCGATGATTGCCGTTGTTGACTATTGCAAGGGAAATTTGAAGAGCGTCGAACGCGGGCTTCGGGCGGTAGGCGGTGATGCCCATATCACCGACAACCCTGAGGTTATCCGAGCCGCCGATGCTGTTGTGCTGCCCGGTGTAGGCTCGTTTGCCGACGCATCACAGCATATGGTGGAATCGGGGCAGATGGGAGCGGTACGCGATGCTATCGCTGCCGGGAAACCCTTTCTGGGAATTTGCTTAGGTGAGCACTTGCTGTTCGAGGCGGGCGTGGAAGGTGCGGCTGGCCCGGGTGTCGATGGGGTTATGGGAGACCCTCATTTGCCCGTTGGTTTGGGTGTGGTTTCCGGCACGGTGGCTCGCATGCCTTCCAAGGACGCTCAGGGCGTGCTGTACAAAGTGCCTCATGTGGGTTGGAACTCCGTTGAATTCACTGCCGAGTGCCCCCTGTTCGAGGGCATTGTCTCGGGCGAGTACTTCTATTTCACGCATAGCTACATTGCTCCCGAAAACGAATGCACCGTTGCCACCACCACGCATTCGGTAACGTTTCCGTGCGCAGTGCAGAAAGGGAAGGTGTTCGGCGTTCAATTCCATCCGGAAAAGTCGTCGGATGCCGGCGCTAAGGTGTTGGCAAACTTTCTGAAAGTTGTCGAAGCCTGCAAATAGGGGGCATCGGCAAAGGCTTGCCTAGGTTTGCCCAGTTGAACCGAACAAACTGGGCCTCAGCGAAAGGAACATCATGGATATTCTTCCTGCTATTGATATTTTGGGCGGTAAGGCGGTTCGTCTGGCAAAGGGCGACTATAACGCAGTAACCGTATACAACGACGACCCTGCAGCTCAGGCTGCCCTCTTTAAGGAGCAGGGCGCGCGTTGGATCCACGTCGTCGATCTCGATGGAGCCCGAAGCGGTGTGCCTGAAAACATCGACATCATCGAGCGCATTATCAAAGAAACTGGCTTGAAGATCGAAGTGGGCGGTGGCATACGTAGCTTGGAAACCATCGATCGTTTGGCCGAGGCTGGTGTTTCGCGTGTGGTGCTGGGCACCACGTTGGTAACCGACCCTGAATTTGCTAAAGCTGCTCTGGCCAAGTACCCCGATATGCTTACTGCGGGTATCGATGCGAAGAACGGCGAAGTTGCCGTGGCTGGTTGGCGCGAAGGCGCAGGCGTTCCCGCCGAAGAGCTTATTGCCGAAATGGGCAAGCTTGGTTTCAAACACCTGGTGTATACCGATATTTCCCGTGACGGCATGCAGACGGGCATTGATGCAGCTCGCTATGTCGAAGTTGCGCGCGTGTTCGGCAATCCTGTTATTGCGTCGGGCGGTGTAGCAAACATCGAAGACGTGAGGAATCTGGCTTCCGTTGCCGATTCTATCGAAGGGGTAATCGCAGGTCGCGCGGTGTATGAAGGCTCGCTGAACGTCGAAGAGGCCGCGAAGCTCTGCGGCTAAGGCCCATCTGTTCGGTGTTCGCGTTGCCCGATGGGTATTCGAGTCACCCACTCCGCTACCGCTCACCTTGCTCGCTATGTGCTGCGTTCCGTCGTTCAATTTTCTTAATTAATTAAATTTGAAGCGCCGAGTGCTCTCGCCTACCCATCGGGCAACGCGAACACCTACGTTGACTCGTTTCGGTCTGTCACTTCAGAAAGGAAACCAATGCTTACGAAGCGCGTAATACCGTGTATGGATGTTAAAGACGGCCGTGTGGTTAAGGGCGTTAACTTCGTTAACCTGCGCGATGCGGGCGACCCTATCGAGCTGGCTCAGCGCTATGACGAGCAGCGTGCCGATGAGGTTATCTTCCTGGACATCACGGCAACGCACGAGGGTCGTGCAACCACGGTGGACATGGCGAGTCGCGCAAGCGAAGAACTGCATTTGCCTTACTGCGTGGGCGGCGGGTTCCGCAGCGTGGAAGACATTCGCACCATGATTGCCGCTGGCGCCGACAAGGTTTCCGTGAATTCCGCCGCCATCGCCGATCCCACACTAATTACTAAAGCGGCTGCGGCATTCGGCACGCAGGCTATTCTGTGCGCTATTGATGCCAAGCAGGTTCCCGGCAATCCCAACAAGTGGGAAGTGTATGTGCATGGCGGTCGCAAGAACACGGGCCTTGATGCTGTCGAGTGGGCTGCCGAGGCGGCACGTCGCGGCGCAGGCGAGATCCTCCTTACTAGCATGGATCGCGATGGTAGCAAGGACGGCTTTGACCTGGCGCTCACGCGAGCAGTTTCCCGTGCAGTGAACATCCCCGTTATTGCTTCCGGCGGCGTGGGCAAACTTGAGCACTTTGCTGAGGGCATCATCGAAGGCGAAGCCGATGCCGTGTTGGCGGCAAGCGTCTTCCATTTCGGTGAGCTCACTATCCGCGAGGTGAAGGAATATATGCGCTCCCAAGGGATTCCTGTAAGGCTCTAACAATGCCTACGCGAAGGAAAAGCGCTGCCGCCATCCGTTCTCAGCAAACTCGTTTCCTGATTTTCTTCGGTGCTGTCGTGGCGTTGGTGGTGCTGACCGTTGTGACGATTCTGCCTGCCGTTGGGCCAGCTGAAGATCTTCCGCTTTGTGTGGAAGATCAAGATCCTGCACAGTTTCAGGAGCTGCAGCAATTGCGCCCCGAAGGCGATGGGTGGTCTGAGGGCTTGGCTTCCGCCTACAGTCTTGAAACCAACGACGGATGGGACGAAACCGCCTCCGGCATACCTTTGAACAACTATTCTCTAACCGTTGCAGTGCCGCAGGAAAACAAAGATCTTCTGGGGCGTAGCATTGAAATTTTCTATGCGGGCAAAACGGTGGAAGCGAAGGTTACCGATACGGGGGCTTTGGCGCCTTTGGGCCGTGCGCTTGACTTAAGCCCCGCAACATGGCGTGCATTTGGCGCTAGCAGCATTAGCGATTGGGGCGTGCGCGGAGTGTTCTACCGATTTGTCGCCGAATGATTGCGGCAAGGGGTTTTGCTGCTGGATTTCGAATTGGCGGGGATATCGGGTTTGCGTACTATGGAACTCGTTTGCACTTTTGCGCTTTGGTGGTGCGGTTGTGCCACTCTTGCAGGTGGTAAAAGCAAGCATGCGCAGAGCTGCGCACGATGAAAGGGCCACCATGAATGAACGTGAAACCGCCGCGCTGCAGGTCGAAGATCTTACCTATAACGCCGATGGGCTTATCCCGTGCATCGTCCAGGATGAGCAAACACGTGAAGTGCTGATGATGGCATGGATGAATGAAGAAGCGGTGCGCCGCACCATCAGCCAGGGTACAACCTGGTTCTGGTCGCGTAGCCGTCAGAAATTCTGGCATAAGGGCGAAGAATCGGGCAATACACAGAAGCTGGTTGAACTTCGTTACGATTGTGATGCCGACACCTTGCTTGCCGTAGTAAATCCTGCAGGCCCTGCCTGCCATACAGGGGAAACCACCTGTTTCTATCGGTCTTTCTAGCATGGCCAATACGCTGAAAGCAACAGGTACAGAGACATCGCCCTTCTTGCTCGGCCTTACCGCAGTGGCCCTGTTGGTTGCGGCCTTGGTTAAAAACCCTAGAAAGGCCGAGTGATCTGGGTGTTTGGCTATATACTTCCCAACCTGGAAAGCTTGGGCGAAGAAGAGAAGCTTCGCTATCATGCGGTGTACTGCGGTGTGTGTCGGTCTATCCGCGCTCGTTATGGGCAGCGGTGCCGCTTGACTGTTTCCTACGACATGACGTTTCTTGCCATGGTTTTGGGTTCGTTATACGAGCCGGAAGAGCATGCTTCACAAAAGCGTTGCCCCGTGCATCCGCTTCAGCCGCGGCAGGTGGCTCAGTCGGAATTTACTGATTATGCAGCGGATCTCAGCGTTGCCATGGCGTACCACAAGTGTTTGGACGATTGGCTCGATGAGCATTCTGCCAAGGCAAGGGCAGCTGCGGTGGCGCTGGAGGTACCGTACCGCAAGGCGAAGCGCCGCATACCCCAAGCATGCCAAGCCATAGAAGACGCCATGGCGGATATCCATTCCATAGAAGAGGTGGCGCTGGGCAAAAGCGATGGCTCCCAGGTCGATGAGAGTTGCTCCGCGGGTAGGGTGGTGAATCCCGATGCAGCAGCGAATCGTTTTGGAATCCTCTTGGGAAACCTGTTTGCCTACAAGGATGACTTTTGGGCAACGGATTTGCGGCGTTTTGGTGCGAGATTGGGAAAATTCGTCTATGTCATGGATGCCGTAATGGATCTGCGGCAAGATCAAGAGACGGGAAGCTACAATCCTTTTTCTTCTTCTGGTCGTTCGATCGAAGAGTTTCGTGAAGACTTGGAGCTTCTTGCTGCAGCTACAGCCGATGCGTTTGAGCGTTTACCGCTGGAACGTGATGTGCATGTGCTGCGCAGCGTGTTGTATTCCGGAATATGGCAACGCTACAACGCAGAAGAGAGCAAGGTAGAACATGGTTAAGAACCCATACGAGGTTCTGGGCGTAAGTCCTAGTGCGTCGGCGGATGAAGTCAAGAAGGCCTATCGCAAGAAGGCGCGAGAGAATCATCCTGACTTGAACCCGAACGACCCCAAGGCCGCCGAGCGCATGAATGAGGTCAACGAGGCCTACGACCGCATAATCAATCCTGAAAAGTATGCAGCCAGTGATGCGCGCGCTGCGGCGAGCGGCGCGGGTGCGGGCTATCAGGGTCAGGGGAATCCTTTTGCGGGTAACCCTTACACGCGTGGATCGTACACGGGTGCTGGCCAACAGGGTCAGGGCGGTTATCAGTCTCAAGGACCCTATGGCTGGACCACGGTCGATTTCGAGGATCTGTTCGGCTTTGGAGGCTTCGGTGCTTCTGCCCCTATTCACCCTGAGGCTTCGGCGACCGACAGCGCTACGGTGCGTAGTGTCATTGAGGCCATCAATGCCGGCCGATACGATCAGGCCCTTTCGCTGCTGAGCAGCGTCGTGAGCGCCGAGCGCAATGCCCGCTGGTACTACCTAAGCGCGCTTGCGAACAAAGGCGCGGGCAATACGTTGGTCGCGCTTGAGCACATTCGCAAAGCGGTGAAGCTCGACCCGAACAATGCCGACTATCGCCGCGCCTATCAGCAGTTCCAGATGGCTGGGCAAGCGTATCAGCAAGAGGGAACCAAGCGTGGATTTACCATAAGCGCTATGGATCCGGGCCTAATCTGCTGCGGGCTGTGCTTGGCGCAGTATGCCTGTGCGGCAATGGGTCGTGGAGTGTACTTCTAGCAAACAAGAAGCGAAGCTGCGGGAGCCGATGCTCCTGACGGGCTTCGCTTTTTTCGTTGTTGTGCAGATAGGGAATGAAGAAGGCGGCTGCATGGCGCGGTTTGCGCAATAGGGCTTGGGCCGAGTACCCAGCGCGGCTCGGAAAAGTTTAATCCTTTGGGCTGGCCGATGCACTTGTTCTCTCGGCGTTTAACGGAAGAGGTAAACAAATAAGGAGGACCCATATGGGTGCGACAATAGGAATCGATCTCGGTACCACCAATAGCTGTATGGCAACTATGGAGGGCGGCCGCGTAACCATTATCCCCAATGCGGAAGGGGAGCGAACCACGCCTAGCGTAGTGGCCTTTTCGAAAGAAGGCGAACGCCTGGTGGGCAGCATCGCTCAGCGGCAAGCAGCGGTAAATCCCGACAGAACAATTTCTTCGGTTAAGCGTCATATGGGCAGTAAGTGGAAAGCGCGTGTGGACGGGAAGTCGTTTACTCCCCAGGAAATCTCTGCCATGATCCTGCGTAAAATGCGCCGAGATGCCGAGCAGTATCTGGGTAGGGATGTTACCGATGCCGTTATCACGGTACCTGCTTATTTCGACGATTCGCAGCGTCAGGCAACCAAAGATGCAGGTCGTATTGCCGGCTTGAATGTACTGCGTATTATCAATGAACCCACGAGTGCTGCGTTGGCGTACGGTTTGGACAACGGCACGCCCCAGAAGGTTATGGTGTATGACCTGGGTGGCGGCACATTCGACGTTTCCATCATCGAGATTGGCGATGATGTTATTGAAGTTTTGGCAACATCGGGTGACAACCATTTGGGTGGCGACGATTTTGACGAGCGTTTGGTAGACCACGTTGTTCAGGCGTTCAAGCGCGAACAGGGCGAAGACCTGCGCCGCAATGCTATGGCTATGCAGCGTGTGATGGAGGCAGCCGAGCAGGCTAAAAAGGAACTTTCTGCAGGGTTTTCCGCTCAGATTAACTTGCCGTTCATTTCCCAGAATTCACAGGGACCCGTTCATTTGGATATGACTGTCACCCGCGCCGAATTTGAGCAGATGACGCGCGATTTAGTGGAACGTACCACGGCTCCTGTTCGAATGGCCCTCGACGATGCGGGCATTGCCCCATCCGAGCTTGGGTGTGTTTTGCTGGTGGGCGGTTCGACGCGTATCCCTGCTGTTCAGGAACACGTACGCCGCATCACGGGCAAAGAGCCCTCTGCGTCGGTTAACCCCGATGAATGCGTGGCAACGGGAGCTGCCATTCAGGGTGATACCCTTTCTGGCGCTACTACGGGCATCGTTCGCTCAAGCAGCTTGCTCCTGCTCGATGTAACGCCTCTTTCGCTCTCCATCGAAACGGTAGGCGGCGTGGCAACGCGCCTGGTAGAACGCAATTCCACGCTTCCTGTGCACTATTCCAAGACGTTTAGCACGGCGGCATCTTTCCAGACCAGCGTTGAGATCAAGGTTTTGCAGGGTGAACGCCCTATGGCCAAGGACAACAAGGCCATTGGCACCTTCCGTTTGAAGGGCATCAAGCGTGCGCCTGCGGGGGTTCCGCAAATTGAAGTGACCTTCGATATCGACGCAAACGGTATCCTCACTGTTTCCGCTAAGGACCTGGACACGGGAAAAGAGCAGTCGATCACCATCGACGACTCCGACCGCATGTCCGACGACGAGGTGCAGCAAGCCATCAACGACGCCGAGGAATATGCCGAGGAAGACGAGTTCCGTCGCGCCACCATGGAGGTGCGCCAACGCGCCGAAAAGCTCCTTTCCGAAGTGGACTCAGCGCTCTCTGCGATGGGAAAGCGGCTCGAAAAGTCGGAGAAGAAGCAGGTGAAGGCCGATGCTGCCGAGCTGCGACGCGTTTTGATGCGGCGACCGAGTAAGAAGGAGCGCGCTGATCCGGAAGAAGAGGGAAGGCGCATTGTGGTGGCGGCCGAAAAACTGGATCGATCCAGCGCTCGTCTTCGCGAATTGGCCAGCCAGCAGCAAAGCTCGTAGCCTGCAGTGGCAAGCTTGTGAATTTCTGCGCAGCTGGCCGAGGGCATGGTTTCCCCGTCGCGTTCAAGCGCAAGTTTTATGGCTTTCGTGAGGGTGCGCGCTATGAAATGTTATACTTCCCAGCATATGCGATGACGAAGACAGCGCAGTGCTATACCGCAAGCTCACAGAGAGGGGCCCTAGGCTGAAAGGCTCCAGCAAGCGTGCAGTGCGATTCCCTTTATCAGCATCGGAGTAAAAGCAGGGTGGCTCTGCCATGGATGTTATTAGCCCCGACGGGAGCTCCCGTTACAGAGCGGCATAAGTGGGTGCTTGTGCGGGTTTTGCCGGACAGCATCAACCAGGGTGGTACCGCGAGAGCCCTTCTCGTCCTTGGATTTACCAAGACGAGAAGGGCTCTTTTTTATGTGCTGGGAATGCTTTCCTTGGGCAGCGTTCCTGCGGAAGTTGAAGAAAGGTTGCAAGGAATGTCAGTTATCGACGATATCAGGTCCCTGCATGCCGATACGCTTTCTGCTATCGGCAAAGTGCCTAACACCGATGCGCTGGAGAAGATCCGCGTAGAGGTTGTGGGCAAATCCGGTACGCTTACCGGCTACCTGCGCGCTATGGGCCAGGTTGCCAAAGAGCATCGTGCCGAAGTGGGCAAGACAGTAAACGCTGCCCGCAATGAAATCGAGGCAGCACTGGAAGCCAAGAAGCGCGAACTTGCCCATGCAGAACTCGAGGCACGCATGGAGGCCGATGCCATCGACATCACGTTGCCTGGCCGCTCCCAGCAGATGGGCACGCGTCATCTGATCAACGCCATTTCCGATGAAATCTCCGAGATCTTCCTGGGTCTTGGCTACACCGTTGCAACCGGCCCTGAAGTTGAAACCGACTGGTACAACTTCACGGCGCTGAATGCCCCCGCCGATCATCCCAGTCGCTCCATGCAGGATACGTTCTACGTGCGCGATCTTTCGGGCGAGCAGTCGAACGTTCGCGGCGAGTCCGACGTGCTGCTACGCACTCAAACTTCCGGCGTTCAGGTTCACGTTATGGAAGACCAGGATCTTCCTATTTACATCATTGCTCCTGGCAAGGTATACCGTCGCGACGTTGCCGATCCTTCGCATCTTCCCCAGTTCACGCAGTGCGAAGGTCTGGTGGTAGACAAGGACATCACGTTCGGCGACCTGAAAGGCACGCTCGAATACTTCTGCAAGCAGATGTTCGGCCCCGATCGTAAAACTCGCTTCCGCGCACATTTCTTCCCGTTCACGGAGCCTTCCGCTGAAGCCGACGTAAGCTGCGGCGTATGCGGCGGCACCGGCCACCTGCACGACGGCGAACGTTGCCGCATGTGCAAAGGCACTGGCTGGCTGGAGATTCTGGGCTGCGGCATGGTTGACCCGAACGTTCTGCGCATGTCTGGCATCGACCCTGAGGTGTATTCCGGCTTTGCCTTCGGCGTGGGCGTGGAACGTGTGGCTTGCCTGAAGTACAACGTACCCGACCTTCGAATGCTGCTGGAAGGTGACATGCGCTTCTTGCGTCAGTTCTAATGCCATATTCACCCTCGCTGACTTTGGCAAAATCCGAACCTCTTCCACTGTGGAAGTGTCGGATTCTATTAATTTCCTTGCCGATTAAATTCGGCTCGTAGATAGAAAGAGATAAACATGAAAGTATCTTTGAAATGGCTTTCTGATTATGTTGAGGTCCCGCAGGACATCAAGGAATTCTGCGACCGTTTAGACCTTACCGGTACGGGCGTTGAAGGCGTGGAGCGCACGGGCGATGTGTTTGACGGCGTTGTTGTGGGTCATGTGCTCACCTGCGTCGATCACCCCGATAGCGACCATATGCACGTAACCACGGTAGACGTTGGCGCAGAAGAGCCCGTACAGATCGTATGTGGCGCTCCCAACATCGCTGCTGGGATCAAGGTTCCCGTTGCCACCATCGGCGCGGTGCTCCCCGGCGACTTCAAGATCAAGAAGTCGAAGCTGCGCGGCGTTGCAAGCTGTGGCATGTGCTGCTCTCAGCGCGAGCTGGGCATGGGCAACGAACATGATGGCATTTGGGTGCTTCCCGACGATGCCCCAACCGGCCAGCCCATTGCCGATTACTTGAAGATGTCCGATACGGTACTCGATTTGGAAATCACCCCGAACCGCCCCGACTGCCTTTCCATGGTAGGCATGGCGCGCGAAGTGGGAGCTATGTACCAGAAGCCCTATACAAGCCCCTTGGCCGAGATGGCTGGCAAGCTCGAGCTTAGCAAGGAAGCGGCTGCTCTCGATTCCGAGGTAAGCATTTCCATCGCTGACGAGACTCGTTGCCCTCGTTATACCGCTCGCGTTATCCGTGGTTGCAAGGTGGGCCCCAGCCCCGATTGGATGGTAGAGCGTTTGGCTGCCATCGGTCAGCGTTCCATCAACAATATCGTTGACGTAACCAACTACATCCTGTTTCTGTTCGGACAGCCGCTCCATGCGTTCGATTTGGACAAGCTTAAGAACGCCGAAGACAAGGCAAACATCGTTGTTCGCGCTGCTGAAGAGGGAGAAAAGCTCACTACGCTCGATGGCGAAGAGCGCGTGCTTACGTCCGACATGACAGTTATTTCGACGCCCGATCAGGGTGCAGTTGCCTTGGCTGGCGTTATGGGTGGCCTGGCAACCGAGGTTACAGAAGAAACCACCGACGTTTTGCTGGAAACGGCTACGTTTGAAGCTGGCCGTACCAGCCGCACCAGTCGCAACCTGGGTCTTATCTCCGAAAGCTCTATGCGTTACGAGCGTGGCGTAGACGATCATGGCATCGAAGAGCGCTCTGCCGCTGCCGCCGCGCTTATCGCTGCCGTTTCGGGCGGTACCGTAAGCTATGCCGAAGGAAACGAAGATGGCATCATCGACGTATGGCCGGTAAAGTCGGAAGAGTCTCACCTGCAGTTCCGCATCGACCGTTTCAATGGCATGATGGGTGCCCAGATTCCCCGTGAGTTCATCGTGGACATTCTGGGTCGTTTGGGCTGCAAGGTTGAAGACGGCGAAGCCGAGAACGTCCTTGAGGTTACGGCTCCCACCTTCCGTCCTGACCTTCCGCGCGAGATCGATCTGTACGAAGAAGTTTTGCGCCTGTACGGCATGGACCGCATTGAACCCACCCTGCCTGGTGGCCGCGGTCGCTTCGGCGTTCGCACCGAGGCTCAGCGTACGCTTGACGTGATTAACGACACCATGCGCGCATCGGGCTTGAACGAAACCATGACGTATTCTTTCGCTGACCCGCACGAGCTCGAGCAACTGCGTATGTCTACCGAGGGCATGGGCGTTCCCGTTGAGTTGCTGAATCCGCTCAATGCCGAGCAGTCGGTTATGCGTCAGTCCATTATCCCTGGCCTTATGCGCAGCGTTGCTTACAATCAGTCCCGCGGCGTGCACAACGTTCAGCTCTACGAAACCGGCGTGGTGTTCTTCGGCGCTGAGGGTCATAAGAAGCCCAAGGAGCGCCAGCGTCTTGCTGCCGTTATGGCTGGTGGAATGGGTGACGATGCCTGGAATCGCAAAACCGTTGCTTTCGATTTCTTCGACGGTAAGGGCGTTATCGAAAACCTTATTCGCGAATTGGCCATTCCGAAGCCTCGTTTCAAGGCTCTTTCCGCAGAAGAAGCTCCTCACCTGCAGCCTGGGCGTGCTGCGCAGGTCCTTTCTGGCGGTACCGTGCTTGGCTGGGTTGGAGAAATCCATCCCATGGCGGCAGAAGCCTTTGAGGCTCAGGCTCCTATCGTTGCATTCGAGCTTGATCTCGATGCTCTGATCAAGGCTGCCCGTCCTGCTCGCGATTACGTTGATGTGCCGGTGTTCCCTGCAGTAACCATGGACGTTGCCTTTGTGGTGGACGAAGAGGTTACGCATGAGAAGCTTTCCCGTTGCATCAGCTCTGCGGGCGGTAAGCTTCTTTCCTCTGCCCAGCTCTTCGATGTGTATCGTGATGAAAAACGCGTGGGCGCTGGCAAGAAGTCGATGGCGTATGCGCTTGAATATCGTGCCGCCGATCGTACCCTTACCACTGAAGAGGTGGACAAGCAGCATGCACGCCTTATCAAGAAGGTGTGCGGCGCTACGGGTGCCGAAGTTCGAGGATAGCTCCTGTTCTTGGCAAAGGCTTCTGCCATCTAGTCCGGCAAAGCCAATTTGAAGCAGTTGGCAAGAAAGCGAGTCCGATTTATTTCGGGCTCGCTTTCTTACATCTGCGGAACTTCAAAGGCCGCGCAAGCGGGGCGGTGGTTTCTATGCGCTATCATGGGCAAGAACAGTGGAAGGGGAGTTTGTGGTTCAAGAAGAGCTTGCTGAAAAGAAGAAACGCCAAAAGAAAGTGCGCATCTCCGCAGATGGAACTCCCTATACCGTATGGCAAGCCCGTACGCGTATTCTGTGCTTGATCTATCTTGTTTGGGCATTGCTGGAAATTGCGGTAGGCGCCGGCTTTCTTACTATTCGCTCTATTGGCCTGTTTGATCCGACCGAACTCGTTCCCAACATCACGTTTGGTGGTTCTACGGTTCTTAGTGGCGTGTTTAACTTGATCATTGCCTTGTCTGGACTATGGGGTGCCCACGATCCGCGACGAATTACGCTGTTCTTCTGGTCAGCATTTCTTACGGCGCTGCTGTCGGTATGGCAGGTGGTCAGTGCATGGTCGATGGGGCAGGTAGACCCCGCCATGGTCTTTTCTCTCGTTGTGGTGCTTGCCTACGCGGCCTGCGCTTGGAACGTGCGTGGCCAAACGGGTTACTTCGACAATCACCCGAAACCCGAAGACGACGAGCTGCCCATCCAGCGCGATCAGCGTTTACTCCAGAAAGCGGTAAGGGAAAAAGAATTGGAGCTTGCTGCCGCCAAAGAAGAGCTTAAAGACGTAAGAGCCCAATTCGAAAAGGCGAAGGCGGAGGGTTTGGCCCAGGCGCACGAAGAAGCTAAGTCCATTTCCTCAAAATTACCGTAATGGGTAGGTTAATCAAGGGAATCGTTTTTCGCTGCGGACAACATGCGATAATACGTAACAGTATTTTGCTTCGAGAAGGGGAGCCCTATGGCACTTTCTGATCTTCTGGGTATTGAGCTTGTCGAGAGTACTCCCGACAAGTATGTCACGCGTATGCTGGTTACCGAAAACATGCTTCAGCCCCATGGCGTGCTGCATGGTGGTATCAGCGCCGCTTTGGCTGAAAACGCTGCAAGCCAGTGCTGCACCGATCATTACGACAACGACAAGATGTTCTTTCTGGGCGTCGAGGTCTCCAGTACCCATCTCCTTCCCGTGAAGGCGGGCGATACGGTGAAAACGGTGGCAACGCCCATTCGCGCTGGCGGTCGCATTTCCCAATGGAAGGTTGAGCAATACCGCGAGTCCGATGGCGAATTGTTCAATGTTTCCCAGATGACTATGTATGGCAAGAAGAAATAGTTTATCTTTCGAACGTTTTTAGCCCGAGATATGTGCGGTAATGTTGGCGCGCATCTCGGGCTTTTCTATTTGTTGGCGTTGCCTGAGCTAGGCTTGGTGTCGCCTTTGTCGGCGTTGCCCAAGTCGCGTTTGTCGCAGTCCATTACGCTCGTTGGGCCGACAACGCATCTGCCTGCTTTTGCGGTCGATCATTGCGTTTATAAACAGGAAGGTTCGCTTGCGCGAACCTTCTACCAATAACAAAGCGGGAGCCTAAGGTGCTCCCGCTTCATGTGATGCGACATATTGCCGGTTTTATTCGACGACCTCAACAAGGGTGATCTCGAAGTTCAGGTCCTTACCTGCCATTTCGTGGTTCAGATCGAAGGTTACGGTTTCGTCGGTAACTTCAACAACCAGGGCGGGGATGGGCTGTCCGCCAGGGCCCTGAAGGTAGATGCGCTGGCCAACGGGAAGGTCTTCGGCGCCAGGGATCTGGGCGGTGGGGATGGTCTGAACCAACTGTTCGTCATGTTCGCCGTATGCTTCGGATGCAGGCAGGTGAACGTTCTTGGTTTCGCCAACTTCCATTTCCTTCACAGCAGCATCAAAGCCTGGAATCATCTGGCCGGCCATGCACACGAATTCAAGGGGCTCGCCACGTTCAACAGAAGAGTCGAATACCGTGCCGTCGTCGAACGTGCCGGTGTAGTGGGCGCGGACGCGCTTACCTTCATTGCTCATAATGGGTTCCTTTCAATAAAAGTGTTAGCAGCTAGTGTACCTGCTTGTGCTCAGCTTGGAAGCGCAATACCTGCATCGTGCTAAAAAGCGCCGCAATAGCCGTTTGAAAGAGTGGTTCTGTTTGCATGAAAAGACCCCGCAGAAGCGGGGTCTTTGCACTCATGGTTTTGGTTTCGTTCCTTGCTGCGTTAGGCAGTGCG
The DNA here is from genome assembly GCA_965147435.1 of uncultured Eggerthella sp. GTDB lineage: Bacteria > Actinomycetota > Coriobacteriia > Coriobacteriales > Eggerthellaceae > Anaerotardibacter. Next base: position 165,634 of record CBCTKC010000003.1, on the reverse strand, counting down.
AAAACTCAAAGCGTTTGCAGGGACGTCAAGTGGCAGAACCTTAGAACACGCAGAAACGAATCAGCAGCCATGCGCAGCTGATAGCGGTGAAGACCAGCATCAGCGGGAAGCCAACCTTGGTGTAGTCCATGAAGCTGATGGGGTAGCCATAGCGTCCAGACATACCCGAAAGCACTACGTTTGCAGAAGCGCCGATGAGCGTACCGATGCCGCCGATGCAGGCGCCCAGGGAAATAGCCCACCAGTAAGGCATAACGTCGACACCGGTGGATTCCATGGCAATCAAAATCGGGATAAGCGTAGCAACCATGGGGATGTTGTCCAGGAAGGAAGAGATGATAGCCGATGCCCATACCAGCACGATGATGGTGATCATCATGTCGCCGCCAGTGATATCGATAAGGCCATTGGCGAGCATATTGATAACGCCGGTTTCGGCCAAGCCGCCAACAACGATAAACAGGCCAGCGAAGAAGCCGATGGTTGCCCATTCAACGTCGAGCAGGATTTTCTCTACCTCTGCGCGGCTGATAAGCAACATGATGGCAGCTGCGGTAAGGGCGACAACGCTTGGTTCCACGCCCACCATACTATGGCATACGAAGGCAACGGCAACCAGGGCAATCATCACAACGCTCTTATTGAAGAGCGACTTGTTCTTGATGGCTTCGTGTGCGTGAAGCTCCATGATGGACGTCTGTTGTTCGGCGGAAGCGCCCATATTGCGGCCATACATCACGTAGAAGATGGCAATGGCAACAACCATGATCGCGACAATGGCAGGGCCGTTGAATGCCAGGAAGTCCATGAAGGTCAGGTGGGCGGCGGAGCCGATCATGATGTTCGGCGGGTCGCCGATGAGCGTTGCCGTACCGCCGATGTTGGAGGCCATGATCTCGGTGATGAAGAACGGCACGGGGCTCAATTCGAGCATCTTGCAAACCGTGAAGGTAACGGGGCCGATAAGCAATACCGTAGTGACGTTGTCCAAGAACGCGGAAAGGACAGCGGTGATAATGCAGAACAACACCATGATTACCCACGGGTTGCCCTTCGCTATCTTCGCTGTTCGAATAGCGATGTATTCGAATATGCCCGAATTCTTAACTACGGCAACGAATATCATCATGCCTACCAAGACGCCCAGCGTGCCGAAGTCGATGTGCTCCATGCCGGTATCGAAACTGAGGATACCAGTCAGGATGAGCACAACGGCGCCCGCAAGCGCGGCGACCGTACGGTGGACCTTTTCCGAGATGATCAGCGCGAACACCACAATGAAGATCACTATTGAAATGATCTGCGGTGTAGTGAATTCAGGCATATACACCACTCCTAACTTAACCCCGTTCCCTGAGGGAACGGACCTTCTCTCTTGCGGGAAGCATAGCCCCCATAACCGATGCAATAAAACAAAAGAAGGCCATTGGCCTCCTAATGAGCATCGGACTTCCCTTATAGAAAGGGTACGGCTAGGCCATTTCAGCGTCAATAACGCGTTCATCTAATGGTCGTGAACAACGATTGGCATTTAGTGGGCGATTCATTCACAAAAAAAGACCCCGCCGAAGCGGGGTCCTGTGCTATGCGTATGTGGCACTGTGAGCACTATTTGCCGTGTGCTGGGGCAGGATGCCGGACGCTAGACGAAAACGCAGAAGCGAAGCACCAGGTAAACGCAGCTGATAGCGGTGAATACCAACATCATGGGGAAGCCAACCTTGGTGTAGTCCATGAAGGTGATGGGGTGACCGTACTTGCCGGAGATACCCGCTAATACCACGTTGGCGGAAGCGCCGATGAGCGTGCCGATGCCACCGATGCAGGCGCCGAGCGATACCGCCCACCACAAAGGCGTTACGTCCATGCCCGTTGCTTCCATCGTGGTGATGATGGGAATAAGAGTGGCAACCAGCGGGATGTTGTCCAGGAAGGAAGAGATGATTGCCGATGCCCATACCAGTACGATGATGGTGATCATCATGTCGCCGCCGGTGATGTCAATCAGCGCGTAAGCCATCATTTCGATAACGCCGGTTTCGGCGAGGCCGCCAACAACCACGAACAGGCCAGCGAAGAAGCCGATGGTGGCCCATTCAACGTCCATAAGCGTATGTTCAACATCGGATTTGCCGATGAGCAGCATGATGGCTGCTGCGGTAAGGGCAACAACGCTCGGTTCGATGTGCAGTGCGCCGTGGACTACGAAGGCCAGTGCAACCAGAGCAATCATGACAACGCTCTTCTTGAACAGCGTCTGGCTCTTGATTGCCTCATGGGCGTGCAGCTGCATGACCGAAGCCTGCTTTTCGGCGGATACGCCCATCTTCTTGCCGTACATAACGTAGAACATCAGCAGCGAAACAAGCAGGATGATGAGCACGGCAGGGCCGTTGATTGCCAGGAAGTCAAAGAACGTGAGGCCTGTGGCGGAGCCGATCATGATGTTCGGCGGGTCGCCGATGAGCGTTGCGGTGCCACCAACGTTCGAAGAAATGATTTCCGTCAGGAAGAACGGAATGGGGTTGATCTCCAACATCTTGCAAACGGTGTAGGTAACGGGGCCGATAAGCAAAACGGTGGTGACGTTGTCCAGGAATGCGGAAAGAACAGCGGTGATTAGGCAGAACAACACCATGATTATCCAGGGATTGCCCTTTGCCAGTTTGGCAGCTCTGATTGCCAGGTACTCGAAGATGCCCGAGTTCTTAACGACGGCAACGAAGATCATCATGCCAACCAGAACGCCAAGCGTTCCGAAGTCGATGTGCTCTACTCCGTTATCGAAGGTAAGAACCCCCGAAAGGATTAGGGCTACCGCGCCAGCGAGCGCGGCGGTGGTGCGATGCACTTTTTCGGAAATGATGAGTGCCATCACGACGACGAATATGACAATCGCGATGATCTGAGCGGTAGTTAAGGCGATCATTCCGTAGTGCTCCTCTCTTATATATAGGTGGAACAGATGCGAATTCTCGTCTTGAAGCACAGAGTCCCGGGTAACACACGTCCATTGCGATTAGCAACGCCCCACTCTGGCGTACCGACTCCAAAAAAAGATCCTCGAGAAAAGTTACGGGATCATGCTTATTTGCGTCAAGAAGGAAACGGTAAGTACGCGAAAAACGATGAAACCAACGGAAATCAATAGATTGTGGGGTTCCATTTGCGTTCGCAATGAGTGCCATTTGCATTAATCGGTTGACAGAACGGTAACGCCGCAAGTCAGGGATATTGAGGGGCGAAAATGTGGATTCTGGTGATGGATGGAGCGTTTTGCATAACTTCGGTGAATATCATTCGCTTGAGCTATGTAAAACACGTTCGCAATCAATTAGAACATGTTCATCTAATGGAGAATAATCGCAATTGAACCTAAGCGCCACCCATCGGGGGATCGGGCACAAGGCGCAATAGTTCGTAGTAGGGACCATCTTCATGGGATCGAGGTAAGGAGGGATTTCCGTTTGGCTTAGCCTTTGGAGCGCAAGCTCTAACAGCCAAGTGAAGCAGAACTCTCTCAATCTTTTCCCGGTCGATTGAAGGCATTGGGCAAGCAAGCGTGCACGTGCGAACCCGATGCAATCAAAGAAGGAGGAGAAAGATGGTCGATTTTATTTTTGCGCAGGGATGCGCAAGAGGAGAGAGGGGCTAAGCAATGGCTATGCTAAAGCGTGAATACGGCGGTATTCAACCATGTTGGAAAATTGGCCTATTCCGTATTCGTCTTCCGTTCATTCACTTCAAGATCTCACCACCTGAAGTAGTAACCGGCTTGATGAACGCTTGTACTTCGTACGGCGCTCTGGCCGTTCTTATCACCACCTTGGGTCTTGACCCTGCAGTGGCTTGGGCATTGGTTGTATTCGAAACGGGCATGTACACCCTGAACTGGCTGCTCGGCGAGCCTTCCATTTGCGGTTGGATCACCCCGGCAATGGCCATCATCGTCGTGTTCCTGGAATCGCTCGACCCAGGCGTTGCGCGATTGCAGATGCTAACAGCTATACAGTTAGAGTTAGGCTTACTGTTCATCATCTTAGGCGCTACAGGTTTGTCTAAGAAGCTGAACACCATGGTTCCGCCCGCCATCAAGGCAGGCATCGTAATGGGCGCTGGCGTTAACGCTGTTGCCGTCCGCCTGAAGACCGGCGGCGCTATCGACACCGTAACCATCGGCTGCCTCTGCGGCTTGGTAGTTGTATTCATGCTTATGTTCTCCAAGCGCGTACGTAAGTACATGGATACCAACAGGTTCGTTGCCATCCTCGGCAACTACAGCTTCCTTTGGGCTGTTATCGCACTGCTTATCGCAGGCGGCGTTGCTGGTGAGTTCAACTTCCAGTGGTCTGGCGAAATCATCAAGGTTCCTGACTTCATGGGCCTGTTCGCAGTTGTTTCGCCTCTGTTCATCGGCTTTGCTACTGATCCTAGCGTTTGGATCGCTGCACTGCCCTACGCAATCGTTGCATGGGTTATCGCATACGGCGACTTCGTAACCGTTCAGCAGCTTGGTCTCCAGGCAGCTCGCGACGACGAGTACATCGAGTTCGACCCGAACCGTACCAACGTCATCTGCGGTATTCGTAATGTAATCCTGTCCCTGTTCGCTCCTTATCCTGCACTCGCAGGCCCGCTGTCTGCTCCTTACTGCGTAGCAACCTATGCTCGCTACAAGCAGTCCGGTCGTCAGGGCATGGACTCCATCTACGATGGCTCCGGCACCAACCTGATCTTCACCGTTATCGGCCTGTTCGTTTATCCTCTGTATGAGGCATCCCTTGCAGCATCTGCAGCACTCCTCGTAGTTGTACTGCTCATCCAAGGCTGGCTCTGCTCGCAGATCGCATTCGGTCTGGTACGCGATGATCTTGACAAGGGCATGACAGGCATGATCGCAGGCTTCATCGTAGCCCGCGGCGGTGGCGTCGGCTTCCTTGCCGCAATCGTCCTCTACCTGCTCATCTCCGACAACGACAAGATCCGCGCAGACTACGCCTACAACAAGGAACTGCAGCGCATCGAGGATGAAGAGACTGAGCGCCAGTTGGTTGCACTCCATGCTCGCTTGGAGGCCGCTAAGGCTGGTAAGCTTCAGGACGAGGAAAAATAACCTCACCTGACGGAAACGTCTAAAACTCGGAGCTAAAAGCTTTAAAGCTTGAAAGAACCCAGAGTGCACGCTCTGGGTTCTTTTTTTGTTGCGCTATTTTGCCGAAAGGATCAAGACGCGCAGTTCGGCATAACGCTACGCGGGATTCTGGCGGCGTAGCTGCTATGCCATGCGCGTTTGACGGCGAAGCCCGGCCAGCTGCACCTTCATGGAATTTGACTTGTTGGAGTTGCGCTTGTTGGCTTATTTGCGCATGTCTTGGTTTAAGGTTCGTTTTTTTTTGGGGGGGGGTGATTAAATCGGCTTGGGGCATTCGAAGAGATTCACGCACCGGTTTCCGCTGCTGCTTCCCCGTATTTCAAGGTGAAAAACAGCTTGCTCCTTGCTTATGATGAGTGGGCCATTCCCCTATAATTGTGAACATGTTCTGGAGGAGGGAGAACTTATGAGTAATAACGTTGACGATCTTCGCAGCGCGCTTGAGTTTCTGCATGGGATCCCTGGTCAGCTGGTAGAAACTGACGTCGAGGTAGACCCCGAGGCGGAGCTGTGCGGCGTGTATCGCCACGTCGGCGCAGGCGGTACGGTGCCCCGTCCCACGCAAGAAGGCCCCGCCATGGTGTTCAATAACATCAAGGGCCATCCCGATGCACGTGTTGCTATTGGCTTGCTCGCAAGTCGCGATAGGGTAGCGAAGCTGCTTGATGCTGATCCGAAGCGCTTGGGCTTCATGCTCAACGAAGCGGTATTGAACCCTGTGCCGCCCGTTGATGTGCCTGAAGAAGAGGCAGTATGCCGAGAAGTGGTGCACCTTGCCACTGAAGAAGGCTTCGATGTACGCAAGCTTGTTCCGGCACCTACCAATACGCCGGAAGACGCGGGTCCGTATATCACCTTGGGTATGTGCTATGCATCCGACCCGGAAACGCACGTCTCTGACATCACCATTCATCGCTTGTGCTTGCAGGGTCCCGATGAGATTTCCATCTATATGGTTCCTGGTGCTCGCCATATCGGCGCGTTCTACGAAAAGGCTGAAGCGCTGGGCAAGCCGCTTCCAATTTCTATCAGTATCGGCGTAGATCCTGCCATTGAATTGGCAACCTGCTTTGAGCCGCCCACCACGCCTTTGGGCTACGACGAGCTCAACGTTGCAGGCGCTCTGCGCGGAAAGCCAGTTCGCATGGCAAAGTGCCTCACCATTGAAGAGCGCTGCATTGCCAATGCTGAATATGTTATTGAAGGCGAGTTGCTGCCCGGAAAGCGTGTTGCGGAAGATCAGAACACCCATTCGGGCAAGGCTATGCCCGAATTCCCGGGCTACACTGGTCCTGCTGTGTCTGAGCTGCCTGTTATTAAGGTCAAGGCGGTAACCACGCGCAAGAACCCCATCATGCAAACTTGCATCGGCCCTTCCGAAGAGCACGTAAGCATGGCGGGCATTCCTACTGAGGCAAGCATCATTCAAATGGTTGAAAAGGCTATGCCTGGGCGCCTGCAGAACGTGTATTGTGCTACGCCTGGTGGCGGCAAGTACATGGCGGTGCTTCAAGTTAAGAAGATCATGCCTTCCGACGAGGGCCGTCAGCGTCAAATGGCCCTGTTGGCCTTCTCCGCTTTCAGCGAATTGAAACATGTGTTCCTGGTTGACGAAGACGTTGACCCCTTCGATGTCAAAGATGTGCTGTGGGCGATGAACACGCGTTTCCAGGGCGATGTGGACATCGTTACCATTCCTGGCGTTCGCTGCCATCCGCTCGATCCGTCAAACGACCCATCATGTTCGCCTTCAATTCGCGACCATGGCATTGCCTGCAAAGTCATTTTCGATTGCACGGTGCCGTACAGCCAGAAAGACCGCTTCCAGCGCTGCCAGTTCAAGGAAGTGGATCCTAAGCACTGGCTGCCTGATTTTGAGGAGTAGGGTGTGAAGCGCGTTGTTGTTGGAATAAGCGGTGCAAGCGGCACGCACCTGGCTTGTCGCTTCATAAGCCAGCTCAAGCAGTACACCGAATGTGAAGTGCATGTGGTGGTTACCGACAGCGGAAAGCTTACGGCAAGCTACGAAGAACCTGAACTGTTCGATAAGGCGCTTGCCTTGGCCGATAACGTACATAGCAATGCTTCTTTAGGCGAATCGATTGCGAGCGGTACGTTCAAAACCGAAGGCATGGTTATTATTCCCTGCAGCATGAAAACGGTTGCGGGTATTGCCAGCGGCTATAGCGATAACCTATTGCTTCGCGCGGCGGATGTTACGTTGAAAGAGCAACGGCCGTTGGTTTTGGTCGCGCGTGAAACGCCGATGAATGCTATCCATTTGCGCAATTTGGCACAGCTGGCAAGTGTTCCCGGTATAACGCTGATGCCGCCGATGATGACGTACTACCACAACCCGCAAACTATCGACGACATGGAAGACCAACTAATTGGCAAGATATTCGATCGATTTGGGTTGGAATATCCGCCCTTCGAGCGTTGGGGCTAGGGTTTGCCGTTTTTTTCAGCCTATTCCATCTAAAGAGTTGGTTAAACAGGACATCTTTGGATGTCCTGTTTCATTTTGCGGAGTATACTGCTAATTGAACACGTTCATGGTTAATGGGGATTATCTGTGAACGCGATTGCAGCAAGCTTAAGGGTTGGGGGCCTTATGTTTGAAACAGCAACGCATCGTTTTATCCAAGGGGTAAATGGTGTAACCATTCACACGGTAGTGATGGGGGAAGGCGAGCCTCTTCTCCTGCTTCATGGGCATCCTGAAACATATCTTATGTGGCATAAGGTTGCAGGTGATTTAGCTCATCGTTTTACCGTGATCATGTGCGATCTTCGTGGTTATGGCGACAGCGACAAGCCCGAAGGACTGCCTGATCATAGCACCTATTCGAAACGCATCATGGCCGAAGACTGCATTGCCGTGATGGGCAAGCTAGGGTTCGACCGCTTTTCCGTCATGGGACACGACCGTGGCGCCCGTGTCGCATACCGAATGGCGCTCGATCATCCAGAAGTAGTCAATAGGCTTGTGCTTCTCGATATCGTTTCGACGTATGACATGTATGCCTTAAGCTCGGCGGAGTTCGCAAAGGCGCTATTCCATTGGTATCTGCTTACGCAGGACGAGCCATTCCCTGAAGACCTTATCCTTTCCAGTCGGAAAATGTACTTCCGCAATGCGTTGCACATCGGTCGCTACAATTCGGAAAACGACACCTCTTCTGAAGCGTTCCCTCAAGAGGTGTACGACGAATACCTTCGCCACTACAACATGGAATGTATCCACGCCATTTGCGAGGAATACCGTGCCGGCGAATGCATCGACCGTTTCCTTGACAAGGAAGACCTTGATGCGGGCAAGAAAATCACTGCTGAAACATTGGTGCTGTGGGGCGCAAACGGTCTGGTGGAAAAGTTCTTCAACCCACTGCAATGCTGGCTTAAGTTCTGCATAAACGTGCAGGGACGTACGCTTCCGTGCGGTCATTTTATTCCCGAGGAAGCGCCTATTCCGTTGCTGGCAGAAGTTCAGCGGTTTTTATAGAGCAGAAAACGCCGCATACTAGCGGTTTTTCAGGAGGGGTTGCGTTTGCTGGGCGTGTGGCCTGGCGGTGCAGCGAAATCAATCTTGTGAAGGGGAGCGCGAAAGCGCAGAAAGGAATGATTGAAATGGAGTTGATGGAGGCAATCAAGGGTAGGCGCAGCGTTAGGAAGTTCAAGCCTGATCCGATTCCAAAAGAAGATCTTGAAGAGATTATCCAAGCTGGCCTTTGCGCTCCTTCGGCACAAAACTTGCAGCCGTGGTATTTCGTGGCCCTAACCAAAAAGGAAGATCTGTCCTACTTGTTCTCGGAATTGGGAACTACCGCGTTTTCCCACCGCAAGGAGCTTGAGGCACGCTTCAAGAACAACCCTGAAGTGGTAGAGGAAACCATGGAATTCATGTCGGCAATGGGCGGCTCGCAGACCATTATTCTGGGCTTCTTGAACAAGCCCGATTATTCTGACGAGCTTCTTCCAAGCTGCATTGAGAGTGTTGCTGCCGCCATGGAAAACATGTGCCTTGCCGCATACGACAAGGGCATTGCGTCATGCTGGGTCGAAGCAGTGGTGCGCTCAGGCAACGCTTTGGGCAGCCACTTTGCAACCGGTCATGGCAAGCTGATTGGCGCTATTGTTCTGGGATACGCCGACATGGAGCCGAGGCCCATCAAGCAGAAGGGTGCTCGTTACGTAATTCGCTAAGCGAAGCATCAAAGGCTGCTTCTTTTTATGGGAGCAGGGCAATGAGCCAAATGTCCTATTCGCGTTTTTAAATACGCCCGCAGGTTGTTCCTGCGGGCGTATTTTTGTTCCAAAGTGATTACGAGCGGGAAAATGAAGTTGGCCATGCCTTCTCGACCTTATAATTGCAGGGAACGATACGCGCATCTGCCTTGGTGCGTCCCTTGAGGAGGGTTTATGAAAGACGGGTTCATCACGGTTGCTACGGCAACGCCCCAAGTGGCGGTTGCCGATTGCGAAGCCAACGCTCAGGCGATTCTTGCATGCATCAACGAAATGGCCGCAGCGCATGCAAAGGTAATGGTGCTTCCCGAGCTGTGCATTACGGGCTATACCTGCAGCGATTTGTTTTGGCAGACGAAATTGCTCGACGAGGCAGAGGCGGCGCTTTCCGTTATTGCGGAAGAATCACGCCAGGTGGATGCCCTTATCGCAGTAGGAATGCCCCTTCGCGTGGCGGGGAAGCTGCTGAACGTTGCTGCCATACTGTGCCGGGGCAAGGTATTGGGCTTCGTTCCCAAGGTGAACTTGCCTGCATATAACGAGTTCTACGAAACACGCCACTTTACGTCTGGGTCTGCCGATATGGGTACGGTCCAGTTCGGCGGCGAAGAGATACCTGTCGGCACCAACCTGCTGTTTTCTTGCGAAAACGTGGTGGATCTTTGCGTTGCCGCTGAACTATGCGAAGACTTGTGGGTTCCCAATCCGCCTAGCGTGCAGCATGCGTTGGCGGGGGCTAGCGTAATCTGCAACCTTTCCGCCAGCGATGAAATGGTGGGGAAGGGAAGCTATCGCCGAGATTTGGTGGCTGGGCAATCGGCCCGTTTGGTGTGCGCCTATCTGTACGCCACGGCCGGCGAGGGCGAATCCACTACCGATTTGGTGTTCGGCGGACAGAACCTTATCGCCGAAAATGGCACCGTACTGGCGGAATCGACCACGTTTGAAAACGAGATCAATGCGGCTACTATCGATGTACAGCGTCTTGCTTCGGAGCGCCGCCGAATGAGCACGTTCCCCGCAGCTGAATCGAAGGAGTACCGCGAAATTTCCTTCGCTTTGGTCGAGGAGGAAACGAAGCTGGCGCGCTTCTTTGACGCTGATCCGTTCGTTCCCTCCAACGCAGATCAGCTCTCCGATCGCTGCGAGGAAATCCTGAATATCCAAGCGCTTGGTCTGAAGAAGCGTCTGGCTCACACGCATGCGAAAAGCGCCGTGGTTGGTATTTCCGGCGGCTTGGATTCAACCTTGGCACTGCTGGTAACGGCGCGTGCCTTCGACATGCTTGGGCTGCCCCGTAAGGGCATCGTTGCGGTAACCATGCCGGGCTTCGGCACCACCGACCGCACTTATAACAATGCTGTTGCCATGATTAAAAGCTTGGGTGCCACGTTCAAGGAGGTTCCCATTGCCAAGGCGGTAATGCAGCATTTTGCCGATATCGATCATGATGCGTCGATCCACGATGTGACGTACGAAAACAGCCAGGCGCGCGAGCGCACGCAGATCCTGATGGACATTGCCAACCAGGCAAATGGCTTCGTCATAGGCACAGGTGATCTTTCCGAGCTTGCCCTGGGTTGGGCCACTTACAATGGCGACCACATGTCCATGTATGCGGTGAATGCTTCGGTTCCCAAAACGCTTGTGCGCCATTTGGTTCGCCACTATGCCGACACGAGTGCTGATGAAGTGCTTGCGGGGGTTCTGTACGACGTTCTCGATACGCCGGTGAGCCCAGAGCTTCTTCCTCCGGAAGACGGCGCTATCTCTCAGAAGACGGAAGATTTGGTGGGGCCGTATGAGCTGCACGATTTTTTCCTGTATCAGATGCTTCGCATGTGCTTTCCTCCCGCGAAGATCTATCGCGTTGCCAAGGAGGCTTTTGCGGGACGCTATAGCAACGAAACCATCCTGAAGTGGTTGCGCACGTTCTATTGGCGTTTTTTCTCGCAGCAGTTCAAGCGTTCGTGTTTGCCCGACGGCCCTAAGGTGGGTAGCGTTGCGGTGTCTCCGCGAGGCGATCTGCGTATGCCTTCCGATGCTTGCGTGAGCGCATGGATCAAGGAAGTGGAAGCGCTCCAGCCGTAAATTACGTCGCGAGCAATGAAGTCGTTGCGTTTGCGGGTGGGCAATACGGTAGCCCCAGCGATGCCGGAATTGGCGTTTTAAGCAGTAAAGTCGCTCCGTTCGTAGGCGGGGGCTTCGAACGAAAGCAGATAGTCGATGAACGCTTGCGTGGCGGAGTTTAGTGCGTCGTCTTCGCGACGGGTGAGCGAAATAGGATAGAACTCTTCGGCACCTTCCACATCGAGCGGCAGGATAACCATGTCGGGGTTTGGCGCTAAATTCGAGGTGAGCATGGTTAGGGCTACGCTTGATTCGTGTACGGCGAGTGCGCCCAGGATCACCTCGTCTTCGTAGTTGCGCACCAACGTTAGCTTGCTAAGGGGTGCGTTGGTTTCTTGCAGGAATGCTTCGAGGGTTTCCCCGCAAGCTATGCCGCGTCGGTAGGTGATTACGGTATGGCCGATCAGATTTTCGTAACGCACTTTTTTGAGCACTGCTAGCGGATGGTCGCGACGCAACGCTACCACTAAGCGCTGATGAAAGAGCGTGGTGCAGGTGATCCCTGGCTTATGGACGGGCCCCGCAATTACCAGGTCGCATACACCCTGTTCGAGCTTTTGATTCAAAGGCGCTGTTTCGCCCTGTAATACATGAAACTCGGTTTTGTCTCCGAATTGTGAACGAAAACCCTGCATTGCTACGGGAAGATAGCCTGATCGCACCGTTGCGATAGCGCCTACGTTGATGGATCCGGAAAGGCCGTTGCTTCTGCGGTCAAGTTCGGCAATGCCTCTGTCGATGGAGGCGAGCCCCTCTGAAACGTACTTCAAGAATACTCGCCCATCATCGGTAAGCTGCACGTTGCGTCCCGCCTTACAAAATAGCCGGCATCCAAGTTCCTTTTCCAGGGAAGAAATGGAGTGGGAGAGGGCCGACTGTGAGACGTGAAGGCTTTCTGCCGAGCGCGTGTAGTGTTCGGTTTTCGCCAAATGGCAGAAATAGGTGAGTTGAGCGAGGTTCATCGAAGCATCTCCTCTTTAAGGCGCGCCCGTGAAATGGGTATATGCGCAATCATGAATCCTGCTCATATATTAGCGCAGGTTCTGCCAATACTTTGCAGCAGACGTAAAAGCCTTAGTGGAGTACCGTTTTTCTTGCGAGATCAAAAGGTTTCGCAAGGAATTGTTTGCGCATTGGTTGCTTGCTCTGCGGGAGGACCAATTGCGGCGTTTCGTTGTTTGGACCAGATTACCAAGTGGAAACCCTGACCGAACATTGGTTGGTTCGAAGTGCAACGAAACGCCGCATTGATCCGCGGGAGACGGTGGCCGGCAGGAAGGGGATCGGCAATGACAAAGGTACCTTTGGAGGTTGGCAACAGCTGTTCGTTCACGAAGACGGTTAGCGAATCTGACGTATATCAGTTCGGCGGTATTACGGGAGATTACAGTCAGATGCACTTCAACGAGGCGTTCATGAAAACCACGAAGTACGGGACGCGCATCGTGCATGGCGTGCTTACCTTTGCCTTTGGTAGCACGGCTTCAACCCTCATTCAGCAAAAATACGAGTCTCCCATTCCCAGTGCATCGTATGGATACGATCATTTGCGCTTTACTGCACCCGTGTATTTTGGCGACACCCTTACAGCGACTTATACCGTAAAAGAGGTGGACGAGGCTGCCATGAAAACGTACGCCGATGTGGTTGTTACCAACCAGGACGGTACGGTGGTGTGCGTAGCGACGCATATCTTGAAGTTCTTCGAGGTGGAAGGCGAATAACATGGCGGCTCCGTGCGTTGAACATGTAGCGGTAAGGGTCCGCGATTTCGAAGCAGCTCTAGCGTTTTTCACCGACGTGATGGGCATGGAAATCACGTTGACTGACCCGGCGTCGGGCGAATCGCCTTTGAATCAGGCATGGGTTGGCGGCATTCAACTTCAGCGAGATGAAGCGGGCAGCGGTGACTACTCGGGCAATGTTTCCCACATTGGTCTGGTTGCCGACGACGTGGACGCTCTTCTGGAAGCGGTGTATGCCCAGCGTGGTGTGAAGCAGGCTGAAGGTAAGCCTCGCAATTGGTTTGTTGCGCCGTTCGGTTTAACCATCGAAATTAACGAGCGGCAGTAGCTGCGACTGGTGGGGGTGTTGCCGTCCACGGCGACCTTGTTGGCTGTCGAGCTCAACGAGCGAAAGTAGGAGAGTCGGTACATGGCGGGCGGAAGCCGCACTCACCTTAACGCTTAGAGGGGGCGTTTCGCTGCTCGCATCAGCCGGCAAGGCGCCGCCGTCTACGGTTACGCTGCATCGCCTTGGCGCAGCGTTTTGCTGAGCCTGCTGGGGGATATTGAATTTGTTTAACTAGGGGGAAGCAATGAAGGTTTGCATTTTAGGGGCTGGCTCGCTGGGAAGCACCATCGGCGGTGCGCTGGCGAAAGCTGGCAATGAGGTTCATTTCGTGGGGCGCGCTCCGCACATGAATGCCATCAATGAAAAAGGCCTGGTCATGGTAACGCCCACAGGAGAGGAAACCGTGAGGCTTTCGGGTCATACCACGCCAGATGGTATCGGTGCGTGCGACCTGGTCATTGTTTTGTGCAAGGCGTTCGACACCGCCAAGACCATGGAAGAGGGCCGCGAGCTTGTTGGCCCCAACACCACGGTGATGTCGCTGCAGAACGGACTTGGCGCAGAAGACGTGTTGTGCGATTGCGTGGGTGCCGAGCATGTTATCGGCGGCAAAACCTATATCGGTGGAATGTTGCTGGAGCCAGGCCGCGTTCAGGCCACCATTCCTGGCAAGGATACCTTTATCGGCGAGCTTGACGGCAGCGTAACCGAACGCACTCGCGCCATCGGCGCCGCGTTCGATGAGGCGGGCATGCACTGCATCGTTTCCGACAACATCATGGGTGTTATCTGGGACAAGCTTCTGGTGAATGTTGCCACGGGTGCGGTGTGCGGCATCACGCATTTGCCTTATGGCGATATGTACGCAGAAGAAAAGCTGGTGGCTTGCGCTTGCGCTGCTGTCCAGGAAGGTATGGACGTTGCCAAGGCGGCTGGCGTGAAGCTTACCTATTCCAATCCTGTGGACGTGCTTGAACTGGCACGTGCCGGATTGCCGGAGAGCTTCAAGCCGTCCATTCTTCAGAGCCTCGAAAAGCATCGCCCTACGGAAGTGGGCGTTATCAACGGTGCCGTTGTGGCGCAGGGCGCCAAGTACAACGTGCCCACACCTGTGAATGAAACGCTTGTCGCCTGCGTAACGGGTATCGAGCGCTACATTCGCGAGCACGTGAATAAGTAGCTCTACTTATACCTTTCTTTCGCGGGACCCAGCCCCATCGTCGGGGCTGGGTCTCGTGCGTCTTGTGCGTAATTTGTCCCGTCGCTGTGTCTGTGCGTTTTTCGCCAGTCTTTTTCGTCGCTGGGATTCTGCATGTTTTTCGCAGGATCCGCCTCGTTGCGGCGATTCTCCTAGTGTGAAAACAAAAATCCCGGCTTTTCTGCAACTTTTTTGCGATTACGGGCTCTTTCCCGCCCCCGCAAAGCGGGAATGGGTCCTTTTTGCGGCTGATTTCCTGCATTTTTGTGTCCCGGTCTGCGATCGGGCGCCACACAACAATCGCTAATCGCAAAAAAGTTGCAATTTGGGCCGCAATTTTGTTTTTAGGTTTCCGGAGCTGGCTTAGGGCAGCGCGGGGGCGGCGCACGCGGCATCGATCGCTGCACAGGAAAGAGATCGGCGCCATGGGGCGGGCCTGATGGGCGCTACGGGAGATTCAGGGCAGCGCTTGGGGGCGGGTTTGGTCGCTTTGTTGATCGACGAGACTCGCTATTGCATGCCACACCCCCCGCACCTTCCTCACCGCTGCCAGCTCGTCATTATCATCTGCAGTTCCATTCCATACTTTTGTGGAGAGGGTTACCTAGCTGGCAGAATTGGAGTACCCTAAAGAAACCTGTAGTACAGGGTGTTTCATTAAAAGAACTCGCGCGGGCATCCGCGTTGGGCGATTAGATCGAAAGAAGGCTCAGCGAAATGTTGAAGGTCGGTATCGTAGGCGCAGCCGGATATGCAGGAGCAGAGCTGGTGCGCATCGTGCTGCGACACCCTGAATTCGATCTGCGTGTTATTACTTCCAATTCCGATGAAGGCGCAACCCTCGCAAGCGTGTATCCAGCGTTTTCTGGCGTAACCGATCTGGCTTTCTCTCGTCACGACAACGCCGAGCTGTTCAACTGCGATGTGGTGTTCCTTGCCACGCCTCATACGGTTGCCATGAAATCCGCCCCTGGTCTTCTCGACTCGGGCGTTACGGTGGTTGATCTTTCTGCCGACTATCGTTTGCGCAGCCAGGAAACCTACGAAAAATGGTACAAGGTGCAGCACACCTCGCCCGATCTTCTTGCTACTGCCGCTTTTGGCCAGCCAGAACTGAATCGCGAAGAGCTGAACGCCGCCGCCGAGCGTCACGCTAACGGCGAATCTGTCTTGGTGGCTTGCGCAGGCTGCTACCCAACTGCTACTTCTCTTGCTGCGGCTCCCGCCATTGCCCTTTCCGAAGGCATCGTGGTCGCTGATGCAATTTCGGGCGTTTCCGGCGCTGGTCGCAGTGCTACGGCACGCACCCATTTTGTTTCTGCCAACGAAAACTTGGAGGCTTATGGTGTTGCCAGCCATCGCCATACTCCTGAAATCGAGCAGATTCTGGGCATCGAGGGTCGCCTGGTGTTCACGCCTCATTTGGCCCCTGCAACCCGTGGCCTCCTTTCCACGGTAACCATTCAGCTCACCCAGGAGGCTCAGCGAAACGAAACCGTTGAGTCGATTCATCGACGATACTGCGACGCCTACGCAAACTCGCCGTTCGTCACCGTGCTGCCTTTGGGCCAGCAGCCTAAAACCTCTTCGGTTGTAGGCACGAATCGTGCGCATGTAGGCGTCGCCTATAACGCTGATCTTGGCTGCGTTGTTGCCACCTGCGCTATCGACAATATCGTTAAAGGTGCAGCTGGTCAGGCAGTTCAATGTGCGAATATCGTCTGTGGCCTTCCCGAGGCTACAGCGATCGATACTGTTGCCAATCCCTCTTAGGAGTGAAAAATATGACTAAAGCGAACCTGATCACCATCGAAAACGGTGGCGTCTCGTCCGCCAAGGGCTTTCGCGCCGGTGGCATCCATGCCGGTTTCCGCGATGACCCCAACCGCCTTGACATGGCATTGGTCGAGGCAGACGAACTGTGCCCTGCTGCTGGGGTGTTTACCCAGAATGTGTTCTGTGCGGCTCCGGTAACCGTTTCCCGCGAACACCTTGACGGGGTCGGTTACGGCTTTGCTCGCGCTATGGTGATCAACTCCGGCATCGCCAATGCTGCAACTGGGTCGGTTGGGCTTGAAAACGCCCGCAAGACTGCCGGCATCGTTGCCTCGACGGTCGGCTGCATGCCCGAAGACGTGCTGGTTGCCTCGACGGGCATCATCGGTCAGCAGCTTGATATTGCCCCCTTCGAAACCGGCGTTCCTGCGCTGCACGACATTCTCGGCGAAACCACGGGCAACAGCGCTGCTCGTGCCATCATGACCACTGACACCGTTTCGAAAGAGGCTGCTGTTTCCTTCGAGACTGCCGATGCTGAATACGCCGGCTGCACATTTACTGTTGGCGGCATGGCGAAGGGCTCGGGCATGATCATGCCGAACATGGCCACCATGATTTCGGTGCTTACCACCGATGCTCCCATCCCTGCAGCGTTGTTGCATAAGGCGCTTTCTTCGGCTGTAAACCAGAGCTTCAATAAGGTAACTGTGGACGGCGACACTTCCACCAACGATACCTGCGTTCTGTTCGCCTCCGGCAAGGCGGCTGCCGCGTCTGCTCCCTTGGCAGGGGAAGATAGCGTGCTGTATGCCGAGTTCTGCCAGGCGCTCAATGCCGTAACCCAGAAGCTTGCTCGCAAGATGGCAAGCGACGGTGAAGGTGCCACGAAGCTTGTAACCGTTACGGTGCGTGGTGCCGCAAATGATGCGGAAGCCGATTTGGCTGCGCGCACCGTCGCGAATTCGCCGCTGGTGAAAACGGCTATTTACGGACACGATGCCAACTGGGGCCGAATTGCCGGCGCCCTGGGCCGCTCTGGTGCGAAGTTTGCGCAGGAAAATGTCGATATCGACATCATGGGCATGCCTGTTCTGCGTGGTGGCCTCCCCGTTCCCTTTAGCGAGGAAGAGGCGCTGCGACGTTTCGAGGCCGACGAGATTGTGCTCGAGGCAAGCCTTGGCGCGGGCGATGCGGAAACCACCGTATGGACCTGCGATTTTTCCCACGAATACGTTTCGATTAATGGAGACTACCGTTCATGAAATACGCAAGAGACCGAAAGATAACTTCTTCTCATACCGCTGAGGTTCTTATTGAAGCGTTCCCGTGGATCAAGAACGCCACGGGCAAAACCATCCTTATTAAATATGGCGGCGCTGCCATGGTCGACCCTGAGCTGCGCAATGCCGTGATGAGCGACATCGTTATGCTGAAGATCATGGGCGTCAATCCCGTTATCGTTCATGGTGGCGGTGCTGCCATCAACAAGAACATGGACAAATTCGGCATTGATGTTGAGTTTAAGGATGGCCAGCGCGTTACCTCCGACGAAGCCATGGACGTTGTGAAGATGACCTTGGTGGGCAAGGTGAACGAAGAGCTGGTTCTTGCCATGAACGAGCATGGCAACCTGGCTGTAGGCGTAAACGGAACCGACGCTGGCACCATCATCGCCGAGCAGCGCAGCCCTGAATTGGGTCGCGTGGGCACGGTTACCGAAGTGAACCCCGCCTACATCAATGCGCTCATTGCTTCTGATTATGTGCCGATCATCGCTTCGGTGGGAAAGGGAGACGACGGCGGTTCCTACAACATCAACGCAGACGCTGCGGCATGCGCAATCGCTTCTGCAATTGGCGCTCATAAGATCATCTTCCTCACCGACGTCGACGGCTTCTACGAAGACTTCTCGGATAAGAGCTCGCTCATTTCCCAGATGACGGTGAACGAGACGCGTAAAATGCTCGAATCCGGCAGCGTAAGCAGCGGAATGATTCCCAAGCTGCAGTCGTGCGTGGAAGCCATCGAAGGCGGCGTGCCGCGTGCGCACATTGTCAACGGCACCAAGCCTCATTCGATCTTGGTGGAGCTGCTTACCTCAAGTGGCGCTGGCACCCTGATCTACGACGACACAGTGGAATTCTCCAAAGAAGAGATGCGCCCGCTGGGCATCTTGGCTTCTCGCTTGAGTGAGAACTTGTAGAAAACACTGTGCGTGGGGTATTCGCTAAACCCCCAAACTCGTAAAATGAACGGATGGGCTTTGACGCTCGGAAACGTTTGCGCCAATCCCCATTCGCAAAGAAAGGAACACCATGAGTTTTGAAGAAGCAAAGAAGCTCGACGACCATTTCGTCATGCATACCTTCGCTCGCAAGCCGGTACTGCTGGTCGAAGGCTCTGGCATGGAAGTTAAAGACGACGAAGGCAAAACCTACCTCGACTTTATTGCTGGCATCGGCGTAGACAGCCTGGGCCACTGCCATCCTGCCGTTGTGCGCGCCATCCGGGATCAGGCTGCCAAGCTCATCCACGTTAGCAACTACTACTACATCGAGCAGCGCGGCGAGGTTGCAAAGCTCCTCTCCGACATGCTGAACGTATGCGTGCCCAAGTTCTTCCGCGCTCCTTGGCCGGTATTCTTCGCCAATTCTGGCGCAGAAGCCAACGAATGCGCCATCAAGCTTGCTCGCCTGTACTCCAAGAAGATGGGCGGCGGCGGCCAGACCATCATCACGATGGACCGCAGCTTCCATGGCCGCACCCTGGCTACGCTTGCCGCAACGGCGCAGCCCGCAAAGCAGGAAGCCTTCCAGCCTCTGCCGGGCGGTTTCATGCATGTTCCCATGAACGACCTGAGCGCTCTTCACCAGGCGGTTTACAACAATCTGGCAGATGTTTGCGCTGTTATGATCGAACCTGTGCAGGGCGAAGCGGGCGTGTATCCTTGGGATCCTGATACGCTCTATGACGTTGCTCAGTTCTGCCGCAAGAACGGTTTGCTTCTCATTGTTGACGAGGTTCAGTCGGGCATCTTCCGCTGCGGCGAATTCCCCTTCGCTTTCCAGAACTTGGGCATCACGCCCGACATCATCACCATGGCCAAGGGCATCGCTTCCGGCTTCCCCATGGGCGCTTGCGCTGCTCGTATCGAGGTTGCCGAAGCATTCGAGCCGGGCGACCATGGCTCTACTTTCGGTGGCAGCAACCTGGCTATGGCTGCTGCTCACGCAACGCTCGCAACGCTTTCGCGCGGCCATTACGACGACCGCGTAACCGAAGTGGGCGACTACTTTGCCGAGAAGCTTGCTCAGGTTGAAGGCGTCACCGAGGTCCGCGGCATGGGTCTTATGCTCGGCGCCGACCTGGAAGAGGGTATCGACGCTCATAAGGTTGTAGCGCAGGGCCTGGAAGAGGGCTTCTTGCTGAACGCAACTGGCAGCAATACGCTGCGCTTCCTGCCTCCGTTGATCGTTACCGAAAACGAGATCGACAAGCTCATTGATGCGCTGCCTGGCATGATCGCCGCGGTTCGCGAATAGCTTAAAACCTCGGGAAGGCGCAAGCCTTCCCTCCCATGCCCCTCGGTGGGCTTGAATTAATGAATAATTGCCAAGTGAAAGGTATTAAGGAAATGGCAAAGGATAAGTGCGTACTCGCATATTCTGGTGGCCTGGACACCAGCGTCTGCATCAAGTGGCTGCAGGACGAAAAGAACCTTGACGTTATCGCCGTAGTGGGCGAAGTTGGCCAGGAGCACGAAGGCCTCGAGCAGGTTAAGCAGCGCGCTCTGGAAACGGGTGCAATCGACTGCATCATCGCCGACATGCGCGAAGACTTTGCCGCAGACTATCTGTCCAAGGCTCTCTATGCCAACGCTAACTTCGAGAACAAGTATCCTCTGGTTTCCGCTCTTTCTCGTCCGCTGATCTCCAAGTATTTGGTAGATACCGCTCATAAGTTCGGCGCCAAGTACGTTGCTCATGGCTGCACGGGCAAGGGCAACGACCAGGTTCGTTTCGAGACCTCCATCCAGGCTCTTGATCCTACGCTGGAAATCATTGCTCCCGTTCGTGAGTGGGATATGCACACTCGCCAGGAGGAAATGGACTGGGCAGAGGCCCATGGCGTTACCGTTCCTACCACCAAGAGCAAGCCTTACTCCATCGACGACAACCTGTGGGGTCGCGCAATCGAGTGTGGCGTTCTGGAAGACCCGATGAACCGTCCTCCGCTGGACATCTACACCATGACCACCGATCCCGAAAAGGCTCCTGAAGAGGCTACTGAGATCGAGGTTGAGTTCAAGGCTGGTCTGCCTGTTGCTATCGACGGCGAGCAGATGAGCTACCTGGACATCATCGCAAAGATGAACCAGATCGCTGGCGCTAACGGCTTTGGCCGCATCGACATGATCGAGAACCGTATGATCGGCGTTAAGAGCCGTGAATGCTACGAAGCTCCTGGCGCTCTGGCTCTGATCGTTGCTCATCGTGGCCTTGAGGATATGTGCCTCGAGCGCGAGGTTCTGCGCTACAAGCTGCACCTCGAGCATGACTGGGCAACCATGGTATACAACGGCCAGTGGTTCAGCCCCCTCAAGCACGCTGTTGATGCCTTCATGGCAACCACTCAGCAGTGTGTAACCGGTACCGTTCGCCTGAAGTTCTACAAGGGCAACTGCACCGTTACCGGCCGCAAGTCCGACTTCAGCCTCTACGATTACGGTCTGGCTACCTACGATGCAGCCGACACCTTCAACCACAAGGCAGCTAAGGGCTTCATCGACCTGTACGGCTTGTCCACCAAGGTTTGGGCTAAGAACCGCCGCGAGCAGGGTGTTACCGACGGCGAATAGTTCGCTTTAGGGCGGGCGTCGCGCCAATCGTCCTCTTGTGAAAATGAGCTCAGGACCCTTCCTTCGTAAAGAGGGAAGGGTCCTGTTTTGTTATTATTGGAACGTTAATCAAGCAATACTCGTATAGGGCGCAGTTCTTTAAGGTTAGGAGCTCATATTATGGCGTTGTGGTCTGGACGTTTTGAAAAGGGTGTAAGCGAATTCACGCAGGAGTTCGGTGCATCCCTTCCGGTTGATAAGGCAATGTATCATCAGGATATTGCCGGCTCCCGCGCTCATGCACGTATGTTGGCAGCTCAGGGTGTAATTTCTGAAAAAGACGCCGAAGACATCGTTGCGGGCCTGACCGACATTGAAAAGACCATCGAAGAGGGCAACTTCACCTTCGACATCAACGATGAAGACATCCACATGTCCGTAGAAAAGGTGCTCACTCAAAATATCGGCGATGCGGGCGCTCGTCTGCATACCGGTCGTAGCCGCAACGACCAGGTAATCACCGACACCCGTCTGTATGCTAAGGAGCTTGCTTCCGAGCTCATGGCAGACGTGAACGCCATGCGTGAGACGCTCATCGAGGCTGCTCGCAAGAATATGGGCACCATCCTGCCTGGCTATACCCACATGCAGCATGCTCAGCCTGTGCTCCTTTCGCACCATTTCATGGCTTACTACTGGATGTTCACCCGCGACTTCGCTCGTTTGAAGCAGGCATTCGATGCTGCCAACGCCAATCCTTTGGGTTCTGCGGCACTTGCTGGCACCACGTACCCGCTCGATCGTCAGAAGACCACCGATGAACTGGGCTTCGATCATATGATCCCCAATTCCCTTGACGCGGTATCCGATCGCGACTTCCTGCTTGACCTCGACTATGCCTGCTCGGTTGCTATGATTCACCTTTCTCGCCTTTCCGAGGAAATCATCCTGTGGGCCACGTCCGAGTTCGGCTTCATCACCTTGGCAGACGAGTACTCTACGGGTTCGTCCATCATGCCCCAGAAGAAGAACCCCGACTTTGCCGAGCTTATTCGTGGCAAGTCTGGCCGCGTAGTGGGCGACCTTATGGCGCTGCTTACCACCATGAAGAGCCTGCCTTTGGCCTACAACAAAGACCTTCAGGAAGACAAGGAAGGCGTAATGGACGCCTGCAAAACCCTGCATGACTGCTTGGTTTGCATGGAGGGCATGATCTCCACCATGAAGGTAAATGCTGACGCAATGCGCGCTCAGTCGAAGAAGGGCTACCTTGCTGCAACTGACGTTGCCGACTACCTGGCCAAGAAGGGCTTGCCCTTCCGCAAGGCTCATGAAATCGTGGGTCACCTGGTTCTTCTGTGCGACAAGCGCGCTTGCGACCTGGACGATCTGAGCTTGGAAGACTTTAAAGAAGCATCCGATCTCTTCGAGGCTGACATTACTGAGGCTCTCGACCTTGAATCTATCGTTGCCGCTCGCACTACCTACGGCGGAACTGGCAACAGCGTAGTTGCTGAGCAGATCGAGCTCGGTGCTGCAAAGCTGGCAGAAGACAAGAAGCTTGCCGAGTAGCAAATTTCCAAAACAGTAATTGGAAAGCCGCAGTGCCTTAGGCGCTGCGGCTTTCTTGCTGTATTGATTGGTTCACGATGCCATTTCTATTCAAGATCCATGGTTTGTGCAGTTTGGTGGCGGCAACGTCAAGCGTGATAAAATGCAGAGAACTGTATTTAGGGAGGTTCGATGGCTTCACGAGCTAGAAAAAGCAAGCACGGCGCTCGCCAGGAAAAAGCAGGTTTAAGGCTTGGCGTTGCGGGTGCTGTTATCTTGGGCGCGCTTGCTGCCTGCTGCATCGCCGTGGTTGTGATGTGCACCGTCTGGTTGCAAGACTTGCCCGATTACAACGATGCTTCTGCTTATAACTATGCCGAGAAAACCAAGGTATACGCTAACGACGGCACGACATTACTTGCCGAGTTCTACCTTGAGAACCGTGACCCCATCGATCTCGATGACATGGGTACCTATGTAACCAAGGGTACGGTTGCCACGGAAGATGAACGCTTCTACCAGCATAACGGCATCGATGTTTTGGGTATTGCGCGCGCGGTTTGGGTAAATGTAACCCATACCGGCCATGAAGGTGCGTCAACCATTACGCAGCAGTTTGTGCGAAACACCATTTTGGCTGATGAAGCCACGGAATCTACGCTGAAGCGTAAGGTTCGCGAAGCGTATATTGCCATTAAGCTGGAAGAATCGTACTCGAAGGACGAAATCCTCCAGATGTACCTGAATACGATCAACTATGGTCAGGGCGCCTATGGTATCCAGGCAGCTGCGCAGCGCTACTACAACAAGGACGCGAAAGACCTCACTATCGCTCAGGCGGCAACGCTAATCGGCATTCCCCAGTCGCCTACGTACAACAACCCCATCGACAATCCCGAAAACTGTAAGAACCGTCGCAACTTGGTTCTCGACCGCATGCTTTCCAATGGGGTAATCACTCAAGAAGAGCACGATGCGGCGCAGGCCGAAGATTTGAACCTGAACGTTTCCGAAGTAAGCACCGGCGACGGTATGTACAAGTACAAGTACTTCACCAGCTATGTTCGCGAAACGCTTCTGAAGGATTACTCGACCGACGAGGTATTCAAGGGCGGCATGACGGTTGTCACTACGCTCGACCCCGCCATCCAAGAGGCAGCGGAATCTGCCGCCGATGCGAAGATGAAGAGCCTTTCCGATAATCTTGAGCTTGCGCTGGTTTCCGTTGATCCCGATACCGGCTACATCAAGGCCCTTATCGGTGGGCGTGACTACGACACCAACGAATTCAACTTGGCAACGCAGGCAAAACGTCAGCCGGGCTCTTCCTTCAAGACGTTTACCTTGCTTGCTGCTCTGAATGAAGGCGTTTCTCCTGAGACCAACCTCAACTGCGCCGGCCATGTGAATATCAACGGCTGGCAAGTAGAGAACTACGGTGGCACCGATTACGGTACGCGTTCTATCCGAAGCGCTTTCGCCGTTTCCTCTAACACTGGTTTTGCTGAGCTGTGTACCGAAATCGGTCCTGAGAAGGTAGCGGACATGGCGAAGAAATGCGGCATCGAGTCCGAGTTGGACGCCTATCCTTCCATTACGCTGGGCTCCGAAGAGGTTACGGTGCGCGAAATGGCCCAGGCGTATGCCACCATTGCCAATGGCGGCACCAGGCGCGAAGCGGTGTGCATCGAATCCATCAAGGACTCCGATGGCATCACTATCTTCCAGGCTGACACCAAGGGCGAAAAGGTTCTTGATACGGCACTCACTCAGGCTGCAACCGATGTAATGAAGGGCGTTGTTACCAACGGTACTGGCCGTGGCGCAAACATCAGTAACGGCCAGCCGGTTGCAGGCAAAACGGGTACTTCCGAGAATTGGCGCGATAAGTGGTTCTGTGGCATCACTCCGCAGCTTTCCACCGCAGTGTGGATCGGTGGCCGTGATGAGGTTCGTATGCCTTCTTCGGTTGCGTGCGATGGTGTGTATGGCAGCTTCATGAGCCAAGTTCTTGCAGGTCAGCCCATCGAGCAGTTCCCGACATCCGACACGAAGCTCACCTACAGCACAACGGACTTCGGCAATGGCAGCGGAAGCACTGGTTCGTCCCCTGAGCATGAAGGCGATACAGAGATGACGGACGGCACGTCAGCTTCCGATACCACGAATAATGGGCAGCCAGGCACTAATGAGCCTGATAAGGAGGCCACAACTCCTAGCGGCGGTACGACGAGTGGCGGAAGCGGCACGAGTTCGGGCTCAGGTTCTAGCAGCGGTGGCTCGTCCGGCGGTAGCAGCGGCGGCTCGTCCGGCGGTTCGACCGGCGGTTCCGGCTCCGGCAGCGGTGGTTCGAGCGGCGGCAGCAGCGGCGGAACCTCTGGCGGCGGCAACGGAGGCGCTGGCTCTGGCGGTGAAGCTGGCTCTGGCGGCACCGGAGGAAATTAACTTTTAAAGGCGCATCCTGAAGGGGTGCGCCTTTTTTTTTGTTTTGCTGAAACAACGGCAGGCTGTGGATTCTTCGGGTAGAACGTCAAACGCAAGCACGCAGGTGGCAAAGAGCGTTTTTAATAGAAAGGAATGTAAAGCCCTTTGGCTTTGCTGGTTTTTTACTCGGAAGGATCTTATGAAAACGAAAGCACGTTTTCTGGTAATTGCGGCATTTTGCCTTGCCTGTTTGGCGGCGCTTGTTGGCTGTGCAAGCAACAATGAGCAGACGGATGCCCAAACGCAGAACCGTCAGTACATGTCTTCGGTCAACACCATCATGGAAACCCTGAATACGAACATGGGCACCTTCTCCGAAGCGGTGAAGGATGGTGAAGTGGTTTCTCTTTCCGCTCAGCTTTCTGCGGTCGACCAGTGCGTGTCCGACCTTGAAGGTCTTTCCGTCCCTGATGCTATGGGCGACATCCATTCATCGTATGTGAACGGTGCTGAGGAACTGCAAACCGCGCTTTCGAGCTATGTTCAGCTGTATGAAGACGTTAAGGCTCCTGCAAGCGGCGTAGCTCCCAGTGGCGCTGACTATGATAGCCGTATGGCCGAAATCCAGTCCCATTACGATGCGGGCATCAAGGCCCTGCAGGATGCGGACAGCAAGGCCGAATCCGCCTAGCGGAATGCGGCATAGCAATGTAGCGAAACGGCCATCATGCTTGATGATGGCCGTTTTCTTGCCTTATCAAGAGGTTTAAGGACGAAGGTATGACTAACGAAACCATGAACAAGGAAGCCAATGTGCAGTCTGAAGCTGGCGTGATGGCTGGTCCTTGTTCGAAGAATGTGGAGCTTTTGGCCCCCGCTGGCAACATGGAATGCCTGCATGCAGCTGTAAAAGCTGGTGCCGATGCAGTGTATCTGGGCGCAGGTCATTTCAACGCCCGTCGTGGTGCCGATAATTTCTCGCTCGAAAATTTGGCGGAAGCCTGCGATTACGCGCATCTTCGCGGTGTGAAGATCTATCTTACGCTGAATACCGTAGTGCTGCCCTCGGAACTTCCCGATGCTTTGGAGCTTGCTCGTCAGGCTTATCGCTGTGGCGTAGATGCCTTTATCGTGCAGGATATCGGTATCTCCATCGAGCTATCCCGCATCATGCCCGATGTGGAGGTCCATGTATCCACTCAGATGAACATTCATGATGAAGACGGCCTACGCGCAGCCGCCGCGCTGGGCGCTACGCGTGTAACGCTTGCTCGTGAGCTTTCCTTGGATGAAATTGCCCGTTTGCATGAGCTTGCAGAAGAGCTTGGTGTCGAACTTGAGTCGTTCGCCCATGGCGCACTATGCATTTGCTATTCGGGCCAGTGCTTCATGTCGTCGTTGGTAGGTGGCCGCTCCGCCAATCGTGGCCGTTGTGCCCAGGCGTGCCGTTTGCCATACGAGCTGCACAATCGTGCCTTGCGCAAAACCCTCGATGCTCCAGGCGAGCATCTGCTTTCTCCGAAAGACCTGTGCACGGCAAATCTCATTCCCGAGCTCCTGCAGGCGGGTGTGGCTTCGCTCAAAATCGAAGGTCGCATGAAATCGCCTGAATACGTGCAGGCTGTAGTAGGGGTGTACCGTGCGGTGATCGACCGCGTTGAAGCGGCTATTGCCCGTGACGGCATCGACTCTGTTGTTGCGTCTGACGCTCCCGAGCTTCGCGCAAGCGAAGAGGAGATGAACGTCTTATCCGAAGCATTCTCTCGCGGGTTCACTACGGCTTACCTGAAGGGCAAGCGTGGCAATGAAATCATGAGCTACGGACGCCCGAACAATCGCGGTGTGTTCGTTGGTCGTGTTGCCAAGGTACGTGAGGGCTTGGTATTCATCGACCCCGAAACCGAGCTGCATGTTGGTGACCTGATCGAATTCTGGACCAATCGTGGCCACTTCGTGCATACCATTGGCGAATTCAAAACCGATCGAGCGGGTCGCGTCTTCTTCCCGGTGGAGCGTGCCGTGGGCAAGGGCGACCGCGTGTTCCGTGTGCGCAACGCTGAGGCTGCTTTCGTGGATGACGATAAGCTTCCTTCCGTTGCCGTTTGCGCTCGTGCTGAACTCCACATTGGGCAGCCCGCTCTGCTTACCTTTACGGCAGCTGCTGGCGATGCAAGCGTTACCGTCGAAGGCCCCGAGGTGGAGGCTGCGCGCACCAAAGCCATCACCGAAGAAGAGGTGCGCGAGCACATCGACCGCATGGGAACCACGCCGCTTTACCTTTCTGCGCTCGATATCGACTTGGACGAAGGCGTAGGCATGGGCTTTTCGATGCTGCATAAGCTCCGTGCCCGTGCCGCCGAAGAACTCCAGGAAGCAATTCTTGCGCATTATCATGCTCGCAAGCTTGAGCGCACGCCCAGTCGTGCTTTTGCCCCTGTCGTTCGCAAGGGTTGGTGCAAGGTTGCGGCTTTGGCTACGAATCCTGCATGTGCCCGCGCCGCAAAGCGCGCTGGTGCTGACTTGATTTACGTACCTGCGGCAAATTACCGTCGCGGAGAAGCTGTTATCGCGGGTCAGCTTTCCGATACTGCCGAGCAAGCTGGATATCCCAAGCAGTGCATTCCAGTATTGCCCACCGTTTCGCAAATGTTCGACGAAGAGAAGCGCAACGGTTTCGATATCTGGAAACGTGTAAAGGCAGACAGGCCGGTTATGGTTGAAAATCTTGGCCAGCTTCTCCACGCTACGGAAATGGGCGCTGCTCCTGAAGTAGGCCCGCATATTCCCGTTACCAACAAGCTCGACTTGCAGGCTATGGCCGACTTGGGCGCACAGCGCGTATGGCTCTCTCCTGAGCTTTCGTTGGTGCAGATCGAAGAGCTGGGCGACATGGCACCCATGCCTTTGGGTCTTACTATCATGGGGCAGACCGAGCTCATGGTTACCGAGCACTGCTTGCTTATGAGCCAGGGCCCCTGCAACCAGAAGTGCGCTGAGTGCGCTCGTCGCAAGAGCCCCCACTACCTGAAAGACCGCAAGGGCTACGAGATGCCGGTAATCACCGATTGCACTGGGCGCAGCCATTTGTACAATGCGGTGCAGATGGACGTTGCCCACCTGATGCCCGAGATCATCGGGGCGGGTGTTTCAACGGTGTTGGTCGACACCACGCTTATGAACGTGAAGGAAACCACCGAAAAGGTTGCCCGCGCCGTTCGTGCCCGCGATATTGCCCAAAAAGACGGCAACAAGGTCGCCAAGGCCGAGGGCGCAACATCGGGCCATTTGTTCCGCGGCGTTTCATAGGTGCCTGGGCAAGATGGAAAACGCAAGGGTTTGCTTGTGCGCAGAATGCGCGCGGAGAGCATTTGCGTTGCCCTTGTCCCTACGCAGCGATAAGGGCGGCTGCAGGAAAACGCATCCGTCTTCCCTGTGCTAGAATCTTCGCCATACGCTAGAAAGAGGAATCATGATTTCACCTGAAGAGCAGTTTCATATTATTCAGTCCGGCGCCGCTCAGATCGTCCCTGAGAAGGCCCTTATGGACAAGCTTAAGCGCGGTAAGCCGCTGAACATCAAGTTGGGCGTAGACCCTACGGCTCCCGATATCCATCTTGGTCATGCTGTTCCGCTGCGTAAGCTGCGCCAGTTCCAGGATCTGGGCCATCAGGTTACCCTTATCATCGGCGACGGAACCGCCCTTATCGGCGACCCTTCCGGCCGCAACTCTACGCGCCCCCAGCTTACGCGCGAGCAGATCAAGGAAAACGCCCAGACTTACGTTGACCAGGCCTTTAAGGTTCTTGATCCTGAGAAGACCACACTTCGTTACAACTCCGAATGGATTCTTTCCTTGGGTATGGAAGAACTTCTGAAGATCGCTTCAAACTTTACCGTTGCACGCATCCTTGAGCGCGACGACTTCCATAACCGCTACACTTCCGAGCTGCCCATCAGCTTGCACGAGTTCCTGTATCCCATCATGCAGGCATACGACTCTGTGGTTATCAAGGCAGACGTTGAACTGGGCGGCACCGACCAGTTGTTCAATCTTCTCGCTGGCCGTGAGCTCATGGAAAAGATGGGCATGGAGCCCCAGGTGTGCCTGACGCTTCCTTTGCTGGAGGGCACCGACGGCGTTAAGAAGATGTCCAAGAGCTACGGCAACTACATTGGTTTGACCGATGCTCCCAACGACATGTTCGGCAAGGTAATGTCCATCCCTGACGAACTGATGGTGAAGTACTACCGTCTTGCTTCTACCGTGCCGGTCGATCAGATCGACGCTATCGAAAAGGGATTGGCTGCTGACGAGATTCATCCGAATCGCTGCAAGCGCGATTTGGCCCAGAACATCGTTGCTGCTTACTACGACGAGGAAGCGGCAAAGGAAGCAGAAGCGGCATTCGATCGCCAGTTTAAACAGCATGAGGTTCCAGAAGATATCCCTGAGTATGCTGCTGACCTTACCCCTAACGAAGAGGGTACGGTATATCTGGCTAAACTCATTGCCGATTCGGGTCTTACCAAATCAACGGGCGATGCTCGTCGCATGATCGACCAGGGCGGCGTAAAGATCAACGGTGAAGCTGTTGCCGCTAAGGCCTATAACGTAGCCCCCGAGTCTCTGTCGGGTGCTGTGATCCAAGTAGGAAAGCGCAAGTTCGTTCGCCTGGTGTAAGGGCTGTAGGGCGTCGGACAGACGCTGAGCAAAACCAAAGAGCTCTTCAATAGGGTCCCCATTTGGGGATCCTATTTTTATGCTCGCATTGAGTTGCTTGTGTTGTTCCGCTTGTTTCCTGGACGCGGTGGGTCCGCGCGGCTGGCGGGATGGGTGCGGCGCGCAGGTAGCGCGATACGTCGGCGTGGGCAGCACGAGGGCGGCAGGAAGAGCCCGATCGACAGCTCATCCCGACCGCAATGGGCGTCGCGGCGGATGGCGGCGTGCGTGGGCGCGATGCGGGCGGCGAAGCGCGACGCGCATAAGACGGCGGCGATGAACGCGGGCGGCGGCGGGCACAAGCGAGATGGCAGGGGGCGCGCATGCGGCAAGCAGGCCAGGCCCGCGCCGCAGGGCGCAAAGCCCGTTCGGCCATGCCGCGTGTCGCATGCCGCTGCCGCATGGCGCAAAGCCCATTCGGCCGGACCGCAGGCCGCTGCCGCGGAAAGGCCGGGCGGCGCTGGCAGCATCTTCGCGCCATGCGTGATTTCGGGTTCCCCGACGCGAAAAGGGCCCTTGGCGGCAAGATTTGCGCGCCATGTATCCTGAATCGTCTGATTGCGCCCGGAAATGGATACATGGGGCGAGGATGTTGCCATCTTGATCTCGAAAAGCATGCATTTCGGGCGGATATTGCCAGGAAGGGGGCCTTTTTCGCGCATTCGGCTAAAAGGGGATGCATGCGGTGCGATTCTTGCCAGCTAGGACCTCGGGGCCGACGCAACGCGAGGAGAGAGATGGGGGGGGTGACGCGGATGTCGGCACGCGGTGGGCGCGATGCGGACGGCGAAGCGCAACACGTGTAAGACGGCGGCGCACGATGGTCGTGATAGGGGGGGCGATGAGCGCGGAATCTGCTCGGTGGCGACATAGGGGGATGCGGATGGTGGCACGCAGTGGGGTAGATGCGATGTGGGCGACGGCACGCGATGGTCGCGATGTGGACGAGGCGAGCCCAATGGGTGCGGGCGGCAGCGGGGCGGTACTCAGGTGATGGGGCGCGATGGGAGCGGGCGGCGGCGCGAGGCAGGGATGGGGCGCGGCATGGCGGGCGCCCTGGGAGCGGGTGACAGTGGGCCGGGGTCCGGTAAGCGCGGGACCTGGGAGAGGGCTGGCGGCGGAAAGCAACGCTGGGGAGCGGCGCACAGGTGCAGGATGCGGGCGATGGCTCATTTCTGGCTGCAGTGGGACGGTTGCTGCGAGGGTGGTTGTGCAGGGAAGGGGAAATGAAAAAAGAGACCGCATATGCGGCCTCTTTACGTTAAAGCGATAAGTTACGAACGCCTGTATGGCAAGATCGAACGCGAGCTGCGTCTTAGTAGTTCTCGGCGTGTACCTCAAAGTAGCTCTTGGGGTGAGCGCATACGGGGCATACTTCAGGAGCCTTGGTGCCAACAACGATGTGGCCGCAGTTACGGCATTCCCATACCTTAACTTCGCTCTTCTCGAAAACCTGAGCGGTTTCGACGTTCTTCAGAAGGGCACGATAACGCTCTTCGTGATGCTTCTCGATTTCGCCAACCATGCGGAACTTGGCCGCCAGAGCCTTGAAGCCCTCTTCTTCTGCGGTCTTGGCGAAGTCCTCATACATATCGGTCCACTCGTAGTTTTCGCCATCAGCTGCAGCTGCGAGGTTTGCTGCGGTGTCACCAATGCCGCCGAGCTCCTTGAACCACAATTTTGCGTGTTCCTTTTCATTATCGGCGGTCTTCAAGAACAGGGCGGAAATCTGCTCCATGCCTTCCTTCTTTGCTACGGAAGCGAAGTAGGTGTACTTGTTGCGAGCCTGGGACTCGCCAGCAAATGCTGCCTGAAGGTTTTTTTCGGTCTGGGTACCTGCATACTTGTTCTCGCTCATTTTGGGCTCCTTTCGCGAGATGATTGCTAGTTATGAAGGGCGTCTTTGCCAACGCGTGCTTCTGTACATTCAGGGCAGAGATAGGTGACGTTCAAATCATATGAAATGATCTGGGCACCAGAATCCCGCTGGATGGACTCAGTGAAATCCTCTAGCGAGACATCAACGAGCCTGCCACAATTCTGGCACACTAAATGGTCGTGCCGGGTGACGTTGTCGTAACGATCGGGAAAGCCGGGAACAGCCACTTTACGGATGAGGCCTTTGGCATAAAGACTGGCAAGGTTGTTGTACACCGTTGCCATGGAAACCTTTGTGCCCCGCTCCTTGAGGTGTAAATACACCTGTTCTGCCGTGGGGTGATCAGTGGAGGCATTGATGGTGTCAAGAATGATCTGTGCGTTCTTGTTCATTTATGCCCCTCCTTAAAACCTCGAATTAGAACAGTTCCAATTTACAGTGATATATGAGAGTAGTCAAGTATCATTTAGAGAAATTCAAATTCTGGTTAAGATTTGGGCGAACACGAGGGGTGCTTTAGACTCGGGAGGACATGAAGGGCTTTGGGCGCATACAAGCTTGAAGGGGTGTTTTTGATACGGGCTGGCGGTTTCTGATGAGCGCCATCTGGCAGTATGGCGGCGTTCTGCCTCACTGCTCTTCAGCAAATAAATACGTCCGATCACAATAAGGCGCACTTCTCAAACCCGGCCTTACCTTTTTCGATCGGAGTTCGGGAAGTGCAGCCCAAAATGATCAGGGCGTATAAGCAAAGCTTTGATTAATTACTGCAGCTCAAGTGCGCAGATGTTCTCCACGTGGTTGGTGTGGGGGAACATGTCGACGGGCTGAACCTCGGTAAGTCGGTATCCGTTCTTAACGAGGTATTCGACGTCGCGTGCCTGCGTGTTGGGATTACAAGAGATGTAGACGATACGCTTCGGCGCCAAGCTGCAAGCAGAACGGAGGAACTGCTCATTTGATCCTGCGCGTGGCGGATCCATCAGCAAAACATCGAGCGATTCGCCTTCCTTTGCCAGCTTATCCATGAACTGCCCGGCATCTTCAGCGGTGAAATCGGCATTCTCGATGCCGTTATGGCGCGCGTTTTCGCGCGCGTCTTTGATGGCGGATGCCACGTTGTCTACGCCGATCACGCGTGCGGCATGGGCGGTTTCGGCACCAGGCAGCCCCTTTGCCGCCACCAGGCCGATGGTGCCTGTTCCGCAATAGGCATCCATGGCTGTTTCAGTGCCGGTAAAATGCGCCATCTCGATGGCCTTTCGGTACAACACTTCGGTTTGCGTGGCGTTGACCTGGTAAAACGAATGCGATGAAATGCGGAATGTGAGCCCGCAGAGCTCGTCGATTATGAATCCTGGGCCATAGAGAGTCTTTTCGCCTTCATCGCCCAAGATCACGTTGGTTTGGCGGGTGTTTACGTTCTGCACCACGGTGGTGATGGCGGGGCAGCGCTTTTTCAGCTCGCGGCAAAAATTGCGCGAGGCGGGAAACTCCTTGCCGTTAGTAACGACGGTGACCAGCAATTCGCCGGTGGTATGCCCTACGCGTATAACGGCGTGACGAATGAAGCCTGTGTTGGCGTCTTCGTTATAGGGCTCCATGTGGTAGCGCTGCATGAGCGACCGAATAGCCAAAACCGCCTGCTTGGCGTCTTTGTTTTCCAAGAGGCAGGAATCGGTGTTGATGACGCGGTGCGTGCCAGCTGCGTACATGCCGCAAAGAATTTCGTGCTGCGGTGTGCCCTTGGCGCCGGCATTGCCCTTCTTGCCCCGAGGCTTCTTTCCGCCTTTAGTCTTCCGTCCTGGAACATAGGGCGAAGTGACCTTGTTGCGGTAGTAATAGGGTTCGTCCATCCCTGCAATGGGGTTGAACACGGTGCCCTCGCCTGCGAAAGGCTCGAAGAGTTCAATCATCTCGTTTTGCTTGCGTTCCAGCTGTTTCTCGTAAGGAAGGGAAAGCAACTGGCAGGCTCCGCATTGCTTTTGCGCAGAGCAGTGGGGCATGTTCATGGAAGGGGCTCCTTTTAGTGTGTGCACGTAAGAAGTGTAGCGGATGCAACGCGCTTGCAGGGAAACGACATCACAATACGAAAGCCTTTGCTCTAAGGTTTGCTTGGTTGCGGCGGGCTGTCTGTTCAGGTAACGGGGATAAGCTTGGGTGAATCGGCTCGGCATCGACGATAGCCGCTTAGGGATCGTCTGTTTCCAACGAAGCCCTTTGGGAGCAGGGGCGCCAACAGTGAAAAAGAGGCCCGATAGCGGCAGTGCATTATCGGGCCGTGTGCGTTTGCCTATTGCTCGCTGAAGGACTGTTCGGAAACGTTCCTGTGCCGTAGTCGGAATGCCTTTTTCGGTAAGGCGCAGGCCAATAACGCAGCAGCCGTATTTCGCGGCGATTGCTTTGATGGGCTGGGGCTGAATGGTTAGCGGCAAGTCACCGTTGCCGGGGCTGAAACGCATACGGGTAAAGAGCCCCGCCCGAGCGGCTTCGCGGGTGATGTCGTCTTGTGCCGCCCGCGCCACTTCCTCGATAAGCAGATTGCAACAGGCATCATAGAGCATGGCATCGAGCGGGTTGGTGGCGGCCGGCGTTCGTACTTGGCGCAGGTTTCGGGATGGTGCGAGGGTATTCGAGCCACCTACTCCACTACCGTTCGCTGCGTTCCTTCGTTCATTTTCTTAAATATTTTAATTTGAAACGCCGAGTGTCCTCGACCACCCTCGCGCCACCCCGAAGCCTGCGCTATTTTGCACTGCTGGCTGGAAGTCCCTATGGGCTCGTCGTCATCTACAACTAATCGTTAATGCCCTAAACCTTTTTTCCTTAATGCTGAATGGCCTGGCTGAATAGGCTGATTCATTATCGGTCGATTTGGGAATTCTGCTGAATTGCGAAAGTTTGAGCAAATGCTCCAATTCAGTTCGCAAAGGAGGGGTTCCCCTACAGAAGAGGTGTAGCTATGCGTTTCCTCAATGTTGTCATGTTGTTGGTGTTTGCCCTCGGATTGTTAGGCTGTGCAAACTCAAGCCAATCGGCGGATGACGCTTCAGGGAATACTCCATCGGGGCGGAACGTTTTTCTTGTTGACCAAGATCATAAAACGTTGCTTAGCTTGGGTGAGCCTTCTGTGCTGCTTGGTGGGGCCGAGGAAAATTGGCGTTGTCTTGCTTCGTACGATCTTGATGTCTCTTTTATTCTTGGGGAATCTGCCAGCTCCCTTGTCTCTCTTTCGGTTTCGGGGGAGGGCGAATGCGGTGTTTTCTCCGCGGCTGATCAGGATGAAATTCTTGAGTCGGGTTCGATGCCCAATCGTTGTGATGCGGGTTCTCCCTCTTTGAGAATTGGTTGTCTTGTCGATTTGGGCGAATCTGCCTGTTCCCAATTGGTGAATGGCAACGGACCCCAGGGGCGTCAACTTGCAGAAAAAGTCGCCTCTAAAATGGACGGGTTGATGATTGTGGCAACGATGGATTCGGGTGCTGAATATCAATGGGAGTTGGTCCAGGGCGAGTAGCAACAAATTGCAAAGTTTGGGGCAATCAGAAAGCCTATGCCTATAGGGGAATTACGATTACCCATAAAGCCGGGATAGAAGCTATGTCCTGGTCTGGAAGTCAAAATTACATTACGGGTTGGGCTTATGAAAAAACCAATAGTTCGATTGTGGAAGGCAAGATTGGTGCTAGTGCTGATCTTTATGATGGTGCTGAGTTGTTGATTAATTCGACAAAGCCGATTTGGAATGCCGCTGGCGAAAAAGACGTAGGCGTTGGCGCTGGTGCAGTTAGAAATATTGGTGGGAACTATTACGCTGAAGATGGGGAAACGCAGATAGGTGTCTTTGAATTTTCTGATCCTTTGCGGAGTTAGTCTTATGCAAGAGGGTCGCCATTGACGGCTGGCGACCCTTTCTTTTTTGGAGGGGCAATGAATATCAGCCAACTTGAATATCTTGTTTCTGCGATTCATCTAGGGAGTTATTCCCGTGCCGCAAAAGAGCAGTTCGTAACTCCCCAGGCTGTTTCGAAGGCCATAAGAACTTTGGAGTCGGAACTGGGCTTGAAGCTGATTGTGCCATCGGGGAAAACTATATCGCCGACAGACGTGGGGTTGTTAATTGCCGAAGAGGCAGAAGAGGTTATCCATCATGCAGGCAAAATAGGCTCAATCGCTTCCTCGTATAGGTTACGTATTTCCGACGAGGGAAAAATGAGGTGCGCTATTGCGTCTTGGGGTGAAGGGGACTCCTTGATTCCTCCGTTTGTAAAGGGTCTGCTAGGAAATAGTGGTTGGGTGGAAAGTCTGATCGAATTGCCCAACGAGAGGTGCTTGTCCGGTTTGAGGTTGGGCTATATTGACTTTGCTGTCCTGCTCGGTACCCCGATGCTCGAGGGTTTTAAGCGAAAGTTTCTCTATTCTGTATCGCCTAATCTTCTAGTGGGGTCGAATAACCCGTTGGTATCTCGGGATGCACTTTCAGTGCATGATTTGAAAACGGTCAAACTTGCTTTGCCGTTTCATGCGGAAGAAGTTTGCCCTTATTTGAAAGATTTGGCTTCTGATTATGGGGTGAATCTTCATTTTGAGATGCTCAACAACAGTCGGGAGAGCATTGGGAATTTTTTTTCGGACAATGAAGATGCCGCCCTTCTCGCTATCAGCGGATCTGCTTGGGAGGTTTTGATACCTGACGTTGTCAGCCTTCCATTTGTTTCGCAAGAAGGGGTTCATTTTCCGGTTTCGGCAATTTATTCGGATTCGAGAAACGAAAATGCCGACAGGCTTTGTGACTTCATAACTTCAAATCTGAAAAACAAGTCAGATTAAGCTAAATAAATTGGGAATCCTGTGCATCGGGCTAACACCAAATAATACTTTTACCGCAGGGCGTATTTGCGTTTGATGCGTTCTAGTTTCCGTTTCCAGGGTAGGTAGAGGGCGGAAAGGAATATCACGGTGGCTACGCTATGGACCAAGTCTAGCGGCAGGCCGGCCAGGTAGGCTGCCAGCGCCCCTTGCCACGTTACCGGTACCAGGAATGCCACGATATACCAACTGTTCAGGATGAAGCCGTAGCCCAATCCGGACAGAAAGCCATAGCAGAGCAGAACGACGGTTCCCAAGCTGGGACCATGGGCACCAAGCCGTTCGCTCAACGCAAATACGCCGTTGTTTGCCAATACGCCGGCAACGTATCCTACCAATCCCCAGGCATACATCTGCCAGGGCGTCCACGGTCCCTGTCCGAAGAAGAAGTTGGAGCACAGCGCCGCAAGTGCCCCCACCATGAAGCCGCTGTGCTTGCCGAACACCGCTCCGGCAATGATGCAGATGGCGCTGACTGGCTTGAAGTCGGGAATGGGTGCAAATAGGATACGTCCCGCTGCTGCCAATGCTCCTAGGGTTGCCGTGGGCATGATTTGGCGCAGGGCGGGTTTTCCCGCCTCGAACCCGCAGAAGAATACCGCCAGTGCAGCGCAACCTACCAGCAGCGTGAGCAACCCCGACTGTTCGATCTGCAAGTATGCGCATGTCAACAAAGCGGCAAGGGGTGCCAGCAGGGCAACTGTTTCGGCGGCAGAGCGCAACATATGTTTTGCTGGGGTGCTCACAGGCTCCCCCAAGCGCGTGTGAAGTCGTTTTCGGTAGCGCGGTAGAACAAGTTGTTGTGGAAGAATTCGCTCGGTGTTTCGGTGCAAGCGTCTTCACCGTCGAAGAGCATGGTTATGGCGTCTGCTGCGCAAGCCGTAAAGGGCAGGTCGTGTGTCGCCATGACTATGGTGACTCCCTCTGCTGTCAGTGCGCGGCAGAGCTTTGCAACCATGAGCTTTGCTTCGGTATCGAGTCCTTTAGTTGCTTCGTCGAGAAGCAACAGCTTTGGGCGTGTGAGCAGCACTTTTGCGAACGCTAGCAGCTGTTGCTGGCCGCCGGAAAGATCATAGGGATGTAGGTTTTCCAGCCCCTGCAGCCTCAAGCGCCGCATCATGGCGTCAATTTCTTCGTCCCCATAGCCGCATGCGCGTTGCCAGTCGCGCAGTTCTTCGGCAACGGAGTCGCACACGAACAGCGCTTTCGGATCTTGCGGAATGAACCCTTGGCTTTCTCGAAGCGGCGCTTTTATGCGGCCGCGTTCGGGGCGCATTGTTCCCGCCGCAAGTGCCAGCAGGGTTGATTTGCCGCATCCGTTGCCGCCCACAATAGCGTGCAGGGTGCCTTTTTGCACGGTAAGGTTGCAGCCCTTAAGGACGAAGGGTGCTTTGCGCTCGTAACGAAACGAAGCGTCGCGAACCTGCAGAACTGGTTCGTTAGTGCGTTGAACTGGGGTTTCAGTGGGCGCTGCAGGGATGTATACCTTAGACGTGGGGAGTGCCGCTTCCTTAAGCTGGCCGTTTTGCAGGGCGAGCCTTTGCGTGGCGTAGGGTGCCATAAGCTCGGGGGCATGGGTGGTGGCAAGCACGGTAATGCCCAGCTCGCGGTTAATGCGGAAGAGGGCGTGCGCCAGCGAATGGGCGGCCACGGGGTCTAACTGACTGGTGGGTTCGTCGAGCAGGAGCAGGCAAGGGGCGCAGGCGAGCGCGCTGGCAAGAGCCAGCAATTGCTTTTGCCCTCCTGAAAGATCGTTCACGTTCTGATGCAGCCAGCTGTTCATGCCGAAGAAATGGGAAATTTCCGCAACGCGGCGACGTATGGCATCTTGGGGGACTGCCAGATTCTCCAAGCCGAAAGCCAATTCGTGCCAAGGCTCAGAACATACCAGCTGGTTGTCAGGGTTCTGCATAACGAAGCCAATGGTGCTTGCTGATTCTTCGACGCTCAGAGTGGAGGAATCTTTCCCGAAGATTTTGATCGCGCCCGTGTGGATCCCGTTGGGGGCAAGCTCTGGCTTGCAGCAGCGCAGCAGCGTGGTTTTGCCGCAGCCTGTGGCGCCGGTGATCAGCGTAAACGATCCTTCTTCGATTTCCGTGCAAAGGGGCCCGATAAGGGGGTGCCCGTCTTGGTTCGGTTGTGCGGCGAGGCGTTCTGTTAGCAGCTCTGCTTTAGTGGCGGTTTGGTAAGAGAACGCGAAATTGTCGAATGTTAAAGCGGCGCTCATCGGCGCACCTTTCCTAACAGTTCCAGCATGAAGGGGAAGCACAGGGCCAGTGCATAGAGAGCAACAAGCGGGTTGCCCAGGCTGCCATGGAAGGCAGGAAAGAACCCGAAGCCGTCCATGAGGGTATAAGCGGCAGCGGCCGCCCCGACGGACAGCAGCGTGAGAGCGCCCAGCGCAAGCGCGTCGTAGGTGCGGAAGCGGTTCCGGCGAAAGGTTGTTCGCTTGCGGTTGGCGCCCCATCCGCGGCAGTGCATGGAATCGGCGGTTTCCAGCGAGTTTTCCATGCTCCACCCCATGAGCGTGGTGACAGTGCGCAGGTGATCGGCAAAGCGAATTGCGGAAAATCGCTGTGCGGGCTTGTTTGTGCCATTTTGCTCGGTGCGTTGTTTCTGGTGGCGGGCGCGTTCCGTCTTTTGCTCTTCTTTGGCGGCTGGGGCGGATTCTGCCTCTTCGGCAAAAGCATCACCGGAAACCATGCTGGTGCTGGGGTTGCGTGCTGCGGTGCAAGCATTCAATGCGTTGCTGATGGCATGCCCGCGTCGTACGAATTGCGGAATAAGACGCATGATCATGGAGATCATCAGGCTGATGGTGGGCAAGATGCCGCCCAATGTGCCCATTACCTTGTCCGAACCCAGAACGGCATCGGCGTTGGCGAACCATTGCATCACGCATAGGAGCAGTAGTGCCATAGTAGCAGCGTTGGCGTAGCCTTCGGCATACACCGCCTGCGTGCCTATGCGGAACAGCTCGGTAGTGCCCGTGGAGCTGAACAGCGGGTTTACCGCAACGATAACGGCGAGGAGGGGAAGCTGCCATGCGAACGACCGTGCAACAGCTCTACCGCCGCGCAGCCACGCCCCATAGAGCGCTGCGATGACAAAGGAAAGAGCCAGGAGTGTTGGATGGGGTGCGGCCATGGCAAGCACCAAGGCTACGGCGAAGTAGACCAGGGCAAGCGCGGGGTGAAAATTGTCGAAGGCGGTGGGCTTCATTTACTTAACGTAGTACCAGGAAACGGTGTCCCCGTCTTTGAGCACGTACTTTCCGCAGGAAACGCTTGGCGCGCTTCCGTTGACGGAGTACATCCAGCCGCTTTTCCCGCCGTATTCGAATTCCGCCAAGCCACCGATAGCGCTCACGTAGAGCCCGTACTGGCTGCTCTTCGTGCTAACCGAAAGGC
Organism: uncultured Eggerthella sp.; assembly: GCA_965147435.1. Taxonomy (GTDB): domain Bacteria; phylum Actinomycetota; class Coriobacteriia; order Coriobacteriales; family Eggerthellaceae; genus Anaerotardibacter. The sequence continues at coordinate 125,364 of CBCTKC010000003.1, read as the reverse complement.
CGGTGGCGCACAGGGCATCGTAGGCAGTAGCGCCCTTCTTGAAGGTGGGGTGGGCTCTGCCCGAAACACGTCCGTCGGCAGCGCTACTGGAAACGGATACCGACACCGTAACGGTGCTAGAAGCGGTGGAGCTTGCAGTTGTACCTTGGGAGCTTCCGTTGCCGGTCTGCTTGTTGGTCGAGACATTGTTGGAGGAGCTTGCTTTATTGCTGGAGCTGCTTGGGGTGCTGCCTTCGTTTTTGGTGCTTTTGCCTTGGTTGCCCGACGCGTCGTCGCCTTCGTCCTGGGTGTTGCCGTCTTGGTCGGCCGCTTCGTCCGATTGGCCCTCTTGCGGAACGTCGTTGCCGTAGTCGGTTGAAGCGGAGTCTGCCTGTTGCGTAGCTTCGGCTTGATTGCCCTGGTTCAGCGCGTCGGGCGCAGCAAGCGCGAACGCGGAAATGCCAATAAGACAGCAGCAAGCAGCTGAGATTATGCCAAGCGCTATCTTGTGGGCACGGGTAAGTTTTTCGGATCTTCAGCCATAACTCCAGCCTACAAAGAACGGCGACGGAACAGGAAGGCACCCACGGCAACCAGGCCGGCGCAGCCCGCAACGATACCTGCGATGGGCAGCCAGGGAGCGCCCTTTGAATCGTTGCCGTTGTTGGATGAGGTGCCGCGAGCGGAAGATGCGCTGGTAACAGCGCTGCCGTTTTTCTCTTCGTTGGAGGCTTCATTTTCGACCAGTGCTTCAGCATTGCTTAGGGGCGCTTGGGCTGCAGCAGATGTATCGCCAGCACTAATGGGGGTTGCGGCAGGAGCATGTTTGCCCGCATTGCTGCCAGGCGCCTTGTTGCCCTGCTGGCTGTTGGTTCCAGGGTTTTCGGGTGTTTGGGTGCTGTCGGAATCGTTGCCGTTGCTGGAAGAGGCAGCGTTTGCCAGGGCAAACAGCGTGCCGGAATCGTTGGTCCAGTACAAGGTGCCATCAGCACCCATGACGATGGATTTGGTGCACCAGTTGGCCATGCTGCCGGTTGCATCGAAAAGCTTCGTGGCGGTGTTGGTTTCCAGGCAGTAGACCCAGGCGCCGCCGCCGCTGGTGTAGTCCGGCCATTTACCCTCAGCGCCGTTGCAGGTGAAGTAGGCATACGTGTTGCCGTCGGCCGCTTTGGCAACAAGAGGAGCGCTCTTCACTTCGAAGGGCAGGGAAACCGAGTGCTTGACCTGCATGGTTGCAGCATCAACGATGCTGAGCGTTCCCGTGTAATCAGCTGCGCAGCCGCCAACGAACAGATTGCCCTGGAATAGGGTTGCTGTGCTGGTGCTTTTGCTAGCGAAAGAAGCGGTGCCCAGTTCGGAAAGCGAGCCATTGGGGGCTACTGAAATCTTGTGCAGCGTGCCGTCGTTCGTTGTGACGTACGCTTCGGTTTCAGCGTTGTTCGAGATTACCGTGGAGCGAATTGCGGAGGACAGCTTAAGTGCGGAAACGGTTTTGCCCGTTGCAGGGTCGACGGCGGTAAGCACGCCAGCGTCGTTGCCGTACAGCAAAACGTTGCCAACCTTGCAAGCGCCGCTCCAGTAGAAGCCCGTGTTTGCCTCTTCGTTTGCCCAAACCCGTTCGCCGGTGATGGCGTTAATGCCGAAGAACGTGCCCGTTGCGGCGTTGTAGCTTGAATCAAGCGAATTGGCGGTGCCGGTGAACACCATGCCGCCAGAGGCGGTTACGGTGGAAATGTTCTGAGCGCCCGATGCGATAGCGCCTGATACCCAAAGCGTTTTCATTTCGGTTGCGGAAACGCCCTGCAGGCGGCCGTTGGAGAGGGGAATGATGATAACGCCATCGGTGTACGCCATGCGGCAGGCAGAAGCATCAATGGTGCCGAACAACTGAAGCGATGCAGTTTCCTCGCCTTTGGAGTTTAGGCGGTGCAGCACGGCGGTTTTCGGGGTCCAGTTGGCATTGAGGAGTGATGAGGCGAAGTAGATCGAATCGCCCAGCGTAAGGATTTCTGAGTAATTGCCGTTGCCGTAGGCTTTCTTCCAGGAAAGCGCCGCATTGTTGGAAGAGGTGGGAGCGGAGGTTGCCGCGCTGGTGTTGCCTTCGTTCTTTACGTACGAAGTGGTGTCGCTGCCCGTTGCCTTGTCGGGATGGGGAGCGTTAGGGCTGGTTGGGTAGTCCTCGAATTTGGTATTGGGATCGTTTGAGACGTAGCTCAGCTCGTAAGAAAAGCCGTCGGATTCAATCTTGTTGCCGTTGATGCCGTCGCTTTCCCAAGCTCCGTTAATGGTGCTCGACCAGTATTCCGAGTAGTTAGCGGGTTGGGTGTATGCGATGCCGTTTACGGTGATGCTGTTCACGTAGTATGCCGTGTAGCCAGGGTAGGGGGTGCCGTGAGAATAGTTGTTGATGTAGCCCTGTTCGACGGCCAAGTTCAGCATGTCTTCAACAGTTTTACCCTTTTCGATGCTGAAGGTGTGCGAAACCAAGGTGGTGCCGTAAACCGAGATCTTCAGTGTTGCTGAAACGGTATCTGCCTTGGTGCTGGATGCCTGGTTTGCGGGCTCGGCAGCGTTCGCGGATTGGCTCGGTGCTTTATTTGCGCTACTGGTGTCTGCCGATTCGCCCGCGTTTGCCTTTGAACCGCTGGTTGTTGCGTGCCCTGCGGCGCTGCTGGAGCCCGATGCCTGGCTCTCGCTTGCATCTGGCGTGGCATCTGCCTTGTTTGCGGTAGCGTCAGTTGCGAAAGCGCTGCTTGTGCTGCCAGCCGTGGAGCTTTGTTCTGCCGTGGTTGCTGCAACATTGTTGACTTCTTCCGCTAAGGCGAAGCTGGGGATTAGGGCGGTTGCCAGGGTGATTGCCGTAAGCAGCGCAAGGGCGCGCTTTGCTATGCCGTGAGGACGGCAGGTGGTGTTGCTCACATGAGCTCCTTCTATCCAGGGCGCAGGCTGGCAGGCATTCCGACTTGATCGAGGGCTGCTCGAAGTTACGGTTACTGGTATAGCGAAGGACTTTCACCTTCATTCCCCTGCGGCTTGTGAGCACCTGCGCAAAAGGCGCAGCCAGCCGTTACCAAAAATATGCGGTCACATTATAAAGGGGGTCTTCTTTGTGCGGCAAGTTGACGCTGCGTGCATAGGCGACGGGATTCGTTCGCCCATGCCGACTACGCGCATTGTGGCCCGTGAGGCATGGCTCCAAAAGCAAAACGCCCCGCATCAGGCCGAAAGTGAACTGAACCCACATTTTTGGACACGAGAAATGGGTGCAGTTCAAAGTTTGATGCGGGGCGGGAGAAAAGGAGGGTCTGGGTTGCTAGGCGTTTGCGGGCTTTGACCCCTTGGCAAGAGCTTCAATGGCAGCGAGGTTTGCCATAGTGGATCGAATAACGTCCGAGCGGGAAAGCGAGCCAACGAGCGTTCCGTCTTCGCTTACTACTGGTGCTTTCTTGATGCGCTTTTCAGCCAGCAGGCGGCATGCTTCGTCAAGCTCGGATCCGCTTTCAACGGAAATAGCGCCTTTGGTGGCAATGCGCATAACGTTCAAGTCAAGCAGTTCGGAAACGCGCTGCATGAAGTTTTCGTTGTCAGTGGCGCGGTACAGCATGAGAGTTGCGTCCAGAACGGCGCCTTCGCTGCGTCCGATGTACTTCATGATGTCGCCGTCGGAAATAAAGCCAACCACTTTCATATGTTCGTCTACCACGGGAACGCCAGAGGTTTTGTTGGTGGCAAGAATCTGTGCAACCTCGCGGATGGAGTCGGTGCTGTGGACGAAGTAGGGCTGCTTGTTCATAGCAAGGTCCACAGCGATGTGATCGTCTGCTTTGGTAGGCAGGCGCAGAGCATTGGCGCGCTCTGCGGCGGAAGGCTCCTTCTTAGTGTCGCGTACGGCGACAACGATAACTGCAAAGATTGCGATCATGATAAGCGCCGTGAAGGCGAATGCGATTCGGTCGCCTGCCATGGCCTGTTCGATTGCGGGCATCTCGGGGAACAGGAAGGTGGATGTTGCGGAAAGGGAAACCAAGATGGCTGTGCCCAACGACGCGCCTACCTGGTTCAACGTGTTCTGCAGTGCATTCGCGTGCTGGATAACACGGTTGTCCAGCGTGTTGATTCCCCAGGTGTTAAGCGGAGTGACCAGCGCCTGCATGCCAACGCCCAGGCAGGTGTAGATAACGATGATGAAGGGTACGGGCGTGTCGAGTCCAAAGCCAACCAAGCCGCAGCCGCCGATGGCCGCAACCAAGGCGCCTGGGATTACGATACGGCGAACGCCCAGCTTATCGAACAGGCGGCCAGCGAAGAAGCCCATGATGGCGCCCAACACAGCGCCAGGCAGCATGATAAGGCCGGTTTCGAGGGCAGATACACCGAGCAGGTTTTGCAAATAGATGGGGAGCAAAACGCCTGTGCCAACCAGCGCGGCCTGGAGCAGGGCAACCAGAACGACAACGATGGCATATGAGCGGCTCTTCAGCACGTCGACTTTCAACAGCGGCACTTCGAGGCGGAGCTGTCTGCGTACGAAGAACGTCAAGAGAATGGCACCGGCAACGATAAGGGCGATCGGGATGGCTGTGTTGGTTGCTGAAGTGATAGTGGCTAAGCCATACAGCAGCCCCAAAAGGCCCAGTGAGCACAAGGCAACGGATGGTTTGTCGAACGAGGTGGGTTCGAATTCGCCGTAGCTCTTGAGGAAGACGATGGCCAGGATGACGATAAGTACCGCCAGTGCGGTTACCAGTATAAAGAGTGAGCGCCAACCGACGGATTCGACCAGCAAGCCGGAAAGGGAAGGACCGACAGCAGGGGCAAAGCCGATAACCAAGGACACAATGCCCATGGCGCTGCCGCGCTTTTCGCGGGGGAATATCAGAAGAATCACGGTGAATACCATTGGCATAACTACGCCGGTGGCTGCTGCCTGGAAAATACGGCCCAATAGCAGGATGCCGAAGAAGGGAGAAAACGCCGCCATAAGGGAGCCCAAGGCGAATACCGAAACGCCTGCGATGAACAGCTTTCGGGTGGGGAAGCGGCCAATAAGGAAGGCGGAAAGCGGGATGACAATGGCTTCGACCAAAGAATAAGCTGAGGTGAGCCACTGAACGGTGGTGGCGTCTGCCTGGAGGTCGGCCATGATGGAGGGGTATGCGGGCGAAAGGAGCGTCTGGTTCAAGACAACCAGCGTGGCGCCTGCCAGCAGAATGGCAACGATAACTACTTGATTACGGGTGAGACCCATCTAGTTTTCCTTTCTTGTGTGGGGATCGGTAGGGATGGTTTTGAGCTGGCTGTTGAGGCTTGCGAGCTTACGGAAGGCTTCAAACCCTTCGATGACCTGCTGTTGCAGCTCGGCAGCGTCGGGGTTTTCCTCGAAGAGGGCAGAAAACTCTGCATCGATGGCGGCCGATTCGGCTCGGCCTTTTCCCGTGAGGTAGATACGGAAGCTGCGCTTGTCGTTTTCGTCCTGCCTGCGTTCGATGAGGCCGCGTTCTTCCAAGGGCTGGGCGATAGGCTTGAAATTTGAGGGCTTTACGTACAAGTGATAAGCGAGTTCTTTGATAGTTTGGCCATCCTGCGAGGCTATTTCGCCCAGCAGGTGAGCCTGATAGGGGTTTAGCCCGTGCTTTGCAACGATGCTCGAAAGCGTCGACTTGATGAGTAGACTCATAAAGCGGGTTCCTTCGAACAAGGTTCGGCAGAAGTTGATTTTTTCCATGGTTAATGATCCTCCTTTCTGCTTCAGAGAATAAGAAAGCGCCCCAGGTAGGGGCGCTTATGAGCTTGTTTAACACTATAAATAGTACTAAAACATAATTATATTTTAGAAATAATTATCGTTTCTTCACAAGTGGGAATCTGACACTTGTTCCTATTTTCCCCACCTTGATTGCGCCTTTGTCGCAGCGATTGCCCCAGGCGTCGATGAGGGTATCGTCCTTGTATACGCACACGATTTCGCAGTGGTTGGCGCATTTCTGGCAGATGACTTCGCGGGTGGTGAACTCGAAATCGGAGATGTCGAAATTGAAGGGCTTGCGCTTCGAGGCAGGAGCGTCGGCCGCCAACAGTGCGGCGCCGTAGGCACCCATCAGATGGCCGTCGGGGTCAACTAAAACAGGTTGGTTCAATGCTTCTTCGAAGAAATGAACCACGCCAACGTTCTTGCTCACTCCGCCCTGGAAGACGATGGGCGACTGAATGCGCTTGCCTTTGCCCACGTTATTCAGGTAGTTGGTGGCAACGGCCTTGCACAAGCCGGCGATAACGTCTTCGCGGGGATAGCCAACCTGCAATTTGTGCACCAAATCGCTTTCGGCGAACACCGTGCAGCGGGCAGCAATGTTGGCAGGTTTTTTCGAAGTTAGGGCAATGGGGCCGAACTCTTCCACTTCGACGCCAAGGCGGTGCGCCTGGCTCGACAGAAACGAACCAGTGCCTGCAGCGCATAGCGTGTTCATGGCATAGTCGGTGGCAATGCCGTTTTCGACGCAGATGATCTTCGAGTCTTGTCCGCCGATTTCAAGGATCGTGCGCACATCAGGGTGCAGGTGGGTGGTGCCAACGGCGTGGGCGGTAATCTCGTTCTTTACCACAGTGGCATCCAAGATAGAGCCAACCAGTCGTCGTGCGCTGCCAGTGGCGCCAACGGCAACCACGCTGATTTCTTCGGTGTTTATCTGGCTGTGCAGGTCTTCCACTACACGGCGCGCTGCATCGGTAGGGTTGCCTTCCGTCCAAAGGTAGGAGCGGGCGATAATCGTGCCATCAGGCAAAATGATGACACCTTTAGTGGAAATAGAACCGGTATCGATACCAAGGAATGCGTTGCTCATCAACGGGCCTTTCTCATTGCAATCATGTCGTAGAACGCCTCGAGTCGGGTGTCGAGGCCGGTATCGCTCGTTTGCGAATCGTAGCTCAGGTACAAAATAGGGATATGGTAGTCGCTGCTGATGCGCTGCAGAACGGGCATCACGTCAATCTCGGGCGTGCAGCCAGAAGACTTAAGGTGAACAATGCCGTCGAATCCCTTTTCGGCATAACTTTTTGCTGCGGCGATGGTCATGGTAGAAGTGGGACCCATGTCGTAGCTTACGTATTCGCTCACGCCGCGGCGCAGGTTTTCCTCGTTGTAATGCAGATTGCGGTGCGTGATGTTCAAGTACCGAGCGAGCGAAACGCCCATATCGATGAACTTTTCTTCGATGCAGAGATTCGAATGGGAATCAACGGCAGTGAAGTATTCGCCCACAATCCCGATACGGATCGGGTCGGCGGGTTCTTGCGTGGACAATTCCCGAAGAACGCCCATGCCGCGTTTGTAGGCAGTGGTTATCTGGTTCAGGTTGGTAACGGTGCGCATGTCGGCAAAGAAATCATTGCGGGCGCGCTTGAACGATCCACGCTCAGCTTCGAAGCCGGCCTTTGCCAGGTAGGCATCGTTGTAGGAGTCTAGACATTCGATCATTTTGAAAAGTGCCAGGAACTGCTTTACCCCTTGCGGGATAGAAAGGTTCGGGTTCACTTTTTCTTTACAGATGGCGAGGTACTCTTGCATTGGCTTGCCTGTTACCGTGGCGAAGTTGAGCATCTCGAACTCGTAGCCCATGTCACGCAGGATGGATTCCTGCAACTCGCCGTAATACCCCAGGCGGCAGGGTCCGGCAAATTGAACAAGAACGTCGGCGCCGCGCTCTAGCGCTTCGATGTAGTCACCCAGGATGTGCTTGAACGGAGCGCATACGAAATCGTTACTGTGCTGGGCGCCCCGCTCCAGCGTGCGACGCGTAGGCTCGGGCAACGATACGTAGTCGGCGTCAAGCACCTGCTCAACGAAGTACTTGAAGGCGATGTCGTAGTAGGAATAGCGAAGGAAGGCAACTTTGGTACGCGCGTGACGATCGGCTTTTTTCTTCTGCTTCTTCTTGTTGCGGTGAGCGCGAAGGGCCTCGGGTGTGCCGGGGATAAAGGAAATGGATGCATTGGGGATTTCATCGGAATAGCGGCGTTTGAGGGTGTCGGCTGCCTTCTGTACGGCATTCAATGCGGTCAGTTTGCGGTTCGGCTCTCCACCTTGCTGGTGGTTTGATTCGTTATTCATGCAGGTAGCCACCCCTTTGCTGGTAACGGAGAATATCGACAAAGCTTTCCAAGCGTGTTTCCAAGCCAGCGGTTCCGCTCTGCGCATCGACAGTGAGCGAAAGGATGGGCTTGCCTTTGATGCAGCGCATAAGGGCATCGTTGGTCATGGAGTCGGGCCCGCAAGGGAAGGCGCTTACCAAAACAATGCCGTCTATCTGGTCGTACAGGTCCAGAATGGTGCCGATGGTCTCGCGGTTGATAATCCAAGGCAGGGTGTCGGAAAACTCAAAGCTTTTTTCCAGCGCTTTTTCGTGATTGTGGCGATCGGCGAAAAGAACGCAGGTTTCCATTTCTCTTAGCATGTCAACAAGCGGTGAACCCACAAAGTCGTCATGAATCACGTAGGGGTGCGCCGCCAACAGAATTCGCAAGGGGCGTTCGCCTTCGGGCATTTTAGAAACGCGTTTTAACAGAGCTTCCTGTTTGTGGGCGCGTTTCTCGTCGCTATTCGTCTGAGCACGAACGGCGGCAGCGTAGGCTTTCTTTGATTCTTTTCTTGTTGCCCCAAGCTTTTGGCCAAGGTCAATGTAGGCTTCCTGCTCCTTGATGTGGCTGTCCGCTCGATCAACTTCGCAGGAAATGATGCGGGGACGTTGCGTGATGAAGGTATTGGCAACTAAATCTGGCAATGCCTGGAATTTGGTGCAGAAGCCTTTGAAGTTTCCCAAATTGTCGATGCTGGGAGCAAAAATGGCATCGCATTTTCCCAGAAGGCTGGCAACGTGACCCATATACAGTTTTGATGCCAGGCAGCATTCGTCGATGGAGAGGTGCGCTCCTGCTTCAAGGGTGCTGCGGTCGGATTTATCGCTTACCACAACGGTCCGGCCGAGTTCTTCAAAAAAGGTGCGCCACATGGTTTTGTAGCGAAAATACAGTAGGGCGCGAGGTATGCCGACGGTTTGAACGTCAGCAAATTCTGCCTGCGCCTTGAGGTCTAAAGGGCTCATATTCCTCCATATTGATGAGGGCGTTGGGCTGCTTGGAACTGCCCCGTGCCTTTATTCTCTTCTTCTTGGGGCTTTGCTGGTTATGGTTTCATGTGGATTCCATCTTGCGTTATGCTTAAACACCCATTCCAATAACGTCGCTTCACGAAAGGAGCCGCATGACCAGGTACCGTGCCACAATCGTTTCGCCAAAGGGGGCGGCCCCTAAATCAAGCGTTATCGAGTTTGAAAGCGAGCATCGTGCTGGCTCTAAGCTGAACGTGCAAGACGCGCGCTATAAAATGCTCGAACTCCATGGCTCCGAAGCGTTGGCATGGACTGTGAAAGAGGTTGAAAAGGTGGCGGATTCCACTCCAGGTGATGCACCCATGGAGCAGATGATGCTTGATTTCCGTGAGCCGGTTGAGCCTCCCAAGCGTAAGCGTCGTACGGTAAAGCGCGGCATTGCCGGTTAACTGTTGCGATAAGTGTTGAGCGTAGCAAGAAACGCGAGCTGTCCGATGGTTCATCGAGCAGCTTGCGTTTTTTGTTTAAGCCTTTGCGCTGGTGTGAGGTTGGTGGCTATAGATGGTTTAGGATGGCCCGCCTTAACTCGTATCGTCGACACAGTTTGGGAAATGCCAGGAGCCCGAAGGTGGTTGCTAGGGCTAAAACGACAAGGAGGGGCACGGGAGCGGAACCATCATTGGTTTTCGGCAATTTGGCGGCAACGGATTCCGCTGCTGTTTCGACTGGGTTGGTTGATTGGACAACCGAATCTCTGTCTTCGTCATGAAGCTCTAAATTACGGTGGGTGTCGATATTCGCGACATTCCACAGATCAACCGCATCGCCCGATAGTGTTTTCTCTGTTGCTTGCATGTGCAGGATGGCGGGAGCGTAAGCAATCATGCTGTCTTCTTCGCTGCGCGTTGGTCCCGCTGCTTCCTTCAAGTTGAATGAAGCTCGGTTCGCTGTCAGGTCGGAAAGGTCAACATTCTCGTAGCGTTCGGGACGCTCCCATTCCTTGGCATCTTGGGTATTGGTGCCAAAGCCCTCTTCGACTCTGCCGTGTTCGAAGGCTACGGCAATGACGAACTCTCCCTGTTCGAGCGAAAGATCGTTCACGGCAAGCTCTTGCGATCCTAGGGTCGAAATGTCTTGTTTCCAAATGCGCCAGCCACTGAAGTCGTGGATGCGTTTGTTGGTTGGATTGTCGGGGTTGTAGGGGTTTCCGGCGCAGGCATTTGACTGTTCGTCACTGGCGCTGCTTGCCTCGGTGTTGGCTTCGCCGATGCTGCCGGGCTTGCTTTTGCTCTGCTTTGCAGCGCTATTGCCGCTGGTCTTTCCCGTTTTGCCATCTTCTTCGCTTGCTGCTTTCTCCTGTTCTTTTTCCTGGTCGAAGTTGGTTCGATACCACACGTTCATCATGCCGTCGTAGTCCTCGAAGCTCACGGGTGTGGCGATGCCGGTAAGGTGGGCATAGCCGTCTTCTGCGCAGGTGATGGTATCGGTCATGGTGAATTCGTCCGCCCAAGTGCTAGAGGTGGAACGATAGTCGATTGAGTAATCGAACGATCCTGCTTCGTTGAGGAGAGTTTCGCGCTTGTCGACTTCGCCTGAAATGGCAAGGGGGATGGTGTCGTTGTCAACGGTGCCCAGATCGAGCGTAGTATTGTCTCTGCTGATGGTTATTGTGAAGTGCGCCAGTACGGTGTCTTCATTTTCCTTACAAGGAAGTTCTTCTATTTCATAAGTGTCGTAGGGAAGGGCGCCGAGGTCGTCGTTGACCTTTGCTGCCCCGCCGTGCGAATCGCGCTCGAACCAGATGCCATCTTTTGCCGAGGTGCCAGCGTTGGTGTTGCGGGAATGAGGTACCCACGAAGACGCGGTGTTGGCCATGCCGTTTTCATCGGTTACCAGCACATGTTCTTCTCCTGTGGTGTGCGAAGTGATACGGAATGGCACATTCGCCAGGTGCTCCATGGTGCCGCTTTTCGCTTTCGTGAAGGCCAGGTCGCCTCGAATTACCTGCTCTTCAAAGGAAAGGGGAGTCCAAGCGCTGATGTGCTCTTCTGTCCCTTCGCTGGTTAGCGATACCTTCCAGGGTGCATCGCAGCCGAGATACCCTGTTGGTGGCTGTATCTCCTCTACCAGGACGGTGCCTAGGGGAAGTGCTATAGCGTGGTTGGTGTCGTAGTAAAACTCATCCCCCTCAACGAAATGGTTTTCATCGAAGGCGAACCCGCCTGTCTCGTCTGTTTTGAAAACCCACGTGCGTTTAGGGGTTCCGAGGTAATCCATGCTTTGCTTCGTTGTCTTCTGGCTGGAGGGATTGACGCTCGATCTGTCCTGGATTCCCCAAAGGGCCCGTGGTTCTTGTTCTCCTTGATCGAAGTAGCTAACGCGGAAGAGCGCTCCTTTCAGGGTTGCCGATCCGAGGGGGTAAGGGGTGTTGGTTTCTGCGTCGATCTTTTGGCCGATAAGGTTGATAAGCGTGTTTTGCGGTGCATCGGAAATGCTTGCTGTGGTGGTGCTGCCCGAGGTAATAGCCACGCTTGTGTCAGGTGCGGGAGCAAAGCCATCAGGAGCCGTTTCTTCGCGAATGGTGTACGTGCCTGCGGGTAGCAACGGGCTCTTGGCTGTTTTCCCGTCGGGGCCCGTTGTTAGCTGGGCTACGCGCGATCCCTCTTGGTTGTACACGCCAAACACGGCTCCCTCCAGCGAATAGCAGCGGTTGCCTTCGCTGATAGAAGGATTGGAGGAAGTTTTGACCACTTCAAGGTATCCGCCGAAGTTCTTCTTGATGACGGCTTTCAAGTACACCGTTTGATAACCGATAAGCCCCAGGCTGTTGCTTGGTCCACCAGGGCGCGCTGCGCCAGGTGGCGTGATATTCACGTCGTAAATCACCTCACCCGCTTCGACGTTTACCTCTTTCAGGGTGGCTACGTAGTCTGCTCGGGTGTTTGAGGGCGGTGCGGCGCTGGGCAGCGAGCAGGTGCCAGTGCCGGCATAACCTTTGAGTTCACCGGTGAAATCAGAAATGGCAAATTTGGCGGGATGCACACTCCAGGTTGCGCCTATGTAGCAGCTGCCAGTTAGGGTTTTGGGAATGTCCTTTGTGGGGTCAAATGCTTCGACTTCAGCGGTGTTGGCAATCTTGAACAGGGCATATATGCTTGTTGATTTCTCTATGGGCTTCGTGAAATCGAAGGTGGAGTCGTCGGAGGTGTCCACCCACCGTACGAATTCCCATCCCCCTTTGGTAGGGGTGGCGGGTATGCTCCCGTAAGCCTGTTTGAACGAGCTGCCCCGAGGCACTTTTACGGTAAGGTCGTCGGTTTTTGCATCGTTGAAAGAGACGCGGACCTCGTAATCGGCTTCAACGAATGTTCCTGTGACGGTTGTGCTTTTCTCGATCTTTGTGGTTAGCCAATCGAACTCTTTCCCTGCTTCATCGTGCCATTTCAGGGTGAACCCTTGCGCCTCTTTTGACTCAATGAGCTTTGCCAGGGGCTGTTTGCCCGATTCGTCTGCCATATAAGCGGGGTTGGTACCAACGGGTTGCCCTAAGGTGAAATCGGTTCCAGCAACCAGGGTGGGTAGCGCTCCTGTATACCCTTCAACTTGAATGACGACGGTTGCTAGCTGTCCAGAGGTGTTTCCTGCCTGCGCCCAGCGGGGTGCGGCTGCTGAAGCAACAAGAAAACATGCCAGGGCAGCGCCAAAGACGCACAGTAGTAAACGGTGATTCGCAGACGGGATTATCCATTCGCTGGTGCTTTTGCGGGGAAATCTTGTTTGGTGGAAGGCATTCCCTGTGCATTGCTTTGTGGGCGAGATGTGGTCTGTTGGTTTGCCGCCAATGCGCCGCACGCGTGCAGCGGCACGATTCTTTGCTTTCATGATGCAGCCTTTCCTTGCGGTGTTGCTTGCCGCAAGTGTTGCAGCCGTTGCTTAAGAACATGCGAAGCGCGTGAGAAAATTGTGCGAAAGCGGTGCGAAATATAGGGGAAACCATGAAAAGGTTACGCGACCGTTAAGTTATCGATCTCGAAAATATCTATTCTTATCAGGTGATATGCAACGAATATCGAAATATCTTATTTCTCCGATATGAATTATGGAATTAATACTTGACAATACCTACGGGGTTAGTAGGATTTGGAGTCAAGAAAAGGACTTCCTTCGAGGTTTCAAAGCTCAAGTTTGGTATTGCTTCGGTAAGGCAACGCAGTTTGCCGGCGAGCTAAAGGCCCGAAGGCGATTTGCCGTAAATGCGGCAGAAAGAAGGAATCATGGCAGTGTACAAGAGCGTTTCCGAGCTTATCGGCAATACCCCGTTGGTAGAACTCTCCAACTACGAGAAGAACCACAACCTGAATGCAACTATCATCGGCAAGGTCGAGCTGTTCAATCCCGCCGGCTCCATTAAAGACCGCATTGCCAAGGCAATGATCGATCAGGCGGAAGCCGACGGCAAGATCGATGCAGACACCGTGTTTATCGAGCCCACTTCAGGCAACACCGGTATTGGCCTTGCTGCTATTGCTGCCGCTCGTGGCAATCGCATTATCATCACCATGCCTGAAACGATGAGCGTTGAGCGCCGCAACCTTATGAAGGCTTACGGTGCTGAACTGGTTCTCACCGATGGCGCCAAGGGCATGAAGGGCGCAATCGCTCGCGCTGCCGAACTAGCCGAGGAAATTCCGAACTCCTTCATTCCCAGCCAGTTCACCAATCCCGCCAACCCCGCCGTTCATGAGGCAACTACTGGTCCCGAAATTTGGGAGGCAACCGAGGGCAAAGTGGACATCTTGGTTGCTGGTGTAGGTACTGGCGGAACGGTTTCCGGTACGGGCGCATATCTGAAGAAACAGAACCCCGAGGTCAAGGTTGTTGCCGTGGAGCCTGCTGGATCCCCTGTTCTTTCCGAAGGCCATCCGGGCGCTCACAAGATTCAGGGTATCGGCGCGGGATTTGTTCCTGATACACTGAATACCGAAATATATGATGAAGTTATCACCATCGCTGACGAAGAGGCTTTCGAGGCCGGCCGCGAGCTTGCTGCAAAGGATGGCTTGCTGGTGGGAATTTCCTCAGGCGCTGCTGTTGCTGCCGCTACTAAGCTCGCTCAGCGCCCCGAAAATGCCGGCAAGGTCATCGTTGCTATTCTCCCCGATACGGGCGAGCGTTATCTCTCTACGGCGATGTTCAACTTCGAGTAAGATCCGAGCAGGCGTCTTGACGCACTGCTCTGGCAAGTGAGGCATGAATGTCCTACGAGCAAGAAAACAAACAGGCACTGGTCGCTTACTTCAATGAGGGCGCGAAGGGGGACAAACCCCTTGGCGCCCTTGGCGTTGAAGTGGAGCACTTCGTGGTTACCGCCGAAGGCGAACATCCCGTATCGTACGCTGGGGGCGAAGGGGAATTTGGCGTTCGTGATGTGCTGGCGCATTTAGCCGATGCTTACCCGCGGCATACTCATGGTCTTGAGGGCGACTTAATCGGGCTTGCTAGCGATGAGGCCTCCATTACGCTTGAGCCTGCTGCTCAGCTTGAAATAAGCATCGCTCCGTATTCGTCTATCGGTCAGATCCTCCGTGTGTACAGCGAATTCCGCTCTAAAGTTGATCTGTTTTTGGCGGAGCACGGATGCAAGCTGGTTACCAGCGGTTATCATCCTACGGCGCGTGCGCTTGAGCTTACGCTTATTCCGAAACAACGCTACCGGTTCATGAACGACTATTTCATGGAAATCGGCACGCGTGGTGAACGCATGATGCGTGCTTCTGCCTCCACGCAAGTTTCGGTGGATTATCGCGATGAAGCCGATGCCATTCGCAAAATGCGTATTGCCCAGGCGTTGGCGCCCATCTTTGCAAGTGTCACCGACAACACTGCGGTGTTCGAGGCGGAGCCTGCGCCCCGATTGGCGCGATTTGCCCTATGGCGCAACGTGGACAACGATCGATGCGGTTCGGTGCCAGGTCTTTTCAGCGAGGGTTATGGCTTTGCGGACTATGCCGATTGGATTCTTCGCACGTGCCCTATTTTCGTTACGCGCCCTTCCGCCGATGATCCTGCGGGGCCAAATTTGCGTGCGGTGTATGGGCAGTCTGCCTATGAAGCCTACGATGACGCTCCCATGACCCGCGCCGATATCGAGCACGTGCTCTCTATGTTTTGGCCCGACGTGCGCTTGAAGAACTTTGTGGAAATTCGCCCAGCCGATTCGTTGCCTGCACCGCTTATGGCGGGATATGCGGCGCTTGTTAAAGGCATTTTCTATTCCGAGCGCTCTCTTTGCGCGATCGAGCAGGCATTTGGGGCAACGGAAGGCGTGTGGCTCTTGAACGATAGCAGCGCCAATCAGGCACTGGAAGCCATCCAGCGTCATGGTGCCGAAGCGGTTATCTACGGCAAAACGCTTGCTGAATGGCAGGAACTTATCTTCGAAATTGCAGATGAAGCGCTCAATGAAGAGGATGCAGCTCATTTGCACGACCTAGTGTCATTTGCCCGCAGCAGACGATAGCCTGCATGTCGGCATATTCGCCGTGCTATTATGGTCTTATTCCTATATGATTACAGGTTGTTTTGTGCATTGCCCGTTGCTTCGGGCTAATGCATTGACGATGTTTACCATTCCGTCAGGAGGCACCAATGAAGATATCTACCAAAGGGCTCTATGCAGTGCGCTTCATGGTGTTTTTGGCGGGGCATGGCGGTACGGAGCCGGTGCCATTGAAGGAAATCGCTGAGGCTACCAGCATTTCGCGTAAGTACTTGGAGCAAATTGCTTCGAGCTTGGCGGCGGCGCAGCTGGTTCGTAGCGCTCGCGGTGCTTCGGGAGGTTATCGCCTTGCGCGCAGTGCCATGAACATTACCATGCTCGACGTGCTCACCGTAACGGAGGGCTCGCTTGCGCCCGTTGATTATCTCGATGAGCTTTCTGGGGAAGTGTCTCCCGGTGAATCGTGCTATGAGATCTTCGTTTGGAAAGGTCTGCACGATTTGGTAAAGGGTTACCTGGGCGGTATTTCTTTGCAGGATGTGGTGGATCGTTCCTCCCAGCTTGCGATAGATAGCTACACCATCTAGTAATAAAAAGCGGCTGGCTTGTTTGCGCTGGCCTGCAGGAAGGGAACGTCATGACGGTAGCGAATGGAAGTGCTGGCAAGATTTCGCACCTGCCTGTCATCGGCATCGTTCCTTCCCAGAACACCACCGAAAAGATGGTGAGTTTTCCCGAGCGCTATGCTGACGCCATTATCAAGGCTGGCGGCGCCCCCTTGCTGCTGCCACTTTCGGGCAACTCCCATATTTACGAAACGCTTTTCCCTTTGATAGATGGTTTTGTTCTTACCGGTGGCAATGACATCGATCCAGCTCGCTATGGCGCTATTCGCGATAGCGGTAAAATCGACGAGCATACGCCTGAGCGTGAAGAGCTTGAGTACTTGATTTTGAGCTATGCGTATCGCTTTGATTTACCGTTGATGGGTATCTGCCGAGGCATGCAGATGATAAATGTGTGCTTGGGAGGCACCTTGTTCCGAGATTTGGGAGACCAGTTTTCCGGTGTGGTAAGAAAGGGCATCAACGACGATAAAGACGATTTGCCTCAACTTGCGCATTGGCAGCCAAAGCCCTACAGCGAGCCCACCCATCCAGTAACCATTCTGCCCAACTCCAAATTAGGGAAGTTGCTTGGCGTGCAGAATATCATGGTTAATTCTATGCACCATCAGGGGGTATGTGATCTCTCGACGCGTGTTGATGCTGTGGCATATGCGCCTGATGGCCTGGTTGAGGCCATAGAGGTGCGCGACAAGAGCTTTATGATCGGAGTGCAGTGGCACCCTGAGTTTTTCACGGGGCGCCATCGCATGGAATGCGTATTCGATGCGCTTATCGAGGCAGCGGCGCAGGGTCATGCCCATTGCAGCGAACGTGGCAGCGTTGCTATTACGCGCAGTGAACCTGCGGGCATTCAGGCGCAATGGCCTGAAATCACGTTTGCGGATTGCATCTGATCGGTCTATAAATGGTCAAACCCTCTGCAGACTGCTTTGCTTTCGCGCATGCTGCTTACCTTGCGATATGAGAATACAGACGTACGCGTTGCTCGAATTCTTGGAGCGAGATCCCCTGGGCATTGCTGATGCGGATGGCAAGGTAGTGGGCATTGTCTTTGATAGCATAGATCATTTCCTCTGGGAAAGAAGAGCCGTCGAGCTTTCCCTCACGATAGAGATAATCGATAACACCGATCAGGCCGCTAATGGAATACTCAATGATAATCCGCGCATTGGTGGTGAGTTCCTCCTCCTCGTCACAGAGTATGGTTTGCCACATGTTGGCTATGATGGTGCGGATTTTCAATGCCACGCATTCTTGGCCGCAGCGCTTCATCACAAGGCCAAAGCGCTGCGTACGCTGGGGCAGTAGCATTTCCGTCAGCGCTTTGCCGTCGTTGCTGAGCATATAGAAAATGCCAAGTGGAAGGCCCTTGCTGTTAAGCAGCTCTTCCTCGATGACGGTGCACAGCAGCGCGTCGAGCGATTCGTAGTGGTAGTAAAACGTACCACGGTTGCAGTGGGCCTTTTGGGTGACCATATTCACCGTGATGTGCTTCAGGTCATTTTCCTCAAGCAATTCCCAGAATGCGTTTTTGATGCGTTCTACCGCAGCGGGTTCCTGTTGGTCTTTGCGGGGTCGTGCCATGATGGGCTCCTTCGTTGTGGGGCGATACGGGTTATGGCTCGTCCGCTAGGACGTGCGAGGTTTGCGCGCGTTCATGATGAGCATTTGCAGGCGGTTTTCGATGTTGGCGAAGCTAACGTCGGGATCGAAGTCGAGGGGCAGAATCTGCGCATCGGGATACAGCTCCTTCAGGCGTTTCGATATACCGCGGCCCACTACGTGGTTGGGAAGGCACCCGAAGGGCTGCAGGATAACGAACGCGCGGCAGCCCCGTTTTGCGTGGTGCAGAATCTCTGCGGGAATCAGAACGCCCTCACCGGCATCGAAGGTGTGGTGAATGATAGGGTCGCTTGCCTGCACCAATTCGGGCATACGGCACGGCGGTGTATACAGCGGGTGCGCCTTGGCAATTTTGTCGGTAGCATCATGCGCCAACTTGAAGAAGGCATCGGATATCGAATTGTTCAGCTTGGTGGAAAGCGGGCGATGCACCTTGTATTCACGTTGCTGAGATCGCTGGTAGAAGTACGTTTTGCGAATAACATCGGTCATGCGTGCTTCGATGATCTCCAACCCGTTGTTTTCCAAATACAGCTCCATATCGTGGTTTGCACCGGGATGGAAATTCAAGAGGTACTCGCCCACGATCAGCACGGTGGGGCGCGGCTTGCTTCGGTCGTATTTCACAGAAAGCATCGAAGCTATAGCTTTTTTGAAGCCCTTCTTCATGCCCCCGATACCGCCTTGGCGCAAGCCGCCTATGACGGCATCGATAGATTTGTCGAATGCTGCATCGGCGCTGCCAGGTTCCAGCTCGTAGGGACGTATCTTGCGCAGCAGCTCTTCCAGCGCGTCGATCATGGGCAAGCCGAATGCAATTTGCATAGCGGTTTTCAGATTCATCTTGAAACCGGGATGAACATTATGAGCGTCTTCCGCATCGTTGGTGATGATGGGAACTTGAGGATAGCCTGCATCGTCGAGCGCTTTACGCAGTAGCGCAGCGTAGTGAGTAAGACGGCAGTCACCGATGTACTTGCCGGTGGCAATGGCAACCTTGTCGGGGTCGTATTTGCCCGATTCAAGTGCCGCCAGCGCTTCGCCGATCACAATTTGAGCAGGAAAGCAGATGTCGTTATGGACATAGCGTTTCCCCAGGTAAATTGCGCGTTCACGGCCAATAGGAAGAGAAACGGTGTTCAGACCCTGATTGGCAAACGCCGCTGCCATAAGTTGGCTAAAAGCGTGCGAGGTATTGGGAACCAATACCGTTTTGGTGGCAGCGTCTTCCTTGGTGAATTTCTGCGGATAGGGATCGGCGAGCTTTTCTCCTGTGGCGCGAGCTAGGGCCTCGTCGATTTTGCGTTCGAATGCGGCTGTGCAGGCTGCGCATTGCGAAGGTTCGCAGCTCTGTGTGCTGCCGCAGCAAGAGGCATTCAAGCTTCCCTGTCGATTTGCATCGATAGCATAGGCTGTCTGATCAGGTGTTGCTGCTTTTTCTTTTTCGCGACGCTCGTTGACCGTTTCGATAAACGAGCGAACGCGGATACCTAAGGGTCCGCGAATGTCGCTTTCGTCCACCTTGAGCACCAGTGGTGTTTTGTCGCTGATCTCTTTCATCAGACGGATAATCTCGTCGGAAAGATACGCATCGTGGCCGCAACCGAAGCTTACTATCTGCACATATTCCATGTTGGGGCTTTGTGCTGCCAGGGTTGCCGTTGAAAGCATGCGTGCGTGGAAGTTGTTCGCAATGTCGATCAGGCTGTTCTGGAGCGGTACTTGCGTGGCGCCTGGAACAGAATCGGCGGTGATGACGGGAATGCCGTGCTCGGTAAACAACGTTGGCAGTTCGTGGTTGACCAAGTCGTCGTTATGGTAGGGACGTCCTGCCAGCACCACAGCGTAGGTGCCTTCGTTGCGGGCATGGGCCAGCACTTCGGCGCCGCGCTGCTGAAGGGCAGCGCTGAATGATGCCTGCGCGTTACGCGCCTGTTCAAGGGCGGCTAACGTTGCTTTCTCGGGAATTTGGAAGGTTTCCTTGAAGTACTTCACCAGCTGGTTGGTACAGTCCTCTTCTGTGAACCAATGGAACATCGGGTTATCGAAGGGGATATCCCAACGACGGTTGGGGTTGTCGGAATTCTGCACCACCAGGGCGTATCCCTTAACCACGGCGCACATTGACTGGCTGTCCTTCGAGGTGTTTTCAGAGGGTACCGTGGTAACGATTGGCATGAAAATGCGGTCGACGCCCTGTTTGTGCAGATCGCGAAGGTGGCCATGAACCAGTTTCGCGGGGAAGCATACGGTGTCGGACGTGACGGCAGAAAGGCCGTTTTCGTAGATGGCGCGTGTTGATTTATGGGAGAGCTTTACGGTAAAGCCTAGCGCTTGCAGCAGCGTTTTCCAGAAAGGCATGCTATCCCAGAAGAACAGTACGCGCGGAATGCCCAAGGTTATTCCTTGGGAAGGCATAACGGGAGTACAGGGCCAATCTTTGAATAGCAATTGCTCTCGTTCGTTGTACAGGTTCGGCACGTTTTCCATGATCTGGTTTGCTTCACGTATTTGCTCACGTACTTTTGTGTCGGAAAGTTCGCCTACGATTTCGCCCTTAGTGCAGCGATTGCCGGTAATCCATGAAGTGCCATTGGAAAACGTGATGCGTGTGCGGTTGCAGCGGTTTGAGCAGAACGGGCAGATCAGATTCGTTTCCTGCGAATAGCTAAAAGATTCCAGGGCATCCCAGCCGATAAAGGTAGAGGTGCGGTTTGCTTGCTCGCTTTCGCGGGCGATAAGTGCTACGCCTATAGCTCCCATAAGGCCAGGATAGGGCGCTCGAGTTACTTCTTGGCCAACGTATTGTTCGAATGCGCGCAGTACTGCGTCGTTCAGGAACGTGCCACCTTGGACCACGATGTGGTCGCCGAGCTTTTCTAGGTTGGAAACACGAATTACCTTGGTGAATACGTTTTCGATGATAGAGCGGCACAGACCCGCCATGATATCGTTTGGGTTCTTGCCGTTCTTCTGCTCGGTTACGATGCTGCTGTTCATGAACACCGTGCAACGGCTTCCCAGATCGGCGGGTGCGTTTGACACGAAGGCAGCGCTGGCAATGCTTTTGGTGGGGATGCTCAACGTGGATGCGAAGCTTTCGAGGAACGATCCGCAGCCAGAAGAGCATGCCTCGTTTACTACAACATTGGTGATAACGCCGTTGTCGATCCAGATTGCCTTCATGTCTTGACCGCCAATATCCAGGATGAATGAGGCATTGGGGTCGAATTGCTGAACCGCGCGCGAATGGGCAACCGTTTCAACGGTGTGGCAATCGGCGCCAAGGGCGTTGGCGAACAGCATTTCGCCGTATCCGGTGGTACCACACCCTGCAACTTCAAGCTCGCATCCAGCATCTTGGTATCGTTTGTGCAAGGTGCGCAGTGCTTCCACGGCGACATCAATAGGTTCGCCTTCGTTGGAGGCATAAAACGAGTCGACGAGTTCACCTCCTTCGTTGAGCAGGGCAAACTTAGTGGTGGTGGACCCGCAGTCCACGCCAAGGTATACGCGGAGTGTTTTAGGAAGGTTTCCCTGTTCAAGTGCGGTCTTTGTTTGGGGCAGCTGATGGCGTTCGTTGAAGACGGCACGTTCTGCGTCGGTTTCGAAGAAAGGCTTGCCAGCATAGGCGCTTTGCGACGCGGCGCTGCCTGCCGCATCGTCTATGACCACGATGTGAGCCTCTTCCAGCGTCTTGATTGCTTGGGAAGGAACGAGGCGTGCCTGACGGCCGGCGAAGAGCTCTTCCAGGGCAAGTGCTGCGCCCACTGCGACGATGGTTTCGGGGTGATCGGGAATGATGATGTCTTTCCTTCTCAGCTCAAGGCGCTCGGCAAAAACGGCAATCAAGCGCGGGTTGAAGGTGAGGGGTCCGCCTTCGAATACAACAGGAGCCTCGATTTCCAGGCCCTGAGCCAAGCCGCCGATGGTCTGCTTGGCGATAGCGTGAAACGAAGATAGGGCGATATCGGCCTTCGGCACTCCTTGGTTGAGCAGGGGTTGAATATCGGTTTTTGCGTATACGCCACAGCGGCCGGAAACGTTGTGGACGGCTTTTCCCTGTTGAGCGAGGTCGTTGAATTGTTCGGTGGGCACCTTAAGAAGCGTGGCGATTTCATCGATGAAGGCGCCTGTGCCGCCTGCGCAGCTTCCGTTCATGCGCATATCGGCAACTGACAGGCGGTTTGCCTCATTGTCGAATTTGAAGAAGATCATCTTCGCATCTTGGCCGCCGAGTTCGATGGCGGTGCGCGCGGTAGGATAATTCGCGCCTACTGCAAGGGAGTTGGCCACAACTTCCTGCACATAGGGCAGGTCCAGGGCTTCAGCTAAAGCCGCACCGCCTGAACCGCACAAGGCGGCGCGCATGGGAATACCTTCGAACCGCTGGTCCAATTCGGCAAGCAAGCTCTTCAAGCAGTTTGCCTGCTGGGCATGATGACGCACGTAGCGGCGCATGAGCATTTCATGGGATGCTGCATCCATAACGGCTATCTTCGCCGTCGTGGACCCAACATCTATACCTACAAGGAGTTGCGATGATTGGTTGTTCTGCACGGGTGAAGCCACGATAGTAAAAACTTCTTTCTAACTAAAACAACCCTGTCGAGCAGGGCATAGTTAGTTTACCCAACAAAATGTTCAATTAAAACAGACATTTGAGCTAACTCCATTTATTTTTCGTTGTTGTGGATTTGGTTTCGATCGATTGCGCAGCCGGGGGGATCCTCCTCTCTTGCGCCTTGAATGTCCCGTTTTCCTGAAACACGTTCAAGCTGCTGAAAAGCCGATATAATAGAGGACAGGGATCACAATCTACCTTGCTGAAATGGAGGGGTCATCATGGCTACTGAATTCGAAAAGGGTTTCCGCGATATTTTCCTGGCAGGCGTTGGCGCTATGGCCATCACTGGCGAAAAGGCGAAGGAAGTGCTCGATACCCTTATTGAAAAGGGCGGCGTTACAGTTGAGCAGGGTAAGGACATCAACCGCGAATTGCAGCATAAGGCAACTGAAACCGTTGCCAAGGTTCGCGAGGAAAGCATTGCCGCTGCGATGAAAACCATGAGCGCCGAAGAGCGTGCCGAGTTTGCTGCAACTGTTGCTAAGCTTGCCGCAGAGCCCGCTGCCGAGGAAGCCGAAGAGGCGCCTGCAGAGGAAAAGGCGGAATAACCCCGCATGCTCAGAACGTGGCAGGGTGCTCCTGCCACGTTCTTTTTATATAGGGGCGAAACCCCTGGTTTATTTGGTTTATTTGGTCGGTAGTACGTTCTGGGGCAAGTTTCAAAGGCGGCTGCCTTTGCGGTTGCTCGCTTCGTCCCTATAGCGCAAAACGCGTCCATCTATTTGTTCCGATGCTGGTTGGCCCATTAGAGGAATTTCATGAACGAAAACACCTTGCTCAAACGCTTTTTTGAAGACGGTATCGAATTCGATCCCGATAAGCAGTTTGGTTTAAGCCATAAGGTCCGCATACGTCGTATACGCGAAATCGTGCTGCTTATGCGTAAGCATCACGTTATGGACGGTCTTTCGCCTACGGAGCTGCGTGACATCCTTGTCGATTTGGGGCCAAGCTTCATCAAGATAGGCCAGATGCTTTCCCTCCGTTCGGAGATTTTGCCGCAGGCGTATTGCGATGCGCTTTCCGACTTGCAGATGGATTGCGACCCTATGCCGTTCGACGAAACGGTAGCGGTGCTTCGGGGTATTTATGGCGATAAGTTCGACTCGGTATTCAAGGAAATAGATCCAAAGCCGTTGGGCAGCGCCTCTATGGCTCAGGTTCATCGTGCGGTTTTGACGAACGGCGACGAAGTGGCTGTTAAAGTGCAGCGTCCTGGCGTGCGCACCACCATGGCCCAGGACATCGATGTGATGCGTGCAGTTGCCAAACAGGCTTCGCGTTTCATGAAAGACAATCAGATGCTCAATCTGCGCGATGTAGTGGAAGAGCTGTGGGTTACCTTTCTGGAGGAAACCGACTTCTTGAAAGAGGCGCGCAACCTGGAAGAGTTTGCGTTGCTCAACAAAGACGTGGTGTATATTTCCTGCCCGAAGCCCTATATGGACTATTGCACCGAAGAAGTCCTGGTCATGGAATACGTTGATGGCATTTCCATTCGCGATACAAAGCGTCTGCTTGAAAATGGCTACGACCTGGAAGAAATCGGCGTAAAGGTTATGGACAATTACGCCACGCAAATTATGGAGCATGGCTTCTTCCATGCCGACCCTCATCCGGGAAATATCCTGGTTAAGGGCGGCAAGGTGATCTACATCGACTTGGGCATCATGGGGCGCCTTTCGCCGCGTGATCGTGGGGGTTTCAGGCGGATTGTTGAAGCGGTAGGGTCCAAAAACTCCGCTGAATTGAAAGACGCCCTCATTGCGTTTTCCGTAGCGCACGATATGAACGCCATCGATCATCCGCGATTTTTGGCAGAACTTGATAACGTTTTGGAAAGCTACGCTTCAACCGACGTTGCCGATATTGATATCGGTGCTTTGCTTGGTGACATCATGGTGCTTACGCGCCAGTGCAAGGTTACCCTGCCCGCTTCGGTTACCGCTGTTTCGCGCGGCATCATTACCATGGAGGGCTCGCTGCAGGATTGTCTGGCAAATGCCAATATTGTCGACATCATCAATGGGCATCTTCAACGCTCTAAAAACATCAAGACGGAGATTGAGAATCAAGCAAAGGATTTGCTTATTTCGCTGAATTCGGCAACCCATAGCCTTATCAAGGCGGCTGAGTACTCGGGGGATACGCTTCACATGCTTTCGCGCGGCCAGCTGAAAGTGAATATGGAAATGCTCAGTTCCCCCGAGCCGCTGTATAAGGTAGGGCGCATCATGAACCGCCTTGCCATAAGTCTTGTTATCGCTGGATTGCTGGTAAGCGGCAGCCTTATTATCGCGGTGGACATGCCGCGCTTGTTTGGAATGCCCGTCCTTTCTCTTGTCGAGTACGTTTCTGCGTTTGCCCTTTCGATTTGGCTTGTATGGGATATGCTCCGCAGAACAAGATAAGATTGTTCGGAGCTTCTTTTTGGCAGCGTGGCCCGCTGGTTGAGCGGCAGGTTCGATTACCTGAATTGGCTGACGAATGGACTGCTGGGCGCTTACGGCGTTGCCTTGGGTAGTCTAACCTCGTCTTTGCGCTAGCGGATTGACATTGCCTTGTAATGTTGACGATGGGGTAGCTCGGGTACAATGCTATCAATGTTTATGCCTACGAAAGGGGCTTTTGATGAATCCTGACTCTCGTGTTGTTCGGGGAGTAAGTATCGCAGCCATTGTTTTGTCTGCTTTAGGTATTTTGGGCGGTTTGGTAATTGCCCTGTTCATGGGAATTGCTTCGACTTCCTTAAACGACCCCGCTGTGGTTAATGCTCTTATCTCGGAGTTGGAATCATCAAGCACTTCTTCGGCCTTTGATGGCTCTTCGTCGTATTCGTCATACGATTATTCCGACATGACCCAGGATGATGCCATGGCTGTGGCTACCGCCAGCATTTTCATAATGGTGGGTTTGAGTTTGGGATATGTGCTGTGCAAGGTTGTCTGCCTGGTTGCGGGCATCATTGCTTTGCGCAACTGCAACAACCCCGCTAAATTGGGCGGTGCGTTCGGCTGGTCTATCGCTGCCGCTATTGTGAGCTTTTTGGTCGGCGGCATGATCTCTATGGTGCTGTTCATCGTTTCGGCGGTGTTCATCAGTCGCGTTCGTAGGGCCTATGCAGCTGCGCCAATGGGAGCCTATGGCTACCAGCAGCCCCAGCAATATCAGCAATATCAGCAACCTCAGCAGTACCAGCAGGGGTTGCAAGTTCCGCAGCAGCCTGTGAATCAGCAGGTGCCTCCGCAACCGCAGCAGCCGAATCAGAATCAGTCTTCGGCTGCCCCTCAGGCCCCAGCAGCCCCGCAGCCCCCAGCTGCGCCGCAGGCTCCTGCCCCTCAGCCTTCTGACCAAAACAATCAAGGCGAAGGCTCCAAGCAGCAATAATCTTGAGCACTAAAAAAGCGCTGGCATCAAGCCGGCGCTTTTCTTTTTTGCTTTCGTTTTGGCTGCTTTCGGGAGCTTTACTTCCAAACCTCTTCAGCAACGTTTTTGATGAGGGCAATCTTCTTCCACTGATCTTCGGGTTCGATGATGTTGCCCTCTTCGGTGGACGAAAAGCCGCACTGGGGGCTGATGCAGAGGTTGCGCAGCGGAACGTACTTGGCCGCCTCTTCGATGCGATGCTTCAGATCGGTCGGGTCTTCCAGGGTGCCATCTTTTGAAGTAACCAGACCGAGGACTACCTTTTGATCTGCGATGTGGTGCAATGGGCCAAAATCGCCCGCACGCTCCGAGTCGTACTCTAGGAAGAAGCCGTCAACCTTCAAATTGGGGAACAGGATAGGCGCTACGGGGTCATATCCGCCGGAAGAGAACCAAGTGGAACGGAAGTTGCCGCGGCAGATGTGAATGGTGACAGCCAGATCTTCAGGCTTGTCGCGCAAAGCCTCGTTGATCAGGTTAACGTAGTCGCGCTCCAGTTTGTCCAGGTCGAAGCCACGTGCTTCATAGGCAGCGCGCTTGTTCGGGTCGCACAGCTCGCCCCAGGAAGTGTCGTCGAACTGCAAGTAGCGGCAGCCCGCATCGTAGAATGCTTGGACTGCTTTGCGGTACGCGGCGGCAATGTCGGCAAACAGGAGCTCTTCGTTGTTCTCGTAACGAGCGATGGGCGTGTAATTCTCTTCGCGCACGCAGCAAATGAGGTGAAGCATGGTGGGGGAAGGGATGGTTTGCTTGACCAGCGTGCCGCCTGCAACGCTGTTGGTGAAGGCGAAGTGCTTCAGGAAGGGGTGCTCGCCGAAGTCGACCTTGTCAGTAATGACAACGGTCTTCGATTTCGGTTGATGACCCTTGAAATGAACCGACCAATGCTCCGCCCCTGCCTCTTCGCAGCCAAGAAGCTCGGTGAGGAAGTCCAAGTGCCACATGGAGCGACGGAACTCGCCATCGGTTACCGCATGAAGACCGGCTGCTTTTTGCTGAGCCACCAATTCCTTGATAGCTTCGTTCTCGACGGCCTCGAGCTCGTCGTGCGAGATGGCGCCTTCAGCGAATTGGGCGCGTGCGGTCTTGAGTTTTTCGGGGCGCAGGAAGCTGCCTACGATGTCGTAATGAAACGGTGCAGCAGTATCGGACATAGGGGTTTCTCCTTTAAGTTGGCTAGGCATAACTGCCGTATTTACATGGGGTTTCGGGGCGAATCTGATGGCGCCCTTTGCACTTCATCGATTATAGGGGTGCTGTACCTTGCGTGGTTATAGGCATTGCTTCTAGCGAGTTATAGGCGCTCGAGGAGGCGTGGCGTGGTTCGCGGTTCGGGTTCTTTTCGGCTACTTGCCAAGTTCATGCCAAAAAAATGAGCCCCTTCGATGGGAAGGGGCTCGGCCTTGGGGAAGGTATGTTAGTGCAATGGGGCTAGTCGAGTTTTGCGAAAGCCTGCTCGAGGTCCCAAATGATGTCATCGGCGTTTTCGGTGCCGATGGAAAGGCGAATGGTGGAAGGCGTGATGCCCTGATCGGCCAGTTCGGCTTCGGTGAGCTGGGAATGCGTGGTAGAGGCAGGGTGGATTACGAGACTCTTAACGTCTGCCACGTTTGCCAGCAGCGAGAAGATCTGCAGGTTGTCGATGAACTTCCAGGCTGCTTCCTTGCCGCCTTCGATTTCGAACGTAAAGATGGATGCGCCACCGTTGGGGAAGTACTTCTGGTACAGCTCGTGGTCGGGATGATCGGGAAGGCTGGGGTGGTTCACCTTGGCAACATGGGGGTTGTTCAGGAGGTATTTCACAACCTTCTTGGTGTTTTCCACGTGGCGGTCTACGCGCAGGGAAAGCGTCTCAGTGCCCTGAAGAAGGATCCATGCATTGAATGGGGAAATGCAGGGGCCTTCATCGCGCAGCAAGATGGCGCGAATGTAGGTTACGAAGGCAGCAGGACCTACGGTATCCGCGAAAGAAACGCCGTGATAGCTGGGGTTGGGAGCGGCGATGGGGGCGTACTTGCCGCTTGCCTTCCAGTCGAAGTTGCCACCGTCGACGATTACGCCGCCGAGGGAAGATCCATGGCCGCCGATGAACTTGGTTGCGGAATGAACCACGATGTTTGCACCATGCTCAAGCGGGCGGAACAGGTAGGGAGTGCCGAAGGTGTTGTCTACGACGACGGGCAAGCCGTGCTTCTTGGCGATTTCGGAAATGGCATCGATGTTGGGGATGTCGGAATTGGGATTGCCCAGCGTTTCCAGGTAGATGGCTTTGGTGTTTTCCTTGATGGCGCCCTCAACTTCTTCAAGGTTGTGAGCGTCGACGAAGGTGGTTTCAACGCCGAACTGGGAAATGGTGTGCTCCAGGAAGTTGTAAGATCCGCCGTAGATGGTCTTCTGTGCCACGATGTGGTCGCCTGCCTGGGCGAGCGCCTGAATGGTAAGGGTGATGGCTGCAGCACCGGATGCTACTGCCAGGCCGGCAACGCCGCCTTCAAGGGCAGCGATGCGATCCTCGAACACGCCCTGGGTGGAATTGGTAAGGCGACCGTAGATGTTGCCTGCGTCTGCCAGGCCAAAGCGGTCGGCTGCGTGCTGGGAGTTGCGGAAAACGTAGCTGGTGGTTTGGTAGATCGGCACTGCGCGGGAATCGGAGGCGGGGTCTGCTTCTTCCTGACCTACATGGAGCGCCAAGGTGTCGAATTGGAATTTATGATCGGGGTTGTTTACGAACTGGCTCATTGCGAGTTCCTTTCTGTATGGGGAAGCGTTTTTCGTTTGCGTGTTTGCTAGCAGAACGAAGTAAACAGCTTGAATTCCTGTGGGTCAATGGGAAAAGTAGGTTTTAGCCATCTGCATATCGGATAACAGGGATTAAGTGCATTCTATAGCGGCTTTGAACTGGGGTAATGAAGAGAATCAAGAGGCTTTTGGGGTTGATTTGGTCAACTGGAAGCATGAGGAGAATGCAGTGAAAAGACGTTTCGAAACACGGTTGAAACAAATCAGAGGGCTCTACGGATCAAGGCATTTGGTGCTTGAGGCCACAGATTGCTGGCGCCAAAACTAGTGGCGGCTACTGCTGCTACTGTCTGCGCAACGAGTTGTCGGGGATGCGTTCCTGCATTTCGGTGATATTGCCCCAAAGGCGCTTAGGCATGAAGCTACGGTGCAATTCGGGGTTGTAATGGTCTTTGATGGATACGGCGTCGTAGAAGCGTTTCCAGGCATCTGCCATGAGTGCTTCGTCTGTGGTTTCCTCGGGCAGTGTGAGCGAGTCGCTTTTTACTAGAGTCCATGCGCCGTTGTGCGAAACCCCAGCGATGCCATGGGCTTCGTCAAAGATGATAAAGGGCTGCGTATTGAAGCGCGCGGAAAACCAATCCATGAGGATGGGGACCACATTCGCCTTGGGGTTGCAGGCGGCAAACCACACGCCGCCTTGCATTTCACGGAATCGCAGAAACTGCATCATGTAGTGGCGTTCGTTCATTACGAATCGGTGCAGTTTCACCATCGGTTCCACGCAGGGGTGGGCAATTTGCCCGAGTACATTACCCTTTTCCCTTATGGCGTAGCGCACGAAAGAACAAATTGCTGTACCTTTATCGGGCTCATCGGAAAGGAACGCCACTCCAATGGCGCTGAAAGTGCTGCGGCCGCAATCGCGGCGCAGGCCGTCTTTTACTCGCTGGGCTATGGCGGGGCTAGTGGGAATGGTTATCGGTTGCTGTCCTAGGCGCAGCTGTAGGTTTTCTTCTGTGACGATTTCGCTTGGGACGAGCTTTTGGCGATATGTTTCGAATATGGCGCATAGCAGGCCCTCTAGAGTGCCGTCATAGATGAATGCATAGGAGCTGTCCAGTTTGGGATAGGGCATCACGCGCCCCATCCCGGAAGTGAGGAAACGGTACTTGTTTCTATTTTTCCACTCTGTGCATTGGGCAGATTCAAGCGCGTGGAGAACGCGGGTTGCGCTTCGGTTTTTGCTTGAGGCTGTAAATCGAATATGCTCATTTGGCCTGGTGCAACCTTAGCGCTACGGCTGCCGTGTTTGCCGCCGTTTATGGGCGCGGCAAGCTTGGCGCGCAAAGCGTTGGGGTTGAATTCGGCGTCGCACCCCTGGTACTTTCCTGCGCAAGTTATGAAGTACCGGGCTCGTTTGAAGGCGATGCCGAGTTTGCGCAGCTCTGGTTCGCGTAAACAAGTGCTGCGTCGTGCACGGATGATGTTTCGGGCACCGCGCGGGCCAATGCCAGGTACGCGCAGCAACGTTTCAAGGTTGGTGGTATTCACTTCAACAGGGAAAATATCCAAGTTGTTCAGTGCCCAGTTGGCTTTCGGATCAAGCTCGGGGTCTAAAAATGGATGAGCTTCGTCGATCAGTTCAGTTGCATCAAATTTGTAGAAGCGCATAAGCCAGTCAGCCTGGTAGAGGCGATGCTCGCGGTTCAGCTGCACGCCGGCATTTGGCAGGCGCTTATCAGCGTTCACGGGTAAGTATGCGCTGAAGAACACGCGCTTCAACGAAAGCGTGCGGTACAGGGCGCTGGAAAGGGCGAGTATTTGGTAATCCGATTCGGGTGTGGCGCCGATTATCATTTGCGTTGATTGCCCAGCAGGGGCAAACGCGCGTGTTTTGCGTGCAATGGGCGCCTGCGAGTAATAGGTGGTGTTGCGGCGTATAAGGGCGCGGGTGTCGCGGTCTTCGGCGATAGAGTTCTTTATTTGCCGCATGGGCGCAACAATATTCTGCTTCGATTTGTCGGGTGCCAACAGTGCCAAGCTTTGGTGCGAAGGCAGTTCCATATTCACGCTCATGCGGTCGGCTAAATGCCCTAGTTGCTCCACCAATTCAGGCGAGGTGCCAGGCACGGCTTTGGCGTGGATGTAGCCACGGAACTTGTATTCGTTGCGCAGGATTGAAAGAGCGCAAATCATGAGTTCAGTGGTGTAATCGGGGCTTTTGATAACGCCCGAACTTAAGAACAAGCCCTCTATATAGTTACGACGGTAGAAGCCGATGGTAAGGTCGGCGAGTTCGCGGGGCTTGAATGCCGCGCGGCGCATTTCATTTTCAGCACGGTTTACGCAGTAGGCACAGTTGTAGATGCACGCATTGGTCATAAGCACTTTGAGCAGCGTGATACAGCGCCCATCGGCCGTGAAACTATGGCAAATGCCGGCGTCTATCGTGTTGCCCAGTTCGCCCTTTTTCGCGGAACGGTTAACGCCTGAAGAAGTACAGGCAACATCGTATTTAGCCGCATCGGCCAGTATTTCCAGCTTAGTTGCAATATCCATACGTACATCCGTTCGTTAATTCAGATCCTAAGAATATGCGAACACTTGTACGCTGTCAAATTGCTTGGAATGCTTTCTTGACGGCTGTTCTTTCTCTGTGGATAAGATAAAGAACAGCCGAATACCGTTCGTATGGCTTGTTGGGGGATCTTCTCTGGCCTGAAAATGAAGAGTGGTGATAAATAGCTGTTAAGCGCGTTTGCCTGTTAAATTGCGCGAATAAAGGCTCGACTGTCCGTTATTCAAATAGCGCAAATCCCACCTGGAACTTCTTTAAGACTGTTGTTGATAGGGGAGTTTAAGCATTTTCTGTGCGGGTATAAATATTAATGGCTCTAGGTCGGGCCATGCTATGGCGGTTGAAGGCTATTCGATTCTTCGTCCTTCAAGTGGAGCAGGCGAAAACATCTATACACTGTTTGTTGCTGATGGATGGGATCAGGGTCGCTTTGTTAACTTCTACTACACTAGGTACACTGACACATATGGCGTTGCGTTTAGCAGATAGGACACTCAGTTTGCGGATTTGCTTGCCTGCTTTAACGTTGGCTGTTTTGCTGTCGTTCGCCTTTCTGACGGCTTGCAATTGGAAGGAAGCCGATGTTAGTTCCAGTGAGTGCGAGGAAGAAATGAGCGAAATGAAAGTAAACGATACCCCTCAAGACCATCTTCCCGTACTGAATTCAAAGGCTTTGTCCGAGCTGAAGGGAACCCCAGAAGGAATGAGCGGAGGCTTGATGTCTCATCAATGGGAGGTGAGTGGCCAGGTGGTTGCGTGTGACGAGGAAAGCGGCGCCGTTGCCGTATCCGTCGACAGCGACAACGATTACGCCCAGTATTTGAACAGCCCGATTCTGGTTTCCGCTGGGAACGAGGCAGGATTTGCCGTGGGGGATGGGGTCGTTATAACGTTCCTGCCTCCCGGCAGCGAAGAAACCGTTTTGCATCCAAGCAACCTGGTGAAAAGCCAATAAAAGAAAAAGGGGAATCGCAGGTAAACTGCGGTTCCCCTTTTTAGACGTCCATCCTGCGAACGGCCGCTATTCCTTTTCCGCGGATTCAGGTAGGAAGGCGCGGGCGTTGTAGGCAGAAATGCCCACGGTTGCGGAGTTGTGCAGCAGTGAAGATGCTTGCGGCGTGATGATGCCGCCGATGCCCAACGCCAACAGCAGCGTGTTGAACCCGATGGTGAAGCGATAGCCCTGGGCCATGCGCTTTTCCAGGATGCAAGAAAGTTTGCGCAGCTCAACCAGCGAATGCAAATCATCGGAAACCAACGATATGTCGGCCGCTTCACGCGCAACGGCACTGCCGGAGCTCATGGCGATGCTCACATGCGCAGCTGCCAGGGCGGGCGAATCGTTCACGCCGTCGCCTACCATAACCACGCGGTGACCTTCGGCTTGCAGCTGCTCCACGATCTCGTGCTTGTGTTCGGGCAAAAGATCGGCCTTGAACTCGGAAATGCCGGTTTTCGTGGCAATGCGGCGGGCAGAACGCTCGTTGTCGCCGGTGAGCATTATCACGCGCTTGAACCCGGCCTGTTTGAGCTCTTCCACCACTTCGGCAACGTTTTCTTTCAGCGGGTCCTCGATGTACAGAACGCCCCACAAAACGTTGTCCACTGCCAGAAACAAAGGCGAAGTGCCACAGGCCTTCTCATGGATGGCCTCAAGCTCGGCAGGAGCAATGGGCACATGTTCGTCTTCCACCACGAAGTGCTCGGAACCGATCACGCAGCGCTTGCCGTTGATGCTGGAGGCAATGCCGTGGGCAACTACGTACTCCACTTCAGCGTGGCGCTCGCGGTGCTCCAGCCCGCGCTTCATGGCTTCGTTCACCACGGCGCGCGCAACGGGGTGGGGGAAGTGCTCCTCCAAGCAGGCAGCCAGGCGAAGCACCTCTTCAGCGGGCATTTCGTTGTAGCTGGCTACCTCGCGCACCGAAGGCGTTGCCTGGGTAAGCGTGCCCGTTTTGTCAAACACGATAACGTCGGCTTCGGCCATGTGCTTGAAGTAGCGCGAGCCCTTCACCGTGAAGCCGCGCTTGGCGCTTTCGCTTTGCGCCGCCATAACGGCGATGCTGCCGGAAAGGCGCAGCGCGCAGGAGTAATCCACCATAAGCGCGGCGGCCGTTTTGGTGAGGTTGCGCGTGGTAAGCGCCACGATGCCCGCCAGAAGGAAGTTCCACGGCACCAGCTTGTCGGCCATGGCTTCGATGTGCTTCTGGTCGGACGATTTCAGCGCTTCGGACTGTTCCACCATCGAAACGATGGAGCGTAGCTTGCTTTCCTCGGGGCTGCCGGAAATGCGTATGAAGATTTCGCCTTCTTCCACGGTGGTGCCGGCGTATACGGTGTCGCCCGTTTTGCGCACGATTGCCAGCGGTTCGCCAGTAAGCGAGCTTTGGTTTACGCCTGCTTCGCCTGAAATGACCTCGCCGTCGGCGGGAATCTGGCAACCAAGGCGCACTACCACGGTGTCGCCGTGCTTCAGCTCGCCAATGGCAACCTCGCGTTCAACATCGCCTTCCACTACGGTGGCGGTGCTGGGGATGTCGAACAGCGATCGCACCAGGCTGCTTTCGCTGCGGCGCTGGGTGTAATCTTCCAGGATTTCGCCCACCTTCAGAAGGAAGATGGTGCTGCCGGCGGTTGCTGGCTTGCCCTGGATGAAGCCCATAGCAATTGCCGCGCCGTCCAAGACGGGCACGTCAAGACGACCATGGCGCAGGGAATCGAGCGCTGCTTTCCAGAATGGGATAGCAGAAATGATGGTCCATGCAGTGCGTAGCGGTACCGGAAGGAACCAGCGGCGCATAGCGCGGAACACGATCATGTTGGCAATCTGCGTGAACAGATGACGCGGACGCGGTGCCAGCATAAGCGAGTTTTCGGGCTCCCAAGCTTTAACTTCCTTGTACGTAAGCGCTTTGAGCTTGCTTACGACGGTGGTGCGCGCCAAGGCAAGCTCGGCTTTGCCGGTTCCTCCGAAGGTTACCGAAAGTGAGCCTGCCTTTGGGTAGGCGACGCATTTGGTTACGCAGGGAAGCGCCAAAAACGTTTCCTCGAGCGCGATCGCATCGTGCTCAGGGATTTTTCCCTGAAGATCGAATCGGATCCTTCCGGGGATCTCGTGTTTGATCGCGAAACGCATGACTGTTACTTGCCTTCTGCTTCCTGGGCTTCGGCGAGTTCCTTTGCGGCCTCTTCTTCGGTTTCTTCCGCACCTTTGTCGTAGCCTGCTTCAGCGAGGATGTCGTCGAGTTCCGCCTTTGCTTCGTCGACGATGGATTCGGCCTCTTCCTTAACCTTCAAGCCCTGGGCAACGGTTGCGACTGCCGCCTTGCGCACCGGCTCGCTTTTCAGTGCCTTAACGCCGAGGGTTCCCAGCAAAAAGCCTGCTCCTACGAGAATTCCATGATTCATTGCGTCCTCCTTAGAACTGCTTTGCATGGTGAAAGTTCACCACCTTTAACATTCAAAGTTTACCACTGCATACATTGGCAGGTTGAAAAAGTTTGATAGTGTTAACAGAAGTGTAAGGCGGCAATTCGAGGCAGGTGCAACCAAGCTCGTAAGGTGCATGATCCCGACTTGAAACGCGCTGTGCTGCGGGCTCGGTCAAGGGGGGGGGATCCCAATGTGATAATGCGCTGTTCGCAAGCGCGGCATTCGGTCGACAGGGGGGGGCGACTGCCTCATCATTGGAGGCGAACCATCGGGCCATTCGCCGTTTGCGGGCAAACGACCTTTGCGCTCTTTGCTCAATGCCATTCACGAAGGGCACATGGTTGTTGTCGGTGGGCTATTTAGCAGGCTCTAAACCAATGAGTAACGGAGAACGCCTTGCGCGTCCTCTTCCCTGTTTATTCGGCCTTTGTCGGCAAGATACTCAAGATACGAAAACGTCATGGCAATGCGTCGCACACGCATGCCGAACTCCAGCTCGTCGAACGCTCCATGAGAGCGCTGTGCAGAGGCGGCAACCTCTTTCGCTGTTGCGGCCTTTAGCTGAGACATGATTTCCATTCGCTTGGCCAGTGGTTTTTTGAACTTGCTAATCATGTATTCGTAGAACGCATCGATGTGGGCTGCTCCATAGAGCGGTTCGTGATGGGACATGAACACCGTTTCGAAGTCCATCGCCTTTAGGCGGGGGAATGTGCTCAGGAAACGGTCGAGCAAGTGATCGTTGCGCCCAAACTGAACAAGAGAGGGTGCAGCATCTACCACATGGTCGCCGCTGAACAGTATCTTTTTCTTTGAATCGCCGAAGCACAGGTGCTCGGGTGCGTGACCGGGTGTTTCGATTGCGGAAATGGCCCAATCGCCAACCGATATGATATCGCCATCATGAAGGATGCTAGCGTGGGGCGTGGAAGGTTGTTGCACCTGCATGATGTACAGCAGCGTGTCGCGAAATTCCTCCCAGCAGGTGTCCAGTGCTTCGGGCCATCCGATCGCGCGTGCGTAATCGCGGCAAAAATCTTCGTTCACCTGGGGTAAGGCGCCATGGTATACCGTGCGTCCCCCTTGGTTCAAAAAATAAGAGAGGTTG
This sequence comes from uncultured Eggerthella sp., assembly GCA_965147435.1. Classification (GTDB taxonomy): domain Bacteria; phylum Actinomycetota; class Coriobacteriia; order Coriobacteriales; family Eggerthellaceae; genus Anaerotardibacter. Next base: position 89,614 of record CBCTKC010000003.1, on the reverse strand, counting down.
CCCACGTGGTCGGCGTGAAAATGAGTTATAGCAACATCGGTATTGCTCCAGGGCACTTCGGCTCGTCGAAGCATGGCATCGAGGTGTTCTGTTCCAGTGAGCTGGGGGTGGCCGAGGTCTATGAACAAGCCCTGTTTGCCACGCTCAAAAAGCAGATACCGATCAATACGATCGGCAAAGTAGAAATTCTTGACATCGAATACGGCATGCAAGAGTCCGGGCACTGGTTCTTCCAGGGAAACCATCTTGTACGTTACATCGCCGAGCATATCGTCAAAACCGCTTTTGTCTGCGGTTGAACTGCTGAATGTATCGGCTTTCGCAGTTGGCTGAATCGTGGAGCTGGGTTGTGCTGGGCTCTGTGACATGGGGATTCCTTTCATCGTTCCTATGATACGGGTCAGAGCCCTGTTTTGCGCATGGATTGTCGCTATTCGCTCGTGAGTGGCCAATTGCTTGCCATGACTTTGGTCTGTTGCCCCAATTTGCCTGCGGATCAGTGTTCCGTCCCGCTGCCGCAACAGCTTTTCGCGTGATTTTGCAAGAAAATTGCGATTGCGGACGATTCGAGATCGTAAGTCCGGAGTTTTTCGGGTAAATCCCCTCGTTTGAGGGCTAAAATCGTCGTTTTTCGCCAAGTGCAACTTGTTGAGGGGATCCCCAATCGCAAATTTCTTGCAAAACTAACTGGATTTTTGTTTTGGCTCTCGCTTTTAGGGGGGGGGCTTAAGAGGTGGGCGCCTTTGCGGCGTGGGCGCGGAATCTCGATTTGCGTGCGAGCGTGCTGAATCCGCGCGTGAGCGGCGAGGGCATTTCCGTTGCTGGTGGCATTAGCTCGCTTGCCGATGAACCGCGCAGCGGGCAGGCGCGAGTGGGCATGCTGGCTACCATTGAATGCAGTGGACACTTGCCAGAACCTGCTTAGCCCTTCTTCGACGGGTTCGGCCCCCGCCAGACGCTGCTGCGTTGGGCGGGGCCTGTCCGCAAAACGCACACGAATCCGGAAGGAGACCTATGAAGATCGCTGTCCTGGAACCGCTGGGAATATCTGACGATAGCCTGCGTGGCCTGCTTGCCAAGGCAACCGAGGGCCATGAAGTTGAGGTGGTGACGTATCCCGATCGCAAAGAGGACGAGGCTTCGCTTATCGAGCGCAGTTCCGATGCTGACATCGTAGTGGTGTCGAACATCAAGTATCCAGCTTCCGTGATGGAGAAAAATTCCAACCTTAAGTATGTGTGCGTTGCATTCACCGGCTACGACCATGTTGATATGGCGTATTGCCGTGAACATGGCATTCAGGTTTCCAACTGCGCTGGCTATTCCACGGTTGCCGTTGCCGACTTGGTGTTCGGTTTGACCTTGGACGTTCTGCGCAACATTTCCGCCCTGAACGCTATTGTTCGTCAGGGTGGCACTAAAGATGGCCTGGTGGGGCCTGAGCTTGAGGGCAAGCGTTTTGGCGTTGTTGGCGCTGGTGCTATCGGTTCGCGTGTGATGCGCATCGCCCAGGCGTTTGGTTGCGAAGTGGTGTGCTACTCGCGTACCAAGAAGGACATCCCGGGTGTTGAGTTCGTCGAGTTGGATGAACTGCTGAAGACATCCGACGTGGTGAGCCTGCATATCCCGCAGACCCCTGAAACCACGGGTCTTATCAACGCTGAGAAGATTGCGCTGATGAAGTCCACGGCGGTGCTGATCAACTGCGCTCGCGGTCCTGTTGTCGATTCCGAAGCGCTTGCCGCTGCGCTCAACGAGGGGCGCATTGCCGGTGCCGGCGTTGACGTTTTGGAGATGGAGCCCCCGTTCCCTGCTAATCACCCGCTTCTGAACAGCAAGAACACCGTGGTAACTCCGCATGTTGCCTTTGCTTCTCATCAGGCAATGGAGAAGCGTGCCGTTATCGTGGCGGACAATGTTGCGTCCTATCTGGAAGGCAATACGGCAAACCTGGTTTCATAGCAGATTGCCATGTTTCGGGTGGGAAAGTAGGGCAGGCACCAGATTCCCACTTAGGCATAGCACGTAAAGACAGAGCCTCGCTTGCGAAGAAATGTGCAAGCGAGGCTCTACTTGTTGGACGGGAATCCAGTGCCTGTTCCTATCTCTCACTTGCCCCAATCCTTCTGTTATTGGCTCAGCCTAATGCCGGCTATGGGGAATGGCAGGGTACCGAACGGGGTGCTCTACGCTCATAATTGCAGTCATGCACAAGCTTTACTTCGCATACGGATCAAACATGGACTTCGATCAGATGAAGTTCCGCTGCCCTGGGGCTGAATACCTGGGCGTAGCAACGCTGCCCAATTACGAGTTGAAAATGGATGCAGCGGGCTTCGCAACGGTAATCCCCGCACCGGGCAAGCATGTGCAGGGTGCGCTCTGGGACTTGAGCAACGCCAACGAAAACAAGATGGACGGCTTCGAGGGCGTTTCTTCCCATTGCTATGAGAAAAGCTACGTGGAGGTTCAGTACGCTGGCAACCATACTGAAAGCACCATCATCTCGGGCGCGTTCGGTTTTGGCGAATTCGAGCCTGCTGCTCAGGATGCTCACACGCTGGAAGCGCTCATCTATCTTTCCCTGCGCGGGCCCTTCTACGATTGGTCGTTCCGCGAAGATTACGTAACCAAAGTACGAAATGGCGCCGCTGGTATTGGGGTCGACGCACATACCCTCAACCAGTTGCAGAACATACAGATCATTCCCAGCGCGCATGTTGCTTAAGCTGTAACGCCGTTCAATGAGCGGCGTTTTTTGTGCATGGCGGCGCTGGCGAGGTGAGGCCCGTATAGCTGACGGGCGGCGTCGGGTTGAGGCCAAGGAGGTCGATGAAGCGGTTGCTGAACGCTGCCGATTATTTGGCAGAACGTTGCCGAAGTGGAGTTTCGGGCGCTTGATATAGCGGCGACCAAGCCCCTTGCCCTTGCGAACCCGCCGCTTCACTAACTCACAACATTTCGCTGCTATTCTTTGAATAAAGGTATTCAGGCGCTCTTCGGGGCGCCTTGTTGTTCGGAAGGGAAGCGTATGACGGTTTTGGGTAGCGTGAAGCGCCACTATGAAAAGGTTATCTGCGTTTGCTGCTTCTTGATTCTGTTTACCAATATCGGGTTGCCCTCAACTTCGTTTTCCGTATACCAGCCCTACCTTGTTGCTATCCCGGGGGTTGGGCATGCGGGTGGTTCGGTAATCCTGTCTGTGCGCACGTTTGTTTCCCTTGTTGCCATGTTTTTTGTGGCGCGCTATTACGGCTGGCTCAATTGCCGCATTGGTGCTTTTGTTGCCTCGATTTGCGTGGCTATCGGTTTCGGTCTGTATGCGCTTAACACCGAAAGTTATGCCGGCCTATGCGTTGCCTCGGTGTTTACGGGGCTGGGATATGGCTTGGGCGGCATGATCTGCTCAACCATGCTTATCGGTCGTTGGTTTGAGACGAATGTTGCAACGGTCGCGGGTATTGCTGCCGTGGGTTCGGGCGTTGCCGCCGTGGTTTTGCCGCCTATTGTGGTTGCGGTGGTGAATGTAACTTCGCTTTCTGCTGCATTTGCTCTGGAGGCCGCCTTGGCGTTGTTACTGGGACTTTTGGTATTCGCATTGCTGCGCAATTTCCCGGAGGATATGGGTTTGAAACCCTATGTTTCAAAAAAAGCCGAAAAGGGCACGGGCAAGCCGAAGCGCGCTCGCGTGAACAGGGATGTGCCCCATTCGTTTTTGCCGGTACTGATGGTTGCCATGGTGTTTGTGGGCTGTGCAAGTGTGGGTGGCAATGGTTATCTGGGCGTCCTGTTCACCTCCGAAGGGTTCTCGACCGAAGCTGCAGCTGCCCTCATCGCCGTGAGTGGCGCTTGTTTGATGGTGTCAAAGCTCTTCAACGGGGTTGTCTTCGATGCCATTGGTACGCGAAATGGTTCGGTGCTGTTCTTCTTGCTCTTTATCGGAGGAACAGGTCTTCTGTGCTTGAGCGATATGGGGTCGAGCTGGTTGGCAACAGCGGCTGCAGTCATGTTTGGCCTGGGCCTTTCCTTGGGCACGGTGGGCATTTCGGTATGGTCTATCGAGCTTGCGCCAAAGGGCAGGGAAGTGCAGACCATTCGCAACTTCCAAATTTGCTATGCCCTGGGTGGCTTTATTTTCATGCTGCTGCCAGGCTTCCTCGCCGAGGCGTTTGGCACCTATCTGGTTTCCTATGCGGCGTTGTTCTTTATGCTCATTGCTGCCGCGGCAGTGATTGTGGGGTTGTACACCATCTGCGATCTAAAAGCCGCTCGCAATGGCAAGGATCGTTAGGCCGGAGTTCGGCTCGCCTGCTAAATCCCTTCCGCTTCTTTCCTTGTCCATGGCAGGATGCAGGGTTTGCCTCAAACGTAACAATGATTAACTCCGCTTTACATTTATGTAAGATTTCGCTTGCTAAGCTTGCATCCGCAATAAGGGAAACCATGCGGATTTGCGGGCAGCAGAAACTCGGATGAAGCTCGTCAGAAACTCTGGTAATTCCCTTTGCGCGTGATTGTGAATGAAAAGGGAGGAACAGAGAAAAACATGGATATCGCAACACTGGTTGTCGTTGTGCTAGTTATCGCGGTGGCGTTAACGTTCGACTTCACGAATGGCTTTCACGATACGGCAAACGCCATGGCAACCTCAATTGCAACGGGCGCGTTGAAGCCGAAGACGGCGGTTATCGCGGCCGGCACGTTGAACCTGATCGGTGCTTTTTTGTCCACCGAGGTGGCAAAAACCATTTCGGGTGGCATTATCAATGAGCAGCAGGTTACCATCGGTGCAGAATTCATATTTGCTGGCTTGGTAGGCGCCATTCTGTGGAACCTGATGACGTGGCTGGTTGGCCTGCCTTCAAGCTCTTCCCATGCGCTGTTCGGTGGCTTGGTAGGCGCGGTAATCGTGGGCGCAGGCGTTGAGGGCGTTAACTTCGGCGCTGTTGTTGCCAAGGTTCTTGTTCCTGCCCTTATTTCTCCTATCGTTGCCGGCTTGGCGGCATTCGTGGCGGTGAAATTAATATATTTCATTGTCCGCAAATTGGATGAAAAGTATGTTGAAACGGGCTTCCGCCACGGCCAGACCATCACGGCATGCCTGGTAGCGCTTTCCCATGGTACCAACGATGCTCAGAAGACCATGGGCATCATCACCCTTACGCTTATCGCCGTCGGTCTGCAACCTTCTGGTTCCGGTCCTCAGCTGTGGGTCATTGCCGTGTGCGGTCTTGCAATTGCTTTGGGCACCTATATGGGCGGCTGGCGCGTAATCCGTACGCTGGGTAAGGGTCTTACTGAAATCGCAACGCCTCAGGGCTTTGCCGCAGAGGCCAGCTCGGCAACCACCATCTTGGTTTCTTCCCATTTGGGCTTCGCTCTTTCCACCACGCAGGTTTGCTCCGGTTCCATTATCGGCTCCGGTCTGGGCAAGAAGGGCGGCACGATTGACTGGAAGGTTGCCGCTCGCATGCTCATTGCCTGGTTGGTAACGTTCCCTGCTGCGGGTGTAATTGGTGCTGCTGCCTGCGCCGTTGCCAAGATCAACGTTTGGGGCACGCTTGCTGTTGCCGCAATCGCCGTTGTCGCAGCGCTCATCATCTTCAGGCTCTCGCGCCGCAACCCCGTAAATGCGATGAACGTAAATGAAGGCTCGGAAGTCAAGGTAAACGCCAAGGCTGCAACGGCCGCGGCTGCAGCGTAGAAAGGGAATCACATGCAAGAACTTATGAATTTTGCAACGGTTCTGATCGTTGCGGTGGGCATTGCCGGTTGCATTGGCGTGATGTACGCATCGGGCCTGCGCCTATGGTCAAAGAGCGGTGCTCCTGAAGGCGGAGACGGCTCCCCCAATTACCTGTTTCGATTCGCTTCGGTGGCATGTTTTGCGGCATGCGTAGTTGTGGTGCTGTTTGCACTGTGGCTGATGATTCCGATGTTCCATTAATAACGAGGGGATAAGAACTTGGAAACTTTGGAAAGTATTCTGGTAGGCATCGACGGTAGCGAGCGAGGCAAGAAGGCACTGAAATGGGCTGCTCGTCTTGCCAACCGTGAAGGTGCTCATCTGACGCTGCTTGCGGTAATCGACCCTGCATCCGACCAACTTACCGGCTCCGACCATCGCGTTCTGCGCGAAGCAGTGGAAAACGTGCTGGGCGAAGCTCAGGAATTTGTTCGCGGCGACTACCCCGAGCTGGCTATGGACGCTTCGTATGTGAGCGGCGATATCGTAGAGGCGTTGGTCGGTGCAGCGGAAAGCCACGACATGATCGTGATGGGCTCGCACCATGGCGCTTCGGTCGCAGAGCGCGTATGGGGTGCAAAGGGCCTGCGCGTTTCGGTTTCGGCAAGCGTTCCCACGGTGGTTGTTCCCGCTGACTGGGATCCTTACAACGAGGCCAAGGGCATAGTGGTAGGCGTCGGCCCTCAGGATGAGGTTAGCGACAAGGCTGTTGACCTAGGTGTCCACCTGGCGAAAGTTCTCGAAGAGCCGCTCGAGCTTATTTCTTCCTGGGGTATCCCCACCTTGCTTTCGCGCTCTGCTGAATTCATGGGCGGTGGCTTGGCCCCAGTTGGCGAATCGTTCCAGCGCAACCTCGACGCACGTGTTACGGCTATTCGTGCGGCAGAGCCTGCTCTTGAGGTTGAAGGCTACTCGATCGAGGCCCCTTCTCCTACGCAGGCATTGATGCAGCGCAGCAAGGACTGTCGTGTTCTACTGTTGGGCACGCATGCTCGTTCCGCGGTAAGTAGGGCCTTGTTTGGCTCTACCACCTGTGGCGTGCTGGCTCACCTGCAGGTACCCACTGCAGTTGTGCCGATGGAATAGCGATCCTGATTGCAGAAAGCGCGTTGAGGCTGATGCTTCAACGCGCTTTTTTGTTTCCAGCTAAAGGCAATGTATGGCTGCTGCTAGGAGAATATCTGGGCGACTGAGACGCGCCTGACGGGGGCGATGCCCGCCCTACGGTGGCGCCGATCGGTGTGTGCTAGTGGCGCTATTCTTTCCTCCTCATCTCGAAGGAATCGGCGGGGTAGAAGCGGCGGTAGTTTTCGCAGGTGGTTAGCACTACGCGGCCTTCGTTTACCAGGTACACCAGGTGGGCGAAGGTTTCGCCCAACGAATAGAATTTCTGGTCGATGGTCCATTCGTCCCAGTTGGGGTGCTTCCAGGATGCGCTGCGGGCGATGTCTATCAGGCTGGCGTGGCCTTCTTCCACCAGCTTGTACAGCTCTTCTAGGCGGTTGGCGTGGAAGCTTTTCAGGAAATCGACACGCTCGGCAACGCCAGTGAAGGGGCGGCCGTGACCGGGCAGAATCAGGTCAACGTCCAAGTTGCGCACCTTGTCCAAGCTGGTAAGGAATTCGCGCAGGGCATCGTATGAGCACACCCAGCTCATGATGGTGGGCGTGATGCGTTCCAGCACGTGGTCGCCCGCGATGAGGATCTTCGCCGTGGGTTCGTATAGGCAGATGTGCCAGTCATCGTGGCCGGGTGTGGTTATGACGCGAAAGCAGTAATTGCCGTTGTGATACACGTCGCCATCGGCCAGGTAAAACAGATCGGGCTGGTTTTTCAGCGGAAGAAGCTCTGCGGAAACGCGGTAGGTGGAAGCATCGCGCTTCTGCATGCTGCGCTCGTCGTAGGTGTTGGGGCGGGTAAGGTAGCTGATAAGCGGGTTGAACACACTAGCCTGCATGTTCATAAGGTTCTGCACTTCCTGGATGGAGTGCATGTTGGCGTACACGCGCATCCAACGGCGCCATACTCGGTCGAGGTTGGCGGTGTGGTCGGGGTGCGAATGAGTGAGCACGATCTCCACCGATTCCCAGCTGCGGCCCAGCTTGCGCAGAGCGTTGTCCAGCGCCTCCTCGCAGGCGGGGTGGTTGAAGCCCACGTCTACGATGGTGGTTTTGTCTTCGCTTAAGATGAAATACGAGTTCAGAAACCCCAGCGGGTTGTCGGGCAAGGGCACCGGCACGCGCCAAATGCGTGGGAACACCTCTTCGATTTCACCGTTATTGTATTGGTCTGCGTAGTTCGCCGTCATGATGGTTCCTTACAGAACGTGTTCATTGTTCTAAGAACCAGCGTAACGCAAAAGTTGCCGGGCGGTGCGGTAGGATGGGTGGCGTTGATGAATCGCGGGCGAGCGCTAAGTCCGACCTGCGAGTGAGCGGGGAGGTGCGGTAAGTGGCATTCTGCGGCGAAGAAGCGGAGAGGGCAACGGCTCTGCTGCTTTCCGATGCTCATTTTCATCTGGGCTTCGTTTTGGACCCTGCCGGTTTTGTCATTGAAGCCCAGCGTGCCGGGTCGCTCGTCTTTGCTGCATCGGTTACCCCTCGTGAGTATCGGGATACCAAAAGGGCGCTTTGTTGCGCGTTCGGTTCCGCCCAAATGAAAGCCAGCTCAACCGAACAGCACGCCCCAGCGCCGCTCTGCTGTGCGCCTGACCCCAGACAAGCGAAAGTCGAGGCAACCATTGGGGCAGCTAGGGGAGCGCTCCGTCGGGAGGCGGCTCCTTCGCAGCAAGCTGCTGATTCCCCTTTCGTTAAGCTTGCGCTGGGATTGCACCCCTGGTGGGTTTACGCGGACAAAGGCCGCCTTGCAGAAGAATTGCGTGCATTTGATGACGCTTTGCCTGAAACGCGCTACGTGGGTGAAGTTGGCTTGGACTTCTCAAGGCGCAGAATAACAACGTGCGATGCCCAGCTCTGTGCGTTTCGCCATATTGCAGGTGCCTGTGCGAAAGAGGGAGACAAGGTTCTTTCCATTCACTGTGTTAAAGCATATGACGATGCTTTGAGCATTTTGAAAAGTTCGGGCTGTCTTGCGTCGTGCACCTGCATTTTTCATTGGTTCAGTGGCTCGTTCCCGCAACTTGCGCAGGCGGTGGATGCTGGTTGTTTCTTTTCGGTGAGTGCGCGCATGCTCGAAACGAAAAAAGGACGTGAATACGCAAAGGCGATTCCCTTGCAAAAATTGCTTTTGGAAACCGACGCCCCTGTCGTGGTTGATCCCGAACGGGATCAACCCTCGGTAGCTTATTCGTATGACCAGATGAGGTGCCAACTTGTCGAAACCGTACGGCTCCTAGCTCGAATCAGGGATATTGGCGAGGCGGAACTTGCTGCTATAGTTCAGCAAAATGCGCGTGAGGTTTTTTCTTAGTTCATGTGCTTGCGGCGCTATCATGAGCGCTATGGAAAATGCTCTTTTAACAGTTGCCTCGCTCACCGCCATCATCGCGCTCGGTTTTGTTGTTGCGCGAACAATGGAGCTGCCCAGGGGCTTTACCGACACGCTTTCGAAAATCGTTTTTCGCATCACTTTGCCATGTGCGATTTTCCATGCGTTTGCCTCGAACGGCTTTGATGCTTCGTTGCTTCTTCTTGCCCTGGTGGGGTTGGCTTGCACGTTTATTCCGTGGCTGATCGGTACATTGCTCACTGCACGCGAAGACCGAGACCATCGGATCCTGATGATGATGAATATATCGGGCTTCAATATTGGCTGCTTTGTGCTTCCCTTTGCCCAAGCGCTCTTTCCGCCTGCTGCGGCACTTGCAGTATGCCTGTTCGATGCCGGCAATGCTTTGATGATGAGTGGGGGAACGTACGCGTTTTCAAGCGCGATTCTCGACAAGGGCGGCTCTCATTATGAACGTGCCGTGCTTGCGGTAAAGCGCTTATTCTCTTCTGTTCCGTTCGACTTGTATTGCGTGCTCATCATCGTTTCCTTGCTGGGCGTTACCATCCCTGAACAGGTAGTTTCGTTTATCGAGCCGATTTCGAACGCCAATTCATTTTTAGCTATGTTCATGCTGGGCTTGATGGTGCAATTTTCGTTGGGCAAAGGCAAAGTGTTCCAGCTGGTGCGCTTGCTGGGCTTGCGCTTCCTGTTCTCTGCCGTGATGAGCATTGGCGCGATGATGCTGCTTCCTTTTGATCCCGTTACCCGCATGGTTATTGCTGCTTTGCTGTGGTCCCCTATGGGCGCGCTTGGGCCGGTATATACCCTTTGGGCAAAAGGCGATGTGGGACTGGCTGGTTTCGCCAATGTGGTCACGGTTGCAGTGGGCATCATTGCCATGACGGCTGCCGCGATGATGATCGCATAACCGCCTTTGGTCCTGCGTCGCGGGTGGCTTCCCCGTTAACGCGAAAAAGAAAAGGCTCTCCGTCGATGCGTCTTTCTGCTTGACGGAGAGCCTGATTTTTTCGTGCTCGATTATTTCAGGATGACGTGCTTAAACGACTCTTCGATTGGCAGCCCGGTAGTGTATATGCCGTAGCTGTGGCTACCGTCTTTGGGAAGCGAAAGGCTGCCGGGATTGAAGAGCCAAACGGTTGGATCTTCCGAGCAGGGTTCGTTTACTTTGATGTGGGTGTGGCCGTATAGAAGCGCGGTATTGACTGACATCTGGGGGAGGTTGCCCACGGCCCCATCCCTGTCGGGGCCGAATACGTGCCCATGGGTAAGGAACAGCGTTCGAGGGGTTTGCATTTCGTACCCTGCATCCTCATCGATGTATTCGGGGTCAAGGATGGTGGAGTAGTCTGCCATGCAAGGGAAGTCGAGCACCATCTGGTCTACCTCGGCGTCGCAATTGCCGCGTACGGCAAGAATGCGATCGGCTAGAGGATTGAGCATGGCGGTTACTTCTTTGGGATCGTAGCCGTCGGGAAGGGCGTTTCGCGGCCCATGGTATAAGATGTCGCCGAGCAAGATGATCTTGTCGGGCTTTTCGGCGTGAATAGCATCAATGAATTTGCGGCACCACGTTGCAGAGCCGTGAATGTCGGAAGCAATCAGAAACTTCAAGGCAGCCTCTTTTCGTATGCGATGGTTGTCTTCATTGTATCGCTCGACGTTGTTTTGCGAGATGGTACGGAAGACGAACCATGGTCATTTTGCCCTATTGCAGCTGTTGGGAGCGGGAACTGCCTAGGCCTCTATTGTGGCTGTTCAGACGCGAGCAGCCTAGGTTCCTATCGTTGCCGTTTAGCCAGAAACCACCTGGGTGTTGATTGTTAAAGAGAAGTTTCATTCGTAGAAAAATTGTTGACAGAGGAGTTTTTTCGGGCAAGAATGACCTCAGTTTCGCAAGCGAACACGATTCGCTGAAGAAACCACCAAACCGTTGAAGCGGAAGTCAAAGCGAGTAGGCGCGCACAGAGAGTCCGGGATGCTGGGATCCGGATCGAAAAGCCGTTCGCCAAATGGACCGCTGAGGGCGCATGCGAATGCAATTTGCTAGTAGGGTGCGACGTGAGGGCATACGTTAGTTGCCGGGGATATGTTGGTATCCTGCTAAGTGCACGATTCATTTCGTGAACCAAGGTGGCACCGCGAGCTTTGTATTTTCTAAAGCCCGTCCTTGATCGTAGAAGTATCAGGGATGGGCTTTTTTATTGCCCTTCCCACGTAAGGAAAGGGCAATTCGATGGACACTACGCCATTGCAGCCGAGCTTGGAAGAGGTTCGTGCTTTGGCTGCGCAGCCTGGTATTCGCCGCGTTCCTGTGAAGCGCGAGCTTTTTGCCGACCGCATTACCACTATCGAAGCAATGCGTGCGCTGCGCGCGGCCAGCAATCATTGCTTCTTGCTGGAAAGCGCCGAGGCAGATCAGCGTTGGGGCCGTTATTCCTTTTTGGGTTTCAACCCCACGCTTGAGATTACCTGCTTGAATGGGCAGCTCAGCATTCGCCGCAATGTCGAAGGTGGTGAACCGTCGCGCGAAACGCGCCAGGTTGAGCATCCCGGCGAGGCTATTCGCCAGATTATTGCAGAGAATAAAAGCGCCCAGGTTGAAGGATTCCCGGCATTTACCGGTGGTTTGGTGGGCTACTTCTCGTACGACTACATCAAGTACGCCGAACCCACGTTGCGCCGCCCTGGCCTAGACTGCGAGGACTTTCTGGACGTTGACCTGATGCTGTTCGATCAGGTTATCTGCTTCGACAATTACCGCCAAAAGATCATCCTCATTGCGGGTGTTCGCGCAGATGACGTTGAGAACTCATACGCTCAGGCGGAAGCAAAACTCGATGAGATTGAGGGTTTGCTGACGGGTGCTGCTCGCTACGAATTTGCCCCTTTGCAGTTGAAGGAGCCGCTCGCGCCGCAGTTTTCGACCGAAGAGTTCTGCGAGAAGGTAGAAACTGCCAAGCGTCATATTTTCGAGGGCGATATCTTCCAGGTGGTGCCTTCCAATCCCCGAACCGCAAAAGCGGAAGGAAGCCTGTTCGATGCCTATCGCGTGTTGCGCGGCCAGAATCCTTCCCCGTACATGTTCTACTTCACCAGCGACGATGTGGAAATTGCAGGCGCGTCTCCCGAAACGTTGGCGCGCTTGCAGGACGGCAGGCTGTTCACCTACCCCTTGGCGGGTACCCGCCCACGCGGCGCAACCCCCGAAGAGGATCAGGCCTTGGAAGCGGAGCTTCTTGCCGATGAAAAGGAGCGCGCTGAGCACGATATGCTCGTTGACCTGGGGCGCAACGACTTGGGGCGCGTATCAAAACTGGGTAGCGTAAAGGTTGAGGAGTACCGAAACGTTCTGCGTTTTTCCCGCATCATGCACATCGGATCGACCGTCACGGGCAAGCTTGCCGAAGGGAAAGACGCGGTGGATGTGATGGATTCCATTCTCCCGGCAGGCACCCTTTCCGGAGCACCCAAGCTGCGCGCCTGCCAGATCATTCAGGATCTGGAGGGTGCCAAGCGCGGCATCTACGGCGGCGCCATCGGCTACTTGGATTTCACGGGCAATCTTGATAGCTGCATCGGGATTCGTCTTGTTTACAAGAAAAATGGCCGTGTATGCGTGCAGACGGGTGCCGGCATCGTGGCCGATAGCGTTCCCGAAAACGAAGACCGCGAATGCTACAACAAGGCGCGCGCTGTGATGGAAGCGCTGAAAACCGCCGAAGGGGGCCTGGAATGATTTACCTCATCGATAACTACGACAGCTTTTCCTACAACCTGTACCAGCTGATAGGCGAAGTGAATCCCGCTATTGAAGTTCTTCGAAACGATGCGCTTACGGTCGAAGAGCTTGAAGCGGAAAACCCCGAAGCGGTGATTCTTTCCCCTGGCCCTGGGCGCCCTGCTGATGCAGGCATTTGCGAAGAAGTGGTGCTGAAGCTGTCTGGCAAGGTCCCTATCTTGGGCGTGTGCTTGGGGCATCAGGCCATATGCGAAGCCTTCGGCGGCACGGTGGGGTATGCCAAGGAGCTGATGCACGGCAAATCATCCCTAGTGGAGATCGATGCGCAATCGCCCCTGTTCAAAGGCTTGCCAGCCAAGGTTCGGGTTGCTCGCTACCACTCGCTTGCAGCTGACGAAGAAAGCCTTCCTGAATGTTTGCAGGTTATTTCCCGCGCCGATGACGGGGAAGTGATGGCTGTGCAGCATGCCGAGTTCCCCACCTTTGGCGTTCAGTTCCATCCCGAGTCGATCCTCACTCCTGATGGCCGGGCGATGATCGAAAACTTCTTGGCCATAGCAACGAAGTAATACGCGGCGGTCGCGCCGATTGTCCGAAAGGAACCAACGATGATCAGGGAAGCAATTTTCAAGCTGGTAGATAAGCAAGACCTAACCTACGACGAGGCCTACGATGTGATCAACGAGATCATGTCGGGTGAAACCACGCAGGTGCAGACGGCGGCATTCCTTTCCGCCCTTTCCACGAAGTCGACCAAGAGCGAAACTATCGCGGAAATTGCAGGCTGTGCTGTCGCCATGCGCAGTCACGCTACCAAGGTTGATTACGATAAGCCGCTGCTCGAGATTGTGGGCACAGGCGGGGATAAGGCCGGAAGCTTCAACATCTCTACCACCGCAGCGTTCATTATTGCGGCAGGTGGGGCAAAGGTTGCCAAGCATGGAAACCGGGCAGCATCGAGCAAGTCGGGTACGGCAGATTGCCAAGAGGCTTTGGGCGTGAACATCGAGCAGGGTCCCGATCTGTGCAAAAAGCTGCTTGATGAAGTGGGCATGTGCTTCTTCTTCGCCCAGAAATACCACACGGCTATGCGCTATGTGGGTCCTATTCGCAAGGAACTGGGTTTCCGCACCGTGTTCAACATTTTGGGTCCGCTCACCAACCCCGCATCACCTGAAACGATGATTCTCGGCGTATATGACGAATCCCTGGTGCAGCCCTTGGCGCGTGTGCTGACGAGCCTGGGTGTGAAGGATGGCATGGTAGTGTACGGACAGGATTGTCTGGACGAACTTTCTACGGCCTGCCCCACCACGGTGTGCGAATTCCATGGTGACGATTATCTGTCTTACGTGCTCACGCCCGAGGAATTGGGCATGAAACGCTGCACGAAAGAAGACCTTCGGGGCGGCTCGCCGGATGAAAACGCGCAGATCACGCGCGATATTCTTTCTGGCAAAGAAACGGGGGCAAAGCGAGATACCGTTTTGGTGAATTCCGCTGCAGGTCTTTATATAGCCGGCCTGGCTCCTTCCCTGAAAGATGGCGTTGCGAAAGCCCAAGAACTTATTAACAACGGTAAAGCAGCTGAAACGCTTGAAGAGTACATCCGCGTATCAAACCAGGAGGTTTAGGTGACCATCCTTGATGAAATAGCGGTCTACACGAGCAAGCGTATGACAGTCGAGGAGGAGCGGGTGTCAACCGCTAGCATTCGGCGGCAAGCCCTTGCCATGGCATCGGCGGAACGCGAGGCGAATGGAGGAGCGTTCCCCTTTCGGTTTGGCGCCGCGCTGGCAAAGCCGGGCCTTTCGTTTATCTGCGAAGTTAAGAAAGCGTCCCCTTCGAAGGGGGTTATTGCCGAAGAGTTTACGTATCTTGATATCGCAAAGAGCTACGAGGCGGCAGGGGCGGCGGCAATCTCCTGTTTAACTGAGCCGAAATGGTTCATGGGCGCCGATGCCTATTTGGCCGAAATAGCAGCAGAAACGTCTGTGCCTGTGTTGAGAAAAGATTTTGTGGTTTGTGAGCGCATGATTTATCAGGCCAAAGTGCTCGACGCCTCTGCTGTGCTTCTGATCTGCGCTATTTTGAACGATGAGCAACTAATTGCTTATCGTGAGCTTGCCGAAAGCCTGGGCCTTTCGGTTTTGGTTGAGGCTCATGACGAAGAGGAAATTGAGCGCGCGGTTGAATCGGGTGCAAAGATCGTTGGCGTGAACAACCGCAATCTGAAGGATTTCAGCGTCGACTTCGGTAACGCCCGCCGTCTTCGCTCGTGCATTCCTGAAGGCGTTTTGTACGTGGCGGAATCAGGCGTGACAAGCGCTGATGACGTTGCGGCTATCGCCCAATTGGGTGCGGATGCTGCATTGATCGGGGAAGCCTTGATGCGTGCCGAAGATAAGCCGGCAATGCTGGCAGAATTCCGTGCTGCAGCGGAGGTGGCGCAATGAGTCCGGCAAGCCGCCAGCATCAGGCAAGAGAATGGTTACTGTCGTCGCAGGGGTTAGGGCGGCCTTATGTGAAGCTGTGCGGGATGTCGCGCGAAGAGGATATACGCGCAGTCGCTCAGGCGCGTCCCGATATGTGCGGCTTTATTGTGAACTTCCCCCAATCGCACCGAAGCGTTTCAACGGAGCGTTTGACGGAATTGTGCAAACTGTTGGACGAAGAGGATGCCAAGGTGGCAGCGTGCATGGCAACTAGCGGTAATCCGGTGAGCCTTCATCCGATATGGCGTGTAGGTGTGTTTGTCGATGAGCCACTCGATTCTTTGATCCGCATCGTTTCAGCGGGCGCAGTCGACTTGGTGCAGCTCCATGGAAACGAAAGCAACGCCTATATTTCCGAGTTGAGGCATCGAACCCGAGTAGGAACCATCCAGGCTTTTCGTGTGAGTGGCAGCGAGGATGTTTCCCGCGCCGAAGGAAGCAGCGCCGATATGATCATGCTCGACAGCGGGCAAGGCTCAGGTAGGGCATTTGATTGGGGCAACGTTTCCCGTGTTCATCGCCCGTTTATTTTGGCTGGCGGGCTTACCCCGGAAACCATTGGCGAGGCGCTAACGGAAGTGAATCCCTGGGGTGTTGATATGAGCTCTGGCATCGAAACCGACAAGGTGAAGGATCCCGCAAAAATTGCAACAGCTGTTGATGAAGTCCGTCGATGGCGGTTGTGATTTTGCTCGGCAGCGTTAACCGAAAGACGCTTCAGGAGGGGCGAGGGCTAGCAAGAGCTCTCTGAACGCCATTCCTGAATGATTCGCGAAGCGAATCTCTTAATAAAAGCATGAAGCAGTGCAGCGCATGAGGCCTTTGAAGGAACCCTTCAAAGGACGAACAGCGGAACGGGAGGCTTGATAGCCCTCGCCCCTCCTGAAACGCCGGCAAGGTTTCGGTAAATAGCACCAGGCAAAATGCCTGATTCATGAAAGGAAACATTATGACGAAGGGAAGATTCGGCATCCATGGTGGGCAGTACATGCCTGAAACGTTGATGAATGCCGTTATCGAGCTCGAGGAAGCTTACGATCGCTACAAAGATGACCCAGAATTCAAGGCGGAGCTGAACAAGCTTCTGAACGAATACGCCAATCGTCCTTCGCTTCTGTACTATGCCGAGCGTCTAACCAAGGCGTTGGGTGGCGCAAAGATCTACCTGAAGCGTGAAGACTTGAACCACACCGGTGCGCATAAGATCAATAACGTACTCGGGCAGGTTTTGCTTGCCAAGAAGATGGGTAAAACGCGCGTTATTGCTGAAACGGGCGCAGGTCAGCACGGTGTTGCCACGGCTACGGCGGCGGCGCTGATGGACATGAAATGCGAAGTGTTCATGGGCAAGGAAGATACCGAACGCCAAGCCCTCAACGTATACAAGATGCGCTTGCTGGGTGCTAAGGTGCATGCCGTGGAAACAGGGACGGCAACGCTGAAAGATGCCGTATCGGAAACCATGCGCGAATGGACCAACCGCATTGCCGACACGCACTATGTGCTTGGCTCCACCATGGGTCCTCATCCTTTCCCCACCATTGTGCGCGATTTTCAGGCGGTAATCTCGCAAGAGATCATCGATCAATGCATGCAAAAGGAAGGGCGTTTGCCCGATTGCGTTCTTGCTTGTGTGGGCGGCGGTTCAAACGCTATGGGCACCTTCTATCATTTCATCGAGCATCCTGAAGTCCAGCTAATTGGATGCGAGGCGGCTGGTCGCGGTATCAACACCTTCGAAACGGCGGCAACCATTAACACGGGCAGCCTTGGCGTATTCCATGGCATGAAATCGTATTTCTGCCAGGACAAGTATGGCCAAATCGCGCCAGTGTACTCCATCAGCGCTGGGCTTGATTACCCCGGAATTGGGCCTGAGCATGCATGGTTGCACGATACCGGCCGTGCTCAGTATGTGCCTGTCACCGACGACGAAGCGGTGGATGCCTTCGAGTATTTGAGTCGCTTGGAAGGCATTATCCCCGCTATCGAAAGTGCGCATGCGGTGGCTTATGCCTGCAAGATCGCGCCGAAGATGAACAAAGATCAAATCATGGTAGTCACGCTTTCTGGCCGCGGCGACAAGGACTGTGCCGCTATCGCTCGTTACCGAGGAGAAGATATCAATGAGTAATCCCCGTATCAAAGCCGCTTTTCAGGATGGTAAAGCCTTTATTCCTTTTGTAACCTGCGGCGATCCAAGCCTGGAAACCACCAAGAAGATTGTTGCTGAGCTTGCGCAGGCAGGTGCTGCCGTTATCGAGCTGGGCATTCCGTTTTCGGACCCTACGGCAGAAGGGCCGGTAATCCAATCAGCCAATATGCGTGCGCTTGGGGCAGGAACCACCACCGATAAGGTGTTTGATATGGTTGCCGATCTGCGCAAAACCGTCGATACGCCTTTTGTGTTCATGACCTATGCAAACGTGGTGTTCCATTACGGCATCGAAAAGTTTTGTGTTCGCGCAGCTGAGGCAGGTGTGGATGGCCTTATCCTTCCCGATGTTCCCTTTGAAGAAAAGGAAGAGTTTGCGGGTCCGTGCCGCAAGCATGGTATAGACCTTATCAGCATGATTGCGCCCACGTCTGAGGAACGCATCGATACCATTGCGCGTGAAGCGGAAGGTTTCATTTACTGCGTAAGCTCGTTGGGCGTTACGGGTACCCGTTCGAGCATCACTACCGATCTGGATTCCATCGTGGCGCGCATTCGCGCAGTTACCGATACCCCCATCGCCATCGGGTTCGGCATCTCCAATCCCGAGCAAGCGGCAGCCATGGCAGCAAAGAGCGATGGCGCCATTGTTGGTTCCGCTATCGTGAAGATTATTGCCGCGGAAGGTGAAAATGCCGTTTCTGCGGTTGGCGAATTTGCCCGTAAGATGGTGGAGGCTATTCGCGCATAGTTGCTGATCATTCGGCAAATGCAACCCCTCAATCCGCTCAAACGGACCCGAAGCTTGGCCTTCAGGTCCGTTTTTTGTTGGAGAGGTCGGGTTATTACGGCGCTCCCATAACCGGGGATTGCCACTGCCAGAACGCTTGACTGCGAAAGCTGGTCCGTTTTCGCTGCATCGACTCGGAGCGCCTTGAAGGAGCAGGCATGGATTTGCCGTGGTTATCGAGCGATGAAACGGTGACAGCTTGGTCAAGAATGAGTGAAGAGCGCGTGGAAGGGGTGGCACTCTGCATTCAGGCTGCTAGGTTGGAAAGCCGAGAGAAAGGAAACACATCGATGGCGAATTCGGTTCAGCAAAGTGGCGATGGTGCTAAGAAGGGCAAACTGGCGGTACTGTTCGAAGATCTTTCGATTGCTCAGGTGATTGCTGGTGCCCTAGCGGCTGCAACGGTATTTTTGCTGTCTTCCGTTATCGGTGTTGCTGGCTCATTGATTGGTGCGGCGGTTGGCTCGATCGTTTCTGCCGTTTCCTCTCAGGTGTATAAGAAGATGCTGTCCGCTTCTGCCGACAAGATTCGCGATGTTGCGCCAGATGGAGCATCGGCAAATCAGGCGGATCCCAACGAAACGCGTTTGATGGAGCCTGTTTCATCGAGCGAAACCCGCGTTATCGATTCGGACAAGATTGCTGCAAGCGCAACGAAGGTTATGGGCGCCGATGATATCCGTTACCAAGCCCACGCTTCATCGGATAAGGCGGTAGATCCTGCGCTGCAACGTGCGCATGTGCGTCGTCGTCGCAAGGCTCGCGTTCAGCGGAGCGTGATCATTGTTTCTATCGTCTCCGCGCTGATTGCCATTGTGGTTTCGGCAGGGCTTATCCATGTATTCACCGATGGCCAGGGTATTGGTGAAAAGACGGAGCCTATATTCACGGCAAGTGAAGCATCTCAGGCAAAACAAGGCTCTTCGGCTAGCAACGGCGCTACGAAGGAAACAGCTGCCAATGAATCGACGTCCTCTAAGTCGAGCGAAGGCTCGTCTCAGTCGGGGAAATCCTCGAGTGCCGATTCATCTAACTCCTCCACTTCGGCTAGTGGCAGCGGTTCTGGCTCGGGATCTTTGGACTCCTCTGCCTCATCAAATGGCGGATCGTCGTCTTCTGACAGCAGTTCGGAGAATGCCGGATCTTCATCGAACCCAGGTTCTGGTTCGTCGGGCAGTGGCAATTCGGGGTCTTCTTCTGGAAACGGCTCTTCTGGTTCGGGTTCGTCTTCTGGCTCTTCCGGCAGCGGTTCCCCCTCTGCTGGTTCTGGCAATTAATGGGCACCAGGCATCACAGGCGTAATTGCTGCTTCGGCTCGCCTATATTGTCTGACTAGGCTTTTGTGGCTTTCATTTCCCTTACGTCGGCGCTTGCGACATGCGGAAAAGGGTATGATGGTAGTTCTAAGGAAAGGAACGCCCCATGGCTCTTGTTGCCCGACTTCTTCAGTCGTTACCGCTTGTCATAGTGCTGGTCATTCTAGCTCTGGTTATCTATTTTGTGGTGTCGTGGGCTCGTTCGCCTGAGCGCGCAAAGGAAGTGCTCATCAAGTTTTTCACCGTGTTCAATTCGATTCTTTCGATTTTCTTCCTTTTGGCCACTGCGTATGCGTTCTTCGAAGGCAATCAGCCAGTATTGGAGCTTACGGTTTCGTTCCTGGTGGTTGCGGTGTTGGCCCTTGTTATCACCCGTGTCTGCCGCTGGCGCTTCGTGAAGAACCACCCCCATTACATGGATAAAAGCCAGAGGGTTACGTTCTTGTAGAAAAGGCGACCCTGCCTGAATTGAGCCCCTGATGTTGGACCCAGAATGAAGATTCATTCTGGGTCTATTTTGCGTTAGGAGCAGGCCGAAGTAGGCGGTTGGTTGCTGGGACGACTGACCTGTTTGGCGTAGGCAACGCATTGTCCCCGCGATTAACACTCTTCTTGAACGCCGTTAGACGAATTCAATAAAGTGTTGGGTTTTTGAGGGTTTGAACAACGGGATGCTTTCATGCGGGTAACCGTACCGTCTGGCTTTGCTGAAGCGCGCCGGGAGAGCGTCATACTGATGGTTATAAGGTGGGTGACCGAATGCGAGCGAGCAAAGCTTGTCCGTCTATCGCCAAGGGGGAATAACTGTGAGCACTGTTGACAAGAAACTCATGGGGCAAATGCTCCGATTTGCCAAAACCGTTGTAATTACCAGCGCGAACGCAAAGGAAGGCGCCTCGGTTTCCGATTGCGAAAAGCCCGGTAAACGCGATGCTCAATACCTACGTGCCATTATGGAGCGAGGGCTTCGCACCCTGCCCCTTGAGCAGCGTGTCCTTTCTGAGGCTGCTTTTGACAAGCGCGCATTCGACTTGGGCAAAGTGTTTGTTATTCGCCAGTTGGGCATTTGGGAAATGATGAGCTACGAAACCTTGCGCCGCGATAGCGAGTACGTGGCTTTTCCCGAATTGCTTGACGGCATGGAAAAAGAGGGCCTGGTAAAACGCGTTGTTGACACTGTCGATGGGAAAGACAACGACGTGGTTATGCTTACCGAATCGGGCAAGCAGATGTTCTCCGAGCAAGAAGAGGCCCTGGAAAAGCGCGCCGAAGAATTGTTTGGTGATCTTACTGAAGGTGAGAAAATGCAGCTCTATGTGCTGCTGCGCAAGGTTCAGGGAACTCCAGCATATGAACCGGAATCTCCTTCCGATGTGCGCAAACGAGCAGGAATTGCATAAGTGTCGGAGTAAAGCAGCGATCTTGTTGCTTTAGATAAGCCTGGCCCAACAAACTCGGGGCCAGGAGAAACAAAGGGCCTTAGGGGAATTTCCCTAAGGCCCCTTTGTGGTGTTTGGAAAACGCGTTTTGCTAGTGCTTTTCAGCTTTGAGTTTGCGGCAGGCTTCTGCCATTTCGTCGACCATTTCATCGAAGAGCTTCAGAGCGTCTTCGACGGGTTCGGGGCTGAGCATGTCAACGCCAGCGCCACGCAGAAGGTCGATTGGGGGTTTGGAGCTGCCGCCTTTCAGGAAGCCCAAGTAGTCTTCGCGGCCTTGTTCCCCCAGGTCCAAAATACGTTGAGAAAGCGCAATGGCGGCCGCGAAGCCCGTGGCGTATTGGTATACGTAGAAGCGGTAATAGAAGTGCGGGATGCGCGCCCATTCGAGGGCGATGTTCTCGTCGAGCGCAATGCCATCGCCGAAGTACTGCGCGTTCAGCTCCTTATAGATGCCGCAGAGTGCATCGGCGGTGATGCCGGCGCCCTGTGCGGTGAGCTCAGCCACTTTCAGCTCGAATTCAGCGAACATGGTTTGGCGGTACAGCGTTGCGCGGAACTGCTCCAAGAAGTGGTTTAGGAAGTAGGCGCGTTCACGCTCGTTTTTCGCGTGGTCGAGGAGGTAGCGCGTAAGCAGAGCTTCGTTGCAGGTAGACGCTACTTCGGCGACGAATATGACGTAGTCGGAATAGCACACGGGTTGGTTGGCGCAAGAGAGATACGTGTGGATGGAGTGGCCCATCTCATGGATCAGCGTGAACACATCATCGAGTTTGCCCTGGAAGTTGAGCAGGATCACCGGGTGCATGCCGTAGCCGCCGGCAGAGTAGGCGCCACTACGTTTACCCGGCGTTTCGTATACGTCAATCCAACGCTCAGAAAGGCCGCGGCGCACCAAGGCCAGGTAGTTTTCACCCATGGGGCGCAGTGCTTCTAAGATGATGTCGCAGGCTTCTTCGTAAGTGAAGGTGAGCTCCACATCATCGACGATGGGTACGTACAAGTCGGAGAAACGCAGCTCGTCTACGTCTAGAAGTTCCTTGCGCAAGGCCACGTATTTGTACATGGCGTCCATATTGTTGTGCACGGTTTCAATGAGATTCGTGTACACCTGGGTTGGCACTTCGTTGGCAGAAAGCGCTGCTTCCAGGGCCGATTCGTAATGACGAGCTTCTGCAAAGAACTTCAGCTGCTTGTTCTGGGCGCCTAGTGTTGCAGCAAAGGTGTTGCGGAATTGGCGGTAGCTGGAATAGAGCGATTCATAGGCGGATTCACGCAGTGTTCGGTCGGCTGACATCATAAGGGGGATGTAGCTGCCGTGGGTTACCGGATGCGCAGCGCCTTTGGCATCGTGCGCATCAGGGAAGGTGAGGTCGGCGTCGTTGAGCAGGGAAAAGATGTTGTCGGGCTGGTTGGCCATGTCTCCTGCGGCAGCCAAGAGCTTTTCTTCGGCGGGGGAGAGCACATGCTCGCGCCTGCTGAAGATGACATCCAAGCAGCGGCGGTACAGTTCCAGTTCCGGTTCCTGTGAGTAGAACCCTTCCATTTCCTGCTCGCTTAAGCTAAGTAACTCGGAGGTAAACCAAGAAGAAGCGCTGGAGAGCGAAACCCAGAGCGTCATAACCTGGCTCGAGTAGTCTTGGTAGCGCGATTCGCGCGTGTCCTCGTCGCTTTTTCGTTCAGCGTAGTTCACCAGCTTGGTGAGGATCAATCCTGCTTCGTCGTCGAGCTTTAGATAAGCAAGCAGCTCGGCTGCCGAAGCGCTGATCTTCCCTTGGAATGATGCGAACCGGGGAGGAAGTTTCTTTGCTTCTTCAAGCGCAGCCAAAAAGGCTTCGTCGCTTTCGAAGATGCTGGAAAGATCCCAGCGATACTGCTCGTCTATTTCTTCGCGGGAAGAATACGTTGTCATTGCGTGCTCCTTGTGTATGCTCGGCAGCCTTTCTGCCCGTTGAGTTATTTGGCTTCAGCGGGAGGGTTGCGGCTCTCAGCGGGAATGGCTGCCGAGTGATTTACCTTTTCGCAAGCAATACTACGACATTGGCTGCAGCATGCGTTGCTGGTACAGCCCATTGTCATAGAAACCGAGTTTTCGGTAATACCCACGCGTCCCCACGGCGCTGATAACGTTGATGCGTTGGTATCCTGCCCGCGAGGCAAGCTCGCAAGCACGGTTTACCAGCTGGGTGCCCAGGCCACGATGCTGGGCGTTGTTGATGCCAGCGTGCTGCAGCTTTTCCACGCGACCATAAACGTGCACCTCGCGAATCATCGCTTCTCCCGCCTGGAGTGGGAAGGGGAGGGTGTGTCTTTGTTCCGCTGTCTTAGATGTTGCCGCTTCGTACTCTTCGTTCAGCTGGGCTATCGCATTGGCGTGAGGCAGCGAAAGACGCAAGAAACCCGCGATCTTCCCCTGTGACGTTACCCATTGAAGGAAGCGTTCGCTGGTGGCGGTGGTTTCGTACTCAACCACTTCAAGCGAAAGGTCTTCAGCGGCAACGTTGGCAAGGCTTACTTCGCGATGGCGGATTTCAGCCGTGGCAAGGCCCTCAGAATCGATTCGTTGCTCAACCAGCTGGCGCAGGTTCACCTTTTTATTGCCCGCCTTGATGTCGGGTGCCGATATATCTCGAATCATGCGGGAAATGCGTGTAAACGCAGGTGTTGCGCAGGTATCGGAGACCAATACGTCTACTAGGCTGGGTTCAGAGTAAGGCTGCCAGGCGTGATCCTCGAAGCGTTCGCAGAGTCCGGTTCCCTCTACGAGGACACATGGATAGAGCTTCACCTCATCGGGCTGAAAAGCGGCATCGTTGCAAAGGTGCAGGTAGTCTGCTTTATCCGATTCCGGTGTGGCGCCCAGCAAATTCACCATGGCATGCACGTGGGTTTTGAAGCCGAACAAGCGCAGCAACTCGAATGCTCGTTGGATTTGCTGCGTAGAGGTATGGCGGTCGTTGAGCGTGCGCACTTTTTCGTCCAGGCTTTGGATGCCCATTTGGACTTTGGTGCAGCCCATGCGACGCAGTGCGGCCAAGTGAGTGGGCGTTATGCGCTCGGGCCGTGTTTCTATTACCAAGCCTACTACGCGATGCTGCCCGTCGACATTGGCATCCTGCTCGGCTTCGAGCTCTTCCCACGTTGCCTTTTGCCATTGGGATACCGACGCCCACGCAGCGTTTTCGCCGTAGAGACGGTCGAATGCCTGGTTGTACGTTGTTTCTCGGTTGTCGATACGACGCTGCTCTTCGGCAACGAATGCCTTAAGGAGTTCCGGGTCGCAAGAGATCCCTGCCGATTCGTAGGCATGCTTGCGCGCAGGGAGGTTCCCGATCGCCTGGGAGCCATCGTTCAATGCGCGGAACAGTTCACGGATGAACCAGATCTGGTAGCTTTCCGGGTAGTCACTCCAGGTACCGCCCAAAACGATGAGTTCGACTTTGTCGGTGATGTGCCCCATTTCGGTGAGGGCTTTAAGGCGCGCGGCAACCTGCAGGTAGGGATCGAAGAAGGTGCGTTCGGCGCGTTGGCATGCAGGCTCGTCTGCCAAGTAGCTTTTGGGCATGCGCAAGTCGTTGGGGCAGTACAAGCAGTTGCTGGAGCACTTCCACGGCTTGGTGAGCACGGTGATGGTAGCAACGCCTGAAGCGGTGCGGCGGGGTTTCATCTGCAGAGTGCGGACAAGGCGGCGCTGCTGCTCATCGCTCAAGCCCCAACTGCTCCAACGCTCGGGCTGGTTCTTCTGCACATCAAGATAGAAGGCCATGAGTTGGCGCTTCGAGAGAGGGCGTGCCTTCGCCGGCTCCGAGGGTGCGGGTGGATGGTTTTGTGTGTTCCCGCTGCCGTTCGGTTCATCACAGTTGCCGAAGCGTCTCGTTTCAAGGATGCGTTTGTTGTGGCGGTTGATTATCTTTGTGAGTTCGCGCTCGTCAAGGCGCTCCTTTGCCTTGAGCGCGTCAAGTATGTCAAAAAGAGCTTGTTCCATGCGCCTGATTATAGGCGAAGGCGGAATCCGTCACAGCAGCGTGCGGGTGCGCCTTGGGGGCAATGTGCCTCTTGGTGCCCTATGCGAACATCATGAACAGGTGGGCAAGAAGGAAGCCGATAAGGCCGCAGGCGGGGAAAGTAAGCACCCACGCAAGAACCATGTTGCGGGCAATTCCCCAGTTAACGCGTTTGAATGATTTGCTGGCACCGACGCCCATGATTGCCGAGGTGTTGCAGTGGCCGGTGGAAACGGGCATGCCAGTAAGACTGGCGAACAGCAGCGTGAAGGTGGTGGAGAAGTTAGCAGCTACGCCTTGGTACTTCTCGAGCTTGACCATGTCCATGCCAACCGATTTGATGATGCGCTTGCCGCCCACGATGGTGCCAAGTGAAATGGCGAGCGAGCAGATGATCATGAGCCACATGGGGAACCCGTTGGAATCGGGGGTCGGGTTGCCGAAGGAAAGGGCAACGCCCAGCATGGCGATGGACATGAACTTCTGGCCGTCCTGAGCGCCATGTAAAAACGAGAGAGCCACAGCGCATACGTCTTGGATGCCGGTAAAAGCATGGTTTGCTGCTTGGCGGTTTACATGCGTGCAGGCCTTTTCGATGACCTTGACAAACAGCCAGCCAAGAAAGAAGCCCGCTACCAGCGAAAATACCATGCCATAAATAACCTTGGCCCATTCTGCGGGAACCACGCCTGCAAGGCCGTTCAGGGCAATAGCGCCGCCCGTTACGCCAGCGATAAGGCTGTGCGATTTCGAGCAGGGAATGCCGAAGAACCAACAGAAGATACCCCATAAAATGGCGCCAATCATGGCCGCCATCAGAGCATAGAGGGCCGCATCGGTATTGCCTGAGAAGTCGACCATCCCGAACATCGTTTTAGCTACGGCGGTTGAAATGTAGGTCATTCCTACAAGGCCCACGAAATTGAATACCGCTGCCAGCCCGATGGCAACGCTGGGCTTTAAGCAACGAGTGGAAACAACGGTGGCAATAGCGTTTGGCGCATCAGTAGCGCCCGATACGGCGGTAACGCCGATTACTAGAATCAAAATGACGAAGAGGCTGGGTTGAGCCATGGCCTGAGAGATGAAATCAACAAAAGAAAGCGCCATTACGTTCCTTATATTTCCTTGTATGATCGCAATTCAACATTGTATTTTTGTAACAGTCGAGGGTCGTATTTGACCAATTGTTAACAATGCTACCCCACGTGCGCCCTTCAAATGATTGCAAACTGGATGCTTTCAATAATTTCCTGCTATTTGGCTTATTTTGCCCATCGTTTCTCTTCAGATGTTGCATTTTTCAGTCGAGCTAGCGCGGGATCTTTGCCAAGGGTGAGGGCATGAGTGCTTGTATGGTCGATGCGCTGTGGTTCCGTGCTGCTGCTCGGCCTGATTGGCATTGAAGGCACACGTGTCTTTCGCAAGAATTGCTCCGTTGCGACGATCCGTTTCGCAGAAACAAAAATTCCGACTTCTGTGCAACTTTTTTGCGATTGCGGACTCCTTTCCGTCCTCCGCGAGGCGGAAATGGGCCGCTGTGCGTCCGATTTGCCGCTTTTCCGGGCGTCAATCCGCGTTTTGACGCCTCGCGGCAATTCGCAATCGCAAAAAAGTTGCAATTTTGGGCGTATTTCTGTTTTTTGGGCACCCGGATCGGCCTCATGCTGGTGCCATGGGCGGGGTGGCCTGGGCGCGGCGCCTTTGTGGGCGAATTTGGGCAGCGTTGCGGGCGGGGCAGGCTCGGCGGCGCGGTGCGGGGATGCTCCCGGTGGCGCAACGTGAGCGGCTGGATGCCTTGGACAACGCGACGCCGTGAATGGAGTGGGCCTGGCGTGACTCCATTGGTGGCTTTGGAGACCCTGCGAGTCGGCGTCTGGAGCGGCGCTGCGGGACGGCAAGAAGTGTTTGCGGTTGCTGGCGTCCGTTCGCGAGGGCAAGTCCATTTGCTGGGCGGCATACTGGCGTTTTGCCTCTCCTCGGTCTCGGGCTTTTTCGCTTGCCGCATCCGTGGGCGCTCTTACCCTCATTCCATCGCAGCGCCAGCTGTACTGCGGTATCATGATAAGAACTATTTCAAAAGAGCTTTGAAGTGCATTTGCGTTCAAAACAAGCAGGAAAAGGCACCCAGCATACTAAAGAAGGGTAGGATTCATGGTTTCTCGCATTTATGTTGAGAAAAAGCCCGGTTTCGATGTCGAGGCGGGGCAGCTCTTGCACGAGCTGCAGACGATCTTGGGCGTGAAGGCGCTTACGGGTCTGCGCCTTGTTAATCGCTACGATGTCGAGGGCATTTCCGATGAACTGTTCAAGCAGTGCATCCCCGTGGTATTCAGTGAGCCCCAGGTAGATACGTCTTGTGAAAGCTGCCCTGAGGTCGAGGCTGCCCTTAAGGGCGAAAGCCCTGCGGGCCAGACGGTTTTTGCCATCGAGTTCCTTCCCGGTCAGTTTGACCAGCGCGCTGATTCTGCGAGCGAATGCATTCAGCTCATCAGCCAGGGTGAACGCCCTGCAGTTCGCAGCGCCAAAGTGTACGTGCTTGAGGGCGAACTTTCCGAGGCGGATGTTGCCGCCATCAAGCATTACGTTATCAACCCAGTTGAAGCGCGCGAAGCTGCGCTCGAGGCACGCGAAACGCTCGAGATGCAGGTGCCCGAACCCGAGCCGGTAGAGGTTATCGAGGGCTTCACCGAACTCGATAACGCGGGTCTTGCCCAGTTCCGTGAAGAGCGCGGTCTTGCCATGGACCAGGCGGATATCGAATTCTTCCAGGCTCACTTCAAGGAAATCGGGCGCAACCCCACTATCACCGAGGTTCGCGTTGTTGATACGTACTGGTCCGATCATTGCCGTCACACCACGTTCGGCACCGAGCTTACCGATGTCAAGATCGACGACGAAACGGTGCAGCTTGCATTCCAGAAGTATCTTGCTATGCGCTCCGAGCTGGGTCGCGAGCATAAGCCGGTATGCCTGATGGATATGGGCACCATTGGCGCCAAGTACCTGCGTGCGCATGGCGGCCTTCAGGGGCTCGACGAGTCCGATGAAGTTAATGCCTGCACGGTAAAGTGCAAGGTCGACGTTGACGGCGAAGAACAGGATTGGCTGTTCCTGTTCAAGAACGAAACCCACAACCACCCCACGGAAATCGAGCCCTTCGGTGGCGCGGCAACGTGTGTAGGTGGCGCTATCCGCGACCCTCTTTCGGGCCGCAGCTATGTTTATCAGGCGATGCGCGTAACCGGTGCAGGCGATCCGACCGCTCCTGTTTCTGAAACGCTCGAAGGCAAGCTCCCCCAGCGTAAGTTGGTCACCACCGCTGCTGCCGGCTATTCTTCTTACGGCAACCAGATTGGTCTTGCTACCGGCCAGGTTCACGAGCTGTACCATCCGGGCTATGTTGCCAAGCGCATGGAAGTGGGCGCGGTAGTGGGCGCAACACCTGCTGACCACGTTCGTCGCGAAGAGCCCGCTCCGGGCGACAAGATTGTTCTGCTGGGCGGTCGCACTGGTCGCGACGGCATCGGTGGCGCAACCGGCTCCTCCAAAACGCAGAACGTTGAAAGCGTGGAAAAGTCCGGTGCAGAAGTGCAGAAGGGCAACGCCCCGGTAGAGCGCAAGATTCAGCGCTTGTTCCGTCGCGGCGAGGCATGCCGTCTTATCAAGCGATGCAACGACTTCGGCGCTGGTGGCGTATCTGTTTCCATCGGCGAGCTGTGCGATGGCCTGCTCATCAACCTGAACGCTGTTCCTAAGAAGTACGAAGGTTTGGATGGCACCGAGCTTGCAATCTCCGAAAGCCAGGAGCGCATGTCGTGCGCTCTTGCCGCAGAAGATGTCGAAGAATTCATCGGCTATGCGCACGAGGAAAACCTTGAGGCAACAGTTGTCGCTACGGTAACCGAAGAAAAGCGCTTGCGCATGGAATGGAACGGCGAGGCTATCGTCGACATCAGCCGTGCTTTCCTCGATACCAACGGTGCTCCGAAGTATCAGGACGTTCACGTTCAGGCGGGCGAGTCGTATGCTCCTGCATGGGAAGGTTCCACGCTTGAAGAGCGCATGACTTCGCTGGTTACCGACCAGAACATCTGCTCGAACAAGGGTTTGGGTGAGCGTTTCGACTCCACCATCGGTGCGGCTACCGTGCTTATGCCCTTCGGCGGCAAGCGTCAACTCACGCCTTCGCAGGCTATGGTTGCCAAGTTCCCCGTCGATGGCGAAACCACCACAGCAAGCGCTATGGCTTGGGGCTTCAATCCGTATCTTTCCGAGAAGAACCAGTTCAAGGGTGCCTATCTTGCCGTTGTGGAAAGCGTGGCGCGTCTGGTTGCTACGGGCTTCACTCGTGAATCGGCCTATCTTTCCTTGCAGGAGTACTTCGAGCGTCTGCGTGACAACCCCGAGCGTTGGGGCAAGCCTACCGCTTCCGTTCTGGGCGCTTTGATGGCTCAGGTTGATTTGGGCATTGGTGCCATCGGCGGCAAAGACTCCATGTCGGGCAGCTTCGAAGAGGGCGATACCGAAATTCACGTTCCTCCTACGCTCATCAGCTTTGCGGTTTCCACTGGCTCTATCGACCGCGTGGTTTCCCCTGAGTTCAAACGTGCTGGATCGCGCATCATCAGCATTGCGCCTGCATTCTACGATATGGATTCCCTGGTCCCCGAAGCGGACGGCATGAATGCCGCATTCAGCTTGGTTGAAACGCTTATCGGTGAAGGCAAGGTTTCCGCTGCGGCAACGTTGGGTTACGGCTGCGCTGCCGAGGCTCTGTTCAAGATGAGCGTTGGCAATGGCGTAGGTGTAAAGCTTTCCGATGAAGTTGAGGCAGACGACCTGTTCAGCCTGGCTTATGGCAGCTTCATTGTCGAGCTCACTGACGACGCTGAGATTCCCGCCAATACCGATCTGGTAACCGTTTCCGAACTTGGCTGCACCACCGAAGCCTACGAGTTTGCGGCATGCGGTGAGGTTATCAACATGGCGAAGCTGCAGGAAGCTTGGGAGGGCGGCATCGAATCCGTATTCCCGTATCGCGGTGAAGGTGAAAAGGTTGAGCAGGTTAGCTGGTCGGAAAAGCTTCCTTTGGTTTGCGGCGAATCGTTCGCGAAGCCGCGCGTTGTCATCCCGGTATTCCCTGGCACCAACTGCGAATACGATACCGCTCACGCCTTTAAGCGCGCTGGTGCCGAACCTGAGGTCCTGGTGATCAACAACCTTACGCCAGCAGCGGTTGCCGAAAGCACCGATGCGTTGGTGAAGGCTATCAACAACAGCCAAATCGTTATGCTTCCCGGCGGTTTCTCCGGCGGTGACGAGCCCGACGGTTCAGCGAAGTTCATCACGGCTTTCTTCCGTGCGCCCGCCGTTACTGAAGCGGTACGTGAGCTGCTTCAGAAGCGCGATGGTCTGATGCTGGGTATTTGCAATGGCTTCCAGGCGCTTATCAAGTTGGGCTTGGTTCCCTATGGCGATATCGTTCCTGCAACGCCCGAGGCTCCCACGCTTACGTTTAACACCATCGGTCGCCATCAGAGTGGCCTGGTTCGCACGCGCATTGCTTCGAGCCTTTCTCCTTGGCTTTCTCACTGCACCGTGGGCGATATCCACACGGTTGCCATCAGCCACGGCGAGGGCCGTTTCGTGGCAAGCCCTGAAACGGTTGCTCAGCTTGCTGCGGCAGGCCAGATTGCAACGCAGTATGTTGATGAGGCGGGTAACCCTTCGATGGATCTTTCGGTTAATCCCAACGGTTCCATCTTGGCAATCGAAGGTATCACCAGCCCCGATGGTCGCGTTCTGGGCAAGATGGGTCATACCGAGCGTTCCGGCAACGGCCTGTACAAGAACGTTCCTGGCAATCTATACCAGCCTCTGTTCGAAGGCGGCGTAGAGTACTTCAAGTAAGGTCGTAAGATAACGGGATTAATCCCCGCTATTTCGAAGAAAGGGCTGGCACCCGATGGATGCCAGCCCTTTCTGTTGCTGCGGTATAAGAGAGCGGCTAGCCCCAAACTTCCTTGGCGATTTCCTGCACCAGGGCGATTTTAGCCCATTGCTCTTCTTCGGTGAGCTTATTGCCGATTTCGCAGCTGGCAAAGCCGCACTGTGGGGAAAGGCAGAGGTGGTCGAGCGGAACGTACTTCGATGCTTCTGCGATGCGGGCCTTTACCGTTTCTTTGTCCTCAAGGCCTGGCTGCTTTGAAGTGACCAGGCCGAGCACAACGTATTTGCCATCGGCGATATGCGCTAAAGATTCGAATCCGCCAGCACGCGGCGTATCGAATTCCAGATAAAATGCACGGGCGTTTTCCTTAGCGAACAGATACGGAGCGATGGGGTCGTAGCTGCCTTCGAGGGCATAGGTAGAATGGTAATTGCCGCGACATACATGGGTGTTAATTGCCAGATCGTCAGGTTGATCTTCGATGGCTGCGTTGTTCAGGCGCACGCCAAGCTCGCAAATCTTCTGGATATCATCGGGCTTCAGGCCGATTTGCGCTGCAAAGGTGGTGTCGCAGTACATGCCCCAGGTGCAGTCGTCGAACTGGATGTTGCGGCATCCCGCTTTGTATAAGTCGGCAATTACCTGGCGATATGCTGCCGCTATAGCATCAGCGAGTGCTTCATCGGTGGGATAGACGGCGCGCAGGATTTCGGTCTGTCCGTCGCACCTATCAAGCGTTACTTCTGCGAAGGTTTGGATGGGGGCGGGTATGGTCTGACGAGCAATGTGGTTTTCGTCGGAAAGGGCATTGACGAATTTGAAGTGCTCAACGAAGGGGTGGTTTTCGCCGCTGACAGGGCCAGTTACCACTGCGGCGTCGGCCGTGGTCTCCTCGTCGTGAAATTGATAGCCCTCGCGGCTGGCGCGGCGCTCGATGCCCTGGAGGCCCCACATGAAGTCGAGGTGCCAATAGCTGCGACGGAATTCGCCATCAGTGATTACCTTCAATCCAGCGGCTTTTTGCTTTGCCACCAAATCTCGGATCGCAATGTCTTCGACGGTCTTGAGTTGATTGGCATCGATGGCACCCGCCTCAAAATCAGCACGTGCTTGCTTCAGCACATCGGGCCGCAGGAAGCTGCCAACTATATCACAGCGAAACGGTGCATTTTCTCCAAAAGTAATAGCCATGTTGGTTTCCTTGTTCGTTTGATCTGATGTAACGAAACAAAGTATGGCGGGAGAGTTTGCGATTGTGAAATACCAATAATATGGCAATGGCAATAGGAATTTCCTATTGTGGAATATGACGCTTCAGGGCTTCGAGATAGGCGGAACCGTAACGGGTTCGTTGCGTTCCTTTGCGGTATATAACTCCAATTTCCATGTGCTCATCGATTTCGAGCGGCACCGATATGATGGAAGGTCCATTCAGCTCGGCCGAGATAACACCCGAGCAAACGGTGTAACCGTTTAGTCCTATGAGCAGGTTGAACAAGGTGGCGCGGTCGCGGACTCGGATGTTCTTGCTGCGGTCGAGCGTGGAGGTGAGCTCCTCTGAGTAATAAAAAGAGTTGTAGCTTCCCTGTTCGTAAGAGAGAAAGGGGTAATCTGCCATATCTTCAAGCGTTACCGATTTCCGTTCTGCCAGAGGATGGTCCGAGCAGATGAATACATGTGGTTCTGCTTTGAACAGGGATTCGAATATCAGGCTGTTGGCGTTGAGCATCCTGCAGATAACCTCGCGGTTTCGCGCGGAAAGGTACAGGATGCCCAGTTCGCTTTTCATATGGGCGACGTCTTCGATGATCTCGTGCGTTTGTTCTTCGCGAATGGTGAAGTCGTAGCTTGCTGAGTCGAATTCGCGGATAACGTCAACGAATGCGTTTACCGCGAAGGAATAGTGCTGGCATGAGATGCTGAAATGTGGAGCTTGCTGCGACCTGCCCTTGTAGCGTGATTCCAGCAGGTCGGCCTGTTCAAGTACCTGCCGCGCATACCCTAGAAATGTTTCGCCTTCCTCCGATACTGTGACGCCCTTGTTGGTGCGATCGAAGATGCGCACATCCATTTCCTTCTCCAGATCGCTGATGGCAGCGGTTATGGACGGCTGGGATACGAACAGCTTGCGGGACGCCTCGGTAATGCTTCCGCATTCCGCCACTTTAACGGCATAGATAAGCTGTTGCAGTCTCATTGTTCCCCGTTTCGTTTCGATGTCTGAATCACATGATACCGTGATCCTGGTGAGGGCTGTATTGTTTGCGATGCTGCGTTGCAAACGATTATCCGAAAATGGCTCAAACCGTATCGCTGCAATTTTGCAACTGTTGGGCTTCCAATGATCTTGCCTGTTGCTTTTGCCGTGCAAGACGCCTCGATCAGAGATGTGCTTTGGTGAAATTAATCGAATATAGGATAATAAAATAAGTATGCACATTGCTGGCCACCAGCATCCCTCGTGAAAGGAATCTTTGTGGCTGAATTCATTTATCAGATGTATCAAGCGCGCAAAGCTCACGGCGACAAGGTTATCTTGGACGACGTGACGCTTTCGTTTTACCCTGGTGCAAAAATCGGCGTAGTAGGCCCTAATGGCATGGGCAAGTCTACCTTGCTGAAGGTTATGGCTGGTCTTGAAGAGGTTTCCGCGGGCGACGCACGCCTTACTCCCGGCTACACGGTTGGTATTCTTCAGCAGGAGCCCCCGCTCGACGAAGAGGCTACGGTAATCGAGAATATCCGTATGGCATTTGCCGACGTGCTTGCTAAAGTTGAGCGCTTCAATGCCATCGGTGCGGAAATGGCCGATCCTGATGCCGATTTCGATGCTCTGATGGAAGAAATGGGCGCGCTTCAAAACGATATCGATGCTGCAAACGGATGGGATCTGGACAGTCAGCTTTCCCAGGCAATGGATGCTCTGCAGTGCCCCGACCCCGATGCTCCTGTAAAGGTGCTTTCCGGTGGCGAGCGCCGTCGCGTTGCGTTGTGCAAGCTTCTGCTTGAAGCGCCTGACCTGCTTCTTTTGGACGAGCCTACCAACCACTTGGATGCCGAATCGGTGCTGTGGTTGGAGCAATTCCTTCATCGCTATCCTGGTGCGGTGCTTGCGGTAACGCACGATCGTTACTTCCTCGACAACGTCGCTGAATGGATCTGCGAAGTTGATCGTGGTCATTTGTATCCCTACAAGGGCAATTACTCTACCTACCTGGAAACCAAGGCTGCCCGCCTGGAATCGCAGGGTCAGCAGCAGGCTAAGCTGGCAAAGCGCATGAAGAACGAGTTGGAATGGGTTCGTTCCAGCCCGAAGGCGCGCCAGGCAAAGAACAAGGCCCGCCTTGAGCGCTATGAGCAAATGGAGGCTGAGGCACGCAGCGCCAAGAGCGTCGACTTCACCGAAATCACCATTCCCGTTGGTCCTCGTTTGGGCTCTAAGGTCCTTGAAGTCGAGCATTTGCACAAGCAGTTCGGTGATCGTGTTCTTATCGACGATCTTTCATTCAGCTTGCCGCGCAACGGCATCGTGGGTGTTATCGGCCCCAATGGTGTTGGCAAGTCGACCCTGTTCAAGATGATTGTGGGCAAAGAGTCGGTTTCTGGCGGCACGCTTGAGTTGGGCGAAACCGTACAGATTTCCTACGTTGACCAGAATCGTGAAGGTCTTGACCCGAAAAAGACGCTTTGGGAAGTGGTTTCCGACGGGTTGGATTATATCCGCGTAGGTGAAACCGAGATTCCCAGCCGTGCGTATGTGGCAAACTTCGGCTTTAAGGGCTCTGACCAGCAAAAGCCCGCTGGCGTTCTTTCTGGTGGTGAGCGCAATCGTTTGAACCTCGCTCTCACGCTGAAGCAGGGGGGCAACCTGCTCCTGCTCGACGAGCCCACGAACGACCTGGACGTAGAAACGCTCGAAAGTCTCGAAGAAGCGTTGCTGGCGTTCCCCGGCTGCGCAGTAATCACCAGCCATGACCGTATGTTCCTTGACCGCATTGCCACGCATATTCTTGCGTGGGAGGGTACCGATGAAAACCCCGGCAATTGGCATTGGTTCGAAGGCAACTTCGATTCTTATCAGAAGAACAAGATCGAACGCCTGGGCGAAGAAGCTGCAAAGCCCCATCGCCTGCATCGCAAGCTTACGCGCGATTAGTGTTCAGCGGATAGTTTTTCGAACGCTCGAAAACAGAGGCAGCCTCCTTCGGGGCTGCCTCTTTATGTTGGCTGGGACTCCCGAGGCTGCTTTGGTTTGGTGCTAAGCAAAAACAAAGCCCAGCGGTGCAGTAGCGGCAATCGAAAAGCTTGAAGATACGAATAAACAAAAAGGCAACCTCGAAAAAGGTTGCCTTTTCATGTGCTAGCTTGCCGGGATTGAGGAAAGTGAAACTTACTTGGCCTTGCCCTGGTTTGCTACAGCGTTGATTTTGGCGTTGATGGTTTCTTCGTCGCCAACGTATTTCTTGTCAAGAACGTTGAAATCCTGGTCAAAGGTGTAAACCAGCGGCACGCCCGTAGGGATGTTTACGCCTACGATTTCATCGTCGGAAAGCTTGTCGAACTGCTTTACCAGAGCGCGCAGAGAATTGCCGTGAGCAACGATGAGCACGCGCTTACCGGCGCGCATCTGGGGTTCGATTTCCTCTTCGAAGTAAGGCCATGCGCGAGCGATGGTGTCCTTCAGGCATTCTGCCAGAGGCATTTCATCAGCGGGAGCGTTGCGGTAAGGAGCCATAAGGCGAGGATTGCGCTCGTCGGCTTCCTCTAATGCGGGAGGACGTACGTCGAAGCTGCGGCGCCAGATTTTAACCTGGTCTTCGCCGTATTTTGCAGCGGTTTCAGCCTTATTCAGACCCTGAAGAGCACCGTAGTGACGCTCGTTCAGACGCCATGTCTTGTTGACGGGCAGCCATTCGCGATCCATTGCCTGAAGAATGTGGTTCAGCGTGTGGATAGCGCGCTTGAGGTACGAGGTGTAGCACACATCGAAGTCAAAGCCAGCTTCAGCAAGGGCGCGGCCGCCATCGGATGCTTCTTTGCGGCCCGTATCGGTAAGGTCGACGTCCATCCAGCCGGTGAAAAGGTTCAGCTTGTTCCATTCGCTTTCGCCGTGGCGGACCAAGACGAGTTGCATGGTCGAATCAGTCATGATTCCTTCTCTTTCTCGTAGTAAGCGGGTTGCCCCGAGTTTATTTGTAATGCGCGTTATGCGCTAAGCAAAGAGAGCTGAGAACATAGGCGCAACATATTTAGTATGACGTTTCGACGAACGTGTGGGGCACTGGTCGGGGAGCGTTACCGTGCTTTCGTTGGACGGTGCATTTGAGCTGGATGTGTCACTTCTCTGTCCCCTGTGCTGTACACGCAGCGTGGCGATGGGTTGGTATGATGGAATGAAAAGAATCTGCGCTTTAAGGAGCTTACGCATGAACGAAATAAAATGCCCACACTGCGGAAAGGTGTTCCAGGTCGACGAGCGCGGTTTTGCCGATATTTTACGTCAGGTGCGCACTGCTGAATTCGATAAGGAAATAGCCCAGCGAGAAGGCATGCTGCAAGAGCAGAATGCCCAGGCGGTAAAGCTCGCCGTTGCTAAGGCCCAACAGGACGCTCAGGCGGAAACCGCCCAGCGCGATGCTCGTATCGCGGAGCTGGAAACACGTCTTGCTGCCGAAAAGCGCGAACGCGAACAGGCCGAAAAGTCATCTCAGATTGAACATGCCAACGAACTTGAAGCGGCGCTTGCGAAGAAGCAAGCCGAAATTGTCCAGCTGCAGGCGGACGTGAAAAAGCTATCGGCCGACCACGATGCGCAAAATCGCATTGCCAAGGCAGAGCATGAGCGCTTGCTCTCTGACGCAACCGCGCAGCGCGATGCGGAAATTGCGGCATTGCGCCAGCAGATTTCTTCCCAGGAAAGCGCCTTCAAGCAGCAGCTTGAATCGCAGGTTCAGCAGTACTCCCAGAAGATTGCCGCCGATAAAGCGGAAAGTGCTCGTGTGGCCGCCGAGGAATCTGCAAAGCTCCAGCAAACCATTGTTGCGCAGAAGCAGCGGTTGGAATCGCAAACTCAGCAGTTCAGAGCCGAAAAAGAACTTGCAGTAAGCGAAGCCCGTGCCGTAGCTGAGCGTCAGCGCGACGAGCTGGCTGCCCAGGTTAAGCTCCAGGAAGCCCGAGCGGCTCAGGAGCAGGCTGCCTTGCGTGAGAAGATGACCAACGAACTTGCCGCAAAAGACGAGCTCATCAAGTACAAGGACGAAGAAATTGCCCGCGTTAAGGAAATGAAGGCGCGCCTTTCCACCAAGATGGTTGGTGAATCGCTCGAACGTCATTGCGAGACCGAATTCAACAAAATCCGTGCTACGGCGTTCCCACATGCGTATTTCGAAAAAGACAACGATGTGGTCGATGGCACCAAAGGCGATTTTGTCTTCCGCGAAACCGATCCCGCAACGGGCGAAGAAGTGGTTTCCATCATGTTCGAGATGAAGAATGAAAACGACGAAACGCGCACTAAGCACAAGAATGAGGATTTCTTCGCCAAGCTCGACTCCGACCGCAAGAAGAAGGGCTGCGAGTATGCGGTTCTATGCACCATGCTTGAACCCGAAAACGAGCTCTATAACGAAGGCATTGTCGACGTGAGCTACCGATATGAAAAGATGTACGTTATCCGTCCGCAATTTTTCATACCCATCATTTCCATCTTGCGCAACGCTGCGCTGTCTGCCCTGCAGTACAAAACCGAGCTTGCCGAAGTGCGCAATCAGAATATCGACATCACGAACTTCGAAAACTCGATGGAAGATTTCAAAACAAAGTTTGCGCGCAATTACGACCTTGCTAGCCGTAAGTTCCAGACGGCTATAGATGAAATCGATAAGACGATTGACCATCTGCAGAAAACAAAAGAGGCACTGCTGGGTAGCGAGAGGAACTTACGCCTGGCAAACGACAAGGCGCAAGACCTTACCATTAAAAAGCTTACGCGTAAGAACCCTACGATGAAGGCGAAGTTTGCTGCGCTGAAGGAAGGGGAAAACGCCCTGCCCGAGGCTGCCGATCAAGAGGGTTAGAGAACCAGCACACGCTTCTTCCGTTTTGTAAATCTTTCCCGAATAGCTTGAAAGGGGAAAGCGACAAGGCTCGCTTCGGCTTAGAATGGCTTCGTTTTGTTTAAGAGCGGAATTTCAGGAGCGCTTGGTGACCCACAAAATGACAGGCAAGCAATGGCTCGCACTCGCAGGCATCGCTGTTGCGGCGTTTGTGTTCAATTCTTCGGAATTCATGCCAGTTGGCTTGCTTACCGATATCGGAAAGACGTTTGGAACCAACGAGGCTACAACGGGCATGTTGGTTTCGGTATATGCGTGGGCGGTAATGCTTCTTTCCGTGCCATTGATGATTATCGCAACGCG
Organism: uncultured Eggerthella sp.; assembly: GCA_965147435.1. Classification (GTDB taxonomy): domain Bacteria; phylum Actinomycetota; class Coriobacteriia; order Coriobacteriales; family Eggerthellaceae; genus Anaerotardibacter. The sequence continues at coordinate 51,091 of CBCTKC010000003.1, read as the reverse complement.
CCTGGACTTTCGTAGGCTGCTCTTGGTGGTTATCGTGGTGTTCCTGGTTGGGCAGGTTCTTACGTCGTTGTCGACAAGCTACTGGATGCTCATGGCGGCGCGCATGGTAGTTGCTTGCGCGCATTCGGTATTTTGGGCTATTGCCGCGCCTATTGCGGTGCGTTTGGTGCCGAAAAACAAGCGCGCTCTTGCTTTAAGCGTTGTCGAGACGGGCACTGCTGTTGCGGCTATTGTTGGCTTGCCATTGGGCCGAGCTATTGGCTTGGCGGTTGGATGGCGCCTGACGTTTGCCATTGTTGCGGTAATCTCTGCGCTTTTGCTGGTGTACCTGCTTATCACTTTGCCTTGGGTTCCTGGCGCAGAGCCCTTCAGCATTGGGCAGTTGCCGGGGTTGTTCCAAAACAAGGGCTTGGTGGCGCTGTTTATCCTTACGGCGTTGTATGCATGGGGCTACTACACAGGCTATAGCTACATCGAGCCATTCTTGCTACAGGTGGCGGGGTTGGAAAACGACGTGGTCACCTTAGTCCTTTCCGTGTTTGGTGTTGCAAGCATCATCGGCAGTATATTGTGTTCAAAGCTGTATCCCCGTTTCCGTTTCCCGTTCTTTAGGGCTATCACCATCGGTGTGCCGGTAGCCTTGCTGCTGATGCATGCGGCGGCGGGTTTGGGCCTTGCGGCAATACTTGGTGTTGTTGTTCTGTGGGGCATAAGCGCGGCTTCGGTGAGCGTTGTGTACCAGGCAGAGATCATCAATGTTTCTTCCGATGAAGAGGAAACGGTTGCCATGGCGTTTTTCTCGGGCATCTTCAACTTCGGCATCGGCACTGGTGCGCTTTTGGGCGGTCAGGTGGTTAACACACTGGGCATCGCGAGCGTGTTTTATGCGGGCGGCATCATCGGCATGGTTTCTATTCTGTTCTGTTTGGTGGTGGCCGTTGGACGCCTTAAGCGCTATTCCGTGAAATAGCCCGAAGCGCATGGTTTCCGCTTGGCGCTTTGAGGGGCGGAGCGCGGCGGCTCCCGTGGGCGCCGTCGCGCTGTGCAGTACGCGCCGCCCGCTCGGCACCACGCTGCGCAGTGTGCGGTTGCCGCTCACGGAAGCCGCCACGAAGCCGCTCGCGATGCTACGCTGGGTCCGCCCTGACCAAATCGTCATGCTGAAGCTGCTCCGAGAGTCCAGAAACAAAAATCTCGACTTTTTTGCAACTTTTTTGCGATTAGGGATTGTTCCGAGCTTTCCAACCAGGGATTGAGGTGCAAAAGCGCAGGTAAATCGGTTTCATGGCGGCCTGTTTTCGCTTTGTGGGGATGGAAGTGAGCCCCTAATCGCAAAAAAGTTGCAAAAACGCCGCAATTTTTGTTTTCACGATGGGTGGATTGCCCCAACGGATAGATATCGCAATGGGGTCGGGTGCGTAGGTCTTTTCTCATCAGGCTTTATTTCGTCTTTGTTTCGAAAATGTCCAGACTCTGTGACGATGCGAGATTAATTGATGTTGAGCAATTGCAACTTTTGCCGAAAGGACGAATATAGAGCCATCGAACGCAAGGGGCGTTCGGAATAAGCGCTTCGGTGCTTGCACGTTAGGACGAACTTTTGAATTATCGCAACCTGTATACAGAAATTATCAGCTCCATTATTTAGGGCTCGGGTTGCTTGGATCAGCTGCCCGAACCCTAATCGGGCAGCTGATGGTTTTGAATCCGGAGGCTGTTTAAAGAAACGGCTTCCGGATTTTTTATTCCCTTGACATCTGCTCCCTCGCGTCGTCTTCTTCAAACAGCCTTTCGATTCCAAACCTTGATTCATCGGTTCACGGATTGAAGGAAAAGAAGGAAACGAAATGTCAAGTACGGCAGCAACAGCAGCGGCAATGGTGCCTGTGGGCGTCGGATCGAAAGGGAAGAATTCAACAGCTGAAATTGTGGCAGCTTCAATGGTGGGAACCGCCATCGAGTTCTACGACAATTACTGCTACAGTATCGCGGCGGCAAGCTATTTTGGGCTGATCTTCTTTACCGATGTTGCGAAGTCCGATCCGGTGTTGGCAACGTTGCTTTCGTTCGTGACTTTCGCCGTTTCATTTTTGGCACGTCCGTTTGGTTCATTGATATTCGGTCATTTTGGCGACAAGCTCGGCCGCAAGAAAACACTGGTGGTTGCCCTGATGCTTATGGGTATCGCAACCTTTGTGGTGGGTTTGCTTCCCGGGTATGAGGTTCTTGGCCCTACTTCCGTTGTCCTTTTGTGCGTGTGCCGCGCTTGCCAGGGTTTGGGCCTTGGCGGCGAATGGTCCGGTGCTGCCTTAGTGGCGACTGAAAATGCCCCGAAGGGGAAGCGAGCTCTGTATGGTGCGTTTCCCAACATGGGCGCCCCCATCGGCTTTTTCTGCGCATATGGCGTAAACCTGCTGCTTGATTCTTCCTTGCCTGCCGATGCGATGGTTGCGTGGGGTTGGCGCATTCCGTTCCTGCTTTCCGCATTGCTGGTGGTAGTTGGGCTGGTTGTGCGCTTGCGCATGACAGAAACTCCCGTATTCCAGAAAGCGCAGCGTGAAAACCGCACGGTAAAGATGCCTCTTGCCATGCTTCTTCGTCACAACTGGAGGCAGGTTGTGCTCGGCACCTGCGCGGTTAGCATTACCTATACGCTCTTCTATGTGCTGGGAACCTGGTCGCTTTCCTACGGTGTGTCAACCTTGGGCTTCACTCAGCAGCAGTATCTGGGAATGCAGATGGTATCGGTATTCTTCTTTGCGGGTTTCATCGTTGTTGGTTGCTTGAGCGCTGATCGTTTCGGCAGGAAGCCCGTGGTTGCACTTGCTACCGTGGCAACCTTGGTGTTTGCGCTCTTTGCTCCCATGCTGCTTTCGGTTCATAGCGCCTTGAACGTGATGCTGTTCCTCTGCATTGGTTTTATGTGCATGGGTGCTGTTTTCGGGCCCACCGGTTCGTACTTGCCTGAGTTGTTCCCCGCCCGCGTTCGTTATTGCGGTTCTGGTCTCTCCTATAACTTGGCTGCAATTGTCGGCGGCGCCTTCGCTCCCACTATTGCTTCGGCGCTTGTTATGAATTTCGGCATCATGTCGTTGGGTTGGTACCTGGGAGGCATGGCGGTTGTTTCCCTTGTCGCCCTGTTCTTCTTCCGCGAAAGCAAGGATGTTGACTACGAGGAATAGCGGAAGCCATCGGTTTGAGTAGAAGATAAGGAAGCCCCTTGATGCGGCCTTGCATCAAGGGGCTTCCTTTTGCTTGATGGGGCAGAGTTGCTTACGGGGATGCTATTATGGTGTACATAAAAGTTCCCAGTAGCGGTTCGGGTGAAAGGGTAGTCATGGCAACTACGGCTCAGAAGCTCAAGCTTATGTATTTGGCAAAGCTCTTAGAGAATGAAACCGATGACGATCATGGCCTTACTGGTCCGCAGATCATTCAACGCTTGGCTGAGTTAGGCATTGCGGTTGAGAGGAAGACACTCTATCGCGACTTGGATTGCCTGCGCGAATTCGGCTACAACATTGTGAAGTACCAGCGCTCGCCCATTGAATATGGTCTTGCCTCGCGCGAGTTTCAGGAAAGTGAGCTGCTGTTGTTGGCCGATGCGGTGCAGTCTTCCCGCTTCCTTACCGAACGTAAATCGAATGCGTTGGTGAAGGCCATCGGTAAGCTGGGTAGCAAGTATTTGGCGGACGATCTAAGAAGGAACCTCCATGTTGAGGGACGTATCAGGTCGCAGAACGAATCAGTGTTCTACAACATTGACGCTATTCAGCGAGCTATTTCCGCTAAGAAAAAAGTGCGCTTCCGTTACTTCAAATATGACAATCGGAAAAAGAGAGCCTTGCAACACGACGGGCGTTTCTATGAGGAAACGCCGTTGCACTTGGTGTATATGGACGACTGTTATTACCTGGTTACCTGGAACGATAAGCACCAGAGCACCACTAATTACCGCGTGGACCGAATGCTGAACATTGATGTATCCGAAGAGGATGCAACGAGTAATGAGCAAACAGCCGAATTTGATGCAGCGAAGTATCAGAAGAGGGTATTCGGCATGTACAGCGGCGAGGCAGTTGCGGTTACCCTGCTTGTGAAGCCGGAGGCAATCAGTACAGTAATCGACCGCTTCGGCGAAGCGGTCGATGCTGAAGCGGTCGAGGATGGTTCGATGCGTGTGCGCGCCAAGGTTATGCAGGCGCCTACGTTCTACGGCTGGTTGGCGACTTTGGGAACCAGCGTGATAATCGAGCAGCCGCAATTCTTGAAAGAGGAGTATCGGACGTACCTCCAAGGGATTATCGAGCAGTACTGAGCACGTGCGGTGTTCATCACATATCCTCCCATTTCCAGGAATCAATAAACTCGTTTACACGAAGTGACATGTGGGAAGTGAGTCCCGTCATGCACCTAAGGGCATTTACATAGGCAACCTTAAGGGGAAGGTCGCGTTCGGTTCTGAAGTCTTCGGGCTCTCTGATTTCGTGTTCCAGTTCGTCGATAAGGTGGTTCAGGTCGTCCCTGATGCCGACGAGCTCGTCGAATTCTCTGTCGTCGAGCGTTTTAAGGAACTTGGTTGGTGATTCGAACATGATGCCTACCTTGGTCGAATATCGGTTACGTACATGCCAACACGAACCTGCTTCCAAGGAGCAGCTTCTTTGTCGACTTGAAGAATGCGGCATTCGAGGATGTCCCTGTGGCCAAAATGGAACAAGGTCGAGGCCAGGCTGTTCTGGTCGGCGGGAACATAGCCGACCATGACGCCATTGAAGTACAAGGCAATTGATTCTGGGTCGTAGGGATTGCCCGGTTCGGGGCAAAGCTCGATGTTATCGCCAATGCTCATCTGATTAATAACGAGGGCGCCATCGTAGTGCTGGAATCCTGCAATAAAAAATGTTGAGAGATGTCGACTGGGCTGATACATGGCTTCCTCCTTGAAACGGCTGGGATGGCAAGAGGCGAGGGGCTGGTAAAGTGCCAGCCCCTTTTGTCGACCACAGCAAGCAAATTCGAAAGGATGAAAGTGAGCGGCATGACAAGGAGTTTGTTTTGCTTGTGTGTGGCGGCCTCGGTAGGAATGGCCTCTTGATGGTTTGAATAATACGCAGATCGCAGCTTGTGTGTGGGTACCGTAGTGGACATCAAGTAAAAATTTGGGAAAAGAAAGAAAAAGGCTCGCGTTGGCGAGCCTTCGATGATTATAAGTATGGATTTCCGCTTAGCGCATTTTGCGTGAGCTGGCGTGCTTGTGCAGATGGGAACAGGAATGCAGATCAGACGGATGGGCATTGGGGCCCACTGGCGTGCCTGTGCAGATGGGAATAGGAGTCAGCTTCGCTGCTTCTATTGTCCGATCTTCGATCCGCAAGCGACGCAGAAAGCGTTTTCGGAGTCTTGCCTTGTTCCGCACTTAGGACAGTACTGAACGGACGGATCAATAACAGGTTGCTCCTTTGCTGCGGGTGCAGTGGTTTCTGGGCTCTTCTTTGGGGCCTCTTGCGGCGCTGGAGCCTTCGGGGCTTCCTGCGGTGCCGGAGCGGCTTTGGTTGAAGCGGGGGCAGCGGCTTTGGGTTTCGGTGCTGAAGAGGCTGTAGGGGCTGCGCTGTTTGCGTTTGGGCCCTCGGCGGAAGATTGCGCTGATTTCTGTTCCTTGTTGTACGCAATCCTTTCGAAGATGAGGCCCAAGATAGCAGGGAAAAAGAACCCGATGGTTTCGAACAGCGCCGGTCCGCTGCTGAAGTCGATGAATTCTTGCCCTGTGACGATGGCGCAAACAATTGCGATTGCCTGGATAACGTAAAGGACGATGGCTGCTGTTTTCATGGCTGTTCCTTCTGGTTGTGTATGCGTTGCGGGAACTATTGTTTTGCCAGGTCTTTTGCGATTTCGGCGCCGATAGCCAAGCCCATTGCTGCAGGAACGAAGGCGTTGCTGCCAGGGACGCTGCGTCGGTCAAGGCAAGTGCGCTCGCTATTGGGCGGGCACACGCACCCTGCGGCACAGCCGGCCCTGCCGTCTTCTTCGGGCTTTACGGTAGGTTCTGGCGAATAAGCAACCTTCAAATTGCGAATGCCGCGTTTGCGTAGCTCTTTGCGGATAATGCGTGCTAGGCGGCAAATGGAAGTTTCTGAGATATCAGCGATGCGAATGGCGGTGGGATCAAGTTTGTTGCCAGCCCCCATAGCGGAGATTATGGGTGTTCCTGCTGCCTTGGCTTGGGCAACCAGATGAAGCTTTGCCGTTACCGTGTCGACGCAATCGACGATGTAGTCGTATTTCGAAAGGTCGAATTCGCTGGCCGAATCGGGCAGGTAGAAGCATTTGTGCTTGGTGATTATGCAGCTGGGGTTTATATCGAGCAGACGCTCTTCCATGGCATCGACTTTGTCCATGCCGACGGTTTTCCAGGTTGCAATTATCTGGCGGTTTATATTTGTCAGGCATACCTTGTCGTCGTCAACGATGTCGATGGCGCCCAACCCACTGCGCACGAGCGATTCGCAAACATAGCCACCTACGCCACCGCAACCGAATACGATAACGTGGGCCCTCTGCAACGATTCGACGCCGTTACTACCAAGCGTCAAGCGAGTGCGTGAAAACTGATCGAGCACGGTATACCTTCCCTATATTTCGACAAACCACTGGTAAACGTTGCCATTGTAGAACAAAAGAGCCTGCTCGAACGAGCAGGCTCTTCATGTGTGCTATGCGGGCGATGCTTACTGTTGACGTGCTGCGGGCATTCCCCAGGCAAAGTGGTCGGAATGCAGCAGCTGCTCTGCCTTTTCGGAGTTCGGTTCGCCAAAGTATTTTTCGTAGCATTCAACGACCGAAGGATTCTCGTGGCTGAAGCGCAGCTTTGAGTTGGTGTCGATGTCGCGCAAGATGAGCTCACGTTCGGCTGCGCATTCGCGGCCTTCGTGAATGGGTTGGCCGCCGCCGCCAACGCAGCCGCCAGGGCAAGCCATAACCTCAACGAAGTCGTAATCTACCTCGCCGTTTTCGATGGCGTTGCACAGGTTGTCGGCATTCTGAAGACCGCTGACGATGGCAACGGTAAGTTCTTTGCCTGCCAGGTTGTAGGTTACCTCGCGCCAGCCTTCGCAGCCGCGTACGGCGCTGAAAGCGTCGGGGTCGGGGTTTTTGCCGGTGACCAGGAAGTGGGCGCTGCGAAGAGCCGCCTCCATTACGCCGCCGGTGGCGCCGAAGATGTGACCTGCGCCAGTGGCTTCGCCCAAGGGCATGTCGAACTCTTCTTCAGGCAAGTTCCTTACGTTGATGAACTGGGCATTCAGCATGCGTCCGAGTTCGCGCGTGGTAAGCACTACGTCAACATCGGGGCCGGTTCCGGTGGTGTCCATGTCTTCGTAAGCGCATTCTGCCTTCTTGGCAACGCACGGCATGATGGACACCACGGCAATCTTCGCAGGGTCGACGCCCAGGATTTCCGCGTAGTAATTCTTCGCAATGGCGCCGAAGATCTGCTGCGGCGATTTCGTGGTGGAAAGATGTTTCACCAGACCTGGGTGCTTTGCCTTCAGGAAGCGCACCCAACCGGGACAGCACGAGGTGAACATGGGCTGACCAGGCTCTTCTTTCAGGTGATGGAGAAGCTCGGTGCCTTCTTCCATGATGGTCATATCTGCTGCGAAGTCGGTATCGAAGACATAATCGAAGCCCAGCTTGCGCACGGCGGCAACCATGCGACCCATCGTGGCTTCTTCTTTCGAAAGGGATACGGATTCGCCCCATGCCGCTCGGATGGAAGGCGCAATCTGGACGATAGCGATACGCTCGGGGTCGGCGATGATGTCGAATACCTTCTGGGTGTCGTCGCGCTCGGAAAGAGCACCGCAGGGGCAGTGCGTGATGCACTGGCCACACAGCGAGCAGGCTGCTTCGGATATGTCGCGGCAACCCGCAGCACCCACATGGGCATTCGAGCCCGTGCGCGTGAGATCCCATACGTTCAGGTTCTGAACCTTGCTGCATTCACTTACGCAGCGCATGCAGCTGATGCATTTGGAAGCGTCGCGAACTAGCGGGAAATCGGTGGGGTTCTTCTGCTGGTCGTATTCGATGGGATAGGGGATGTTGGTGATGTTCAGTGCAGCTGCATTGCGCTGAATCATGCAGTTGCCGTTGCGCGTGCATGTGGTGCATTCGCTCTTATGGCGCGAAAGAATAAGCGCCATCGTTTCGCGGCGGGAGGCAACAACACGGGGGCTCATGGTGTTTACCACCATGCCTTCGGCAACTTCGTTGTTGCACGAGGAGACGAGCTTGTCCGTGCCTTCAACCTCCACAACACAGATGCGGCAGGCGCCGATTTCGTTAATGTCTTTCAGGTAGCACAGCGTGGGAATCATGGAGCCTGCCTGATAGGCGGCATTCAAGATGGTGGTGTGCTCGGGAACGGAGACTTCCTTCCCGTCGATGGTCAACGTTACCATGCTCGGCTCCTTCCGCCCTTGAATGCACCGTAGCCGAAGTGATCGCACCCCAGGCAGCGGCCTGCTTCTTGCATCATTTCCTCTTCAGACATGCCGATTTCGCACAGCTCGAAATCGCAGCTGCGCTCAGCGCCGGGGCGCTCCTTCATGGTTACGCGGCCGCAGGGAACGCGATCGGCCAGGTTGGGAGCGGGGATGTCCACGTCGCAACGGATTTCGTGGTTGCCGCCCAGGTAGGTGTCGATTGCGCGTGCTGCAACCTTGCCGCCCTCAATGGCGCGAATGACGGTTGCCGGGCCCCAGCTGCAATCGCCGCCGGTGAAGAAGCCGGGCTTTTCAGGAATGTTGGAATCGGGCTGGGCCTGGATTTCGTTCCACTTGCAGGGCAAGCCGAATTCCTCGAATGCGCCAGAATCGATGTTCTGACCGATGGCGACAATGATGGTGGTAGCGGGAATGCGGACCTCGGGCTTGCTTGCCGCCTTGGGAGAGGGACGGCCACCGCGTACCGTGGAAATCATCTGGGGCTGACCCCAAAGTGCCACGGCCTTACCTTCGCCGTTAACTTCGACATGTGCAGGGGCAACAAGTTCCATAAGCTCGCAGCCATCCTCGATGGCTCCGTCGATTTCTTCGGCGAGTGCTGTCATGTCGGCGCGGCGACGACGGTACACGATCTTAACCGACTTGGCTCCCATGCGGCGTGCGCTGCGGGCGGCATCCATGGCAACGTTGCCGCCGCCAACCACAACAACGTTTTGGCCGGAGAGGTCGGCGATATTGCCGTCGCCGATTTCGCGCAGCATAGCAACGGCGGGAACTACGCCAGGCGCATCTTCGCCTTCGATGCGGAGTTTCTTGTCTGAGTGAGCGCCAATGCATACGTAAACGGCATTGAAATCGCGCTCGAGGTCGGCGATTGCAACGTCCTTGCCAACGGAAACGCCCAGCTTAACCTCTACGCCCAAAGAAGTGATGTGCTCGATTTCGGTGTCGAGCAGGGTTTTGGGCAAGCGATAGTTGGGGATGCCGTAGCGGAGCATGCCACCGAGCTTGGCGCGCTGCTCGTATACCGTTACGGAATGACCCATGCGGGTGAGGTAATACGCTGCGGTAAGACCGCCAGGACCGCCGCCGATAACAGCAACCTTCTTGCCGGTGGGTTCTGCCACCGTAGTGGGACGGTTGGGCGTTTCGTGGTCGCAGGCGTAACGCTTCAGGCCACGGATGTTGACGGCGGAATCAACGAAGCTGCGTCGACAGGTGTTTTCGCAGGGATGCTCGCAGACATAGGCGCAGGCGCTTGGGAAGGGGTTGTCTTTGCAGATGAGCTCAATGGCGTCGTCGAAGCGGCCAGCTTTTACCAGTGCGATGTAGCCGGGAATATCGACATTTGCGGGGCAGCCCTGAACACAGGGAACCGGGTGGTCGGACGTGCACAGGCAGCGGCCTTCTGCATGGAGCTCGTAGTCTTCGCGGAAAGCGCGTACTCCGGTAAGGGCCATTTCGGCAGCCTGGGTACCGATTGCACAATCTGCCGAAATGCGCACGTTTTCAGCGAGTGCCTCGATTCGCGCAAGGTCGGCTTCGGTTGCCGTTCCTTCCAGCACGCTGTCGAGCAGCGATTCGATCTGCGCCAAGCCGATGCGGCAGGGAACGCACTTGCCGCATGTTTGCGTGCGACACAAGGCGATAAGGCCGCGCGTCACATCAACGGGACAGGTACCTTGAGGATGCGAAACAAGACGGCGGGCCATGTCTTGACATACGCCGCGCACGGTCTTCTCCGCTTCGCTCGAGGTGCGGATTTCCAATGGGCTCATGGAATTCTCCTCGGTCTGTATGGTTGAGCTGGTGTTTTCCAGCCTTGCGCATACGGCTCCGCCAAAATAAATCGGCGCTTTGTCCTGTGAGCGCGCATGCTTATACAAAGTATAACAACGGGCAAGGGTGAGCGGGGTTGGTTTACCGATGAGCGGCAATAAAATGAAATTGTGCCCATGGATAGCGGATACCCATGGGCACAATTGCCAACTGTAAGGCTGTGGTCTTAGCGCCGGTTCTCTTCCAGGAATTGTTCCATACCGGGGAACGCCTTGATAGAGCGATCGAATACGCCCATTAAATAGGCAAGGGTTAGCCCGTAGTTGGATACCGGCACGCCCGCGTGAACGCATGCTTGGATGCGGGAGAGCACGGCGCGGCGGTTAAAGGTGCAGCCCCCACAGTGAATTACCAGGTCATAGCTTGAAAGATCTTCTGGGAAGTCTACGCCTCGCACGTTTTCGACGGTAAGCCCTTGCCCGATGCGAGCGCGTAACAGGCGAGGGATCTTCACGGTGCCGATATCTTCTTCGATGGGGTGATGGGTGCAGGCTTCCGCTATGAGTACGCGGGAGTTTTCGGTGAGCTTATCGATGGCAAGCGTCCCTAAGGCTTGGGTGGGCAAATCTCCCTTGAAGCGGGCAAATGCAACGGAAAAGCCGGTAAGGGGAACGTTTTCTGGCACGATTGCTGCCACTTTATCGAACGCCTGGGAATCGGTAACCACCAGGTCGGGTGGTTCTTTCAGCGCCGCTAAAGCGCGCGGCAGTTCCTTATCAGTAACGCAAAGCGAAAGGCAGCTGGAGTCGAGCAAATCGCGAATGGCTTGAACCTGGGGGAGGATAATGCGCCCTTTCGGTGCTTCTTTGTCGATGGGGATAACCAAGATAACCACCGAGCCTGGATCGACGATATCCCCGATGATCTTAGGGTCGTTCACAAACTCTTCGGGTGCGTTGTCGAGCAGGGCTTGGCGCAGCTCAAGCACCCTTTCTTGCTTTGCTGCACACATGCAAACCAGAGGTTTCTGCTGGAGGTTATGGGGGAGGGCGCTGCGGCATGCTGCAATAAGCGCCTCTTGCTGGGGGTCGACGACGGTTCCCCGTGGCGTGCGGCTTTCGGCTGATTCCGGGGAGTCGGGCTCGGGGCTCTGAGCGTTAGCAGGAAGCAGATCCGTTTTGTTGCACACGATGATGAAGGGGATGCTTCGGTTGGAAAGCTGGGCAGCGATCTCTTCTTCGTAGGGGCCCCAGGTACCTGCCTCGGTTACGATGACGCCCATATCGCAACGGTCAAATACCTTTTTTGTGCGTTGAGTGCGCAGCTCACCAACGGTTTCCTGATCATCGTCGATCCCGGCGGTGTCGACGAACAGCACCGGCCCCAAAGGCAGCAGCTCCATGGGTTTGTCGACCGGGTCGGCGGTGGTACCTGCGACGGCGGAAACGATGCTGGTTTGCTGGTTCGTGATGGCGTTCAGCACGCTCGATTTGCCTACATTGCGCCGCCCGAACAGGCCGATGGCCATACGCATGCCCTTGGGGGTACGCATAAGTGCAGGGCCACTTTCTTTGAGAAGAGGCTTGCCTGCAGAGGGCGATTGTGACGTTGGTCCCTGTGTGCGGCTGTTTTGCGCGATGCTCATACGAACCCTTTCCCGTGCGTCTTTTTAGGAATGTTCCCATTGTATTGTTTCGTTTCTTTAACAGATTATGATGCCGTTTGCAGATGAGCGTGGTTTTTGGTGGGCGGCTGAGCTCAATTAGCGGTAAGTTAGACATAGTTGTGCATACGTGCGATAACCATATCTGCGGTAAAAGCGATGCCCGTCTGCTTTTGCCGTTTGTTTCTATAAAGGCAAAGCGAAAGAAGAACCAATGACGGAATTCCGCTACGATCCGAAATCGCTTCGCGCCGACGAGTTCATCAACGACGCGGAGATTCTCGATTCCATCGCCTACGCTGATGCGCATAAAGACGATATCGAGTTGTGCCGCCGTATTCTGGATAAGGCACGTGCAAACCTGCATCCTTCCGCAGATCATGGTGCGGTTATAACCCATCGTGAGGCAAGTGTGCTTCTGGCATGCGAAGATCCGCAGATCAATAAGGAAATCAAAGAGCTGGCGCGTCAGATAAAGCTGGCCTATTACGGCAATCGCATTGTTCTTTTTGCGCCGCTGTATCTTTCCAACTATTGCGTGAACGGCTGCTTGTATTGCCCGTATCACGCAAAGAATCGGACCATTCCCCGCAGGAAGCTTACTCAGGAAGAGATTCGCGATGAGGTTATTGCCCTGCAGGATATGGGTCATAAGCGTTTGGCTATCGAGGCAGGCGAAGACCCGAAGCACAACCCCATCGAATACATTCTGGAAAGCATGGAAACCATCTATTCCATCAAGCATCGAAATGGTGCTATCAGGCGCGTAAACGTGAATATTGCCGCAACCACGGTCGAAGAGTACCGCATGCTTAAAGAGGCAGAGATCGGCACCTATATTCTGTTCCAGGAAACGTACAACAAAAAGGGTTACCAGGAGTTGCATCCTACGGGCCCGAAGAGCGATTACGATTGGCATACCGAAGCGATGGACCGCGCCATGGAGGGCGGCATTGACGATGTGGGCCTGGGCGTATTGTTCGGACTGCAGGGGTATCGCTACGAGTTTGCTGGCTTGATTATGCATGCTGAGCACCTAGAGGCGGTGCATGGCGTGGGTCCGCATACCATCAGTGTTCCGCGCGTTAAGCCTGCGATGGACATCGACCCTGAAGTGTTCGACAACGGCATTCCTGACGAAATGTTCGAGAAGATCATCGCCCTCATTCGCATTACCGTGCCCTATACCGGCATTATCATTTCCACGCGTGAGAGCGAACTGGTGCGCGAACATGCTTTGCAGTATGGCGTAAGCCAGATTTCCGGTGGGTCCCGTACCAGTGTTGGCGGCTACAACGAGCCGGAGCGCCCGCATGATACCGAGCAGTTTGACGTATCGGATCAGCGCACGCTCGATGAGGTTATCAGCTGGCTGATGGACAATAACCACATACCCAGCTTCTGCACGGCTTGCTATCGTGCAGGGCGCACAGGCGATAGGTTCATGAGCTTCTGCAAAAACGGTGAGATCCTTAACTACTGCCATCCGAATGCCCTGATGACGCTCACGGAGTATTTGGCCGATTACGCCACTCCCGAAACCAAGGAAAAGGGTCTTGCCATGGTGAAGCGTGAACTGCTGAACATTCCTAACGAAAAGACGCGTCTTGTCACCGAGCAGCATGTTGGCGAAATCCTTGCAGGAACAGGAAATGATTTCAGGTTCTAAAGAGCGATAAGATTATGTGCGGGCCGGCGATTGTCGACCCGCATTTTTGTTTCATGACGAAAGAGGTGCATCATGCGGGCAACCGAGGAAGACATCGAGGCATTTGTTTCAGAGCAGTGGCCGGCATTTTTGACCGACGCTCAACGCTTGATCTCCATTGACAGCTCGCTTGATGCCGAGCATGCGGCACCTGGTGCGCCTTTCGGCCCAGGGCCTCGTGCGGCGCTTGACGAAGCGCTTGCCATCGCACAGCGCATGGGGTTGGAGCCCCATGATGGAGATGGGTATGCCGGTTTTGCCGATTTGCCAGGCGAAAGCGGGCAACAGATTGGCGTTATCGGCCATGTTGATGTGGTCCCTGCTGGGGAGGGTTGGGATTTCGATCCGTTCAGTCTAACTTGCAAGGATGGCGTGCTCATCGGACGCGGTACTTCCGACGATAAGGCTCCGTTGCTCACAGCGTTGTATGGCTTGAAATTCTGGCTTGATCGCGGTGCGAATCTGCGCCATGGGGTACGTTTCATTTTCGGCTGCAATGAGGAGTCGGGGATGGGCGATGTCCCTTACTACTTGGAGCACAACGATGCCCCTGATTTCTTGTTCACCCCCGATGCCGATTTCCCCTTGTGCTATGGCGAGAAAGGGCAATTTGGGGCAACGATTACCTCCGGAACCGTCGAGGGCGTCATTGCCTCTTTTGCAGCAGGAACGGCTCCCAATGCGGTGCCTGGCATAGCGCGTGCTGTGGTTCGGGTTGAAGCGGAAAGTCTGCCAAAGGCCGATCGTATAGAAGTTTCCCCTTGCGAAGAGGGAACCCTTGTTTCCGCAACAGGCATTGCGGGGCATGCCTCGCTTCCAGAAGGTACGTTGAATGCCATCGGTATCCTGTGCCGCTATCTTCTTTCTGCTGGTGTGTGCTCTGGTGAAGAAAATGCATGGTTGCAATTTGCTGCCAGCATGGCTGAATGCACCGATGGGGAAATTGCCGATGTTGCCTGCTCGGATGCCGATTTTGGCAATCTGACTAGCGTTGTTGGCATGATGAACAAGGTCAATGGCGCTTTTGTCATGACCGAGGACATTCGTTTCCCTGCGGCAATTACCGGCAGCGAACTCAGCACTGCATTTGAGGCATTGTCACATGCCCAAGGTGCTTCGCTTGCCGTTACCGCATGCAAGGATCCTTTTGTGGTGAACCCCGATACGGCTCCTGTCCGTGCGCTCATGGATGCGTATTGCTCCACCACGGGCAAACAGGTGCGTCCTTTCACCATGGGAGGCGGCACCTATGCTCGCGAGTTTCCCAATGCCGTAAGCTTTGGTCCCGCAGAAGAAGGGGCTTATCCTGTGCCGAGTTGGGTAGGGGGCATGCATGCTGCTAATGAGGGAATTGCCGAAGAAGAGCTGAAGCGCGCTTTGCGCATCTATATCAGGGCGTTTGGCAACCTCGCGGAAGTGGAAGACCTGCACAAATAAGCTTATTGCTTACGACGGAAAACGCCTGGTTGCAGGGATTGGCGGTTGCTCAAAACGCTTCCGTCAGGCAATTCGCGGCAGCGCCGAAAGCGCAAAATGCTTGAGAAGAAGCGGCGTCTGGTTTTGGCGGGTGTCGCTTCTTTGCATGCCGATAGCGGGCTAAATGCTTTCGATGCTTATGCTGCGCCAACCTCCTTGGGCGGTTGGCGCGTCGATGGAGGCGTACCCTATGTGGCGGGCGTAGCGATAGGCTTCAAGGATGCTGTCGCCAATACGGCTTGCGTGATGGGCGTCGGAGCCCACGGTCAGTGGCACACCTGCCCGGAAAAAGCGTTCAAGCAAGGGCTCCTGCGGATAAAAATCGGCAAAGTCTTTGGTTAAACCTGCAGTGTTGATCTCAACGTGTACTTTACCCTCGCGTGCTGCTTGCGCCATGGAATCGAATAGTGGAGCAAGGTCGAGCGAAGGTGCGTAGCCGGAAAGGCTGAACAGGCGTGGTAGGTCGGGATGCGCCATGGAATCGAACAGGCCGCTTGTTGCTGCCTTGCACCATTCTTCGGCGTAGAGCCGCCAAAGCTCGTTTGCCCCCAGCTCTTCCCAGATGCGCATATCTTCATCCCAGTCGAGTGCCTTTTCCTGAAGGTAGTGGATGGATCCAAGAAGGAACGTTGCGTTGCCGCGTGTTTCCGCCAAATCGGTGCTGCAGCCTGGGTACCAGTCCGCTTCCAGACCATGCACAATTTCGAGTTCGGGAAATTCGCCGCGTACGCTTTCAATTGCGGAAGCGTACTGCTTGAGCTTGCCTTCTTCGACGGAGCAATCGATGAAGTCGGGCCTGCCCCAATGGTCAGTGCAGGCTATAGTGGTTATTCCCTTCGCTGTGGCTGCATGCATGTTTTCCTGAAAAGTGCTTTTTCCGTCGGAGAACACGGTGTGGGTGTGGCAATCAACCAGTTCGATGGGCATAACGTTCCTTTCGAGGCAGGTTATTTCGACTTAATGCCGCTTGTTGCTATGCGGATGGCTTCTTCATGGCTGTCGGTAACGGTGAACAAGTCGATGTCGGATTCGCTGATCATGTTCTGCTTAAGCAAGGGGCCCTTGATCCAGCTGACTAGATCTTGCCAGTATTCGGTGCCGAACAGCACGATGGGCATGTTCCCGATCTTATGCGTTTGCGCCAGCACCAGCACCTCGAACATCTCGTCAAGCGTGCCAAAGCCGCCAGGGAAGAAGATAGCACCCGAAGAGTACTTTACGAACATGGTTTTGCGGACGAAGAAGTAGCGGAACTCGATTCCAAGATTAACCCAATCGTTGGTGGTTTCTTCAAAGGGAAGTTCGATGGAAAGACCTACCGAAGTGCCACCCGCAAGTGCTGCTCCACGGTTTGCCGCTTCCATAATGCCGGGGCCGCCGCCGGTGATAACGGCAATGTCCCGATTGGCAAGCTTGCCTGCGATTTGCATGGCGTGTTCATAGTAAGGGTCGGTTGGTTCGGTTCGGGCTGATCCGAATATGGATACTGCTGGCCCTAATTTGGCAAGAGCGTCAAAGCCGTCCACGAACTCGGACTGGATGCGCAGTGTGCGCCAAGGGTCGGCATCGCGCCAATCAGTGCCCGGCTCTTCGCTGATCAGCTTTCCTGTGGTGCTGTAGCGAGGGACCATCTTTCCGCGTAGGGTTACCGAGCCACGGCGGTAGGGCGTTCCGAGGGGCGAAGTGTCGCCGCCTTGTTTTTCCTCGTCAGTATTAAGCGTGCTTGAAAGGTACTTTTCCAAGGCATTTTCGACGGCTGCCTCGGTTGCCTTCCTTGCCTGTTTTTTCGTAATCTTCTTTGCCATTGCGATCCCTTCCCCTCGCGCCGATGCGCTCTTTCAGCATACCCGATGAAGCGCTTTAAATGCACCGAGCGGTACCATACTGCTACACTGGCATGAAAGCCGTCGTTTCATCGGAGGGAAGGTTTGGAGCGGCGGACCGAGGGGGAAGAAGATTACCATGGGAAGCATCGCAGCAGGGGAAGGCAAGACGGCCACAACCCGCTCTATGCCTTTGCGCATAGCCATATATTTTGGTGGCATTTTGATTTTGGGTGTAGGCGTTGTCTTGAGTGCGCGAAGCGATTTCGGCGCGCCGGCATTCCAATCGGTACCGCTGGTGTTCAGCGAAGGCACCCATCTGCTTACCTTGGGGCAATCGTGCATATGCCTGTACTGCATCGATGTCCTTATTCAAGTTCTGGTGTTTCGAACGTTTAATGCCAAAATCGCTCTTCAGATTCCTTTTGCCTTTGCATTCGGCTGCCTTATCGACCTGTTTGACTTCGTATTAGGCCTTGATTTCTTCTGGTTTTGTCATGATCCAAACCTGCTAACCAGCTGCATTATGTTCACGATCGGCATTACGCTTATCGGTATAGGGGTAAGCGCCATGGTGGCTATGGATTTCGTTCTGAACCCCGCCGATGGCTGCACGCAGGCCTTTATGGAAATCACCCATCTTCCCTTCGGCAAGGCGAAGATCATCAACGATGTGCTGCGCTTTTCCATCGCATGTGTAATGGCGCTTGCGATGACCGGCCATTTGTTCGGCGTGGGCGTTGGCACGGTTATTTCGATGGTTGCCATTGGCGCTATATGCCAGGTGGTATCCGATGGCGCTCGCGGATTCTACCGTCGTGCCTATATCCCCGCGAACGCCGCATGATACTTTGAACCACTTATTTCATGCGTGTTAACTCTTGAAATCTGCTTTGTTACGTATCGAAACGAAGCCAAAAGCTGCCTGCCTAAGGCGGTACCTTGTTTGCTAGCGAATTATCCCCACCTTTCTTAAAACGAGAAAGGCAAACGGTTCGCGAAAGTCGTTGAGCGGAGAGGACAAGCACCCAACGGCTTTTCGATTGTGAGAGTGAGAGGTTCAGAATGCAAACACGGAACGTGCCTGCGCAAAGCGGGCTGTATCGTCCTGAGTTCGAGCATGATGCGTGCGGTATTGGCGCGCTGGCGCATCTGAAAGGTGTGCGCTCGCATCAGATGATCGACGATGCCCTTTCGGTCCTTGTCAATCTGGAGCATCGCGGTGGTAAGGGTTTGGAGCACAATACGGGCGATGGCGCCGGTATCTTGTTCCAAGTTCCGCACCACTTCTTCCGCAAGGAAGCGCAGAAGTACGGTCACCTTCTTCCCGATGAAGGCGACTATGGCGTGGCTATGCTCTTTTTCCCCCAAGCCGAGCGTGGCGTAGAGGTTTCCAAGCGCATTTTCGAAGAAGGTTGTGCGAAGGCTGGTTTGCCCCTGCTGTTTTGGCGCGAGGTTCCCATCGATCCCCACGATTTGGGTTCCACCGCACGCGCCTGCATGCCTACCATCCTGCAGGCATTCGTAGGTCGCCCCGAAGACGTTGAGCGCGGCGAAGCGTTCGAGCGCCGCCTGTACGTATGTCGCCGTATGGTGGAAAAGGCCGCCGATGCCGAGCATGCGCTGAAGGGTCATATCTTCTATGTGTGCTCTTTCAGCGCACGTACCATCGTGTACAAGGGCATGCTTGTTGCTACCCAGATGCGCCGTTTCTACCTGGACCTTTCCGATGCAGCGGTGAAGACCGCAATCGCATTGGTTCATTCGCGCTACTCCACGAACACCACCCCTTCGTGGGAACGTGCCCATCCGAACCGTTACATCATCCATAATGGCGAAATCAATACGTTGAAGGGCAACGTGAACTGGATTCGCGCCCGCGAACCAAACCTGTACTCGCCGGTTTTGGGCAAGGATCTGGAATCTGTTCTGCCTATCATCAACAAGGAAGGTTCCGACTCCGCCATCCTCGATAATGTGCTCGAGTTCTTGGTGATGAATGGTCGCGATATGACCCGCGCCGTTTCCATGTTGCTGCCCGAGCCGTGGGACCACAACGAAACGCTCCCCGCTCGTCGCCGTGCCTATGACGAGTACCAGTCCATGCTCATGGAGCCGTGGGACGGCCCCGCTGCTATCGCCTACACCGATGGCTCCACGTTCGGTGCTGCGCTCGACCGCAACGGCCTGCGTCCTGCTCGTTACTACGTCACGCGTGACGATCGCTTCCTGCTTTCATCCGAGGTTGGAACCATCGAAATCGAGCCCTCCAACATCCTTACCGCAGGTTGCCTTGGTCCTGGCGAAATGGTGGAGATCGACACTACGGCCGATCGCGTTATTTGGAATGATGAACTGCGCGCCCGCTATGCAAAGGAAAAGCCCTACAGCGATTGGGTAAAGGAAGAAAAGATCGAAGTTTCCGATCTTGACGCACCTGTTCAAAACGATGCTGCACGCGATGCCGAGGTTCCCATGACCGTACGCATGGCAAAGCTGGGCTATCACTGGGATGACGTGGATGAGGTGGTTCGCGCCATGGCTGAAAAGGGCGGTGTGCCCCTGGCTTCCATGGGAATCGACGCTTCTCTCGCATGCCTTTCGAAAAAGAACCGTTCCTTCTTCGATTACTTCTACCAGCTGTTTGCCCAGGTAACCAATCCACCTATCGATGCTTTGCGTGAGAGCCTGGTTACTTCGAGCGTGCTCTATATTGGCAACCACGGCAATCTTCTGGAAGATTCCCGCACGGCATGCCAGCTGATTCGCCTCGATGGCCCTATGCTGACGAAGGATCAGTTCGATCACATCTGCGCGGTTGATCGCGTTGGTTTCAAAGCCCAGCGCTTCAGCGCTACGTATCGTCGCGAAGATGGTGAGAACGCCTTGGAACAGGCGCTGGAAAACTTGGCATGCAGCGTTGAAAAGGCTGTGCGCAACGGGGTAAGCATCATCGTGCTTTCCGACCGTGCTGCAGAAGGCGAAGTGCCTATTCCTTCGCTTCTGGCGGTTTCTTCTGTTCACAACCACCTTATTCGTGTGGGCGTTCGCACCTTTGCCGATTTCGTGGTTGAGACGGGCGATGCCATTTCCGCACACGACTTCGCTGCTTTGGTTGGTTATTCCGCTTCGGGCATTTACCCCTATATGGCCCATGAGTGCATCGCTGATTTGGCGGCAAAGGGCGCTTTGTCCGTATCTGCCGAAGAGGGCGTTGCGAACTACAACAAGGCGGTAACCGCGGGAATCACCTCCATCATGTCGAAGATGGGTATTTCCACGGTTCAGAGCTACCATTCCGCTCAGATCTTTGAGGCTGTTGGCTTCAAGCAGGAATTCGTCGATCAGTATTTTGCTGGCACTGTTTCCCGTGTGGGCGGCTTGGGCGTTGCCGATGTTCAGCGCGAAGAGGATCAGCGCTACGACGATGCCGTGGCTATCCTCAACACGCCGGCGCCTGAGCAGCTGCCTTCCTTGGGCCTTACCAAGTGGCGTCCGCAGGGCGGTGAAGAACACCTTATCGATCCGCAGACCATCTACCTGCTGCAACATGCTTGCCGTGAGGGCAATTATGAGATGTTCAAGGAATACAGCGATCATCTGCATCAGGAAGGGCGCGCGATTCGCTTGCGCGATCTGCTCGACTTCGTAACTGATCGTACCCCTGTTCCATTGGAAGAGGTTGAGCCCGCCACAAGCATCGCCAAGCGTTTCAACACGGGCGCTATGAGCTACGGTTCCATTTCCGAGGAAGCTCACAAGTGCATGGCTATTGCCATGAACCGTCTGGGCGGCCGCTCGAATTCTGGTGAAGGCGGCGAAGACCCGAAGCGCGAGACCCCGCTTCCTAACGGCGATTCCATGAATTCTGCCATCAAGCAGATTGCTTCCGGTCGCTTCGGTGTAACGAGCCGTTATCTTTCTTCGGCTATCGAGATTCAGATCAAGATGGCTCAAGGCGCAAAGCCTGGCGAAGGCGGCCACCTGCCTGGTAAGAAGGTATATCCCTGGATCGCCGAAGTTCGCCAGTCTACTCCGGGCATCGGCTTGATTTCGCCTCCGCCGCATCATGACATCTACTCCATCGAAGACTTGGCGGAGCTGATCTTCGACTTGAAGAATGCAAACCCCAATGCGCGCGTTTCCGTGAAGCTTGTTTCCGAGGCTGGCGTTGGCACCATCGCAACCGGCGTTGCCAAGGGCGCTGCCGACAAGATCTTGATCTCTGGTCACAATGGCGGTTCGGGCGCTGCTCCGCGCGACTCCATCTGGCATGCAGGCTTGCCTCTCGAACTCGGTATCGCTGAGGCTCAGCAGACGCTGCTGCAGAACGGCCTGCGTTCGCGCGTTGTTCTTGAGGCTGACGGCAAGCTGATGGACGGCAAGGATGTTGCCGTGGCCTGCTTGCTTGGCGCTGAAGAGTTCGGTTTTGCGACGATGCCGCTCATTGCTATGGGCTGCCTGATGCAACGCGACTGCCAGCAGGATACGTGCCCCGCTGGTATTGCCACGCAGAACTGCCGCTTGCGCAAGTGCTTCCGCGGCAAGCCCGAGCACGTGGTGAACTTCATGCTCTTCGTTGCCGAGCAGCTGCGTGAGGTTATGGCATCGCTTGGCTTCCGCACGGTAGATGAAATGGTTGGCCACCCCGAGTGCTTGCGCCAGGTTGAAGTGCCGGGCAACTGGAAGGCTAACCTGCTCGACCTTTCTTCGGTGCTCGCCAATGGCGAATGCGAGTTCGGCGCCCATATTCCCGGTGCTGCCGGTCGTCATTTCTTGCCTCAGATGAAGTACGACGTGGAGCTGGAAAAGTCGCTTGACTCCACGTTGTTCCTGCCCATGACCGAGCAGGCTCGCAAGCACATGAAGCCGGTTCGTTTCCGTGCTGATATCGCCAACGTAAATCGTTGCGTGGGCACCATCTTGGGCGCTGCGGTAACCAAGGCGCACCCCGAAGGCCTGCCCGATGGTTCGGTGACGGTCGACTGCGAAGGCTCTGCCGGCCAGAGCTTCGGCGCCTTCATCCCGAAGGGCGTTACGCTCAACGTTACGGGCGATGCGAACGACTACTTCGGCAAGGGCCTTTCCGGCGGTATCCTTTCGGTTCATCCTTCCGAAGATGCCACGTACAAGTTCGACGAGAATACCATTGTGGGCAACGTTGCCTTCTTTGGAGCAACGTCGGGTCGCGGTTTTGTAAACGGCCTTGCTGGTCAACGCTTCGGTGTACGCAATTCCGGTGCCACCATCGTGGTTGAAGGCGTTGGCAACCATGGCTGCGAATACATGACCGGTGGCACTGCCCTGATCTTGGGCGAGGTTGGCTTGAACTTTGCAGCGGGCATGACCGGTGGCGTAGCTTACGTGTACGACGAGTACGGTACGTTGGAAAGCCGCTGCAACATGGGGTCGGTAAAGCTTGAAGTTCCCACCGAGGCCGAAATCGAGCTTATCCACAGCCTTATCGAAGAACATGTCGGTTATACGCAGAGCCCCCGTGGCATTAAGATGCTGTATCGCTTCGAAGCTATGAAGCAGCACTTCGTAAAGGTAATTCCGGTTGAATATGAGCGCGTTCTGCAGATCGTTGCCGCGGCAGAGGCCGAAGGCAAGAGCCATGAGGAAGCGCTTGAAGAGGCATACGAGATTGTAGGAAAGGGGCGCCAGTAATGGGCAAAGCAGGAGCATATCTCGAGCACGATCGCGTTGCTCATGGTGAACGTGCGGCGTTGGAGGCCATTGAAGACTTCAAAGAATTCGCCTTGCCGCTTTCCGAAGAGGAGCAGCAGATCCAGGCGAGCCGTTGCATGATGTGCGGTGTGGCGTTTTGCCAAGCTGGTTACAGTTTCGGTAAGGCGCGCCCTTCGGGCTGCCCGCTGCACAACCTTATTCCTGAATGGAATGATTTGGTGTATCGCGGTTTGTGGGACGAAGCGGCCGAACGACTGTCGCTCACCAATCCGTTCCCTGAGTTCACGGGCCGTGTATGTCCGGCGCTGTGCGAGGCTGCTTGCAACCTTGCCTCCATCGAGGGCCCTACCACCATCCGTGACAACGAGCGCGCCATTTCCGATCATCAGTGGGCAGCGGGCGGTCCTAAGCCCTTGCCGAAACCTGCGGCGGGTGCGCCGAAGGTTGCGGTGATTGGTTCTGGCCCCTGTGGCTTGGGAGCTGCTTGGCAGCTGGCCGAAGCGGGCATTCGCGTAACCGTATTTGAGCGCCATGACCGCGCTGGCGGTTTGCTGATGTACGGTATCCCGAACATGAAGTTGCCGAAGGAAATCGTTGATCGTCGCATCAAGTTCCTCGAAGAAGGAGGCATTTCCTTCGAACTGAATACCGATGCATCCGAAGAAGCGGTGGCAGCGCGCCTGAAGTCCGACTTCGATGCGGTCGTTGTTGCCGTTGGCGCAGCGGCTCCGCGTGGTCTTGCCGCTCCTGGTGCCGACCAAAAAGGCGTGGTGTTCGCGGTTGATTACCTTACTTCTTCCACGAAATCGGTAATCAACGGCACTGAACCGGCAATTTCTGCCAAGGGCCTGGACGTTGTTGTTATCGGTGGTGGCGACACGGGCACCGACTGCATCGCAACGGCTCTTCGCCAGGGCGCAAAGAGCGTGCATCAGCTGGAGTACAACGCTGCGCCTCCCGAGGTGCGTGCTGCTTCCAACCAGTGGCCCGAATGGCCTTTCGTGAAAAAGACCGACTACGGCCAACGTGAGGCAATCGAGCATTTCAAAGAAGATCCGCGCTCGTTCGCTGCCGATACGGTAGAGGTTCTGGGTGAAGAAGGTCACGTAACTGGCTTGCGCGTGGTTACGCTTGATTGGAGCCAGGGCGCTCCCCAGCGTCAGATGGATACCGAGCGCGTTATGCCTGCTCAGCTGGTTCTAATCGCATGCGGTTTTACCGGACCCGAACGTGGCATCTATGATGCTCTGGGTGCTGAGGTTGTCGACGGACGCGGAGTTCGCCCCGTTATGGTTGAGGGCACGCATCGCGTTAAGCACGAGGGCGAGACGCCCATCTATGCTGCAGGTGACGCAAAGCATGGTTCCACCTTGGTGGTCAATTCGCTTGCCGATGGCTTGGCTTGCGCAAAAGAAGTTGCTGCTGATCTGCTGAAATAGCATTTGGTAAAGCAAATGGGGCTCCTTGGTGGAGCCCCATTTTTTATGCGCTGGTACCGGTATTATGCGCTATGCATCGCTTCCAAAGACATTTCGGATGCTCTGTACCGTGGTATCGCGGTTCATCTGGGCGATAGAGGTGGTAAGGGGAATGTCTTTGGGGCATACCCGAACGCAATTTTGGGCATTGCCACAGCTGGTTATGCCATCGGCTCCCATAATTGAACGCAGACGCTCTTGTTTGTTCAACTTGCCGGTGGGATGGGCATTGAACAAGCGGACCTGGGAAATGGCGGCAGGTCCGAGGAACTGATTTGCATGCCCGGTATTAGGGCAGGCTTCGAAGCAGCAGCCACAGGTCATGCAGCGAGACAGCTCATATGCCCAGCTTTGAGTGCGTGCGGACATGCGTGGTCCCGGTCCTAAATCGAAAGGACCATCTATGTCGATCCAGGCATGGGTCTTTTTCAGGGCATCAAACAAAAGGGTTCTGTCCACTTTCAAGTCGCGTACCAGGGGGAACTTGGTTAGTGGCTCCAAACGAATGGGTTGCCTTAGATCGTCGATAAGAGCCGAACAGGCTTGGCGTGGTGTGCCGTTGATGATCATGGTGCAGGCTCCACAAACCTCTTCAAGGCATACGCTTTCCCAAACCACGGGGGTGGTTGGTTTGTCTTGGGCGTTTACGGGGTTCTTCCTAATTTCCATCAGGGCTGACACCACGTTCATATGCGGTTGATGGGCAACGCTGAATTCTTCCCAATGCGGTCTTGCGTTGGGGCCTTCTTGTCGCTTGACGATGAGACGAATAGGGTCATGGCCTGCGGTTTCGGTATTCATGGCAAGCCTCCTTCTAATGAGCTTTCGTGTAATCGCGTTTACGGGGCGCAATAAGTGAGGTGTCTACCTTTTCGTAGCTGAGCACCGGGCTGTGCGAAGCAGTATCGTAACGAGCGATGGTGGTTTTAAGCCATTCCTCATCGTTGCGATCGGGGAATTCCGGTTTAAAGTGGCTTCCCCTGCTTTCGTTTCGCTCCAGCGCGCCCTTTGTGATGACCATGGCGAGATCAACCATGCCATAAAGCTGACGAATGAACGGCACATTTGCGTTGCTCCAGGTTGCTTTGTCTTGAACGCCGATACGGGAAAGTCGTTCATCGATTTCTTCGAGCTTAACCAACGTTTCGGCCAAATCCGCGTTGTTGCGAACCACAGTGACATTCTTTGTCATCAGCTCGCCCATTTCCTGATGCAGGCGGTAGGCGTTTTCGGTGCCATCAAGCTTCAAAATGCTTCGATAATCTGATTCATCCTTTGCAGTGGCTGCTTCGTAGACGCTTTGGGGGATGTTCTGGCCTTCTGGGAGCCCCTTGGCATAGGCGGCGGCGTTGGGTCCGGCTGTCATGCCGGCGAATACGGCAGAGAGAAGGGAATTCGCTCCAAGGCGGTTGGCTCCATGTTGGGTATAGTCGCACTCACCTGCGGCAAACAAGCCTGGGATGTTTGTTTGCTGATCGAGTCCGACCCAAAGCCCGCCCATTGAGTAATGGACGCTGGGCGCTACGCGCATGGGCACCTTGCGCGGGTCGTCACCTACGAACTTCTGGTAGATATCCAGTATGCCTTCCAGCTTCGCGTTCAAAACGGGTGCGGGGATATGGGAAACGTCCAGATACACCACGTTTTGGCCGTTGATACCCAGGTGCTGGTTCACGCATACGTCGAAGATTTCGCGCGTGGCAATATCGCGTGGCACCAGATTGCCGTACGCGGGATACTTTTCTTCCAGGAAATACCAAGGCTTTCCATCCTTGTAGGTCCAGACCCTGCCGCCTTCTCCGCGTGCCGATTCGCTCATCAGGCGGTTTTTATCGAAGCCGGGAATTGCAGTGGGATGGATTTGGATGAACTCGCCGTTGGCGTAGAGCGCTCCTTGTTGGTAGCAACGAGCTGCAGCGTAGCCGGTGTTGATGGTGGAGTTGGTTGATTTGCCGAATACGGCACCGCAACCTCCGGTTGCGATAACAACCGCATCGGCGGGGAAGGCGCGTATCTCCATGGACGAAAGATCTTGCGCGGTGATTCCGCAGCATACGCCGTTATGGATTATGGTGGAAACGAATTCCCATCCAACATAGGTGCGCACCTTGCCTTCAACTTCAAGAGCGCGCACCTGTTCGTCGAGCGCATAGAGGAGCTGCTGACCGGTTGTAGCACCAGCAAAGGCGGTGCGTCGTTTTTGCGTACCGCCGAATCTGCGCAGGTCAAGCAAGCCCTCAGGGGTTCTATTGAACATTACGCCCATGCGGTCAAACATGTTGACGATTTTTGGGGCAGCTTCGCACATGGCGCGTACCTGCGGCTGGTTCGCCAAAAAGTCGCCACCGTAAATGGTGTCGTCGAAGTGCTCGTCCATCGAATCACCTTCGCCTTTGGTGTTCAGCGCGGCGTTTATGCCCCCTTGCGCACAGGCGGAATGCGAGCGCTTGAAGGGAACGAGCGAAAACAAGTCAACGCTCAAGCCTGCTTCTACGATTTTCAAAGTTGCCATCAGCCCCGCAAGGCCTCCGCCAACAACTGCGATTGATCCTTTGCCCATAACAGCCTCTTTCTTGTAGCGTGCGGGTTTAGCCGGCAAAGGCGGACAGTGCCTTTAGGCCAAACGCAGCGAATGCGATAAACAGCGCGAACAGTACGTAGCCTGATATTTTTTGGGAGCGGGGTGAAACGGTGATTCCCCAGGTAATAAGGAACGTCCAAAGGCCATTACAGAAGTGGTAGATGCTGCAAAGAAGGCCTATGGCGAACAGGGCAAGTCCGATTGGTGTGGCAACGATTCCCGCCACCATGGCATAGCTTGGGTCAACGCCGGTAAGTTCAACTTGTAGCTTTGTGCCATAGATATGCCAAATCACAAAGAGCAGTGTGACGATGCCCGCTATACGTTGCAGCACGAAGCACCAGTTGCGGAAGTAGCGATAGCGTTTCACGGTAACGCTTGAGGTGAGGGAGATGTAGACGCCATAGAGGGCATGGAATAAAAGGGGCAGGAAAATTACGAATGTTTCCAGCACAACCTTGTAGGGCATATGGGCCATAAATGAGCCCATGGTGTCGTATGGGGTGGTTCCCCAGTTTGCGGAGTAGTTTACGCACATATGGAAGCAGAGAAAGATTCCCAGTGGAAATACGCCTGCGAAAGAGTGCAGTTTCCGCAGGAAGTTGGCGCGGCGGTCTTTGTCCATGATCCCCTCGATTCCGTCGCCTTTTGGTTGTTAGACGGTTTGTGTTCAGGTGGGCGCTGCGATTCCCCTGTGCAGCTGCTAGCCTGATGCTGAAGCTGGGCATCAATGCAAAATCCCAGCTCATCTTCAAAAAGTATACCGTTTTCCTTGCGGGTGCTTGTGGAGTGCCCGGTGCTGATTCATTGCATTTTCCCGGCGATTCATACATTGGCAATCAGGTAGGGCTCGTTCCTGCACCTGAAGTTGGCGCTGAGCTCTAGTGGTGCCACAAGCTGAGGGCAATGTGAAACAGGGCGGGTAAGAAGCTGGTTGGCCCAACAAGGTGCCTTCGCTAGGCGGCGGTGGGCGAACACCGCTAACGAAATTGGAGTGCATAGTTGCCCAGGAGGCTTTGGGGCCAGCAGCAGACTAAATTCCATCAACAGCATGGTGACCGTTGGTTTTTAACGGGCTTGAACAGGGGTATTCTTGTGGATGGAAAAAACGAGGGGGTACCCATGAAGAGAGCAAACTTCTATGCAGCTAATACCGTGTTGATGTTCGAGGGCGGTGGGATGCGTGCGAGCTATACGGCCGCAATGGCATCGCTTCTGCTCGAACAGAATATAACCTTTGGTCACGTGTGCGGTATTTCTGCTGGTTCAAGCCATACCGTGAATTATCTTTCAGGAGATATCTGGCGCACCCGTGCCAGCTTTACTGATTTGGTAATGGAGCCCGAATTCGGTGGCGCTAAAACATTTGCTCAGGGTAAGGGCATGTTTTCAGCTCATTGGATCTATGAGGAAGCGGGTTTGCCCGAGGGTGTGCTGCCGTTCGATTTTGAGGCGTTTGCCCAGAATCCAACCCCTTGCTCAATCCAGGCATTTGATCGCGATACCGGCGAATCGGTGGTCTGGCGCAAGGAAGACATGGCTACGTTGAAGGACGTGATGGTGCGTGTGCGCGCCAGCAGCACTCTTCCGGTGGTAATGCCGCCGGTTCATATTGGCGATCATGTCTACTACGATGGCGGTCTGGGCGTTGGCGCTGGGATTCCGTTGCAGCTGGCGCTCGATTCGGGATGCCCTCGTATTCTTGCCATCCTCACGCGAGCCAAGGGCTTCCGCAAGCCTGTTGACGACATCGGCGCAAGTGCCAAGGCAATCGCCAACAGCTATCACCGATACCCGAAGGTGAAAGAAGCCCTGCTTACGCGCAATGAACGCTACAACGCCGAGCTCGAAAAACTCGAGGCATTGGCAGAGGAAGGGAAGGCCTTCATCGTATATGCCGACAAGATGGCTGTAAGCAACAGCACCACCGATTTGGAGCGTTTGCGCGCCAGCTACTTCGACGGGTACAACCAGTATCAAGATCAGCTGCCAGAAATCTTGGAATGGCTTAAAGCCGGGGAATAGCACCTACATAAAGGTGATGCCCAGCGCTTGGAACAGGAGTCCCCACGCAACGCCTGTGGCATAAAGTCCCGCGAGGATTGCCACGTTTTGCCCGACACGACGATTTTCGCCGAAGAGCACCAGGATGCCTACTCCCGCAGATACCAACAGGCCAGAAAGCATGGCGCCCGTGCCCAGCATGCCATCAAGGTACAGCTGGGTTATCACTACGCTGGCTCCGCAGTTGGGAATAAGCCCAACCAGCGCCGAGCCGAAGATCGCAAGCCCAGGGTTTGAGGCAAGGAACGCGGCAACTGCCTCTTCGCCGGCAACCTCCATAACGGCTACTAGTGCGAGCGAGATAAGAAACACGATTATCGATACTTCAAGAGTGTGCTTAACCGCGCTTACTGCTATTTCGGCCCAGCCAGTATGCGCGCTGGCGCAATGGCAACTGGGGTTGTGGCAATGGTCGGGCCCGAAAGCGTGCTCTTCGGCATGTTCGTGTTTGCAGTTGCAGAAACGGGCGTGTTCGTGGTTGTGCTCTTGCGTTGCTTTGGTTTGGGCAAGATGGAGGCGGAAACGCAAAACTCCGTCAATTGCAAAGCCCATGATCATGCCGATGGCAACTTTTACGCCAACAATGCCTGCCATTACGTGCCAGTCAACCTGTTCGGCGATGAACAGCGGCAGCATTTCATCGGACGTGGAAAGCAGCACCGCAAAGAGGGTGCCCAGAGTGATTGCCCTGCTGGAAAACAGTACAGCGCCCGCGGCGGAAAAGCCGCATTGGGGAATGGCGCCCAGCACGGCGGCCACGGCGGGGCCGAGCTTGCCTGCTTTCTGTACCAATTCTTCGGTTCGGTTGCCGGCTTTGTGCTCGAGGGCTTCAAGAAGGAAATACGTCACCAACAAAAACGGAACAAGATAGATGGTGTCTTCGAAGGCATGTTCGAGAAGGTGGGGAATAAGCTCGAGCATCCGCTACTCACCGCGCTTTGCCAGGCATGCTTCGCACAGGCCGTACAGCACCGTTTTCGTGGGATTGATGCGTACGTGATGGTGCTCGATAACATGCTCGTAGAGCTTCTGCAGCTCACCGCAATCGATGGGCGAAAGATTCCCGCACTCCTCGCACTTCAGGAAGAAGTACACGTCTTCAGGGGCGTCGGGAAGAAAACGGTAGCAAATGCTGGACGTGCCTTCGATACTGGTGCGGGCGATGATGCCCTCTTCCTCAAGGCGCTCAAGGTTGCGATATACCGTGGCGGTTCCCACTTTGGTGCCCTGGTCAGCCAAGGCATTTACGATGTCCTTGCTCGTGAAGAAGGCGCCTTGATGCGCCTGGATGCAGGAAAGGATAAGTTCCTTTTGTTTGGTGCGGTATTGCTTTGTGTTGCCTGTGCTTGCCATGCCTTATCTTTCGTTAGTGTGCGCGGATGCGCCCCACAGGAGGGTTGGTGCATAAAATGAAAACGAATCTCATTTTATTGGCGGAACGACGTTAGTCAATAGAAATGAGAAAAGTTCTCATTTCTGAGAACTTTCGATAACACATGCAAGCATGTTCAAATGAGGGCGTGTTGTTGCGAAGTGGATATGTGTGAGATGTCTACCTGGCATTTCCGTGGAGCTAAGGCAAATTGCGAACTATTTGCCAGGCGGTTCCCGTTGAACCTCTATATGATTGCCTCATGTTTTAATGGGTGGCGATTGTACAGCGTGCGATGCGGCGAAGATGTTAGGCGTGTGTGCAGGCAGGCCCAAAGCTTGTTCGCGGTTTCAGAGCAGTTGCAAGGCGCTGGCCGCATGCCCAGACTGGGAGCTACTCCTGGTTCGTTGGGTCTTGGTCGTTTCCCGAATCGTCGCCTTTGTTTTTGTCAGCTTTCTTTTTGGCTAACTTTGCCCAGGCTGAATCGGAGCAAATAAGAAGCGCGCCTAGTATGAACCAGACGGCAGGGTGGATGCCCAGCACGGGAGCTTGCCCGGCAAGGTCGACGATTCCGATGCATATCATCGCAAAACCAAGGATTACCGATCCGATCTTCATGAGTTTGCTCCTTTCTGTGTCTGCGCTGGTATTTGCGGGTTAACTCCCATGATAGGACTTAATGGGGAATCGTTTCTCCCGTATCGGCAAAGGATCTGGTAATCTCGTGCATTCCCCGTGCGCGTTTCCTGTTGCATTCCTTCGGGCAGCGCGGCGCGGAGTTGAGGGATCTATACTAATCGAGACGCAGGGTTATCCTGCGTTTGTGGTATTTGCGCTTTCGGCGCCGCACAAAGAAAGGCTAGCTTCTATCAGCATGCAGGGAAGACACGCGAAGAATACGCAAGGCGGTCAATCCTTCAGGGAGCGCGCACGCACCGCTGCGCAACAGGCGAGCAAAAGGGACTCGACGGTTTCTTTTGCCGATACCTTCCGCGAAACGCGCGGCAACGGCAGACGTCGGCAGCGGCCCGATAGTAAACCCCGCAAACCCCGCAAGATGAATCCGGTCAAAAGGGCGGTTAACAATTGGTGCAACCGTCTTCTGGGCGTTGTTTCTGAAGGGTCGTTCGACCAGGAAGAAGAATTTGCTTCCCATAAAACAACGCGCGATTACATTTGCAACACCATCGGCACGGGTGCATGGGGCATGGTGTTCCCTATCCTGACCATTGTGGTAACGCAGCTGTGCGGTGTCGAGCAGGCGGGCATGTTTTCCATGGCGTTCATCATCGGCACCCTGCTGATGATCATTGGCAATTACGGTATGCGCACTTACCAGGTTTCCGACATCAAGGAAACGCATTCTTTCTCGGACTACCAGATCAGTCGCGTAATCACGTGTATCGCGATGATGGCAGTGGCCTATGTGTATTGCGGAATTCGCGGATACAGCGAGCAGATGTTCACCATCTGCATGGGCGTGTGCGTGTACAAGATGATCGACGGCTTGGCCGACGTGTACGAAGGGCGCCTTCAGCAGAAAGACAAGCTGTACCTTGCGGGAATCTCTCAGGCATTTCGCTCGGTAGTTGTGTTCGTGGTGTTCTCGCTATTCCTGCTGGTAACGCGTGACTTGGGGGTCTCCAGTATCGCAATGGCAGTGGCAGCCGTCGCTACGTTCTTGGTGCTTACGTTTCCCTTGGCGTTGTTGGAAACGCCGAAATCGCGTAGGCAGAGCACCCAGAGCATCATCGCCCTTTTCAAACAGTGTTTCCCAGTGTTCATCGCGCTGTTCATGTATGCCCTTATCGACAACATGCCGAAGTTCGTTATGGAAACGGCGCTCAGCTATGACAACCAGCTGTATTTCAACGCGCTGTATTTCCCGGCGCAGGCTATCTTGCTTACGGTTGGTTTTGTGTACAAGCCGTTGCTAGTACGCATGGCCCAGATGTGGGCTGATGCCGAAAAGCGCAATCGGTTCCATCTGGTTATCCTTGCCATTGTGGCCATGGTTATCGCGCTAACGTTGGTTGTTATCTTCCTTATGGGTTGGATCGGCATTCCTATCATGAGCTTTATGTACGGCATCGATTTCGAGCAATTCAGGGGCTTGAGCTTCATCATGATCGCCGCAGGTGGCGTAACGGCTATCATCGACTTCCTGTATCAGGTAATCACGGTGCTGCGCCGCCAGAAGTCGGTTATGAAGCTGTACGTTATCACCTTCGGCTTTTCGCTGTTCGTGCCCATCTTGCTCATCGATTTCACGGGCTTGCCGGGTGCGGTGATTGGCTACCTTATTGTTATGACCATCTTGATGGTTTTGCTGGTGTGGGAGTACATCAGCATCTGCCTCGACCTTTCCAAGCATCCCATTTCGCAAGAGCCTGTCTCTGTTGCTGCCGACGAATAGCGCTGGCAGAGTCCTGATGGGTGTTGCCTCGATAGGGGAGGAAGACATATTCTCAGATTAAAAAGGAGCGGCATCCGCGTTGACTGCGGATGCCGCTCCTTTGGTAGCTAGCAGCTTTGAGGTTAAGGTTTGCCGTTAAGAACGCGCCAAGCCGTCTACGGAAAGAACCACGCCGGAGATGTAGCTTGCCATGTCCGAGGCAAGGAACACGTAGGCGTTGGCAATGTCTTCCGGTTCGCCCATGCGACCGAGCGGAATGGTGGCAATAAGAGGATCGATAACTTCCTTGGGCAGGGCATCTACCATGTCGGTGTGCGTAACGCCTGGTGCCACTGCGTTGACGCGAATCTGGTCAGCGGCAAGCTCGCGCGCGAGGGACTTCGTCAGGCCGTTTACTGCAAACTTGGATGCGGGGTAGGCGCAGCCGGAAGGCTGACCGTAGATGCTGACCATAGAGCTTGTGTTGATGATGGCGCCGCCGCCCTGGGCGCGCATGAAAGGCGCAACTGCCTTGCAGCAGTAGAACACGGCATTGACGTTGAGTGCCATGGTTTTATCGAACGCGGCGGGGTCATAGTCGTAGATAGATTCGCGGGCGGAAACGCCAGCGTTGTTGCCAAGGATATCGATTCGGCCGAAGGCTTCGTTTACCTTCGCGAATTCTGCGGCAATGGAGTCGGGATCCGTCATGTCGGGCCAGATGCCCATTACCTCGTAGTCGGGGTTGATCGCCTTCAGCTTTTCAACGGCTGCGCTTGCCGTTCCTTCGCGCGAGCCGCACAGAGCAACCTTGGCCCCGTTGTCCAGAAATGCCTTAACAATAGCGAATCCGATACCGCGCGTACCGCCAGTAACGATTGCGGTTTTTCCCTTGAGTAATTCCATGTCATCCTCCTTGGAGCGGAATGGGTACCTTTTTATTCTTCCATTCAGCCATAGGGAGCGGAGGGGAGTTTGGAGCGAGTGGGAGAAGTTCGCGGCTGTCGGTTGATTATCTGATTCGAGAATAATTGCGCTTGCTGTCTGCTTGCTCGCTCGATTGACGCCGTCTGTTGCGGATTCGCTCGATTGCTTGATTGACGCAGCCAGCTTCAGCATTGGTTGGACGTTAGATTGGCGGATTGGTTTCTTTGCGGCGAAGGGGCAATCAGCGATCTTCGGTTTGCCGTAAACAACTTTTGTGCGGCGTTGCTTGCTGGGGTCAATCGACGTCATGCGGAAAAAGCGCCGAAACCGCTCTATTTCGTTGTCTTGACCACTACTAACCAATATCTAGCGATGCACTTTCCCTGATAGGTAGGCATAATTCGCGCTAATGCTGCCGCGTAAAGGCAGCTGAGGATCTGAGAGGAGAGTAATAATGGCTATTTCGACTGAGATCGTAGGCAAGACCTTCGGACCGTTTGTGCGCGACTATACCTTCAAGGATTTGGAGATTTGCGCGTTGGGGTGCGGTGCCGGCTGGGACGGCCGCGTCGATCTGGACTACGTTAACGAAGGGGATGCGAAAAACCCCGAGCTTAAGGTTCTGCCCATCTTCGCAGTACCGCTAACCGTTAACGAGGAGATGACTACCACGCTCGATTACGGTTTCGATTATTCCGGATCGCTGCATTATGGCATCGACGTTCATTTCCATGCGCCGTTCAAGATGGCTGACCATATTGAGACTTATGTCACCCAGGAAGCCATTTGGGATCGTGGCGAGGGACGAGGATCGCTTTCCAAGCAGGTAGGCAAGTCCTATTCTTCCGACGGTACGCATCTGTGCACGGTGGATACGTACGACTGCTGCATCTATGATGGCGGCTGGGGCGGCGAGCAGCCTCCGAAGGATGTTGTTGAGTATCCCGACCGTGAGCCTGACTTTGTTTACGAGGAAACCTATGGCTTGAATTGGCCTCTCGTATATCGCTTGATGGGCGACTGGCATCAGCAGCACATCGATTGGTCTTACACCGAGCAGACTGGCCTCGAGCGCCCCATCGCTCACGGTGTAAGCAGCGCTGGTGTGGCAATGCGTCATGCGATTTCCCTGCTGTTCCCTGGCCATCCCGAGGCAATGACCCGCTTTAAGTGTCGTTTCACCTCACCGGTTCTTCCTGGCGTTAGTCTGCGCACTGAGGTTTGGAAGACTGCCGAGGGCGAGGCAAGGTTCCGCATGGTTAACGCCGATGCTCCCGATTCTAAGCCGTTCCTGAACAGCTGCATCGTGGAGTGGGATGCCTCGATCGCATAGCGATTTATCTTTTTGGAAGGGTCCGCCGAGAAGTTTCGGCGGACCCTTCTTTGTCTTGCACACCGTATCTGTATTGCGGCCCCCTTGTCTTGCCTTGCGGGCCTCCATTGTCGCAGCCCTCCTTCGTGAGATTCGCCCCGTTGCCGTTGCTGGGACTCGTGTGAGTTTCTCGGGTTCTGCCCCGCTGCCGTTGCTAGGACCCTGTGCCTTTCGCAGATTCTGCCCTGTTGGCCTTGTTGGCTCGTGTGGTTTTGCCTGCTTGCTTTGTGGGGGGGGCTGCACTTTTGCCCTCGCTAGGGGAGTCCACGCATTATTCGTAGGGTCTCGTTCCTGTCGTGGTGATCTGCCCGTTGCAAAAAAGTTGAAGAAAACCCGGAATTTTTGTTTTCAGTCTCTCGGGATGACTTCTGGGTAGTGCTTTGGGTGGGGTGGGGCGACTCGGCTGTGGCACGCGCATCGTCGGGAAGTTCAGCAAAGTGAGGCTATGGGAAAAGTGGGCCATGGGACAAAAAGCGTGCCTGGCTGGTTTGTCGCACACCCATAGGGCAGTTTAGGGTAGGGTCCAGAATGACCCTAAGAGCAAAATGGCCCGACACGTACTTTTCCTTGACTCATATTTGCTAGCCAGAAAACAAAAAAGCCTGCAACCGAAGTTGCAGGCTGAACACTTGGTAGCCTCGATCGGATTCGAACCGACGATCTCCGCCTTGAGAGGGCGGCGTCCTAAACCGCTAGACGACGAGGCCATGAGCGCATATTGGCTGGGGTGGAAGGAGTCGAACCCTCACATACGGTACCAGAAACCGCTGTCCTACCATTAGACGACACCCCAATGAGTTGTGCGTTGCTTTCGCATCGCTTCCTCGGTGGTGTTACCCTTTGCCAAGGCGCGAATCAGTATATTACGGATCGGGGCACCCTCCGTCAACCCCCTTTTTTGAAAAAATTTGCTGTTATTGGAGGTAATTTACAAAACCCCAGGTGAGCGTGGTACAGGTGGGTCTTTTATGAAAAACCCCCGCAGCGTGGTGCGTTCGCGTACGATGAAACCATCTACACACCGTTGCGTGGGTAGTTTGCTGTTTGCCGTTCATTGCTAGGCAAATTGCACCAAGCATTCTATAGAAGGGAAGCGCATGTCGCCTGACATTCTTATTGAAGCCCTTAAGGCGTTGCTGCTCGGTATTACCGAGGGCATCACCGAATGGCTTCCTATTTCCTCGACGGGTCACATGATCTTGGTCGACGAATTCGTGAAGCTCAATGTAAGCGATAAGTTTCTGGAGCTGTTTTTGGTGGTCATCCAGATTGGTTCCATCATGGCGGTTGTGGTTACCTTCTGGCATAAGCTAAATCCCGTTTCGCGCACAAAGGACGAAACCGAGCGCCGCAACACATGGCATATGTGGGGCATGGTTGTTATCGGCAGTATTCCCGCTGCGGTTTTGGGCCTTGCTCTGGACGACTGGGTTCATGACCATTTCTATAACGCCTATACTGTTGCCGCCATGCTTATCCTGTACGGCGTCATCTTCATTGTCCTGGAAGCGCACAACCGCAAGCGCGCTCGTGCGGTTATCGAATCGGCGGAGCAGCCGCGCGGCAAGCACGCCCGTAAAATCGATGCCTCCGACCCCGATTCAGTTGAGGGCGCCCTGTTCCGCATCACTGATCCGTATGACATGGATTGGAAAACCGCTCTGAAGATCGGCTTCTTTGAGGTTTTGGCAATTGTCCCCGGCACCAGTCGTTCGGGCGCCACCATCATCGGCGGTATGCTGTGCGGCTGTTCCCGTACTGCTGCGGCTGAATTCACGTTCTTTTTGGCTATCCCTGTAATGTTTGGCTGGGGCATGGTTAAAGCCATCAAGTTCTTCTTGACGGGCATTGCCATGACGCAGGTTGAGATTGTCGTTCTGGTCGTTGGTATTGTTTCCGCCTTCGCCATGGGCATGATCGCCATCCGTTTCTTGATGGGATACATCAAGCAGAACGACTTCACCGTTTTCGGTGTGTACCGCATTTTTATCGGCTTGGTTGTGTTGGGTTACTTTGGCACCAAGGCCCTTGGTATTTTCTAAGGCGTTGAATGGTATCCTTAAACCATGAGCGAAGGAAGAAAACATACTCGACGCAGAGCTCTTTCCGAAGAGGAAAAGGAGCAGTTGCGGGAACGGTCCAATAAGTGCATTTCCCGTTACTGCAATTACGCTGCGCTTGTCATCATTCTGGTGGCGCTCGCTTCCTATGTGGTGGGGAAGGGCGATGTATTCTTCGGCCAGTTCGGCATCATGGTTTCCATCGCGCTGTTGGCCATAGCGGCTATTAACGATCCAACACGAAAATAGAACTGTTCTAGCGGCCCTTCGGGGCCGTTTTTCGTATGAACGGGTTTTAATGTTTCCAGTCTGTTTCAATAACGCCCAGCTCGGCCAATAGAGATACGGCAGGACGTATTGGCCTGGCACTTTGTTATCATAGGTTAGCAGCGCCTTTAGGGTGTGTTTCCCATCTTTTCGTGAAAGGAGTATGAGATGTCGGAAAAGAACGAGGCATTCGAGGAAATCGAGAAGCATCGTGCCGAGATCGACGCAATCGATCAGAAGCTAGTCGCTCTTTTGAATGAGCGAGCTGGTCATTCCCTGGACATCCGAGCCCTTAAGCCCGATGCCCACATGGGTCTGTATGACCCGAAGCGCGAGGAAGAGATCTTTGCGCGCGTTGCAACGTACAACGAGGGCCCTCTGTATAACGAAAACCTTACTGAGATCTACCGTGGAATCCTTAAGGTTATGAAAGAGGTACCCTCCCGTGATTAATCCACTCTCCTCACTCCCCAATTACGGCACTCGTACCAACGAGATCACCCTTTACGCTGGTCCCTGCTCTGTTGAATCCGAAGAGCAGTTCAATGAAGTTGCCGAATGCAT
Organism: uncultured Eggerthella sp.; assembly: GCA_965147435.1. Classification (GTDB taxonomy): domain Bacteria; phylum Actinomycetota; class Coriobacteriia; order Coriobacteriales; family Eggerthellaceae; genus Anaerotardibacter. Next base: position 13,361 of record CBCTKC010000003.1, on the reverse strand, counting down.
TGCCGGCCTTGGCCTGACCTGGATCCGCGGTGGCGCCTTCAAGCCCCGCACGAACCCCCATTCGTTCCAGGGCCTGGGCGAAGAAGGCCTGCAGATCATGAAGGCTGGTGCTGAAAAGTACGGTCTGAAAACCCTCACCGAGGTTATGGACTCCGCTCATTGCGAAATGGTGCATTCCTATGTTGATGGTCTTCAGATTGGTGCTCGCAACATGCAGAACTTCAGCTTGCTGAAGAACGTTGGCAGGGTTACCGCGCAGTCTCACAAGATGGTATTGCTGAAGCGCGGCCTTGCGGGCAGCATTTCCGAATGGCTTTCCGCTACGGAATATCTGACCATGGGCGGCAACGACAACATCGTGCTGTGCGAGCGTGGCTTGCGCACCTTCGAAACCGCAACGCGTTTCACGCTCGATATTTCTGCTGTGCCGGTTATCCATAAGCAGTCGATTTTCCCTGTCTGCGTAGATGTTTCGCATCCTGCGGGCGTGCGCGACTTGGTGCCTTCTTTGGCCTATGCCGCCGTTGCTGCTGGTTGCGACAGCATCATGATCGAAGTTCATCCGAACCCCACCGAAGCGCTTTCCGATGGTCCTCAGCAGCTTACGCCTGCTCAGTTCACCGAACTGGTAGCCCAGCTGCGCGAGATCGCCGCAGTTTTCGGCAAGAAGATCGTCTAGGTTACGCTGATCTACGATCAGCGTAACCCTCATACGAGACGGTACGACGCTGCGCGGCGCTGTGGCGGCGCAGGGAACTTTCAATCGGTCGGGGCGGCCGAAGGCCAGCCCCTTCCTCTTTCAAGTCCTCTGCACTCGCCACAGCGCCGCTCGCTGTTTTGCTAGCGCATACCCGGACTTTAGAACGCCCTTTCGGGCGTTTTTTGTTTTCGGGTGAAGGAGCTGTCAAATAGGGACTGATGCTTTTGGTGTTCTCAGGCAATTTGCAAACAAGTTGGCGTTTGGGCGCGGGATGCTTGCTGGCAAAGTGAAATGTGCCAAAAGCGTCTATTGTTTTAGATTCTTGCCGTAGGGCGAAAATCCCGTTTAAACAGGACGTATTCCAGGCCCTATCAGCCAAAACAATGTTAAAGTCGCTCATATCCTTCCAGGAGAAAGGAAGATAATGGGTCTTTCGAAGAACGCGCAATCGCGAATTGTTGCTGTGTTGGCTCCGCTGTTCTTGAGTTTCGTAATGCCCTGGGCTCTCCAGGCTAACCGGAGTTTTCGCGGGGAAGCTCAATTTAGGTTCGACCCATCGGCTATGTTCGCCAGTACGGTTGCTGAGGTTCTTGTTAGCATCGTGTTTGTCGTGGTGTTCGTCGTTTCGCTTCTTTACCTCGCAAAACAATCGAACTCTCGAAAGCTGTTCTTGTTCGCAAGCGCCATATCGCTTGTTGCTTTTGTCGGATTCACCATGACATATTCGCTTTTCATTCATGGCAGCGTATACGGTTGGATTTCCTACGCTCTTTTCCAAATGTTTCCTGGTCTGATGACGGTAGTTGGTTACGTCACGGCCGCAATAATCGCTCCGTCAGCAAAAGCCATCGACAAGAATTGACGCTTTTGGCGGCATCGCACGATTGGTAGGTTGGCGCTTGGGCATAGGGCGTTTGGCAGCAAGGAAAGATGCGACAAAAGAGTCTGCCAACATCTGTCCATTCGAACAAACCGTAGGGATACTGCGGATAGGGTGGGGCATTGCCGCTTGGCGCGGTAGAATAGCAACCCGAAATAAAACGTGAGTGCCGCGCAGGCCATAAAGCCTGTGCGGTTTGTTGTGTTAGGACGAATTGCATGCCCATCGATCTTGATACCCTCAATGGCCCTCAGCGCGAAGCGGTGCTGTGCACGGAAGGCCCTCTGTTGGTTTTGGCGGGTGCCGGTTCCGGTAAAACCCGCGTACTTACCCATCGTATTGCGCATTTGGTGGAGGATCTGAACGTTGCCCCTTGGCAGATCATGGCCATCACGTTTACCAATAAGGCTGCTGCTGAAATGCGCGAACGTCTGCAGAGCCTTATCGGTGGCGGCGCACGCGGTATGTGGGTTTCCACCTTCCACAGCATGTGCGTGCGCATCTTGCGCACCGACTGCGAACGCGTAGGGTTCGCCAAGGGCTTCACCATCTACGACGACAGCGATTCGAAGCGCCTGGTCGAGCAGATCATGGACGAGCTCAACATCGACAAAAAGCGCTATCCCATCCCTGCGCTCCGTAACCGCATTTCGCAGGCAAAGAACGACCTGCAGGTGGCAGAAGTGTTTGCCGAAAAGACGTCCGACCAGGTGGGCCAGGTGGCGGCTCGCGTATACACGCGCCTGCAGGAGCGCCTGCGTCAGCTAAATGCTTTCGACTTCGACGACTTGCTGCTATACACCTGGCTTCTGTTGAAGAACCACCCCGATGTTTTGGCTGCCTATCAGAACCGTTTCCGCTACTTGATGGTGGACGAATACCAGGACACCAACCATGCTCAGTATGTGCTAACCCAGCTCTTGGCGGCAGCTCATAAGAACATCATGGTAGTAGGCGACGACGACCAGTCGATTTACTCGTGGCGTGGCGCCGACCTGCGCAATATCCTCGATTTCGAGAATGATTACCCCGAAGCTCGTGTAGTGAAGCTGGAAGAAAACTACCGCTCCATGGGCAATATTCTTGCGGCGGCAAATGCGGTTATCGCCAACAACCTTACGCGCAAGCCCAAGAAGCTGTTCACATCAAAGCCTGCGGGCGACAAAATTTCGGTGTACAGCGCAACCGACGAACGAGACGAAGGCCGCTGGATTGCCTCGGAAATCGAGCATCAGCACGGCGAAGGCATGTCGTACAACCAAATTGCGGTGTTCTACCGCACCAATGCGCAGAGCCGCATGCTTGAAGATATGCTGATGCGCGCTGGCGTGCCGTATAGGCTGATCGGTGGCACGCGCTTCTTCGATCGTGCGGAAATCCGTGACGTAATGGCGTACTTGAATTTGGTGGTCAATCCTGCCAACGACGTTGCCGCCCATCGCGTTATCAACGTGCCCAAGCGCGGCATCGGCAAAACCACGGTAGAGCACATCGATTACGTTGCTCGCGAAACGGGTATCACGTTTTTGCAAGCAGCCGAGCTGTGCATTGCCGACGATCAAATTCGCTCCGCAACGCGCAAGGCCATCGCGGAATTCGTGGCGCTCATCCACGAGGCCCAGGGCTATGCCGGCGACTTGCGCAAGGTGGTTGAGGCCATCGTGGACAAAGCGGGACTCATTCGTGCCCTTGAAGCGGAAAACTCCGATGATGCTGCTGGTCGCATCGAGAACATTCAGGAGCTCTTTGGCGTAGTAGACGAATACGCCCAAACGCACGACGATGCCGATGCGCTGTTCGAGCCTCCTACGGCAGAAGACGCGCCTGGGGCAGACGACGAGCCGCCCGTGCGCACCTTCCAGGCAAATTCCTTGCCTGACTTCGTGGAATGGGTAACGCTGCGTACCGATATGGATACCGTGGCGGAAGACGGCGAAGCCATCACCATGATGACCATCCATGCCGCAAAGGGCCTGGAATTCGACTGTGTATTCGTGGCGGGTATGGAAGAATCGTTGTTCCCTCATGGCAATTCGTCTCAGGATTCGCAGGGCTTGGAAGAAGAGCGCCGCTTGGCTTACGTTGCCATCACTCGTGCGCGCAAGAAGCTCTACCTTACCAACGCCTTCACCCGTCAGATCTTCGGTCAGTCAAGCGCCAACCCGCCTTCGCGCTTTATCGGCGAAATTCCGCTGGAATTGCGCAAGGGTATCGGAATGGGCTCTGCAGGATTTTCTGGCTCGGGTTGGGAAAAGCGCGGCAGCCGTCGCGGCATTGCCGGCTCTGGTTCCGAGGCGGGCGGCGGTCGCGTGTTCGGCCAGTCTAGCGCTTCGGGGTCGCGTCCTCGTCAGCAGACGCGCCCTGCGGTGAAGCCTGAGGCCCAGAAGAAGGCGGCAGCGAAGATGACGTTTACCAAGGGCGATACGGTCGACCACAAGGTGTTTGGCCGTGGCACCATCACCAAGGTGGACGGCGATACGCTGCATGTACGCTTCAGTCGCACCGGCCAAACCAAGAAACTGCTGAAGGACTACGCACCTATCGTAAAGATCGGTTGATGCTGTGAAGGAGCTGGACGGCAAATGCCCTAGAAGGCTTTTGGCGAAGGCTGCACGTAAACGTGCGGCCTTCTTTCATTTCGCGTTACAATAGATAAATTCTACACGTTTGCGCGCACCGAAGCGCGCTTGTTGAGGAGGCTACATGGCTAACCAGGTTTTTATCGTAGGTCATAAGAACCCAGACAACGACTCCATCGCAGCAGCGGTGAGCTACGCATATTTGAAGAACGCCCTTGAGGCAAAGAAGGCTGAGCCGGAGGCAGAATATGTTGCCTGCTGCCTAGGTCCGCTTCCTCAAGAATCCGCAACTATCCTTGAGCAGGTTGGCCTGCCCGCTCCGAAGCTTATCGAAAAGGTTGGCGAAGGCGACAAGGTTATCCTGGTTGACCATAACGAGTCCACCCAGATGGTTGACGGCATTGCCGATGCTGAAATCGTTGAGGTTGTAGACCATCATCGCATCGCTGGCGATGTGGTTACCGGCAACCCCATCCTGTACCTGAACATCCCCGTTGGCTCTACGGCAACTATCGTAACCAAGCTCTATGAGCGGCTTGGTGTTGAGGTAACCCCTGCTATTGCTACGGTGCTTCTTTCCGCAATTATGACCGATACCGTAATTACCAAGAGCCCCACCTGCACTGATTACGACTTGGTTCAGGCAGAAAAGCTTGGTGCCATCATTGGCAAGAAGCCTACCGAATTCGGTCTTGAGGTATTTAAGATGCGCGGCGGCGACAACGATCTTTCCGTTGAAGAGCTGTGCACGCACGACTCCAAGGAATTCAAGAAGGGCGACGACGTATACATGGTTGCCCAGCACGAAACGGTAACGCTCGATGTTGCCATGGAGCGCGAGGCCGAATACCGCGAGTTCCTGCGCCAGAAGGTTGCCGAAAACGGCTACAAGTTTGCTCTTCTGCTTGTTACCGACATCTTCAACGAGGGCTCCAAGTTCATCTGCGAAGGCGACGTTGCTCCCGTATCTGAAGCATTCGGTATCGACGCTACGAAGGCCGAATGGGTAGACGGCATCCTGTCTCGCAAGAAGCAGGTTATTCCGCCTCTGTCTTAAGTAGTTGCGGCGTTCTGCGGACGCCGCAACGGACGGTTGAGATGACCTGACGCTGCGAGGCCTGCGGTTGCGCCGTTCTGTCGAAACGGCGCAAGACTCACGAGACGCGATGACGCTGCAAGGCGCCCTGGTGGCACAGGAACCTTTCGATCGGTCGGGGTGGCCGAAGGCCAACCCCTTCCTCTTTCAAGGTCTCTGTACTCACCAGGGCGCCTCTCGCTTTTTCACTGGCGCATGCCCGGGCTTTTAATAAACGCCCTTGCAGCTAGCCCCTGCCGTACGGGCTGGTTGAAAGCCGCTTGGGAGTTTTTCGTTTCTGTCGGTTAATTTCGCGTCGGATCGGACTTTTCGTTCGCTATGCTTTTCGTCAATCGCTAACCATATGCAACGCATTGCGCTTGGCTGGTGTTTTCCCGTAAACGGCGAAAGGGGAAATCGATGACGAAAAGAAGAAAAGCCATAGCAATCGCGCTGTCCGTGTTGGTCCTTGTACTCGTTGCTCTTGTTGCGGTAAACCGCTATGTTTCCGATTCGTTCACCTTGCTGGTTTACGAAGAAGGTAAGCCGATAGCGGATCCATCGCTTAATGTGCCGGAGAATGCACGGCTGACCGAGGCTTACTCTTCCAAGGGACATATCCGCGAGCATGATAGCCGAGGAGATTTGATCCAGAGCGATTTCGTCTTCTGGCTTCCTGTCACCGTAAATGCGATAAAGGCTCCTAAGCAGGTTACTTATCGGGTCCTTGATGATGATATGGGGATTTCATTGCCCAATGGAAGCAAGGGCTCTAATCTTATTGTTTCGGGTAAAGATGCAACGGGCTATATGCAGATGTGGTTCTATGTTGCAACACATGAAAAATCGGATGGATATTACACTGAAATTCCTAACTTAGAGGAAACGACCATTGCTGAACTGCAAAATCCGTGTTTGGAAGTCGAAGTCGAGTATTACGATGGGACAGTGAGCAAAAAGAAGTACTCGTTTTTCCCAGACGAGAAAAACGAGTACGGTATTTTAGATGGGTTGATTATTTCTGAATGCAGCGAATAGCGCTTGAATATGTAGATGCAATATGTTGCTAGATTAAGTATTCAGCCCTCAAGATCATTTCGCCCATTCCAGATACGTATAGGCCGGCTGTGCATTCTCCGCCATTTCTAACATATCCATTTGAGTCACTTGATTTGACGTAGGGAATAGCATCAAATCCTGTTACCAAGGTTTTTGAATCTGAAGTGAAGAGGGCTTCTGCATGGCATTTTGCGCTACCAGCGATTCCCTGATGGGCAACGACTGCCTTGCTGCCCTGAAACGATGCGTATGAAACACTTTTCGTTGCTGTACCCCTTACGCTGGTTATTCTGATGTTCCCATCCATTATGTAATACGTCGCATCATACTCAATGTAATAGATAGGAGTCCTGTCAAAAGACCCTTGTCGCGCATTCGATGTCGCGAACACCTCAACAGCATAGGTGTCAGTTATAGTTCCATCTGAATTAATTTTAGTTTGCAGGCTGTCTTCCAGTTTGAAATTCCCTGAGGTTGATCTTGTAAAAGAGTCCTTCTCAGTGCTTGCAATTAAATTCCCATCTTTGCCCAGCAAAGTTGCACGACAGATTGGTTTGTCCTTCTGTGGAGAGTTGCCGTCTTCTGATTCGGTAGATGCATACGCGATAGAAGGAATTAAGAGTGATCCTGCAGCAACCGCGCTAAGTCCAAGCAGTTGTCTTCTGGTAATGCGTTCGGTGTGTTCCATTAGTACTCCTTTCAAGGGCGTCTTTATACGAACACACCGGGATATTCGCAAGTGCTGCTTGATTTGAAAAAAAAGAGTTCCGATTCTTCTTAAGGAGCTCGGTTTTCTGGGTGAATTTGCGTACGTAAAATGAGGAGTCAGTGCTGATGCGCCGTGTCCGGTAGGACGGAGCGCATTTGGTGCAATCTTTACGGAGTAAAGCTTGGGCTTTACTCCGTAAAGAGACATTCGGCTGTTTCGTTGGTGCCATTTTCGAGATAAGCGGTTGCGATGAGCGATTTATTGTCCAAGACGCTTTTTGCAATATCGCATAGCTCACTGTTGCTTGCATTTTCGCTAGCGGTGATGGACACCTCGATATTAAGAGTAATTGTTGCATTACCGTTGTTGGTTATCGCTGCATCTCCCGTACTGCCGAGTCCGCCATTGTTTAAGATGTAATAGTTTCCAATTCCCGGGGAGTAAAGCTTAGTGTTTTCCGCATTGGTGTTATAAGTGACGCGCTCAATGCCTGTAATGCTCCATGTCAGGTTCGCTTCGAAGGTCACAGAAGCTTCTCCATTGCCTGTTTTTTGTATTGCTTTTACGGGTAAATCGTCGAGGGATGTGCTGGTATCAGTTGCGAAGTCGATGGCATGGGCCTCTGGGATTTGATGCATTGGTAAAACTACCGATCCGAAGAGAAGGGCGGAAGCCGTGATAACGCAAGCCAGTGCAGCAGCGATTTTCTTTCGTGCTCGGTGGAGGCGCGCGCGAATGCTGGATTCCCCAACGCTTTTAAGCGAGGCAATCTCTTTCGTTGAATAGCCATCGCGATAATAAAGACGTAATGTTTCTTTTAGCTCTTCAGACAGTGACTCGACTGCATCATGGAGCTTTTCGCAGTCGGTCGTGCTGTCTTGCTCGGGTCTGTCGTGAAGGGCTGGGTCATAAGGTGTACGTGGGTGCCTGTTTTCATATCGATGGGTGTTTTTGCTACGATGCAGCGCTGCCCGTATGAGCCAGGCTTTCATGTGCTCGTTGTTTTTAAAGGGCTCTTTTCTGTTTAGCAGGGCAATAAGCACTTCTTGGCATACGTCTTCAGCGTCTTCTTTTGATTTGCAGCGACTAAGAGCTAGGGAGTGCAGCATCTCCCCATAAAGCTTGATTGCTCGCTCTGCTTCAAGGGCCCGTTCTATGTTGACGTTTGAGGGTATTACTGTTCCTTTCAACGAAGTGCTAGTGCAAATACACCGCATTCCTCGAAAAGGTTACATTGCGTGAAAAAATCAAGAGATTTTTAAATTCTGCCTGAGGGAGGAATTGAACAATCGCATCTATGTTCATGCGGTACCATTTCAATGCAACATATTCCCTGCTTTTGTTGTTTTGCTTGTATGGCGACTCGAAAAAAGGAGGAAAAATGCTTCGAATGGCTAAAAGGTATGGATGTAAGTATCCGGATGTTTTCTTAGCGGTCTTGTTCGCGGTGCTCATTGTATCGACGACAGGGTATTGCTCTTTTGCGTACGCAGAGGATAGTGGGGGCGGACTTGAGCCGACACAAGAAGAGGTAGATGAGCTTACGGCAAGAATTAATGCTAAACCCATTTACACCCATAAAGAAGATGGCAAAACGGAAGGAACAATCGTCGAAAGTAAATCACGCGCCGCATATTCGGGCACATACCCAACTTATAAAGGAACCATTCTTGTAACCTCGGATAAGTTCAAGGGATTGGTTCCAACGGGGCATGCTGCAATTGTTTTCCGTTACGATACCGTGATCGAGTCTTTGGCTGAAGGAGTCACTTACGGGCCGAATGATTGGAATACTTCAAAAGGGACAGCTTATGGCGCTGATGTAAGAGGGACAACGTCTTTGCAAGATCAAGCAGCGTCAAATTGGTGCTTCGATCAAGTTGGGAAACCTTACAATTACAACTACCTCGACACTGCAACAAGGAGTAAATTTTATTGCTCTCAGCTGGTTTGGGCGGCCTTTAAAGACAACTACGGCATAGACATCAACACCGATTTTGCCGGTGCGGCTATCTATCCGATGGAGATTCTCGATTCACCTAACGTCAACGTGATTTATCGAAAAGGGTAGCAATGAAGCTGCGGGCATTCTACTTGATTCTTTTAGTTGCGCTGTGCGTCTCGTTGCTGCCGGGTTGCTCTGCATTTGCGGGAAAAGCTGCGATTGGGGTCATCGAAACTTCGGGAAGCGATGCGACGAGCCAAATCGTTCTGTTCGATAAAGACCTTAATAAGGTTTCCGGCTTTCCATTGGCTGAAGCTAGCCTAAATAGTGTTTTCTATGATCCTGTGGTTAACCAAGGCATTCTTTACGCAATCCCACAAGGGTATGCACAAGAAAAAGAGGCCAGAAAGGTTTTAGGCATCAGCATTCAGGATGGATCCGTAGCTGATTATTCGATCGATCAGCCCGCAATGAATTCCGCTGCGGTGTCTGAGCGCTACATTTTTGTCTGCAATACGCTCAATGGGATTTCGCATATCAGTCGATGTGATAAAAAGTCCAATCAGGTTATTTCAATCGAAGAGGACAATTCGTACGTCTCGCACCTACTCGCGAAAGACAATAAGCTCTATTCCTTCTCCTCAAGCTTGGATGGAGGAGAATCGTGGATCGACTGCTATGACTTCGACTTGAACCGAATCTTTAGAATTGAAACTACCAAATATGGATCGGGTGTTTATCGCTCATGTGTTGATGGGGACTCTATTTACTTCGTTTCCCTCGTTTCAGGCGAGGGGGAAAGTTGCAGCGCTGTTTTTGAGCTTAATACGGCAACTGGGGAAATAAAGAAGCTTGATGTTCCTGATGATCCCATCGATGTGGAACTATACGATGGGAAGCTGTACGTGACGCATGGCAACATGGTTGAGGGGTCCGATTCCTCTGCTGTGACCATCGTGAATCACGAAGGGGAAATGGGTACTTTTCACTTCAATCATGGTGCAGTGCAGACGGTAGTGAACGAAGATGGCGTTTACGTTCTGGATAGCCGTACCATCTATTGTTATTCTCTGGATGGTTTAAAGCAAGTCGGGGAGGTGAGCATCGATTCTTTCTGGAGTCAACACCACTATATTTCAGGTTTGTTTTCCGTTGCTGGCTGATTCGGTGTCTAGCGAATACGGGATAGGCATCCCTTGCAACAAAAAACGCCCACTCCGCTGATGCGGGGCGGGCGTTTTGGTTGGTAAGGGAGCGAATTACTTCAAGTCTTCCAGCTTGCCGTGCTTTTCGTAGCGGGTAAGACGGCTGATCTTGTTGTCGTCGTCTACGAATACCACGTGAGGTGCGTGCTCCGGGTCGGCGAATTCTTCGGGAGTCATCTGACAGTAGTTCATGATGATTACCTTGTCTCCCACGGTAACCAGGTGAGCGGCTGCGCCATTCAGGCAGATTACGCCACTGCCGGGCTCGCCGGCAATAACATAGGTTTCAAGACGATTGCCGTTATTGCAATCGGAGATGGTAACCAGTTCGTATTCCTGGATGCCGGCTGCTTCCATCAGTTCAGAGTCGATGGTGATGGAGCCGATGTAATCAAGTTCCGCCTGGGTGACGGTTGCACGATGAATTTTGCCCTTAAGCACATTCAGCAGCATAAGGTTTGAACCTTCCTTCTTCGCATGATGTTCCACTCGAGGTTTCACTGCGTAGTAGCTATTATGCGCGGTTGCGCATAACCTGCCGTATTCTTGCGCAATATTGCGCTGCGTGCAAGCTTATTCGTCAAAATCGAACAAGTAATTGTCGATAAGGCGAGTTTTTCCGATGTAAACGGCAATAGCAACCAGGCCAGATTCGCCGAGCGAATCAACGGGCTGCATGTTGCCCAGGTCAACTACTTCGATGTAGTCGATCTGCGCCAAAGGCTCCGCTTCGATGATTTCGCGAACAGCGGTGCGAACGATGTCTGCATTGCGCTCGCCGCCTTCAATAAGATCCTGCGCCGCAAAGACGGAGCGGGAAAGGCACAGTGCTGCCTTGCGCTCTTCTGCGGAAAGATAGCTGTTGCGAGAGCTTTTTGCCAGCCCATCCTCTTCGCGAACGATGGGGCAGCCGTATACCTTCACGTTCATGTTGAGGTCGGCAACCATGCGCTTGATGATGGCAAGCTGCTGGGCATCCTTCTGGCCGAAGAACGCCTTGTCGGGCTGCACGATGTTGAACAGTTTGTTAACAACCGTGCATACGCCGCGGAAGTGGCCGGGGCGTTTTGCGCCGCAAAGCGTGTCGGTCAGAGTTTCCATAAATACATAGGTGTTGTAGTTCTTGGGATACATCTCTTCAGGCTCGGGGTGGAACACCACGTTAACACCCTTTGATTCTGCGATAGCCGCATCGTGTTCCAGGTCGCGGGGGTAGTTGTCGTAGTCTTCGTTGGGGCCGAACTGAATGGGGTTCACGAAGACGCTGGTAACTACGCGGTCGCATTCCTTTACGGCACGCTCCATCAGCGACATATGACCTTCGTGCAATGCACCCATGGTAGGCGTAAGACCGATGGTGAGCCCCTCAGCTTTCCATTCGGCGACCTGTGCCTTCATTTCGGCAACAGTGGTGATGATTTTCATTGTTTTCCTTTCGTCGTTCTGTCGAACGACGAAGGATCGCATGAGACGTCCTTACGCTGTGCGGCGCCCCAATAAGCATCTTGCCCCTCAATCGTCGCTCACGCACGAAGTACGCTTCGCTCCTTTTTCGGGGCAATCTACCTTATTGGATGCGCCGCTCGCTGACGTATATGCAATCCCTCGTTTGATTTCCGTTGGTACTAGGATAGCGCTCTTTAAAAGAAAAGGCCGAGTTTGCTCTCAGCCTTTTCTTTGGGTTAGTAAAGTTTTTCCAGGGCTTCTTCGTCGATCTTGAAGGTGTGCTCTTCTGAAGGGAAGGTGCCAGCCTTGATTTCCTCGTCGAATGCCTTGAAAGCGGCAGTCATTTGCGGGCCAATATTACCGAAGTGCTTTACGAATTTAGGTTTAAAGTCGCTGAACAAGGCGAGCATGTCCTGATAGACCAGAACCTGGCCGTCGCAACCCGCACCTGCGCCGATGCCAATGGTGGGGATGTCGAGCTTTTCGGAGATGATGGCGGCAAGCTTTGCGGGAACGCATTCCAGCACAACGGCGAATGCGCCTGCCTCCTGGACGGCCAAGGCATCGTCGATCATCTGCTGGGCTGCTTCAGCTGTTTTGCCCTGTACCTTAAAGCCGCCGAATGCATTGACAGACTGAGGCGTAAGGCCAATATGAGCACATACGGGAATGCCCGCCTTGGTGATGGCCTTGATCTGCTCGGCAACGCGCACACCGCCTTCGAGCTTTACCGCGTTGGCGCGCCCTTCCTTCATCAGGCGACCGGCGTTGATAACAGCCTGTTCGACCGATACCTCGTAGCTCATGAATGGCATGTCACCGACGACAAGCGCATTCTTAGCGCCGCGGGCTACGGCGGCGGTGTGATGGATCATGTCTTCCATCGTTACCGAAAGTGTATCTTCGTAGCCGAGCATAACCATGCCCAGGGAATCTCCGACAAGGATCGAATTGATTCCGGCTTCGTCAACCAACTTTGCGGTGGAGTAGTCGTAAGCAGTCAACATAGAGATCTTGGTGCCCTCATTCTTCATTTTCTTGAATGTGGCAACAGTATTCTTCATGTTCCCCTTCTTTCTCTTACGTTGTGCGGCTCCTTACTATATATAAGTAACGCGCCGCACCATGAAGGCGAAGCGCGCGTCGGAGCTGCGTTGTTTCGATGCCTGTATTGTACACGCAGGCTTGTGTTTCGGAATGGTTTCGGGAATGTTTTGCCGTTCGGCATCTATAAGCGGTAAATAGCTCTTCTCGCATCGGATAAAAAAGTCCAGAATTATTTGAAAAATGGAAAGGGATTACTGAGCGCCGATGCATTAATCGCTCATTCACCAGCGAAAACGGATTGTGAAGAGATAGATACGCCCGGGTGCGTGGCGTTTGACAAGGTATATACCCGGTGATAAAGTTCATTTTCGCGTTTCGGGTAGAAACGTATGTTTTCGCGTGCGTATCTGCAGAACGCACAGAAAGCAAAGTTAGTAAGTGATAGTAAAGAAAAGGAGCTGAAGCTTTGCCTACTATCAATCAGTTGGTCCGTAAGGGCCGCGCCAAGCAGGTCGACAAGCAGAAGACCCCGGCGCTCAAGGGCAACCCCCAGAAGCGTGGCGTTTGCACCCGCGTGTACACCACCACCCCCAAGAAGCCTAACTCGGCACTTCGTAAGGTTGCTCGTGTCCGTCTCGTAAACGGCATGGAAGTTACCGCATACATCCCCGGCGAAGGTCACAACCTCCAGGAGCACTCCATGGTGCTTATCCGCG
>CBCTKC010000002.1:0-328156 GCA_965147435.1 uncultured Eggerthella sp. | reverse complement strand
AGACCATCGAAGACCTCGGCAATGGCGGTAAGCAGACCATCGAAGACCTCGGCAATGGCGGTAAGCAGACCATCGAAGACCTCGGCAACGGCTGATTAAAGGAGGAACAAAGGAATGAATGGTTTAGGTATTAACAAGGCACCTAAGAACGACAAGGACGCGGACATCTTGACGCCCGACGAGGTCGCGTTGCTTCGCACTCATGCGAGCGATGGAACGCTCACGGCGGAAGAGCGTGAGCTGTATTCAAAGCACCTTGATGCGATGGAGAAATTGATTCCCAAGGGCAAGAAGAAGGGCAAGCCGTATGGGCTTGGGGTCGCAAAGATTTTGGTCACCGTCGCCCTGATTCCGCTTGCGACAATCACTGCCGTAAGTCTGGTACAGGCGGCAACCCGCACTCGAACCTGGGCTTGGTTTGTCAATCTGCTTTCCTATGTTTTGGTTTACCACCAGCTTCCGCCGTATTGATAGCTTGAGTTTCGCCATCCCGTTTTTCATTTCAATAGCCGGAGTTATCGCCTTTTGTGACTATGGGCGCTTAGCTCCAATACAAGATTAGGAGGAATAAATCATGAGCACTAAGAGGAAGATTTCCGACATCGACAAGGCGATTGAGGAGATGCAGCAGCGCCGCGACGAGTGCTTCAAGCACATCGGCAAGGCGATGTACGAGAGCTGCCCCGAGCTGGGCGACATGAGCGTCGCCGACATGCGCAAGGCGGGGCGCTACCTGCACAAGATGTTGACCAAGAAGGCGCCTTCGCAAGGTGTCGCTCCTACCCGAAACGGCGCGCCCGTCGCGTCCGATTCGGGCGGCACGTCCGCCACGGACGGACGCGAGCCTATGCCCGTGTCGGGCTATGGCGAGGGCATGTAGCGAGGCAGTCGTGCCTCCTGTCCGGCACCCCGCGAGGGGTGTCCGGGGTGCCCCGTTCCGAATGGGATGCTTCGCCGAGTCGTCGGCGGAAGCTGGTTGGGAATGGGGCGCATCTGGGGGTTCGAAGGGGGCAGTGAAAACTGCCCCCTCGCGAGCGGGACGTGTAACGACAAAACGGAGGAATTTTCGACGCAGTTGAAAAATCCGAAGTTTTGTAGGGACAAGTCCCATGCTCGCTCCTTTTTTAGCGTCGATTCTGTCGTAGAAAATCAACGCGCGCGTTGCATTAAAAAAGGAGGTGTTTTACGTGGGTGTGAGTTCAGATATGAGGAGCAGCCGCGTGCGCCGTCAGGCGGCCAAGAAGCCGAACAAGGAGCGCACGGTCCAGGTTCGGTTTTCGGACGAGGAGCTTGCCGCGCTGGACGCGATTTGCTCCGAGAAAAAGATGACCCGCTCCGCATTTCTCCGCAGTTGCGTGGAGAAGGTACAGGGCGGGGATGTTGAACCGACGTACGTCGTGACGAGGAACGCCGACGCGGAGCGTATGGCATCCGAGGCGAAGTGCATCGGCGTCAACGTGAACCAGATTGCGCGGGCGCTGAACGCGGAGTCCAAGTCGCATCCGGGTTCGCTCTCCCCGGGCGTGCTCGGCGAGTGCAAGACGGGTCTTGCGGAGGTGCGCGGCGAGCTGTCGAAGCTGACCTGTGAGGTGGACGGGCTGCGCACCGATTTCGGCAAGGACGTGTTCCGCGCCATGGCCATGCTGTGGCCGGACGTACCCGAGCAGCTAGAGGAGCTGTGCGATTACTGGTACGGCGAGCGTGGCGATAAGATTCTCTCTGGAGGGGGTGGAAGCTGATGTCGACGACGCACATCCAGCCCCTGCCGAACGTCCGCGGGCGCATGTCGTACACGGAACTCGGCGAGGGCAAGAAGCGCACGCGCAATATCCGCGAGAAGACGAACCGCATCGCCGCCCAGATGGGCGACATGGGCACCCGCGAGGACTTCATCCGGTTCTGCTCCGCCATGCGCAGGCAGAGTCAGGGGACGAGGTTGAACGAGGGCTACGAGCTGCGCGTCTCGTGGTCCCCCGAAGAGCTTTCAAAGGACAGCCCCGAGGACATCCAGCGGGCGTGCGAATACGGCTACCTCCTGTGCAAGGAAGTGGCCCCGAACGCCCCCTGCTGGGTCACGGTCCACACCGACGGCGAGGGCGGCTGCGTGCACGTCCATGCGACCATCGCGAACCATGACTTGGTGTCCGGCACGGCCATCGCGCACGGCACCGACCATGCGACCGTGAAGCGCAAGAACGACCGGCTGAGCCGCGAGATGGGGTTCACCGTCGTGGGTCCCGAACCCGCCAGGGAGCCGACCACATGGGCCGAGCGCAAGGGGCAGTTCGGCATCGAGTCCTTCGAGCGCGTTCTGGGCAACCGCGTGGCGGACGCCCGCGACCATGCGAGCAACATGGAGGAGTTCCTTGAGGAGCTGAAGGTTCGCGGCGTCGAGCTGACCGAGACCCGCAAGGTCGACGAGAAGACCGGAGAGGAGACTGTGGGCTGGAGCTACAAGTCCCGCGACCCCTACGGCAAGGGCAGGCGCAAGAGAAGGCGCCGTGCCTCCAACCTCGCCGACGACCTGACCCGCGAGGGCATCGAGGCGTACTTCGACCAGAAGCAGCGCGAGCGTGAGGCGCCCGAGCAGGACGCCCCGGCACCGGAAGTCCTTCCCGACGCACCCGAGACGGCGGAAACGGAGGAACAGCCCTCTGCGGATTCCGCCCTCGACGTGTACTACCTCGACCGGGCGTACGTGTCGGAGATGGCGTCCGACCTCCAGAAGGCGCACATCCACCGCTCACGCGACAAGGGCGAGTCCTTCATGGACGAGCGTTATCAGCGGATTGTCGAGGCAGGCAATCACCCGGACGAACAGCTGGCGAAGCTGCGCGAGGACGTGGACGCAGCAAGGCGCGAGTTCCATGCCTCCAAGGAGGCACGCGACACCCTGCAAAGCCCGTGTCCGGGGCTTCTGGCCGGCATGCACGTGTTCGCCAAGGCGGGGCGCAACGCCAAGGACCCCGTGTCCCGCATGATGGCCGACATGACAGCCATGATGCTGCACATGATGATTCAGCAGGTGCTCGCGGAGGAGGCCCGCAGGCAGCGCGAGGAGGCGGAGAGGCGCGTGTACGAGTCCCGTAAGAGCATGTGGGACGCCGAGAAGCGCCTCAAGGCGGCGGAGAAGGCGCTGTCCAACGAGGACGAGCGCGAGAAGCATCTGAAGTTCGAGCGCGCGCGGCGCCGTGACAAGATGACCGAGCAGCGTGTGGGCGTGAGGACGCCGAGGTCGGCGGACAAGGGCACGCAGTTCGGCGAGTAGCCGAAAAGATAAGGGAGCAGCGTCAAGCTGCTCCCTTTTTCAAGTCCCCGCTCGCGGGCTACGAAGAGACCTTCAGAAGGGCTGTTGATGGACGTACGCGCAAGGGGCGGAAAATCGGGGTTTTCGTCGTCCGCTCATTTATGAGCCGGATTCGGAAAACGCGGCGGAGCGGACGGAGCGAAGCGAGGGCGTGAAGCCCGTTTGGAGACCAGCAAAAGCCCAGATAAAGACCCGAAAGTGGCGGTTGAACACGTATTTGTCGGCTCGTATAATTAAATATGGAAATGCGTAATTGATTAAATATATAGCGAGGTGAGGATATGAAGACGATTCTGGTATGCAATCAGAAGGGCGGCGTTGGCAAGTCCTTGGTCGCCGACGAGATTGCCTTTTCCTTCGAGCGTTCCGGCATCCCCGTGAGCTTCTACGACTTGGACACGCAGGGCGGCACGTTGCACAAGACGCATGAGGCGGACGGTGCGCAGGTCGCCGTGGTGGACACGCCGGGGGCCTTGCAGGAGGCGCTGTCGGACTGGCTGAAGGAGGCGGACGTGGTGGTCATCCCGACCAGAACCACGTCGAGGGACATCGAGCCGCTGATGCGCATGCGCAAGGCGGTGTTCAAGAACGGCCGCGCGAAGATTGTCTACGTGATGAACGGGTGGAACCGCTTCAAGGCGTCCCGCGACTTCATGGAGTGGTTCAAGGGTCTGGCGGGCGACCAGACGGTGGCCACGCTGCCCCAGTCCGAGGCGTTCGTTCAGGCGGGAGCCGCCGGCAAGTCCGTGGTCGAGTTCGACCGACGCGGCAAGGCTGCGAAGGCGACTCTTGCTCTGGTGGGCACGGTGCGCGAGGCTGCGGGGTTCCCGAAGGAACGAGTATTTGAGTAATTGATTAACTGAATAGACGGAGTTCACGAGTATAAGCCCTGTTAAGGCATGAGCGGCAAGCCTGTAAGACCTTAGGAACCTACCGGCTGTGACGGGTCGGTCTGGGACGGGCACAGCGTCTGAAATCGCACACATGTGACGAGCGGTGAACGAAGGCTGCTATCCATGGGGTAGGTGCCTTCGGTTGCCGCTCTTTTTTTCGTGGCTCCTCCGTCGAGATGACGAGAGGAGACATGAAATGGCAGGTAATAACAGCAATTTAGGCGCTGCAAAGCGTGCGAAGAACGATGAGTTCTATACGCAGTTGACGGACATAGAGAAGGAGCTTCGCCACTATCGCAAGCACTTCAAGGACAAGACGGTGCTCTGCAACTGCGACGACCCGTTCGAGAGCAACTTCTTCAAGTTTTTCGTGCTGAACTTCAACCGTCTCGAATTGAAGAAACTGATTGCGACGTGTTATGAGGGGTCGGCTGTCGCCGAGTACCGTGACGGCAAGGCGAAGCCTTATAAGGCGGTCGTCACGACGGTGCGTGACACGACCGGGGACGGCGGCGTCGATATGGAGGATGTCCGTAACCTGTTCGAGCTTGGCGAGAACGAATTGGCTGGGCTTGAGGGTGACGGTGACTTCCGCTCCGAGGAGTGCTTGGCACTGCTCGATGAGGCGGACATTGTCGTGACAAATCCGCCGTTCTCGCTGTTTCGCGAGTATGTGGCCGTCCTGATGGAATACGGGAAGAAGTTCATCGTAATCGGGAGCCAGAATGCGATTACATACAAGGAGTTTTTTCCGCTTCTGAAGGATGACGACATATGGCTCGGGTCCACGCATCCGAAAGAGTTCATACAACGCAACGGTACGGTCAAGAAGTTCGGGAACATCTGCTGGTTTACTAATCTTGATATCAAGAAGCGCCATGAAGAGCTGATTCTGGTCAAGAAGTATGCAGGGCACGAGGACGAGTATCCAAAGTACGACAACTACGATGCTATCGAGGTGTCGAAGGTTGCGGATATTCCGTTTGATTACGACGGCGTTATGGGAGTACCGATAACGTTCTTGGATAAGTACAGTCCTGACCAGTTTGATATTTTGGGCTTGAGTATTGGAACTTTGTTTGACGGCAAACCGCTTGGAAAAGAGTTTATGGAAGCATATCGTGCGCAAGGCGGAACTGGTCATTATTCGGAAAACATGATTGGTCTGGCGCTGATTGACCTTGCTGGGAAAGCAAAGGTTCCGTATGGCCGTGTTCTTATTCGCAATAAGTATCCCGAGCTGTAAAAGCGCAGGTCATAGGTGCTGTCCCTCTGGACAAATGCGTCCCTATGATGTATAATTGTACAAATATGTAAATGATTAAAGGAGGTCGAGCAATGGCGAACATGTTCGAGAAATACGCTGCCGACCGCGAGGCCGAGCAGAAGAAGATAGAGAAGGCCGTCTCCGCTGATGCGGTGGCGGACGAGAAGCGCACGACGCTCTCGCTGTCGCTCACGGTGAGCGACAAGAAGGCGCTGAAGATGATGGCTGCGGAGCGCGAGACGACGATTGCCGCAATCATCCACGAGTGGATTCAGGAGCACGTTCGAAAAGATTAAGAGAGGGGGTGACGAGACATGGAAGATGGTCTTGCTGTTCGTTCATCGGGACTGATAGAGCGCTTGGAGAGAAAATCAGAGGTAATGGGTAAGGACGACCCGTTTTACTGGTATCTCCATTTGGAAGAGCTTGGAAAGCTAGCACAGACGAAGGAGATGGTTGATGAAGCCGTTAATGGCTTCAGCGTCAACCATCCTGCATATACGATTCTCAAAGTTATTGCAAAAAAGTATCTTACGCGCGAAGTGTGTGAGATTGCGGTGAGCAAGAACGGCTTGAATTTGAAGTACGTGCCCGAACAATATCGGGATATAGCTATGTGTCTGGCAGCTGTACAAAGCGACGGCGGTGCTTTGAGATATGTCCCTAAGCAGATATTGTTCGGAGATAAGGGCTATGAGATATGTCTCACCGCTGTGTGCAATGTGCACAATAACTTAGAAGAACGGGCTCTTTCGTTTGTGCCTAAATGCTACTTGCGTGGAAAAGAAGGCAAGACTCTTTGCGAGGCGGCTGTGAAGGCGAATGGGTATGCGCTCGAATATGTTCCGAAACGCTTGATAACAAAAGAGCTTGCCAAGGTGGCTATTGAGTCGACTCCGAGTGACTACTATAGCTATCGCTCGGTATTGTCGCTTGTTCCCAAAAAATGTATGTCGGAAGAGCTTGTCGCCTTATCCGCTCGACTTTACCCTAAGAGTTTGCAGTACGCGCCTGCTGAATTTGTTTCTCGCGACCTTTGCTTTGAAATGGTTGAGAGGGACCCCATGAATTTGCGATACATACCCCAACTCGATAAAAAACTGGTGGATTATGCACTCAAATCTAATCCGTGGGCGATTTTGGTTATTCCTGCATCTTTGTTGACGACAAAACTTTGTCGTGATGCTTTGCGGAGGGACCCTTCTATTCCCATCGAAAGGTTTCCTGAAGACATTCGCAAGAAACTGGAAAGGGAGTTTCGGTCAGACGCCTTCATAAAGTATGAGCCAATTGCTCTTGAAACGCCTGTCTCTACTGATAAAGGCACGCAGATAGTTTCGGGCGCAGAGGAAGCGCATGCCTATGATTTATCTGTCGCTGATGGTTCTGTTGATGTTATTTACTATATAACCGACATCCATCTTGAGCATCAGCTCGTAAAACGGCCTTCCGATATCGTAAAGCTGTCTTTGCCTGAAATACAGCGTCGCATCAATGGAAAGATTGCGGAACTCTTAGCGTCTGTGCCGAGCACTTATAACACCTTGCTTATTGGCGGCGATGTGGCGGATAGTGTTGAGTTAGAATCACTTTTTTACAAGCAGCTCGATTCGTTCGATGGCTGGCAAGGAAAGATTATTTCTGTTCTGGGAAACCACGAGTTATGGGATGGCGACCCGACAGGGCTTAAACCTGCGCGACCGATTGATGAAATCGTTACCGATTATCGACAAGCGATGCCTCGTCGAGTAACGCTGCTGGAGAATGAACTGCTCATTGTTTACAAGGGACTTCGTAGCGAGATATTGGATGAGAAGACAATTCTTAACGCAAGCGTTGAGGAGCTTGCCGAAGCATGCGCCAACTCAACGTTCCTCGTACTTGGCGGAATAGGATTTTCTGGATTAAATCCGGTCTATAACGCTGAGATGGGATTATACCGTGCAACAGTTTCGGCAGAAGAAGACATCGCGAGGGCAAAGCGTTTTCGTGCGGTGTACGAGAAGGTTCTGGCGAGTGCAGAAAACCTTCGGGTAATCGTGCTAACTCATACGCAGATGGCAGATTGGTCTGATGCCCGATACAATCCTAAGTGGATTTATGTAAGCGGTCACACTCATCAGAACACGTTCTTGCTGCAACGTGACGGTACTGCGGTTTTTTCCGACAATCAGGTCGGTTACCGACCTAAGCCTTGGCGTCTTAACAGCTTTACGATTGATGTTCATAAATACGACCCGTTTAAGGATTTTCCTGACGGTATTCACCTGATTACACGTGAGCAGTATGTTGAGTTTAATCGCTGCCAAGGCATCATGATGCAGAGCATGAAATATCCCGGTGATTTATATGCTCTGAAGCATGATGGGGTCTATATGTTCGTGCTCGAAAGTGCAAACGGGTTGTGCCTTCTGGAGGGTGGCAGGCGGCATAAGCTCGACAATGATATCGACTACTACTTCGATAATCTTCCCGAGTACGTCCGAAAAGTACGCTGCGCGTTTGCTCCGTATCGGAAAGCCCTTTCTATGATTTCTGACGAGGTGAGCGCAATCGGTGGAACGGGCACAGTTCATGGTTGCATCGTGGATATAGATTGGTTCAATCACGTATACTTGAATCCATTTGACGGAAAGGTAACCCCATACTTTGCTATGGATATGACTGACAAGCTGGTTTTCAATAATATGGAGTCGTTGCTCGAAACATCTCCGTTTCCACCGCAGCTGACCGGCGGTGTCTCTATGCTTACGCGTTATTCGTCTTTGGCTAAAGAAGAAAGACTTCCGATTCTTTCCCGCAATGTGAACAAGAAGTGGGACCTTGCCATGCTTCCACAAGTTGTTTTGGACAGGTCGATGTACGAGCCGTCTCGAATTATGCGTTCAGTCCAATATATCTTTGACCAAAACGTATTGCGTATTTGGAACGATGTGATTCTCTCCATTAACGACGACGACAAACCGCACGCTCTATCTGGAACGAATAACTTGCTTAGTTCCTAGTTTCAGCCCGTCGCCCTTTTGGACGGCGGGCTTTAGAATTAAATGCGTATTTACGCAATTCATCATATAGGTGAAACTAACGTGAAAGCCTATAAGCAGAAATTACGGGAGGGGGTGGTAAACCTATGGCACGTAAGAAGAAATTTGCGCCGAACGACAACAACCTTGCGATAGCGTACTATCGCTTCTCGTCCCACTCGCAGAACGAGGCGAGCATCGACCAGCAGCGCGAACTTGCCCACGACTGGGCGGATGCGCACGGCTTCAAAATCGTGCAGGAGTATGAGGACGCGGCGATATCCGGCACCACGGACGCACGACCCGGGTTCCAGATGATGCTGTCGGAGGTCGCAAAAATCCGTCCCCATACCCTCATCATGTGGAAGACCGACCGTCTGGGACGCGACAAGTACGTTCTGGCGATGGCGAAGAAGAAAATCCGCGACGCGGGATGCGAGATTCACCTGTTGGCCGAACATATCCCGACGGAGGGACCCGAAGGCGTCCTCATCGAGGGGCTGATGGAGGCCATGGCGGAGTATTACAGCCGCCAGCTGTCGCAGAACATCCAGCGCGGCATGGACTACAACGCGCAGCACGCCCTGTACAACGGCCACAAGCTGTTCGGCTACGACGTGGACAGGTCCACGAAGAAGTACATCCCGGACCCGAACACGGCGCCGTTCGTGCAGTGGGCGTTTAGGGAATACGCATCGGGCAAACCGCTGAAGGCCATTGCCGAGGAGATGAACGCGCAGGGCCTGCGCACGCCGAGGAACGCGAAGTTCAGCGTGAACATGCTGAACAAGATGCTCAAGAACCGCGCCTACATCGGCGAGTACCGCCACGGCGACATCACGGTCGCCGGCGGAATGCCCGTCCTCGTCGACGAGGCGACGTTCGACCGCGCGCAAAGGCGGTTCGCCGAGAACAAGCGCAAGGGTTCCCAGCGGGCGCACGGCATGGACGACGCCGAGGCTCCGCGCTACTGGCTCACGGGCAAGCTCTATTGCGGTGAGTGCGGGAGCACCATGCAGGGCGTGTCCGGTACGAGCAAGACCGGGCGGAAGTATTACTACTACTATTGCTCCGCCCAGCGCAGGAAGGAGTGCCACCTGCACAAGGCCCGCAAGCGGGACTTGGAGGACATGGTGCTGTTCGCCCTGCACAACATCGTCGACGACGAGGAGAACGTGACGGCGCTCGCCCTGGATGCGGCGGAGTATTACGAGAAGGGCCACGACGACACCGCGTATCTCGAGGCGCTGGAGGCGAAGCGCAGGGAAGTGGAGAAGAGCCTCGCGAACCTCGTGAAGGTCATCGAGAAGGGCGTGGTCAGCGATACGGTGACACAACGTCTCACGCAGCTCGAGGAGCAGAAGAGCGCCCTGAACGATGCCATAGGGACGGAAAACGTCCGCGTGTCGCTGTGCGAGGACAGGCACAGCATCCAGGCGTACTTCGACAAGTTCCTGCACGCCGACGTGAACGACCCGGAGATTAGAGACCAGGTCTTCGAGTATTTCGTGGACAAGGTCTACCTGTACGACGACAAGCTCGTCGTGAGCATGTGGTTCTCCGAGGACGACAAGCAGGAAATCACGTGGCGGGACTGGTTCTCGCTGGATGAGTATTGGACCGACGAATCCCCTTTTGTTAAAGGGGAAGCCGTCGAGTTCGACTGCTTCCCCCTCGGCTCCACCACATTCTTTAGGGCTTGCCGTAGGCAAGCCCTTTTTCGTATGAAACGTTATGACGCTTCGCGCCGCTCTGATGGTACGGCTAGCGCTCCAAGCAGGCTGGACGTGCGAAGCACGCAGGAGGTTCTGCTCAGCAAGGCTGTGCAGAACGCGTCCGCTCGGACGCATAGTTTGGAACCAAACATGTCACTGGCATGTTTGCTCACGCTATCCGCACTCATCAGAGCGGCGCTCGCTGTTTTGGCCAATGCCAGGGCTTTGTTAGCGCCCTTTCGGGCGTTTTTGCCTAAGCTTGCTTCGCTCCTTAAGCTTTGCGTTGTGATGGCCTCATCTTTCGTTATTTCGTGGTATCGTTTGTTGCGCTATTTTCGAAAGGAACGGTATGCTTCGCATCAATCATGCAATTCTGCACGTATTCGATTTTACTTCCTGCGTGAATATCTTTTCGCGCGCCGAGCTTGACCTTGAAAGCAAACAAGTCAAGCAGTACATCACTAAGCATGTGCGCAAAGGGCTTACTCATATCGACAATAAACGCGGGGAATTCTCCGTTGACAGTTCATTTGCTCCTGAATTGCGTGCCTATTTTCGTGGCGAGCGGGGGTTTATCGATCTTTCCGTGCAAATCGCCGAATTCATTTCAAGCGAGCTCGGACGTATGGGCAAAGCGGAATCTACCGATTTGCTCGTTGTCGATTTTGAAGAAGAAACCAAACTTGAAGGCGGAAGCGCCGATGACGCCGAAATTGAAGCTTCTTTCGAGGGCCGCGTAAATCGCTACTTCGGTATTTTTATGCTGGAAAGCCGTCAAGCATTTATGCACTCAGTAGGTTATGGCGAAAACGGCGAGCCGAGCAACGCAATTGAGCGCCATCACGCAATTCTTCCTAATCCTTCGCAAAAAATAGCCTCTTTCGCGATCATCGATTCCCGATCTTTGGAAGTTGCTTTCCAGGATAAGAAACGCACTATTGCCGGAGAAGATCGCTATCTGATTCCCGATGGCTTGCTTCAATGTTCAATGGAGGCATCCAGCAAAGAAGTTATTGATGAAATCACCGCTATCGTGGAAGAAGTTGCTGAAGAATACGGTGCTAACGCTACTGTCGCTCTTACTCGCGCCAAGGCATATGTTTCGGAAGCTGCTGAAGAGGGTAGGGGCGTTGCTCCTCACGAGCTTGCCGCTGAGGTTTTTGAGGACGAGCCATTGCAAGAGCGTTTTGTTGAGACGGCGGCAGAAGAGAATATTCCAGAGCGTGTTCGCGTTGATAAAAAGGCTGCTGAACGTATTACTCGCAATCACAAGATTCGAACCGATACTGGCATAGAAATCACATTTCCGTCTGAGTATGCTCACAATCCCGAGTTCATCGAATTTGCAAGCATGCCTAACGGCCTGATTTCGATTGAAGTGAAAAACATTACGCAGATTGAGAATAAGTAGGTTTCGCAGTCCGATCCTAGATTTAGGTCATTGAGCATGCTTTAAGTGCAGCAACCCTTGTTTCCCGCAAAAATAGAACCCCTGATCAAATCAGGGGTTCTATTTTTAGGACTGTATTCGATTTAGAAAACCGGTACTACAGCACCTTCATAGGTGTTATTGATGTAATCGCGAACTTCGTCGGAGTTCAGTGCCTCAGCGAGAGCCTTGATTTTGTCGGAGTCCTGGTTGCCGTCTTTAACGACGAGCAGGTTGGCATAGGTCTTAGCGGCCTCGGAATCGGCGCTTTCAACAGCAAGTGCATCGGTGTTTACCTTGAAGCCAGCAGCGATAGCATAATTGCCATTGATGATTGCGATGTCAACGTCATCTACAACGTTGGGGACGTTTGCAGCTTCAAGTTCGTTGAAGGTGAGGTTCTTGGGGTTGGAAACGATATCGTTTACGGTAGCGGTTACGCCAACGCCATCCTTAAGGGTGATCAGGCCCTCCTGCTGAAGAAGAAGCAGAGCGCGAGCTTCATTGGTTGCATCGTTGGGAACAGCAACCTTAGCGCCGTCCTTCAGCTCCTTGAGATCGGAGATGTTCTTGGAGTAGATGCCCATGGGCTCAAAGTGAATTGCGGTTACGGAAACAAGATGGGTGCCCTTTTCCTGATTGAAGTTATCGAGGTAGGGGCCGTGCTGGAAGTAGTTAGCATCAACGTCACCGTTTTCGGTCACGTCATTGGGCTGAACGTAGTCGGTGAATTCCTTTACTTCGAGCGTGTAGCCTTCCTTTTCAAGGATAGGAGCAACGGCGTTGTTCAGGATTTCAGCATGGGGGGTAGGAACAGCTGCAACGGTGATCTTCTTGTCATCGGAGTTGCTGTTGTTCGAAGAAGAGCAACCGGTGAGAGCCAGAGCCGCGAGTGCGAAGGCCACAATACCGGCGAAAAGGGCAATCGCTGCCTTCTTCGTGGTGAGGGAGTGAGTCATTTTGGTTCCTTTCGTTCAATGAGGGCAGTAACCAACTGCCCAAAAGCGATGGGTTTTATATTAGGGATTTATGACGGTTTGGCAACGTGGTTGGTTATTGTCAAATTTGAGTGCTGGTTATAAACACGCTGTGTTGGGTTTATAAAATTCAGATTTCC
Source organism: uncultured Eggerthella sp. (assembly GCA_965147435.1). Lineage (GTDB taxonomy): Bacteria > Actinomycetota > Coriobacteriia > Coriobacteriales > Eggerthellaceae > Anaerotardibacter. The sequence continues at coordinate 315,405 of CBCTKC010000002.1, read as the reverse complement.
AAATTGGTACAACCACCGAAAAACCCTAAAGAACAGGTTATTTCTCCTGGATAATGCCTTCAACAGCTGTACACTGTTCAGGATGTAGTCAACGAAGAATTTGGGAGAGATTCTCTTATATGAAAGGCTCCAATAAGCAGGGCCCCAATGAAGCTTATCAGGGCAAGCATGCCGCACAGTCTCATGGTTCGGAATCGAGCGGCTATACCCCGATCCAACAGGGTGAAGTCGTGGTAGACGGCACGGTGCTTCAAAAGAAGAAAGACAAGAAGCCATTCATTATTGCGGCTGTTTCTGTTGTCGCTGCTTTGCTCGTGGTGTATGGGGCTGGCTTCCTGTACTTTTCGAGCCATTTCTTCCCTAACACCAATCTGAATGATGAAGATCTCTCAATGCAGCCTAGCGATGTTTTGGCTGAAAAGATTCAGAACCAGGCTGATTCATATGCGCTTACCATCTCTGGCCAGGGTTTTTCTTACTCGTTCCAACCAGGTGAAACCGCTATCGACATTGACGCTCATCAGATTGCCGAAGACGCCGCCAAGCGACAGGATGTGCCTCTGTGGTTTGTTGAGATTTTCCGCCAGCATGACGTTTCCGATATCGTTGTAGCCAACTATGAAGAGGGTGCTCTCGATTCGGTTATCGAAGAGCAGATCAATGCTTTTAACGAAGGCAAGAATCCTTCGGCGGATGCTACGGTTACCTACAGTGAATCGGTGGATGCCTTTGTTCTGAAGCCCGAAGTATATGGTACTCAGCTTGATGCAGATGCAGTTTGCGCTAAAGCTGGCGAATGCATCAAAGCAATGCGCACTAATTGCGAGCTGACCGAAGATGACCTGATTAAACCTAAGGTTCTGAGCTCCGATTCACGCGTGATGGATGCTGTGCAGCGCGCAAACGATCTGTTCCCGGACTCATTTTCGCTGATGCTTAACGGCTCAGTTAAGGCTGCCACCATTGATAAAGCAACGTTTGCCGGCTGGCTTTCTATCAGCCCTGAAGATTATTCCTTGAGCATCGGCCAGGACGGCGTTGCTTCTTGGGTCGATGAAAAAGCTGAAGGTATGAATACTGTTGGTACCACGCGAACTTGGACGCGCGAAGATGGTAAGGTTTGCACCGTTTCGGGTGGTACCTATGGCTGGAAGGTTGATACCAATTCGCTTTCCCAAGAGGTCTATGACGCCCTTGTTGCCGGCGGTGCAACTTCGGTTGACATTCCCTGCAGCCAATCTGGCGATACCTACAATGGCGCTGGCGCTCGTGACTGGGGTGCCTATGTGGATGTTGATATCTCTGAGCAAACGGCTCGTTATTACGACGCAAGCGGCAATTTGCTTCATTCCTGCGGTGTGGTTACGGGCAAACCTGTCAAGGGTCGTAGCACACCCACCGGTGTGTATTATCTGAACAATAAGCAAAGCCCTTGTACTTTGATTGGCTACAAGCCGAATGGGGAGAAGGATTACGAAACGAAGGTTACGTACTGGATGCCTTTCATCGGTAATTCGATTGGCCTCCATGATGCAACTTGGCAATCCTCTTTCGGTGGTACTCGTTATCAAACCAATGGCAGCCATGGGTGCGTAAATCTCTCTTCTGGTGATGCGCAGTGGTTCTATCAGAACTTGAATAAGGGCGTATGTATCGTTACGCATAATTAATGTTCGAGAAGCCGCCTTTAGGGCGGCTTCTTTGTTTTGGCCAAGTGAGTTATAATTATTTGACTGTGCGCCCATAGCTCAGCTGGATAGAGCAGCGGACTTCTAATCCGAAGGTCGTAGGTTCGAATCCTACTGGGCGCGCCACGATAACATCAGGTCATTGCAGAAGGTTCTGCGATGACCTTTTTCTTTGTTCGATTCTTACGATGTTTTGCTTTGCTACTTTTGGTTGTTTTCGCGCCTGGGCGCCAGGATGCTAAATTTCTCGCAACTCGTAGTAACTTCGCGGCTGTTTTGCTCCCTGTTATGCGTACTTTTTGGGATTGCCTATAGACCGTTCTGGGATCTCTTCAAGGCGCTATGCTTGATGGAGGGCATGTTTCATATGCCGTTAAAGGAGTGCTTTGTGGATTTTGATAACCGACCTATTGGAGTGTTCGATTCCGGCTTCGGCGGTTTGACGGTAGCTCGTGAATTGGTTAAACGTCTGCCGGAGGAAAATATTATTTATTACGGGGACACTGCTCATTGCCCGTATGGCCCACGTGATCCCGAAGAGGTTCGTACGTTCGTTCTCAACATTTGTTCTTGGTTAATAAGCCAGAACGTAAAAATGATTGTCATTGCGTGTAATACCGCCACGGCAGCAGGCTTGGAAGCCGCTCAGAAGGCATTTGACGTGCCTATTATCGGTGTAGTTGAACCTGGTGCTCGTGCAGCTGCTCGAGCAACCCATAATCGCCGTGTTGGTGTCATAGCTACTCAAGGTACCGTCGATTCCGATGTGTATACCCGTGCCATTCGCAATATCGATGCGGGCATTACCGTTTTCTCTACTGCGACGCCTCGCTTCGTTGAGATTGCGGAACTTGGCATTCAGATGGCGAAGGGTCCTATCGAAAGCTACACTTCACTTGCATCTAAGGTATTCATTCGTCCCGCGTTCCAGGAGATTGCTCAAGACTATCTTGACCCTTTACGTCGTTGCGATATTGATACGTTGGTTCTGGGATGCACCCATTTTCCACTGTTGAAAGCACTTATCGGAGGGGTTGTTGGATCTCAGGTAAAACTCATCTCTTCGGCCACTGAGGTTTCTCTTGATTGCGCAGATTTGCTTGCAAGGCAGGAATCGCTGGTTAAGCCAGGAAATGTTGCTGTTCGTCGTTTTGCGACATCGTCTGATAATCTTGATGATTTTTGTTCGTTTGGCGAGCGAGTGCTGCGCATGCCGCTCGGTTCCGTTGAGCATATTATTTTGTAGCTCTTTATTGAAATGGAGGCTCCTATGACAAGGACTGTTGTTATTGCAACTAATAACGCTCATAAGGTCGAAGAAATTGAAACCGCCCTTGATTTTGAGGGCTGGGTATTTAAGAGTCTTAAGGACGCGGGCTTGGTGTCCGATCCCGAGGAATCTGGCACTACGTTTCTTGAGAATGCGCGTATCAAAGCCCGTGCTGCGCATGAGCTAGCGGGCACTGCAGTGTTGGCGGATGATTCTGGGCTTATCGTTGATGCTCTTGATGGGGCTCCGGGAGTGTATTCGTCTCGTTATAGCGGTGTCGACGGGGACGATAGTGCTAACAATGCCAAGTTGTTGCAAGAGCTTGATGCTGTGCCGCTTGATAAACGTACGGCTCGCTTTGCAAGCGTGTTGGTGTTCATTGACGAGGATGGCATCGAAACGGTCGCAGAGGGCTTTGTGGAGGGGCGTATCGGTTTTGTCGAGCGTGGGGAACGCGGCTTCGGGTACGATCCTCTGTTTTTCCCAGACGCTTATGATGGCGATGTGACAATGGCGGAGCTCACCCAGAGTCAGAAGAATGCGATATCTCATCGTGGAAATGCTTTGCGAGAATTAAGAAAGAAGCTACACCCAAGCGATTAGTTCTGGTATACTTACTAACCGTTGCGTTCGGGATGTGGCGCAGTTTGGTAGCGCGCCTGCTTTGGGAGCAGGATGTCGCAGGTTCGAATCCTGTCATCCCGACCATTTTTGCGGGTGTAGTTCATTGGTAGAACCTCAGCCTTCCAAGCTGATGAGGCGGGTTCGATTCCCGTCACCCGCTCCAGATTATATTGCGACCAAGGACATTGTTCTTGGTCGTTTTGTTTTGTATGGGAAAGTGCGAATTTACTTTCCGCCAAGCAGGTATTTCTAGGGTTAAACTCTAAAATCCCCTTTGCAGATCTCTATTTTATAGAGTTGATAGGAAAGCTAGCGCAAAACAGTTCCAGTTGGCATTGCCAACAGTATTCCGCGATATGCGCGAAGGGGCAGAAACCCAGACACTTGAACCGCCCCTTTCTTCTTGCGCCGAAGATGCAGGGGCGGTTTGTGCTCGCTCGGGGCCCTGTCACCTCAGGTGTCAATGAGGCATTATTCCTGTTTTGATTTTGGCAGGTGGACAGTGAATTCGGTGCCTTGGCCAACTGTGCTATCTACTTCAATCGAGCCATTACCGCGTTCTATAGCGTGACGTACCAAGGATAAGCCCAATCCGGTTCCGCCGACTTCGCGGCTTCGCGCTTTGTTCACGCGATAAAAACGCTCAAAAATGCGCGATTGATCTGCTTGAGGGATGCCGATCCCGGTGTCTTTTACCGAAATTACCGTTTCATGCGCTCTTGGCTCAAGAGAAACAAGGATGCTTCCCTCGTCGGTATACATAATTGCGTTTTCTATGAGGTTGTCAAAAATCAGAGACGCATCTGAAGGCTCCATATTGGTGTAGCAGTTGTCGTTTGGGGTAGAGCGATCGTCTAACACGAGATCAATGCCTTTGTCTTCCGCCTCTCCTTTATGCGCAAGGTAGCTTGTAGTCAGTGTGCTATGCAAGTCGGCACGAGGCGTGCGGTCTGAGTTCTGCTGCTCCTCGAGGCGGGATAAATCTAGCAGGTCGATTACTAGGCGTTGAAGTCGTTCCGCTTCGTTGTCTAAGCGGTCAATGAATAGATGAAGACTCTTCTCGTCGCCTACGTCAGATGCGTCGCGGATTGCTTCGGACAGCAATCGAATGCCTGCAACAGGGGTTTTCAGTTCATGGCTCGCGTTTGCCACAAAATCAGATCTAACCTGATCGAACTTCTTTAAAGGGGCCTTTGATTCACGATAGGTGAATAGGGCAATGGCAACAAAGGCGATGATTCCAAGCCCGCATATGATGAGGGCGGTGTTACGTGTTGCGTCGGCAGCTGTTGTGATGACGGTAGATGGCTCACTGATGCGCAAGGCTGTCCGTTCGCCTTGGTACGTTGCCGGAACAGCAACGTAAAGTCTGCTGGTGTCGTCAGTGGAGCTTAAGCGCTGGGCTTCTCCGTTTTTGCCCTGAAGCGCACAATCAACTTCTTCTCTGCCTAGGTGATTTTCGAGTGTTGCGGGATCAACCTCGGAATCGGCTATTACTGTGCCATCTTGCGCGATGAGCGTAATACGCAAATCTGATCCCTCGGCTGCAATCTTTGTAAACTCTTGAGCGTCATCGACGTACTCAAGAGCATTCGCTTCTGCTTGAGCGGTTGAGATGAGGTTTGAGGTCTGTCGCTCTACAACTTTGCTGTTAATCGGGTTAAGGGCAAACGTGGCAAAGCATGTGGCAAATACGATTGCAACGATGAGATACACGACGGCAAAGCGCTTTTGCCAGCGTTTTGTAGGGGAATCGTTTGTCCGTTTCCCCTGTAATCGAGCGCCGCGCATTATTCTTGCGTTTTCTTGATCGGCTCAAAGCGGTAACCCATGCCATGCACGGTATGGATGAAGCGGTAGTCGCTGTACTCGTTAAGAACCGAACGAAGCCGACGTATATGAACGTCGATGGTGCGAGAGGTGCTGAGGTAGTCTTCTTTCCATACTTTTTGAGTCAGCCAGGTGCGACGACAGAGCATCCCTTCGCGTTCCGCCAGCGCGAAGAGGAGTTGAAGCTCTTTGCTGCGGAGCTTTAGCGTTGTGCCGTTGATGCTGGCCGAGCTGTTTTCCATATCAAGAGTAAGATCGCCGAACGTTTGAGGTGTTGAGGTGTTTACTCCGTCTAGCTCGGTTCGGCGAAGATTCGCTCGAATACGTGCAAGAAGAACGTCTGTAGAAAAGGGTTTAGTTACATAGTCGTCCGCACCAGCATCGAGGCCTTTGATCTTGTCTTCGTCTGAATCGAGTGCGGTAAGCATGAGAATAGGGGATTTGAAGCCTTCGTTTCGTAAGTTGTGCGCAACCTCAAATCCGTTCATTCCTGGAAGCATTACATCTAATAGAACTAAGTCGGGTTCAATTGAGAGTGCTGTTTCGAAACCCGACTGACCATCTTCGCATGAGCTCACCGCGTATCCGTGCTTGGTTAGGGAAAACTCAGTAGTAAGGCGAATGGTAGGATCGTCCTCAATAAGCAAGATGGTAGTCAACACATGTTCCTTTCCTCGTATTGTTAAATTATCGTGGCAAATGCAGTGTGTGTTCCCTTGTTTAACAACTTTTTTTCAATAGCTTTTCAGTTAACTAACTGCTTACTTGCTTTCAAGTCTGTGTAACCAAAGGCAATCGGGTTTTGGCCACTATTGGTCATGCAATCTGATGTTTTCGTTTACGAGGGCATCGTTACCCAAGAGAAAGAAGGAACTTGAAAGTGAGTACGGTAAGGAACAAGGTTCTGATTGGTGCGTTTGCGCTCTGCTTCGCTGCTTTGTGCGGATTGCTGGTTGGTTGCAGCGGTAATAACAATGATTCCAAGAGTGAGTCTAACGATGCGTCCATCAACGTAACATCCCGTGAAGACGGATCCGGTACGCGAGGGGCGTTTATTGAGCTTTTCGGCATTGAGGAAAAGGACGATAGCGGCAAAAAGGTTGACAGGACCACTTCTTCTGCTGCAATTACCAACTCCACGGCTGTCATGAAGACCACGGTTGCAAACGATGCTGATGCTATTGGCTATATCTCACTGGGCTCTCTTGACGATACCGTTAAGGCGGTAAAAATTGATGGCGCTGAGGCTACCGCTGAAAATGTAAAAAGTGGTTCGTATAAGGTCTCTCGTCCATTCAACGTTGTTACCAACGACGGTAAAGAGCTTTCTCCTGTTGCCCAAGACTTCATGGAATTTGTCTTGAGCTCGGATGGTCAGAAGGTCGTTGAGGAAGAGGGCTATATCCCAATGGATGCATCAGGGTCCTATGCTGCCAGTGGTCTTTCCGGCAAAGTCACCATCGCCGGTTCTTCTTCTGTGACCCCTGTCATGGAAAAGCTTGCAGAAGCTTATAAGGCTCTGAACCCCAATGTTACCGTTGAGGTTAACCAGTCAGATTCCACCACAGGTGTTACTTCCGCAATCGAGGGTGCTTGCGATCTTGGTATGGCCTCCCGCGATCTGAAAGATTCCGAGAAGGAGCAGGGTGCAACTGCTACCGTTATTGCGACCGATGGTATTGCCGTCATCGTGAACAACGACAACAAGGTTGATGGCCTTACCGCCGATCAGGTTAAGCAGATCTTTACTGGTGAAGTTTCCAAGTGGAGCGAGATCGGCTAATCGATGACCCAAGCTAAAGAGCTCATTGCCAAGATGCTCTTTGCCTTTGCTGCAGCCATTTCGGTGGCTGCAGTTTTGGTAATCTGCATCTTCATATTCGGCAACGGCATTCCGGCTATTGCTGAAATAGGCTTAATTAATTTTTTGTTTGGAACTACCTGGCAGCCTTCAAGCGATGTTTACGGTATTGGCGTAATGGTGCTCGGGAGCCTCTATGTTATGGCAGGTGCGTTAGTGATCGGAGTTCCACTGGGCATCCTGTGTGCAGTGTTCCTCGCATGTTTTGGTAGCGACCGCGTGGCGAGTATCGCTAAAAACGGAGTGCAGCTTTTGGCCGGCATTCCTTCGGTTGTGTACGGCTTTTTCGGCCTGGTTGTCCTTGTCCCGTTTATCAGGAGCAATATTGGAGGAACGGGCCAATCTATCTTGTGTGCTTCGCTCGTACTTGGCGTGATGATTCTTCCTACCATTATCACTCTTTCGGAATCTGCCTTAAGGGCTGTTCCTCAGAGCTATTACGAGGGGGCTTTGGCTTTAGGTGCTGACCATGAACGAAGTGTTATGCGCGTCGTGCTCCCTGCAGCTGTTTCCGGCATTCTTGCTTCGGTTATTTTGGCGATTGGTCGTGCTATCGGCGAAACGATGGCGGTCATCATGATTGCCGGCAATCAGGTGAAAATGCCCAGCGCGATTACCGATGGCGTTCGCACCATGACCGCCAATATCGTACTTGAGATGGGCTATGCGGCTGATCTGCATCGAGGCGCACTAATTGGCACGGCTTGTGTGCTGTTCGTGTTCATTCTGATCATTAACTTTGTATTCTCGGCGTTGAAGCGGAAGGGAAGCAATGGCTAACAATTCGATTCTAACGCGCACAAAGCCAGCTAGGCCTTCTTCATGGGTGTTTCGTGCATTGGTTTATATCAGTACGGTTTTGACGGTTTTGGCAGTGTGCTTCATTATTGGCTACATTTTGGTGATGGGAGTTCCCCAGATTAAACCAGAGATGTTTGAGCTTACGTACAACTCGGATAATTGCTCATTCATGCCCGCATTGTTTAACACCCTGATAGTTATTGTTCTTTCGGTTTCGTGCTCATCGGTTTTCGGCATAGGTGCCGCCATTTTCTTAAATGAATACACCGATAAGGGTAACTGGTTCGTGCGAGTTGTTGCACTGGCTACTGAAACACTTTCAGGCATTCCTTCGATTGTATATGGCCTGTTCGGTTTACTATTTTTCGTTTATTACCTGCAGTGGGGTCTTTCGTTGTTAGCGGGAGTTTGCACTATGGCAATCATGACGTTCCCCATCATTATGCGGGCAACCCAGGAAGCATTGGCAGCTGTGCCGGATCTATATCGCGAGGGATCATTCGGCTTGGGTGCTGGTCGTTTTCGCACGGTATTTCGCATCGTGCTTCCTTCCGCTATCCCTGGAATACTCGGCGGCATTATTTTGGCAATTGGGCGAACCGTGGGTGAGTCTGCCGCATTGATCTATACGGCAGGATCGATTGCTGCAGTGCCAGTTTCGATGTTTAGTTCGACTCGAACCCTTGCTGTCCATATGTACCTTTTGGCAAGTGAAGGCCTGCATATCGATGCAACTTATGCAACGGCAGTACTGCTTCTTATTTTTGTGCTGCTTATCAACCTTGCAACCTCTGCAGTTGCAAAACGAATCGGCAAAGGAGGAATGACTGATGAATAGCCCTGCGAAAATGGATGTTTCGCATATGGATTTGTTCTACGGTGATTACCAGGCTTTAACGGATATCAACATCTCATTCGCTGAGCATCGGGTAACCGCTATGATCGGCCCTTCCGGGTGCGGCAAATCAACGCTTCTTAAATCTCTCAATCGTATGAATGATTTGGTTGAGGGATGCAAGATAACGGGACGCATCACTCTTGATGGTGATGATATTTATTCTGGCTACGATGTGAATGTGCTTCGCAAGAAGGTTGGCATGGTTTTCCAGAAAGCGAACCCCTTTCCCATGTCGATTTACGACAACATAGCATTCGGTCCGCGTACTCATGGCATTAAGAAAAAGTCGGACCTTGACGACATTGTCGAGGACTCCTTGCGTAAAGCGGCGATTTTCGATGAGTTAAAGGATCGTTTGAAGAGGAATGCTTTAGGGCTTTCCGGCGGTCAGCAGCAGCGTTTGTGTATAGCTCGCGCTTTGGCGGTAAATCCGGAAGTATTGCTGATGGACGAGCCGACAAGTGCTCTTGACCCAATTTCTACTTCAAAAATCGAAGAGTTGGTTGGTGAACTAAAAAAGAACTACACCATCATTATCGTTACCCACAACATGCAGCAGGCCGCTCGAATTTCAGATACCACTGCTTTTTTCTTGCTTGGGAACATGGTTGAGTGCGCTCCAACTCAGACGATGTTTTCGAATCCTCGTGATAAGAGGACCGAAGACTATATTACAGGGAGGTTTGGCTAGTATGGCACGTCCGATATTCGATGAAGAACTTCATCAGCTTCGTTCCGATGTTATTGAAATGGCGGAATTTTCAAAAGAGGCCATAGAGGGTTCATTTGATGCTGTTCGTCAAGCGAGCGCTACAAAAGCGTATTTGGTAGCGAGCAACGATTCCTTGATTGATGGGAAAGAACGTGAGATCGAATCCTTGTGTCTACGCCTTCTTCTTCGCGAGCAGCCAGTTGCCTCGGACCTTCGCTCGGTTACCGCCGCTTTGAAATTGATCACCGATCTTGAACGTATCGGCGATCAGGCGGCTGAGATCTGTGAGATTGCCACCACGCTTTCAGAGGATGCCGATCTTTCTTTATTTCCGATGCTCGCTGCTATGGCTCAAGCTGATTACGATCAGCTGGATTCTGCAATTCAAGCCTATGTTGACCTCGACTTAGATAAGGCTCAGTTGTGCGTTGAGGGCGATAAGGAGGTTAACGCTCTGTTTGAAGAGGCGAAGCGGAGCATTACGCGTCATATCATAGAGCATGAACCCGATGAAACCTATGCGCTCGATGTTTTGATGATTGCAAAATACCTTGAACGTATCGGCGATCATGCGGTCAATATTGCAGAGTGGGCCGAATATGCCATTACGGGTAATCACAAAGGAGTGAATATCGCCGAAGGGGAGTAGTAGTGCGATAATAGGGTGTCCGCATGCTTCGGTACGCGGACATCGGTCGCGCCAGTTCGTCTGGCTACAACTTCAGGAGGAACGTATGACTCAATCGCTTTCAGGGCGTCATTTTCTGAAACTGCTCGATTTCTCTTCCGAGGAAATTGTGTCGCTTGTTGATCTTGCGCAGGATTTGAAGGAAAAGAAACATGCTGGCGTGTTGCACAAGGAACTCGAGGGCAAGAATATCGTCCTTCTGTTCGAAAAGACTTCCACGCGAACCCGATGCTCGTTCGAGATTGCGGGTCATGATCTGGGCATGGGCGTGACGTATCTTGATCCTGCTGGTTCGCAAATGGGCAACAAGGAATCTATCGAAGATACTGCTCGCGTTCTTGGCCGCATGTTTGATGGTATCGAATACCGCGGCTATGGCCAGGAAATTGTTGAAACGCTGGCTGAATACGCAGGCGTTCCTGTTTGGAATGGTTTGACCACCGAAGCCCACCCAACACAGTTCATCGCTGATGCATTGACCATTCGAGAGAATTTCGGCGATGTTCGTGGTCTCACTGTGGTGTTTATGGGCGATGCGAAAAACAACGTTGCAAATTCTCTGATGGTTGGCTGCGCGAAGCTGGGCATGAATTATGTTGCCTGTTGCCCTGATGCCGATGCGCCTGATAGCGAATTGGTTGAGAAGTGCCGTGCTATTGCAGCCGAGAATAATTGCACGGTTACGGTAACAAGCGACGTCGAAGAAGGCACCAAGGGTGCTCATGTCATCTATACCGATATTTGGGTTTCTATGGGTGAGCCTGCCAGCTTGTGGGAGCAGCGTATCAAGGAGCTTTCTCCCTACCAGGTAAATGCCAAGGTTATGGCAAACGCTGCAGACAATGCAATTTTCATGCACTGCTTGCCCGCATTCCACGATACAAAAACTACGGTAGCTCAGGAGATCGAAGAAAAGTTCGGACTTACCGAAATGGAAGTTACCGACGAGGTCTTTGAGGGTGCCCGGTCTCGTGTTTTTGATGAAGCCGAGAATCGCATGCATTCTATCAAGGCCGTTGTTCTGGCTACCCTTCGTTAATGGTGCATCATGAAGGATATCGGTTACTACAATGGTGAAACCGGCTTGCTTGAAGAGCTGAAAGTTCCTTTTCTCGATCGAGTGAGCTTTTATGGTGACGGAGTCTACGATGCCACTATGGCCCTTGATGGGGTTGTGGTATTTGCCGAAGATCATATAGATCGATTCTTCAATAGCTGTGCCAATATGGAGATTGATCCTGGTATTGGGCGAGAAGAGCTGCTGCAGCTTCTTACTGACCTGGTTGCGAAAGTTGATGGCTCATATCATTTCGTTTATTGGCAGGTAACTCGCGGCACCGGCCATCGCAGCCATCCATTTCCAGAGGGAAACGCTAATTTATGGGTGATGGTAGAACCAGAGGAAAAGAATCTTCAGCCTGCACCGATTCAGCTTCTGACGGTTGAAGATACGCGTTTTTTCCATTGCAATACTAAAACGCTTAATCTTCTGCCCAATGTTGTGGCGGCGCAGCATGCCAAGGAAGCAGGATGTGCGGAAGCGGTGTTCATTCGCGATGGGTTTGTAACGGAATGCGCCCATAGCAATGTGCACATCCTGAAAGACGGGGTTTTCGTAACGCATCAGGCGGACAACCTCATTCTTCCTGGCATAGCACGCAAACATATTATCTCTGCTTGCGAAAGGCTGGGTGTGCCGGTTGAAGAGCGCCCCTTTACCAAAGCGGAGCTTATGAATGCTGATGAGGTTATTGTCTCTGCGTCGTCTGAGCCCGGTGGGGTATTGGCGAATAGGATTGATGACATCCCTGTTGGAGGACGCGCTGCGGAGCTGTTCAATCAGATACAAAATGAAGCGGTGCGTGAGTTCGAAGCGTACGTTGAAGCGCGTCGTGCATAACGATGGTACAATAAAGCACGCTGCCAATTTGACGGTGGCGTGCTTTTGTTTTTCCAGGGAGTACAGTGCTCCTTTGGCGTAGTGCATAAGGAAGGTAAGGTTCCATGACCATTCGCGAATCGCTTGAGTCGGTGTTGTATCAGGCCCTTAAGGCCGCCGTTGAGGCAGGGGAGTTGCCCCTGAACGAAATTCCGCAGCCTTCTCTTGAGCGTCCTCGCGAAGAGGGCCACGGGGACTGGGCTTGTACCATAGCCATGCGATTGGCGAAGGCTGCCCATATGAACCCCCGCGCCATCGCTCAAGCAATTGTTGATCACCTGCCCGAGAATAATCTTGTCGAATCGTTCGAGATTGCAGGTCCTGGATTCATTAATCTGACCCTAACGAATGCTTCGTTTCAAGCGGTTGTTTCCGAGGCTCGTCAGCAGGGTTCCGATTTTGGTAAGTCCGAGCTTTCTGAGCCCTGCAAAGTGAATCTTGAGTATGTTTCTGCTAATCCTACCGGTCCTATGCATGTCGGACATGGTCGCTGGGCTGCTCTTGGCGATGCTATTGCTCGCGTTATGCGTCATGCTGGCTACTCTGTCGATGAGGAATTCTATATCAACGACCAGGGCAACCAGATGAATGTATTCGGCAATTCTGTTGTAGTTCGTTATCAGCAGCTGCTGGGGCAGGATGTTGAAATGCCAGAGGCTTGCTATGGCGGTGCCTACATTAAAGATATCGCCCAGGCAATTATCGATGCGGATGGCGACAAATGGCTTGATGCGGATGAAGACGAGCGTCTTGTCAACTTCCGTGAGCGCGGTTATGCCATGATGCTTGATTCCGTAAAGAATACGCTTTCTACTTTCGGGAATAACTTCGACACGTGGTTCAGCGAGCGCTCTCTGTTTGTAGCTGATGAAAATGGCGAAACCAAGCAACAGCGTGCCTTTGATGTGATGAACGAAAAAGGTTTGTTATTTGAGGCAGAAGGGGCAACGTTCTTCCGCTCCACCGATTACGGAGACGACAAGGACCGCGTTCTCGTGAAGGCAAACGGTGATCTTACCTATTTCATGAGCGATGTTGCCTATCACTATGACAAGATGCAGCGCGGTTACGATCATCTGATTGATATCTGGGGCGCAGATCATCATGGCTATATTCAACGCTGTAAGGCCATGATGGCTGCTTGGGGTTACCCTGATGCCCTAGAGGTGGTTCTTGGTCAGTTAGTCAATCTTTTGCGTGACGGCGAACCTGTCCGTATGTCCAAACGAACCGGAGAAATGGTCACCTTCCAGGAGCTTATCGACGAGGTTGGCGTAGATGCTACCCGTTATTTGATGCTTTCGAAGTCAGCCGATCAGGCAATTGACTTCGATATCGAAGTGGCTAAGAAACAGGATTCTTCTAATCCCGTTTACTACGTACAGTATGCACATGCTCGAATTTGCTCTATTTTGCGTAAGGCTGGCGAGGCTCGCGGCATGAATGTCGAGAGCGCCGGCATCGAAGAGATCGTTGCTGAGTTGGGCTTGGATGGCATTGATCTTTCACCGCTTGCGCACGAATCTGAACTTGCGCTCATGCGCAAGATGGCTGATTTCTCGGATTTGGTTTCTGGTGCTGCCCGAGATCGAGCCCCGTTCCGCCTTACTCACTACGCTCAGGAACTGGCAGGTCTCTTCCACTCGTTCTACGGTAATTGCCACGTATTGGGTGAAGAGGAGTGCGTGGAGAAGGCTCGTCTTGCCTTGGTTGATTCGGCTCGTATCGTTTTGGCATTGTCTTTGGACCTTCTCGGAGTTTCTGCTCCCGAGCGAATGTAAACGCTGCCAATTTTATTCTTTCAGGAGACGCCCTACGGGGCGTTTCCTTATTTGGAGTGGTTTACGGAGCCGCTTGCCGTGGTTTCTGTTAGTTTCCCCATTCAGTATGTTTCTACCGTGTTACAGAAATATTGCGATAGCTTTGTATCGTTGTTTCAGAATTATTATTGAACACGTTGAGTTTCTACAAAGGAGGTCCTATGAGCTACGTTGACTCCGTCATCGAGCAGGTAAAGGCCAAGAACGCAAACGAGCCTGAGTTTATTCAGGCTGTTACCGAGGTTCTTACGTCTTTGAAGCCCGTCATCGACGCGAATCCCGAGTATGAGAAGGCAGGTCTGCTTGAGCGAATCGTAGAGCCCGAGCGCGTTATTATGTTCCGCGTGCCTTGGGTTGATGATTCGGGCAAGGTACAGGTTAACCGCGGTTTCCGCGTGCAGTTCAATAGCTGCCTTGGACCTTACAAGGGCGGTCTTCGTCTCCATCCCTCAGTAAACCTGGGCATTATCAAGTTCCTTGGCTTTGAGCAGATCTTCAAGAACAGCCTTACCACGCTTCCTATGGGCGGCGGTAAGGGTGGATCTGACTTCGATCCCAAGGGCAAGTCCGACGCAGAGGTTATGCGTTTCTGCCAGTCTTTCATGACTGAACTTTGCAAGCATGTTGGTGCTGATACCGACGTTCCTGCTGGTGATATCGGAACTGGTGCTCGCGAGATTGGTTATATGTTCGGCCAGTACAAGCGTATTCGCAATGTTTGGGAAGGCGTTCTCACTGGCAAGGGTCTGTCCTATGGCGGTTCCTTGGCACGTACCGAAGCTACCGGCTATGGCCTGATTTATTTTGTACAGGAATACCTCAAGGGCAAGGGTGACTCTTTCGAGGGCAAGACTGTTGCAGTTTCTGGCTCTGGCAATGTTGCAATCTACGCAACCGAAAAGGCCCAGCAGCTTGGCGCTAAGGTTGTTACGCTTTCCGACTCCACGGGTTGGATTTACGACGCGAACGGCATCGACCTTGATCTGGTAAAGCAGATCAAGGAGGTTGAGCGCGGTCGCATCTCTGAATACGCCAAGCGTCGCGAAGGCGTTGAATATCATGAGGGTCGAGGTGTTTGGACCGTTAAGGTTGACATTGCCCTTCCTTGCGCAACCCAGAATGAATTGTTCATTGAGGATGCAAAGACGCTTGTCGCCAACGGCTGTCAGATCGTTGCCGAGGGCGCAAACATGCCTACCACTATGGACGCAACCCAGTACCTTCAGGAAAATGGTGTGGTATTTATGCCTGGTAAGGCTGCAAATGCTGGCGGCGTTGCAACTTCTGGTCTTGAGATGTCACAGAATTCCGAGCGTCTTTCTTGGTCCTTCGAGGAGGTCGACGCTAAGCTTCAGGGAATCATGGTTAACATTTTCCATGCTGCCGACGATGCTGCTCGTGAATACGGCGTAGAGGGCGACTATGTAGCTGGCGCAAATATTGCTGGCTTCAAGAAGCTTGCTGACGCAATGCTCGCTCAGGGTATTGTTTAAGCTTTGCCTGTTTCCTCGATTCAGGGTTTTATATCGCAAAAAAGGGAAGCTCGATCGAGCTTCCCTTTTTATTTGCAGCAATTTGGAGCGAGTATCGCTAATTGTTTTGAGAGGAGAGCGATATCGTATTCTGTGGAGAGAAGCTCTTCGCCGTCAATCTGGGTTGGGATTTTTGAATGAAGCTCCAAATGGGCTCTGCGCGCCTTTGCAAAGGTGAGGTTGGGGTGCTTAGTGTGGTTTCCATTTTTGGCCTTCAGAAGCAGCCTTATAGCTTCTGAGGCGGATAGCGTAGGGGTTGCGAAGCAGATATCAAACAACCCGTCGGTAAGGCTTGCTTTGGGACATATTTTGAACCCTCCTCCGTAACTCACGCCATTTTGTATGGCCAAGAGGTAGAAGCCAAGCTGCTGGGGTTCATTGTCGTCAAGGGCCAGTGTTGCCTGCCTGATTTCGCGGTGATTGACGAGTTGATCGATTCCGCATTGAAGGTAAAGACTTGTGCCTGTGCGCTTGGTTTTCTTTCGCAGATCTGCGGTCCCTAAGGCAATGGCGGCATCGAGGCCGAATGAAAGGGTCTCTAGGAACCAGACATCGTTAGCGCGCCCTACATCGATCGTTGTCGGGGTCAGTGCTAATGACTCTATTTGTTTGAGCGACTCATTTGGTTTTCGGCTCATTCCGATGGTTCGAGCAAAGTCGTCACCATTGCCACAGGGGATAAGGGCGAGCGTTGGGCGTTGGTTGATCGGAAGGCTCATGAGTCCATTCGCTACTTCGTTTACTAGCCCGTCTCCGCCGAGCGCAACTATCGTATCGTACTGAGCACCTTCGTGTTGTGCGATTTGTGTTGCGTCTTTGGGTCCCACGGTGTAACGGAAAGTCAGTCTCATAGGTTGAGACTGACGTTTTTGAATCCGATCGAAAACGAGTGCTGCATGCGCTGCGACTTCGGCAGCTTTGCCGCTGCGTGCTGCTGGGTTAACTATGACGAGCGTTCTTCCGAACATCGGGCCTCCTTATTGCTTCTATAGTATTATGAGCCACTGCTCCTATCTGCGCTAATAGCTAGACGCGATAGATTGAGATTATCGCTGCCCCAGTTTTTTTCAAAAAAGGGGTTGCACGTTTTTTGGAATCCTGTATAGTACTTACCTGCGCCTACGGTGGGTATAGTTCAGTTGGCTAGAATGCCAGATTGTGGCTCTGGAGGTCGTCGGTTCGAGTCCGATTACCCACCCCAGCGCAACCTTGATAATTCGCATCAGTGATGCATAATAGATAGCCGTTGAAACATACGGCATTTCTCATGGACCGTTAGCTTAGTTGGTAGAGCAGGGGACTCTTAATCCCAAGGTCCGGGGTTCGAGTCCCCGACGGTCCACCATTTGAGATTTTTCACGTTCTTATTGAACGTTCCATGGACCGTTAGCTTAGTTGGTAGAGCAGGGGACTCTTAATCCCAAGGTCCGGGGTTCGAGTCCCCGACGGTCCACCATTGGTTCTGCAGGCGAACACCCATTCATCTGGGTGTTCGCCTTTTTTGTTGGCATGAAGTCGTTGCCGTGATGGTCGAAGGTGAAGTAGATATGGCCTTCCTGACCATCGAACTCTATGAACCTTACGAATCTATCTATGATCTTCTTCGTATCGTTTTCCTTGGCTATAAGGCCAATCCATTCCTCAAGATCTTCTTGGCTTATGTTCTCGCAGCTAGATACCGCCTCTGCTTGGGCTAGATCTTCCTCTAAGGCTGCCTTTCGGGTTTTTAGGTCTGCTATGCGGTCTTTGCCGCCAGGAGGGGCGCAGCCGTCTTCTATGGCTTTCCAGATGCGTTCAAAGGCTGCATCAATCTTGCTAATTTCCTTGCGGAGGCGTTTTGCCTCTATTTCATGTGCGCCGTTGCTGCTTTCGCCGAAGACTGCCATGGCATCGGCTAGCTGTTCTTTGAAATGCTTTCCCTTTGTTGCTTCGAACACGGCATCACATGCCCAGGCTTCAATCAAACCGCTGCGGAACGCGCGGCGGCAGCTGGGGCAGCGGTAGTAGAAATAGCGCGTGCCGGATTTCGAGGTGCCGCATGTGCCGGAATAGTACCTGCCGCATTCGCGGCAGAACAGCTTTCCGCTAAGCGGGTACTCCTCTGCCTCGCCGCGCCTTCTTTGCGTGATGGTGCGATGCGTTAGGATGCGAATTAGCATTTCCTGCTCTTCGCGCGTCCAAAGGGCGGGCATGCCGTCTTCTATGCGCACGCCCGCATACTCGTATACGCCGCAGTTCTGCCAACGGCGCAGCAATTTCGTTATTCCCTTTATGGTGAACTCCTTGCCCGCGCGTGTCCGCTCGCCATCCATTGCGCGGGTTATCTCCGCCAGCGTCGAGCCTGAAAGAAGCATGTTCTTCATGCGGCGAAGAAGCGCCGCTTCCTGCTCGTTGACTTGGTAGTAGCCATCAACGATATCCCAGCCGTAGCGGGTTTGCCCGTTTGCCATGCCGCGTTCGGCGTTCTTCTGGATTCCATCGCGTATGCGCTCGCTGTCCACGGCGCTTTCATATTCCGCCAGAACCTCAAGCATGCCAAGGTGAAGAACGCGGGTTGAGCCGTGGCCCAGCGTTTCGCCTGCGTAGAGGATTTCAACACCCGCTTGGCGAAGCATGATTCTGGCAAGCGCCATCTCATCGCGGTTGCGCATTATGCGGGTTACCTTGTAGATAACCACGTAGTCGAACATGCCTAGTTTGGCGTGATCCATCATCTTCTGGAACTCCGCGCGTGCGGTGTTGCGGCCTGTCTGGGCGTAGTCGCTGTAGACGCACACCACATCGAGCCCGCGTTGCTCGCAGTACTCGCGCGACTTCTCTACCTGAATCTCAATGCTTTCGTCTCGCTGGTTGTGCGAGCTGAAACGTGCGTATATTGCTGCACGGTTGCCCTTTGCCATGGTATTATCACCTTGCCTTTTTGGTGTCGCCCCGTTGTGCTTTGGTCGGTGCTTACGGGGCTTCTTTTATTCCTGCTTCGAATCGCCAGCGGCAAGCTTTGCCGTCATGGCGATATTTTTTTGCCATTCGGGCGAGCCTTCGCGGTAATTACTTATCAACTCGCGCTCGTCGCTTGCCAACTCTTTATCTGAGCTGAAGCTTCCTGCTTCCTCATTCCATCCCATGATGTCATTCGGGGTGCATTCGAGCACTTCGGCACAGTTCCAGAGCTGTTCGGCGTTGGGGAACGACTCGCCGCGTTCCCAAGAGCCAACGGTGCGCATTGATACGCCCATTGCTTCGGCGAACTCGGCTTGCGAAATGTGAAGCTTCTTTCTCATTTCTTTAATTGCGAGTTTCATTTGTGTACCTCTTTCAGCAATTTTCTGCTTTGAATTGTAGTTAACTGACGAAAAATAAGCAAATTATTTCATGTTTTACACTTGCAGTAGGAAGATATTCGCTTATACTGCGGTTTGTGATAGGAAAGAAGCTTCCTATTCCGATATTTCATAGGTACCCAATGAAATATAAGCGTGTTCACGTTGACAGGCAACGTGAACAAACGATTCCTCAAAGCATAAGGAGGTGGGAAATGAGCTTCGACAAAGAAACGTTTGCGGCGAACCTGCGTGCCGCACGTGCAAGGCTCGGCATTTCACAGTCTGAGTTTGCCAAGCGTGCAGGCGTTTCAACCGATGCAATCGTGAAGTACGAAAGCGGGAACGGGTACATCCCTGGCGCTGACAAGATTTTCGCGATTTGCCAAGTTGGACATATCGCGCCTAACGAGCTTTTGGGCTGGAAGTAACCAAGTTTTAGAAAGGAGATGTTCCCAATGTATGAGAAAAGGGCAGATACCGCCCGTGTTCATCGTGGTGTACGCCAAGGGGCCGCAGCCGCCCCAGCTGGATGCGTGCCAGTACCGTTTCTGCGCGGAGACTGCCGCCGAGATACGTGCCTGGAAAAGAAAGAGGCTCGCGCAAGCCGAGGGGCAAGCGCGAGCGGCGTCAAAACCTTCCCGGGAAATGACGCAACGATTGTAGCGCAAAAGCCGCTTGCCGTGCGAGTTGCCGCCTATGCGCTTCTTGGCCTGACGCTTACAGGCGTGCTGCCGGCGTTTGCGGTGGTCTTCATTTGCGATGCCCTGAAGGCGCTCAACGCCGAGTGGCTGGCGCTGCCGATGGTTGTTGCCGCGTTCCTGCTGCTGGTTCGCACGGCAGGCGGGCGGCGCTGATGGACTTCGACGACATGAGCCAGCCGCTTGAGGCAGTTGTGCGGCAGGAGCGCATGGCTGTCTACCCGCTGCCGCTTAAGGTGCGCGACCGCGAGGAGCTGTTCGCCAAGTGGTGCGAGCTTAACCCAGACGTTCTGCGCGCAATAGAGCTGGACGCGCTGGCCATCGATGCGCGCGGCCTTCGCGTTTCCGCCAAGTACCTGATTGAGAAGCAGCGCTACGAGGGGCGCTACAGCATAACGGGCGTTCCCTTCCACGACGGAAACGGGGTACAGCACCTCTACGCCGTGAACAACACGGATACGCCGCTTTTGAGCAGGTGGCTGCTCGGGCGGCACCCGGACCTGAACATCGAGATTCGAAAATCCATATACGACAAAGGAGAAAACGATGAAGCGTAAGGAAATCATCGGCCGTCTTAACGATGTGGCGGAGCTCGCATGCAACGTGCGCGGCTCGATCACACTCATCAACCCCGATACCAAGAAGAAGATCGAGATCGACCCCGTCATTGCCGGCCACCTTGTGGCTTCCGCCCTCACTGTGGCCTCGCTGATGCTGGAGGGCAAGTGGGAGTCCGGCAGTGTCCCTGAGGAGTTCGAGGCGATCGTGGTGGGCGCGTGCAAGGCGTACACGGAACGCGGTGAATAGCCATGGAGCCTATCGAAGAGCCTTTCGAGGGCACGCAGCACTGCGACGGTGCGGGCAACGTGTTTCCCGGCGAAGCTCCGCTCAGGTTCGGCAGCGCCGGCGCGGAGCCCAAAAGCTTCACGTGGTTCGAGAGCTTCACCGAGGCGATGCTCGACCTTGAGAGCCGCGAGGAGCAGGTGCGCTTCGTGATGGGCATCGTCGGCTACGGCGCTTACGGCATCGACCCGCTGTTCACCGAGCCTGCCCTGAAGCCCCTGTTCCGCGTTATCAAGCCGATCATCGACACCAACAACAAGCGCAAGAACGGCGGCAGCAAGGGCGGCAGGCCCAACAAATCGCAAGCCGCCAGCTAGCAAGGAACCATAGGTTTAAACCTACCTGGAAACCATATCGGAAACCATAGGTTTAAACCTCATCCAACAACCGTTGGAAACCTAAGGTTACGAACAATTAGAAGAGAAGAGAAACGAATAGAAGAGAAGTTGTCCCGGCGTTTTTGTGGAAAACCCTGTGGATAACCCATCCGATATTTCGACCCTGGAAAGGGAGGTTTTGAAATGCGTCTGGACGAATACGTGAACAAGGTGTCGAAGCGGGAGTGCCCGCAGTGCGGCAAGCGTCGTCCGCATGACTGGTTCGTTCCGTTGAGCGCCGTTTGCTGGAAGTGCCGCCAGAGCAACGGGAAGGCGGCTCGCAAGTGAGCCGCAAGGGCCCGCTGGAGGTGCGCGAGCTGCTATGCGAGCTGTCCGAGCACCTGAACCGGCGCATAACCGTTGCCGAGCGCAAGGGCTACGAGTGCTCCAAGGTGCCGGTGGGTGAGCTGGAGGAATGGTTCGACCTGGTGCTGGACGCCATCGAGGTGGCCGATGCGGCAGTGAAGGCGGCGCGCGATGGGCGCTGAGGTCAAGCTCGATGCCCGCGGCGTGTGGTACGCGCAGCCCTACCTGGGAACAGCCCCGGACGGGCGGCAGGTTCGCCCGCGCCGCAGCTTCCCCGCCGCCGGCAGCAGTGCAGAGGCGCAGGAGCTGGCCGATGCGTGGTACGCGCAGCTATCCGCCGACGGGCGTGTCAAGAGCGCCCTTATCGTCGACCTGCTGTGGGCGTACATCGAGGATCGCAAGGCGAAGGGCGCAAGCCCCAACACCGTAAAGCGGTGGAGCCTGTTCACCCGAACGTACGTGGGGCGCTACCTGAGGGGCCGCGTGGCGCGCGAGCTCACCGTGATGGAGCTGAACGACTTCGAGCGAAGGCTCTTGGCGCCCAAGGAGCGCGGCGGGCAGGGGCTCTCCCGCAACAGCGTGGTTTCCGTGCACCACTTCCTGCGCGGGGCGTACGGCTGGTGGGTGAGGGCGGGAATCTGCGATTCCAACCCGATGCTGGACGTCGAGAAGCCCGCCGAGCACCGCCACGAGGCGGTTGCCGTGGACGAGTGGGACTACGCGCGGCTGTCGGATTCCATCATGGACCTGTTCCTGGTGCGTGACCTCTCCGCCCGAAGCGTGCGCCGCGCCGCCTACGCCTTCGCCGCGTGGCTTGCCCTGCACACGGGCATGCGCGTTGGCGAGGTGTGCGCCCTGCGAAGGCGCGACGTGAACCGCCGCATGGGCTACGTGCACGTGTGCGGCAAGGTGGTGGAGCTGCCGGGCGGCGGAACCGAGCGCGTTGACATCCCCAAGAGCCGCAAGAGCCGCAACGTGGCCATGGCGGCAAGCGAGTTCGAGATGGTGCGGGCGTGGGTTGAGCTGCAAGACGAGTTCTCGGCCACGTTCGGGCCAGAGAGCCCCCTGGTTTCCGCGGACGGCGGGCTGATGCGCCCAACCACGGTCAGCAAGGCGTTCGCGAGGATGCGGGACGCGGCGGGGCTTCCCAAAAGCTGCACGTTCCACAGCCTGCGGCACACGCACGCCACGTGGTGCCTTGCCAACGGCGTTGACCTGAAAACGCTCTCCGAGCGGTTGGGCCACGCCAACGAGGCAACCACCCTGAGGCTCTACGCGCACTGCCTGCCGGGGCGCGACGCTGCTGCGGCGGAGACGTTCGCGGCGTTCGCTGAAGAGCTGGGGCGGGGTATGTAAACGGCGTGTAAACGGCAAGGCGGCAAGAGCCTTGTCGAAAGCGACATAAACGAAGGTCAGCCTGCTTGAACGCTGGTCTGGCAGATGAAAAGAAGCGTATCCGAAGTAAGAATCAGGAGATAGAGGAAATGGAAGAGGAAAACGAGGGCGGGAAGCCACGGCTGAAGCCCCTCCAGACGGTTGGAACGGCGGCGGTCATGGCCGCTATGGCGATTGCCTTCTTCGCAGTGGTTTTCTGCATTTTCGCGGGGCTGGAATGGCTGGTGCTGTGGTTCGCGGGCGGCGAGTTCACCTTGCTGTTCCCGCTTGCCGCAACGGCCCTGCTTGCGCTTGGGCTATTGGCGCTGCTGCTTTCCGTTGGGGGTGATATCGATGGCTGATAGCTTGAACGTCTGCACGGTGAGCGGGAACCTTGGCAAGGAAGCCGAGCTTCGCCTCACGCCTACCGGCATGGCCGTTGTCACGTTTCGCCTTGCGGTGAACCGCCGCCGCAAGATGCAGGACGGCAGCTACGAGGATGAGACGAGCTGGGTTCCCTGCGTGATGTTCGGCAAGCGCGGCGAGGCGCTGCAGCAGGGCGGCTACCTGCCGAAGGGCGCGAGAGTCGCCGTCACGGGGCATCTGCGCGAGAGCCGATGGGAAAAGGACGGCCAGCAACACAGCAAGCTTGAGCTGTTCGTGGACAACATCGTGGGCATGACGCAGTACCGCAAGGGCCAGCAGAGCGCCCCGGCAACAGCTGCGGCGGCTACCGCTGTGACCATGCCAATGGCGCAGCAGCCCGAGCAGCCGGGCTTTCCGATGATGCCGTCTTCCCAAGCGCCCAACATCTACGACGACGACATTCCGTTCTAGGGGGCTTGCGATGATCGTTTACGGAAGGGGCTGCGCAGGGTGCCAGACCATCCCGCAGTCCATACAGCCCCAGGAGCCGAAGGAGCTACCCGAGGGCGCAGAGCACGGGAGCATGATCGCCTACCAGCTGCACGGGTGCCGTTGCCGCAAATGCCAGGAGTGGGCGCTTGCAAGTAGGAAGCCTAAAGGCCGCCTGCGCCACCGCGTGGCCATAGGCAGCGTGAGGGCAGAAAGGAAGGAATGGGAATGAGCAAGGAGACGGTTGTGCGCTGCGATATGTGCGGCGCTGTTGTGGACGACAACACCAAGGGCGTGCTGTACCGCGATGTTTGGGGGCACATCGATGCCACCGACCTGTGCGGGAAGTGCGCGGAAGAGGTGCGCGAGTTCGTGAAGGGGAGCCGAAACGGAAAGGACGGCAGCGATGACTAGCTACGACTACTTCACCGAAGTTGGCGCGGAAGAGCTGGAAAACCAGAACGAAGAAGAAGCTTGTTGTCTTGAGGTTCGCGCCCTTTTCGCCGCACAGCGCGGCTTGAAATCGAACAAGAAGGCTTGCTCCGAGGCCAACGCCGCCATGAACGCAGCGATAGGGAAGATTTCCCGGCTGCAGCGAGAGAACCGGAAGCTGAAAGATGAGCTTGAGCGGCTTAAAGAAGCGCAACCAGAGGAGGCGCAGCCAGAGGATGAGCTGCAATGCCTGGATGCGGACGGCGTGCCTATCGAGGTTGGGGATACGGTCTACTACTTTGACAAGAAAAGCGGAGAGCCTAAAGCCGGATTTGGGCCTTTTAGGGTTATCGATTATGGCCCTCACGCGCAAGCGGTGCTTTTACGTTACGAGAAGGGCGGTGTAGATGGCTATGGCAACTACAGCGAAAGCTTTGAGTCATGCGAACTCCTTACACACCGCGAGCCCGACAGCTGGGAGAAGTTGGAAGAGGATGCTTTGAAAACCTCATGCGCCTACTTCGGCAAGCTCGAAGAGCCAAACGCCTTCTGCACAGAATGCCCGCACGGAGGAGAGATAACAGGCCGAGGCTGCATAAAGAACATGAGGCTCGACATCGTGAGGCGCGCCAAGCGGCTCGCGGGGGTCGAAGAGCAGGAGGGCGAGTGATGCCGATCTGCTACGGAAACTCGGGCGGTGTCGGGCGCTTCATAAAGCGCGTGGAGCAGCCGCTTTACAGCGACCACCGCACGGATGAGAGCAAAGCTGAGGCAGCCGATGAGGCGATGGTGCTGTGCGTCGAGATGAATCGCGTGTACCGGTCGCTTGCCGATGCAGCCAGGGGCATGCAGATGCTCGGCACGGCCATGGTGACGCTAAGCGCCACGGTGTCTGCGATCCGAAGGGCATGCGAGCGCGGCGAAGCCACCGCATGCGGATTCCATTGGACAAGGGTTGAGTTGGAGGGCAAATGAGCAAGGCGAAGAAGTACGTGATTTCACGCACTTACACGAGAAGTGACTTTCTTGGCGATCAAACAGCTTGGGACATTACGGACGATCAAGGCAATGGCTTCTTCGTCTCGTGGCGAGGTTTTACGTCGAGTTTCGTGCCCGATTGCCGCAACCCCGAGTGCATGGCATTCCCGCTTACTGCAAAGGGGGTCGGCTTCAACGAAGAGCTTGACACGATCTACGGATTCGAGCCAGAGGAAGCGCTGGAGAAGATGATCGAGGTGCTTGGCATCGATGTTGACCTTGATCGGCATAAGGAGACGGTTGGCGATGAGGATTAGCGATGAAGAGCGCCGCACGGTAGCGCGGCGAATCAGGCAGTTAGACCAGAGGGGAAAGAATAATCTTTTCTCTACATGCTTCAACTGCGGTAAATGGCTTGGAGCAGTCTACGGTGACGAGGATTACTGTGCAGAGGAACAGCGTCAGTTCAGATTGTGCCTTGGACTTAAAAACTCGCTTGCAGCCAGAATCGCCGACCTCATAGACCGCCCGACCACTACGCTTACCGAAGACGAGGACGGGCGCACCTGCTGCGCAAACTGCGGATGCGTCGCACTGTATATGTCTGATGCCGCCTATTGCCCAGACTGCGGCGCGGAGGTGGTCGAATGACCAAGCTTAGGCCCTGCCCTTTCTGCGGCGGGAAAGCGTGGGCGTATAGCGGTACCACTTACCATTTTGAGAGCGGTTGGGGCTGGATATGCGCCTGCAAATCATGCGATGCACAGGGGCAGATTGGCGAAACGAAGGCAGCCGCGATTAGGAACTGGAACCGCCGAACCGCGCAGCATTGCCGCTACGAGAGCACCGACCATTGCACTGAGAAATGCAGCGTTTGCGGGCGAGAGGTCGAAACTTTCCATCCAGGTTACCGACATTGTCCCCGCTGCGGCTCGTACATCGAGCCCGAAGAATGGATGCGTGGTTTCCGCGGCGATGAGGACATGAAGGAGGCGGGGCTGTGAGCATTTTATCTGTCTGCATGTTCCTTTTAACGGCTTTTCTGCTTGGTGCGTTGGTGGCTCTGTTAGGGGTGTACGTAGCGATGAGGAGAATTGCCGAGGTCCGGAAGTTGGAGCATGATTTGCGTATATACAAGCAGGCTTACCAAACAGCCCGAGCTGAGCGCGATTCCTTGAAATTCGGAGGAGGTGCGTAGCTTTTGGGAACCAATTACTACCTTCGCAAGGTAAAGCCGAGGCTGGTTTACGATGAGTACCACATTGCCAAGCGTTCTGCGGGGTGGCGCGTCAGCTTTCAGGATTCCGAGGACTACCGGGGCGAGGAAGGGGCACCTGCCTACCACTCGGTTGCGGATATCCGCAACCTCCTTAAATCGGGGGAGTATGAGTTGGCGAATGAGTACGGGGAAAGGTTTGGAGCCGATTCCCTGAAGGAGTTCGAAGAGCTTTGCGAGTGGAGAGGCGGTGCCGCCTACGACGGCAAGCCCCTCGGCACCTACCCACAGGACGAAGCCCCCTGGGATCATGAGCCGGGTGCCACGGGCTACCGCGACCCAGAGGGCTACGCCTTTGACTCGCAGTACTTCAGGTAGCACAGCAGTTAGGCATTCTAAAAGGAATCGCCCGTATCAAACGCGCCTATAGTGTCACTATGCTAAAATTTGGTACCAGGATTCATATCTATCTTCTCCAATTTGAAAGCCCCTTTGCACAGGGGCTTTCAAATTATGACACCATGGTTTCCATAGGGGGGGGCAAATGTGCGAGCTTTCCGAGTTTGACCGTCTGCGAATCGATTGCGCCAAGCGCTATTTGGCAACTGTCCATGCGGCGCGTGCCAGGCTGGAGCGCCAACGCGCCCGCCGAATCGAGCAAGCGCAGAAGATGGAGCCTAAGGCCATCGTGTACTCGGGAATGCCCGCAAGCCCCAACGCCTACGGCGATGCGCTGCCCGATGCGGTTGCGAAGCTGAGCGTTATAGACGATGCCATTTCCGCTGCCTCTGCGGAATGGGAAGAAGCCCTATCCCGGGCGTACAAGTGCCTTTACGCAATGGAAAGCCCCGAATACTCGGAACTTTTGGAACGCCGATACATCAACGGCGAGCAATGGGCGGAAATCACGTGTGCCATGGGGAAGGGCATAACCTGGTGCCAGTACTCCAAGGAGCCTGCCCTTATCCAGCTTTACGACACCCTGCCGAACGAGTTTCGGATTCCGCGCGTTCCGGCGCTATAGGCGAAAGAAACGCCCTTGTTTTTGGTCTGTTTCGGGCAAACGGGCTAATCCACAAAAGAAATTCGGCAACATTCGGCAATAATCGGCAACATTCGGCAAAAATCGGCATTTTTCGGCAACGAAAAAGCGCTATAACGGTATGCGTCAAAAAAAGACAAGGGAACCCGCCGAGGCAAGCGCCGAAGCGGGTTTCTTCGTTCTGGGGAAAGAAAACCTTATGACAATCGAATACATGGCGCGCGCCGCGTCGAGGCATGACACCGCTTTTGCGCATGCGATGCTTCACGCAATCGCCGTTTACCGAGCCTATGGAGGTCGCTTCGTATGGCCTACTGCCTAGCATGCGGTTGCAACCGCGATACAATCGGCGGATTCTGCCGGCAATGCAGGGCAGACATGGCACGGCGCAAGGTTGCCGATGCCAAGCGATGCATACACGTCCCGCGCGCCGAGCAGCCGCATGGACATGAGCCCAAGGCTTGCCAGCCATGACGCGCAACGTTCGCCGATCTTATGCCAGGGACAAGCTGAGACAGAGCATAAAGCGCCAGGGCTTGCCGTGTCATATATGCGGGCTGCCCATAGACTACAGCCTGCCGGCGGGGCATCCCATGAGCTACGAGCTTGACGAGCTGGTGCCTGTCTCGCGCCTGCCGTACGAGCAGCGCAAGGCCGCTGCATGCGACCCTTCGAACGTTGCGCCCGCGCACCGCAGGTGCAACCAGCGCAAGGGGAACCGTATGGCAACGGACGCGGGGCTGAACGCTGCCAAGGCCGCGCCCATCGCGCATTCGCGGCAATGGTGAGAGGCTGCCTTGATGTGGCATATCCTTCTATCTGTCTTTGCTATGGAATATAGCGATCTGACCTGGACAAACGAAGGGGTGGGGTATCCCCCTCCCCCTGGGGTGTTCCGACGCCCGGGGGCATAGTCGGAAAATACCCCCGAATCAGAAATTTTGCCCAGGGGAAGCCTTCGGAAAGGTTGTTTTTGAGCCTTGAAGCTATCCGATATCCGCCCGTACGAGCGCAACGCTCGCAACAACGAGAAGGCGATTCCCGCCGTGATGGAGTCCATCAAGCAGTTCGGGCTTCGCGGCACCATTGGGCTTGAGTCTCCCGATAACCCGGTGATCGTCTTCGGACACACCCGTGTCGAAGCGTGCAAGCGCCTTGGTTGGGAAGAGATACCCGATTCTAAGGTTGAGTACTGCGACGACCTCACGCCAGAGCAGGTAAAGGCTTTCCGTATAGCGGACAACAAGACGGGCGATATAGCCACCTACAACAAGTCGATGCTGCGCGAGGAGATACGCACGCTCAAGGATTTCGACATGTCCAAGTTCGGTATCGACTTCAAGAGCAAGAAGCTGCCGCTTGGGTACGAGGCGATGCGCACCGATAAAGCCTACAACCTGGATCTGGTGAACCGCTCCGACTGCAACGCAAGGGGATTTCCGAAGCTGCGCCCCGTGATGGCCGAGCCCGAAGCCCTCGTGCCGTTCAACTACGCGAAGAGCACTGGGGAAGATGAGAAGAAGGGCGCGGCGTGCCACTTCTTCAAGGACGATTACCAGTTCGAGCGCATTTGGCAGCGGCCGAAGGCTTACCTTGACGCGCTGCGCGGGTTCGACTGCGTGCTAACGCCCGATTTCTCGCTTTACCTGGACATGCCCAAGCCGATGATGGCGTGGAACCACTACCGGCAGATGTGCATAGGCAAGATTCTGCAGGATGAGGGGATGAAGGTAGTGCCCACCCTTACCTGGGCGGGCGAGGAATCGTAATCGTTCTGCTTCGAGGGCATACCGAAGCACGGCACGGTTGCCACCTCAACCGTGGGCGTTCTGGAAAGCGAGGAATCCGTTTCTTTTTGGAAAGCGGGCATGGCAGAAGCCCTTAGGCGGATACGCCCTAAGTGCGTGCTGGTGTACGGCGCAGAAGTGAAGTTCGACTTCGGCGACGCCGAGGTTGTCAGGTATAAGGCGCACATAAAGCGCGGAAAGCGGGTTTGTTGATGGGCGGTAGAGGGGCCTATTCCGTATCTTCAGGCAAGAGAAAGATGCATATTAGACTTCTTGGCCACGATAGCTCGTGCCACCCAAAGAACGCAGGCGGCAATCCCGACAGCCGTAGCGGTGTCGAAGAGCTTGCTAAAATGGCTGGCTTTGCTGCTACAGCGGGCACGGATGAGATAGGCACCCAATCGATGGGTGCTTACACAAGCGCGATAGGCAAGCTTGAGAGAAAATTCGGTGCTCTTAAAGCTGTTCCAACAACTTTGGCGGGAGCTGATGGCTCAGGTTTTTATGCTGCTGCCGGTGGTTCTGATAAGGGCGCTGTTCTTATGCTCAACCGCAAGGCTATGGCCAATGCTGCCAAGCATGCGAAAGCCCAGGGGAAGGAAGAGGCGGACGGCTTCAAGATGCCGACCGATGGCAAGCTCACTTCGAGGGCAAACTACACGGTTACGCATGAATACGGTCACCTTCTCCAGAACGCGCTTTATCAAAAAGCCAAGAAAAACGGTTACACTGGAACACGTAGCCAGCATGCGAAGAAAGTCTATAAGAGCATTCAGCGAACGGCATTCATGAAATATGGCGCCACGAGCAAATCGCTTTCCCGCTATGGAAGAACGAATGAATTCGAAGCCTTTGCCGAGTCATTCGCGAACTTAAACTCTGGTTCCCCCAACGCATTCGGAAAGGCGATGGGGGATTACTTGAAGAAGAACAAGCTCTAAAACCGTTAGGAGGTACCCTCATGGATCAAGGGATGCCTTTCTTCATGACGAATCCTGATTGGTACACAACGTTTGATATCAGCGGTGATTTCCCCGAAGATGGCAGGGGCTATCACCTCACGGACAAAGCACCGCAAGAGGCCATCGATTCCTATAACGAGTTTTACGCGCTTCACGACCAAAACGCTTTCGACGAGATTGCCGAGCAGCTGGTGAAGGGGCCAAATGAGCGTTAGCGATTTCGAGTTAGGGAAGTACAAGGCGCTTTCCTATCTTTACGAGTGCATCCGTGAGGGCGTCGAGCCAAACGATGCCAAGGCACAGGAAGTGACGAAGCTCAACCCTGTTTTCTGGCGGGCTGTGGTGAACGACCTTGTTAGAAACGAATTGGTTACGGCTGTTGAGGTGAAGACGCTCAAGGAAACGCTCTACGGCAATCTGCAAATCACTTCTGACGGTGTTGCCTACCTTGAGGAAAACCCTGGCGCGCGCAAGGCACGGGAATTCCTGGGCGCGGCTTTCGAAACAGCGCTGAAGGTTGCCGTGGAAGCCACCAGGTACCTATAACCAAAACAAACAATCGAATTCGCAAGCGCCCTGCGGGGCGCTTTCTTTATGCCCTGTTCCTTAGGAGGCGGTGTCGCTTTGCCCCTTGATAAGCCGGGGTCTGTTGCCAACGACCCCATAAAGAGCGCGAAGTGGGATGAGATAACCGAGGGGCGCAGCTTCACGCGCTCGGACGTGCCCGCGCTTGCCCTGCTTTGCCAGTGGCACAAGATCGTGGAACTTGCCACCGACGAGCTGGACAGGTTCGGCGAGCAGACCGCCTACGGAAACGATATGGGCGATCTGAAGGAGTTTCCGCAAATCGGCACGTTGAAAAAGGCGAGCGCCGAGATACGCGCCCTGAACAAGCAGCTTGGAATAACCGACTCGCATGAGGAGGGTGAGGCAGATAGCCAGCAACAGCAAGCAAGCGTCCTCACCGTGTTCCAGGGCGGGCGTGCGCAAAGGCGCGCAAGAGCCACGGGTTAGGGTCGAGCGCGGCGAGGTATGCGAATCGGACGGCACCGATGCCGCCAACCTCATGGCGAACATGGGAATGACGCTGTTCCCCTGGCAAGCCGATATCCTGGATGTGTGGTGTTCCCGTGATTCGAGGGATACGCCCTCTTTCGTGACCTGCGGCCTTTCGGTTCCGCGCCAGAACGGCAAGAACGCCATACTGGAGGCTTTCGAGTTCTACCAACTGGCCATTTGCGGGGCGCATATCCTGCACACGGCACATCGTGTGAAGACCGCCAAGAAGTCGTTCCAACGCCTGGTGCGCTACTTCACCGACAAGAAGCATCGCGACGTCATGCGCGCGGTGGAGAAAATCCGCTACACCAACGGCGAGGAATCCATACAGCTGAAGAACGGCGGGGTGATAGAGTTCTCCGCCCGCAGCCGTGCGGGTGCCCGCGGCTTCGACGATATCCAGGTTGTCGTGTTCGACGAGGCGCAAGACCTCACGGACGACCAGCTGAGCGCAATCATGTACACGCTGGCAGCGTCCGCAACGGGCTACCGCCAGATGATATACACGGGCACGCCGCCCGATATCGCCAGCCCTGGCACCGTCTTCCGCCGCACGCGCAAGAACGCGCTGGACGGCGCCAGCAAGCGCCTTTGCTGGCACGAGTGGAGCGTGGAGAGCGCCCCGAAGCAGGGCGCGACTTTCGCCGATGTGCTCGATGACGTTTACGCAACGAACCCCTCCATGGGCTACACGCTTGACGAGGAATACACGGAATCGGAGTTCGGAACCGCTGACTTGGAGTCCTTCGCGTGCGAGCGCCTGGGCTGGTGGAAGTCGGACGTTCTGGAGCAGAACCTGATAATCGATGCGAAGAAATGGGCGAAATGCTGCATCAAGGACGATGATGCCCCGACCGGGGGAAAGCTTGCCTACGGCGTGAAGTTCACGCCCGACGGCAAGACGGTTGCCGTCTCCGCCGCGATACTGCCGGCCGAGGGCAAGCCCTTCGTTGAGCTGGTGGACATTTACAGCACCGGCCGCGGTGTCGGGTTCCTCACCGAATGGCTGATGGAGCGAAAGAGCAAGTGCGCGGTTTGCGTCATAGACGGCCGCGCGGGCGCACAGGCGCTCATGCAGCAGCTTCGGGACGGTGGATTCCCGCGCAAGGCGGTGGTGGAGTGCACCACCTCGAACGCGATCGCCGCCGCATCGGGCTTTCTTGATGCGGTGAACGGCGAGGCTTTGGAGCACATAGCCAGCCCCGCCATGGATGACTCCGCCCTGAATTCCGTTAAGCGCGTGATAGGTCGAAACGGGGCCTTCGGCTTCGGCGACGGCCTGGAATCGCTTTCGGCCCCCATCGAGTCGGGGGCGCTTGCCCTGTGGGGCGTTAAGAACACACGGCGCGACCCTAAGAGAAAGGCGAAGGTGCACGTATGACAGTATCTGTACCCTATCAGGTGGCCGCTGCCGACGGGCTGCGCGAGGAGGACCGCGAAACCGTGCGCGGACTGCTGAACAACTGGCAGACCCATTACGCGGGCAACGTGCTTCGCAACAGCTACTACGAGTCGCACTCCATGCTGAAGGACTTGGGAATATCGGTTCCCGATTCGCTCAAGAACCTGGAGGTTGCGTGCGGATGGGGCTACAAGTGCGTGGAGGTGATGCGCGACCACCTGGCTTTCGACGGCTTCAGCGTGGAGGACGAGCGGTACGACTCCGACCTGCGCGCCATGGTGCGCCGCAACTCGCTTGATGTCCGAGTAGGGAAAGCCGTGAACAGCGCGCTTAAGTACTGCTTCAGCATGTGGGTCGTGACCGCCGACGAGGAAGGCCACGCCCGCATATCCGCGTACCCGCCCACATTGGCAACGGGGCTTTGGAACGATGTATCAGAGCGCTTGGACGCCGGTATGTTCGTGGTGCGTTTCAAGCGCGAGAACGGCGTGAAGACGAACCACCCCGATTGGGTTGACGTCATGCTCCCCGATTGTCTTATCCGGCTGCGCGAGCAGCGCCCGGGCTACTGGTTCGCCGAGTACGTGCCGCACGGCTTGGGCGTGGTGCCCATGTTCGTTATGCCGTACAACCCCGATGACGACAGGCCCTTCGGAACCTCGCGCATCACGCCCGAGGTGCGGTGGCTCATAGACTGCGCGATACGCGCCAACGTTAACGAGGAAATCGCCTCTGCCTTCGCCGCATCCACGCAGAAGTATCTGCTAGGCACCGATGGCGAGAGCTTCGAGGGCGTTTCCCGTTGGGACGCGTTCATAGGCTCGATCCTGGAAGTGGAGATGAACTCGGACGGCGGAACGCCGCAGTTCGGGCAGCTCACGCAACCCAGCATGCAGCCGCTTTCCGAGCACTTCAACAACCTGTGCAAGCGCATGAGCGCGGCAACGGGAATCCATGTTGGGCAGTTCGGGATCATGTCCGACAACCCCAGCAGCGCCGAGGCGATATACGCCGAGAACGAGCCCTTGATACTCAAGTGCAAGTCGTTCATCAAGCAGGCGAAGGGCGCTTTGCGGCGCGTGTGCACGGCGGCGCTTGCCACCGAGTACGGCAGCGACTATGACACGGCGGAGCGCACGTTCGATGTCTCCGCCCATTTCCTGAACCCCTCCATGCCCACATTGGCGCAGCAGACCGATTCGAGCATCAAGCTTGCCAGCGTTTGCGAGGGTTTCGCGGAAACGCGGGCTTTCTGGCGCTTGAACGGCTTCGACGATGACGAGGTGCAGGAAATCGACTCGCAGATACGCAAGGCTCGCGCCCGCATAGCCGCCCAGAGCGCGGCGCTTGCGGCGGTGCAGCAGCAGGAAGGCCAGGCGGCAGCAGATGGCGGTATCCAAAGCGCTACTTGACGCGTTCCGCGTCGAGCTCGAAACGCAGGCGGGTAAGGCTTCCTCCTACGCGCTGGCATACTTGGAGGCCATGCGCGCCATGTTCCCCGATGTCGGGGTAGCCGAGGTTCGGGATGCGGCCATCGAGGCTATCCGCGAGAGCTTGAGCATCTACGGCGACCAGGCGGCCGCCTTGGCGGGAGCCCTTTTCGACCAGCTGGCCGCCGAGCACGGATACGCTGCTGGCTCTACCGTGCAAAGCGTCATAGACGATGCCGAGATTGAGCGCAAGGTGCGCTACTTCGCTGGCTCGCTTGCTTCGGGCAAGGTGGAAGAGTTCGACCGCAGCGTATCGGACTTGACGGGTTACTACGTGAAGCGCAGCGCGTTTGAGAACATGGTGCGCAACTGTGAGCGGAACGGGATACGATACGCTCGCGTGCCCTCAGGCACGGAAACGTGCGCTTTCTGCTTCATGCTCAGCTCTCGCGGGTTCGTGTACCGCTCGAAGGGAAGCGCAAGCAGGAACCACCGTACGGGCGACGGGTACCACCGGAACTGCGATTGCATCGTTGTGCCTGGTTTCGGCGATTTGCCGCCCGATGCCCAGGTAGAGGGGTACGCCCCTTCGCAGATGTACGACCGCTGGAGCCAATGCGCGGATACCGTGGGCATTGATGCGAAAAGGGCGCTCGGCTCGGAAGAGCTTCGCCGCGCCGTGCTGCAAGAGGTGGAGACCCGCGACTGGCGCTGGCTCTACACGGGCAAGGTGCCTGAAATCACCAAAGACCGTGGAGCCAAGCCACTGGATAAGGAAAAGGCGGTTGCCGATATCCTTGCGCGGAACGGTTTTGCGGTTCATTTCTTGAAGGAAACGAATAAAACAGGCGTTAAAACCGCCGATGCCCTCCTTAACGGAGAGGTATGGGAATTCAAGATTCCCGAAGGCTGGTCGAAACCAGACGAACGGAGTTTGCCTGGCGAGCATACGGTTCGCAGACAGTTTTTCAAAGCCTTGGGCAAAGGTACGGATAAGATTCTTATTTCAAATGAGGGAAACGGCGTTTCGATGGACGAATTGCTTCTTGCAGCGAAGAAAGTATTCGAATCGCGTGATTATGACTTTTCCGAGGTCTTTGTTGTTGATGCGGAAAACAGGGGAATAAGAAGACTGAAATAAAGAAGGGAGCCCAGACACCCGTGAACTGCTCCCGGGTAGGAATCTCCCTTGATGAGTTGATTATATCAAAACGATCGGGGCTTTTCACCTGTGAGTTAACCCAGGAAAAGCCCCAAGGATGGGTGCCTCGGTCGTCACTAACGAGTGTCAACGGGGGCGCTGAAGTTGATTATAGCGAACACCGATAGGAGCGAGCATGAAACGAGATCTAGACCTTGTGCGCAAGATTCTTCTTATGTCGGAAGATGCGCCCGGCAGAATCGATGAGGTAAAGCTTGCAGCGCTTGACGATGACGCAGATAAGCTTGCTTTCCATGTTCAGCTTATGGCGGAGCATGGGCTCATCGTGGGCAGTGTCACCTATGACGGTTTCCGTACCCGCCCGCTTTCAATCGAGGTTCACCGCGTTACCTGGCAGGGATTCGACTACCTGGACGCTATCCGCTCACCCAAGGTTTGGGACAAAGCGAAAAGCGTTATCGCCAAATCGGTAGGGGAAACGTCCCTTTCCGTGGTGAAGCAGACGTGCCAGGCGATTGCGTGGCAGATGATACAGCAGCAGATAGGGCTTTAGCGCCCTTCCACAAGCATAGAGCATGGGCAGGTGGCGGAGAGGATGAACGCGCCCGGTTGCTAACCGGGTGCGCCCCAAAGGCGCCGCGGGTTCGAATCCCGCCCTGCCCGCCATATTCAAGTTGATTCAAGCAGTCCGCATGGGCTGCTTTTTTCATGCGGAAGATATGACCCGCATGGGTCGAAACGAAGGCCGCACGGCCAGGAACGGAGGATGCAATGGCACAGGAAACCGAGCCCAAGGAACCCCAGGAGCCTACCGATCCCAAGGAACCAACCGAGCCGAACGGCGAGGGCGGCGCACAGGGAGAGGATTGGGAAGCCAAGTACCGCGAGGCGGTGAAGCACTCCCGCGAGTGGGAGAAGAAGGCCAAGGCCAACCTGACGGACGCTAAGGCGTACCGCGATTCCCAGACTAAGCAGAAGAGCGTTGAGGAACGCTTGGCGGCATTGGAAAGCGAGAACGCGGCGCTGAAGGCAAGCGCCGAGCGCGCCAAGGCCGTGAAGGAAGCCGCGAAGGCGGCGGGCGTTCCCGAGGCCATCGTGGCCACGCTTTCCGGCGAGGACGTGGAAGTCCTAACCGAGCAGGCAAACGCCATCGCGGCGGTGATGAAGCCAAAGGGCGGCGCACCTGCGGCAGCCGAGGCGGGCAAGCTCGACAACGGCACCCCGAAGCCCACCAAGAAATCGATCATGGGCATCAAGGACACCAAGGAGCGCCTGCGTCAGATAGCCATGCATCCCGAGCTTTTCAAGAACAAGAACTAACCAGAAGGAGAAACGCATATGCCAGCACCAACAGGGGCGGTAACCACCGAGCAGATGAGCTTCGCGCTCGACCAGGAGTTCGTGACCCACTTCGATCAGGACGTCAACCAGCTGAAGGACATCTTCGGCATCGTGGATGTGGAAGTGCTGAAGGCGGGCGTGACGCTCAAGCAGTACAAGGTAACGGGCTCCCTCAACGCCTCCCAGGCAGAGGAGGGCGAGGAAATCCCGCTTTCCCAGTACAAGGAAGATCCCATCCCCATCGGCGAGATGGTGCCCAAGACCTACCGCAAGCTGACCACCGCCAAGGCCATCTTGAAGAGCGGCTACGAGCACGCCGTGGTGCGCACCGACAACAAGATGCGCAAGGACGTTCGCGCCGATGTCCTCAAGGGCTTCTACGAGTACCTGAAGAACGGCACGGGCACCGCCGAGGGCACCGACCTCCAATCCACGCTTGCCAACGTCGATGCGGCATTGGACATTGCCCTGGAAGACAACGACGACTCCACAGACGGCAAGGTGTACTTCGTGAACCCGCTCGACCGCGCCGCTTGGCTCGGTTCCCACGAGATAACCGGCGCTCAGACCGCTTTCGGCATGACCTACATGGAGGGCTTCCTGGGCCTGACCGGCACCACCGTGTTCACCTCCAAGGTTCCCAAGGGCACCGTGTACGCAACGCCCAAGGAGAACCTGCACCTGTACACCCTGGACTTCGGCTCCCTGGGCAACGCGGGGCTTGCCTACGAGGTCTCCGACAACGGCTGCATCGGCGTGCACCACACGCCCGCATACAACCGAGCAAGCGCCGAGACCCACGTGATGACGGGCACCACGTTCCTTGCCGAGGCAACCAACTACATCTTCAAGGGCACCATCAACGGCGGCGTTGCCAGCCAGACGTTTTCCGCCGCCGTTGTGGACGAGCCGGAGCCCGCAGCAGCGGCAACGCCCGTTGTGCAGGCGGCAGCGGCAGACGAGGCTCCTGTAACCCAGGCGGCAGCCGCGAAGAAGGCGCCGGCACGCAAGACTGCGAAGGCAGCCGCGAAATAACCCAAGGCCGTTAGGAGGTGTCGGCATGGAAGAAACCGCTTTCGCCTCTTACGCCGACTACTCCAGCCGCTACGGCACCGATGCGGGCGAGGAACGCGTTTCAACGCTGCTCTCGGACGCATCGGGGTTCCTGGCGGCAGAGTACGAGAGGCGTTACGGCTGCGCTTGGGAGCAGGGCGCGCACCCCGTCTTCGACCGAAACGCCGCCGCCGTGTGCTGCGGCATGGTTGCCCGCATGCTGGCAACGCCCGAAGACCTTTACGGCGCGAGCCAGTACAGCCAGGGTACGGGCGTTTACAGCGCATCGCTGACGTTCGCGAACCCAACGGGAGACATGTACCTGAGCGCCGCGGACAAGAGGCGCTTGGGCCTTGCGGGCGGGCGAATGCGCAGCATTCAGGCGGCAACCTGGCAGGACAGGGGCTAGCCATGGAGTTGATAAAGCCGGAAGAGGTAACCGTGGTTCGCCGCGCCCTTGCCCTGGACGACCTTGGCGAGCCCAGCAGCGAAACAGAGACAGCCGAAACCGTTATGTGCGTGGTTGCTCCGGGGGCAACCGCCGATTTGGACGCTACGCGCCCGAACGGCGTTTCGGTTGCCTACACGCTGCATTTTCCCAAGGGCTACACTGAATCCCTTTACCGCGCCCATGTGCTGGTGCGCGGCGAGGAGTTCGCCGTGGTGGGCGACCCGAAGCCCTATTCCGATGCGAACACCCCTGGCAGGTACAACCGCGCCGTGGAGGTGACCCGCGCCTATGGCTAGGTTCCAGGTGGGCATAAAGGCGGATTTCGGGAGGTTCCAGTGGGAAAGGGACGGCTACGCCGCCGTTGCGTCCATGCCGGGCGTGCAGCGCATGGTGTCGGATTCCGCCGAATCAACCAAAAAGGCGGCGGATGCGGCGCTCTCGGAAGGCGGCTACTCCCTTCCCGGCCACGAGGTGAAGGACTTCCAGGGCAAGCTTGCGCCAGGCAAGGTGGTTCGCACCAAGACCGACCAGGCGCGTTACACCCAGGCGAAGAGGAAGAGCCTCACCAAGGCTTTGGGAAGCGCGAAGGGGGCGTAGGGCAATGGACATCGAAGCGGTTGCGGCACGCGCGCTGAAGGCGGCGCTGGGCGTGCCCGCGTACCTGGAGGCTCCAAAGGAAGCGCCAGAGGAGTTCATCACCGTTGAGGCAACGCGGGCAACGGGCGGGTTCGCCGACCGCGTGGCGCTTGACATCGACTGCTTAGCGCCGCCGAACAGCCGAAAGCGGGCGAAGGCCCTTGCGGAAAGGGTCATGGGCGCGGTGCCAGAGCTCTGCTCCGAGCCGTGCATCTTCGCCCCGGCGGTTGCCAACTGGTACCGCATGAACGAACCGGACACGAACCGTTCGCGCTACGTGGTTCAGGTAGAGCTTACGGTTTGCGAGTAGAAAGGAAGGCAGCGCATGGCGAAGAATAGCGTTGCGACGACGAACAACCAAGAGAACGTATCGGCGGGCAAGGGCGTAGACGGCGGCTACATCTTCGTGGCTCCCACGGGCACCGCCCTGCCAACCGATATCAAGGCGGAGCTCGACCCTGCGTTCAAGGTGCTGGGCTTCATCTCGGAAGACGGCTACGTTGAGACCGTTGACGAGGACACCAGCGACATCGTTGACATGAACGGCGACCTGATGGACTCCACCAACTCCAACCGTGTGGAATCCGCGCAGGTCACGCTTGCCGAGATCAAGGCGGGCACGCTGAAGGTCCAGTACGGCGAAGAGAACGTCACGGACGAGAACGGACTCATCACCGTGAAGCACAACGCGAACTCGCACCCCACGTTCAGCTACGTTCTGGAGCTCGCGCTTAAGAACGCCCGCCGTTGGCGAAAGGTGGTGCCGCTGGGCAAGTCCTCCGAGCTGGACGACTTGAACGTTGTCAGCTCCGAGCTGTGCCAGCGCCCGCTTACCATCAAGTACCTCACCGACGAGCGGGGAAACACCTGCTACGACTACATCGAGTCCACCGAGACGAACACCGCGGCCTAAAGCCGTGCGAGGAAAGCCCTGCGGCCGCGTGCTGCGGGGCTTTCCCTTTCTTCAGGGCCGTTCGCCCATGGCCATGCCGCTTCAGTAGGCGGCGGCATGGCCATGGGCGGGCCGTGCCCGCGAGAGCCTACAAGCCTACGAAAGGAAAAAGAAATGACTGATATCACCAAGCCGACCATGGAAATCGAGTTCCGAGGGGAGCGCTTCAAGGTAAGCAAGGCAGCGTTCCGCTCCATGAAGGTGCAGAAGAAGATGGCGCTTATGGAGGAAGACCTCAAGGGCGCGTTCGAGGCGATGGACGCGATCCTGTGCGGCGGGCTGGACGATGCGCTCGACCGCATCCCCGAGGCGGACGGCACGGTGTCGGAATACGGTGCCTCTGCTGAGGCTTTCGGCGCGCTTTTCGAGAAGATCGGCGAGCAGCTGGGAAAAAACTAACCGCCTTCGCCGCCGACTGGCTGGCGAACCCCGTGGACCTCATATGCGACTTCAGACAGTTCTACGGAATCGACCTTCCGCTTCTGGAAGATGCGGAAGGATTGGATTTCGACATGCTGCGCTGGTCGGTTCTGTGGGAGGGCTTGCCCAGGGAGTCGCGAACGGCAAGGCGGCTCGATGCCTCTCTTGAGTGGGGCCCAACCGACTATCTGCTCCACTCGATAGAGTTCTCCGCACGTTGGCTGCAATGGGCAAGGACAAAGGACGGCTCCCGTGGGCGCAACGCGCCCAAGCCGATCCAAACGCCCGGCGAGCGCCAGCGCAACCGTCAGAGGGCAGATGCTGCGCTGGCACGGCGCAAGGAGATAGACAGAGTGCTTGGGATGACAACCGAATAAGGGGGCTTGGAGCCTATGGCGGCAAACGTCGGCACCGCGTACGTAACCGTGCTGCCCTCCATGAAGGGCTTCGGCGCGGCGGTCAGCAAGGAGTTCCAGGGCGCGGGCACTGCCGCATCCGCCGCCTTCGGCAAGACCGCCGCCAAGGGCTTCGAGCAGGCGGGCAGCGAGAGCGGCGGCAAGTTCCTCTCGTCCGTCACCTCGAAGCTTAAGGGCGTCGTCAACGTCGCCACCAAGGCGTTCGGCATCGTGGGCGCGGTTGCCACCGGCGCGTTCATGAAGGGCGGCATAGACCGCGCGCTGAACATCGAGCAGGCGCAGTTCAAGCTCAAGGGCATGGGCATGGACGTGGAAAGCGTCATGGCATCTTGCAACACGGCGGTGAGCGGAACGGCGTTCGGCCTTGCCGCCGCCGCGACCGCCGCAGCCAACATGGGTGCGGCGGGCGTTGCCGCAGGCGACCAGATGACCAGGTCGCTGCAAGCCGCAACCGGCGTTGCCGCCATGGGCGGCGTGGAGCTGGAGCGCGTGGGCGGCATCTTCGCCAAGGTTGCCGCGAACGGCAAGCTCTCGGGCGACGAGCTCCTGCAGATGTCGGACATGGGCGTGAACGCCCTTTCCGCCCTGAGCTCGTACCTGGGCAAGTCGCAGGCCGATGTGCGCGCCATGGTCACCAAGGGGCAAATCGACTTCCAGACCTTCAGCGACGCCATGTACGCCACGTTCGGCACGGCGGCCTACGGCGCGAACGATACGTTCAGCGGTGCCATGGCCAACGTGCAGGCGGCGCTTTCGCGCGTCTCGGCGAAGTTCGCGGACCCTGCGCTGAAGGGCTTGAAATCGGTTTTCCAGGCGACCATACCCGCCATCAACGCGGTGAGCGCGCGCCTGGACCCGCTGGTATCCGTGTTCAGCGCTCTTTGCGAGCAGGTGAGCGGCCAGGTCGTGGCGGGCATCAACGCCTTCACGCAGGCGCTAAACGATACGGGCAACCCGATAACGGCCCTGAAGGCGGCTCTTGATGCGGTTGTCCCGGCTGGCAGCCGTGCAAGTGAGATCTTCGATACGGTCTGCAACGCCGCGCAGGGCTTGCTCCCCGTTGCGCAGGAGGCGGGCTCAATGCTCGCGGGCATCTTCGATACGGCCGCTGCCGCAGCGGGAAAGCTCGCGCCTGTCGTCCAGGACGCGGCGGGCAAGGTCGTCGCGTTCCTTGCAAACGGCGGGGCGCAGGCAACTGCGTTCGGCGCGGTGTTCGCCGGTGCGTTCGCCTTGCTCGCAACGCCCATCGGGCAGCTTGCGGCGAAGCTGCCGGCGCTTATCGGGCTGATAACGGGCCTGGGCGGCTCGGTGTCGGGAATCGTCGGCACCTTATCGCTTATGGGCGGGAATTTCGCCAAGCTTGTTTCTCAGATGGGCTTGCTGAAGGGCTCCATGTCCTTCTTCAGCGGAATGCCCGCATTGTTGGGCGCTTTGGTATCGCCCGTGGGCCTTGCAGTTGCGGGCATAGCCGCGCTTGCGGCGGGCTTCGCGTACTGCATGGCCACGAGCGAGGAATTCCGCAACACGGTGATGAACCTGGTTTCCGGCATAGGGACCAGCCTCCTTCCCGTGTTCGCTCAGCTGGGAACGACGCTTGCAAGCATCGCATCTGCAGTGCTGCCCGTGATAGTGAGCGCCGTGCAGCAGCTCGCGCCCATCTTCGGGCAGGTAGTGGCCCTGGTGCTCCAGGTTGCGGCGGCGCTCGCGCCGATGATTGCGCAGCTGATGGGCTCGCTTCTGCCATGCGTCACAACGATAATCGGCGTTCTCGCCAACATCGTTAGCGCGGTAATGCCGGGGCTGGTGGCTATCCTCAACGTGGTGATGTCTGTTCTTCAAGCGGTTATCCCCGTTGTGATGAGCATCATCTCGGTTGTGGTGTCCGTTGCCTCCCAGATAATCGCGGCGGTAACGCCCATCGTGGCGCTCATCGGAACCGTGGTAACCGCGGTTGTGAGCGCGGCAAGCATGGTGGCATCCACCCTTGCCGCCGTCGTCTCTACTGTGGTAAGCGTGTTCGGCGCAATAGCCAGCACAGTGACAAGCGTCATAGCAACAGTCGTCTCGGTCGTCGCATCCGGCTTCCAGGCGGCAAGCTCGGCGGTATCCGCCGCAGTGAACGCCATCGGCTCGTTCATTGCAGGGCTGCTCTCCACGGTTTCGAGCATCTTCAACTCGATAGCCCAAACCGTTACCAGCTGCGTGCAGAACGCTTTTTCCGCCGCGCAGTCGGCGTTCAACAGCATGCTCGGCGCCATCGGCTCGGTGTGCGGGCAGATATACGGCGTGGTTCAGAGCGGCTTCAGCTCCGCCATCAGCTACATAACGGGGCTCGCATCCCAGGCTTGGCACTGGGGCGCTGACATAATCAACGGCATAGTCGGCGGCATACAGTCCATGATCGGCAACGTCTCGGGCGCGGTAGGGCAGGTCGCGGACACCATCCGTTCGTTCCTGCACTTCTCGGAACCCGATGTGGGGCCGCTCTCCGACTTCCACACTTACATGCCCGATATGATGGGCGGCATGGCCAAGGGAATAAAGCAGAACATGGGAGCCGTGCGGAAGGCGGTTTCGGGCGTTGCGGACGAGATGGCTCAGGGATTGGGAATCGCCGAGCCGCAGCTTTCCGTTGCGGGTGCTTCCCCTTACGCCGTTGGTTCGGTTTCGCGCCCGGCGGCAAGCCAGGGCGCGGGAGCGTCCTACTCGTTCACGGGCGATATAACCATCGCGTGCGAGGACGCGCAGCAGGTTCACGATATGGGCGAGCTGGCCCGTGCGATCATGAAGGCAGGCGGTTACCGTGGCTGACGCTTACAGCTCTTGGATCGTGGAATGGCACGGCGGGCGAACCCGCGCTTGGGTGAGCGCTTGGCTGGAGTCCCAAACGGACAAGACCGCCACCATCCGCGTTCAGGGGTGCTGCAACGCATGGCGAATCACGCAGTACGGCCGCCGCATCCGCCTTTACGGCGACGGCAGCGAGATAGGCACCTGTACCGATGTCGTGTTCAGCCGATACGGCAGCGGCAACTTCGGTTGGCTGGACAAGCGCTTCACGGTGCGGAAGGGCAAGGAAGCCCGAAGCGTAACGTGCTCGTGCCTCATCAAGAAAGAGGTTGTTGACGGCTACGGCGCTTCCGGCAAGAACGAGAGCCGCACCGCCAGCGTGGGCGTTTGGGTGCCCGCGCAGACCTTGCGCCCGCCATCGATGCCGGGAAAGCCGACCTGCAAGCGCGGCTCCGCCGGGCAGATAGTGGTTTCCTGGAAGAACAACGCCGCCAACGCCAAGAAGACCCAGCTCCAGCGCATGGAGTACGGCGGCAGCTGGGCAACGGTTCTCAATTCATCTGCCGTGGTCGCCGACTACACCGATTCTGTGGGCGCGGGCACGTTTGCCTACCGTGCGCGCTACGGCAACGACGACGGGTGGTCTGCCTGGTCGGATTCCTCCGCGTTCATCGTATCGCTGTGCGCGCCCGCCGCGCCGACCGTGGTTTTCCCTCTTTCGGGGGACACCCTATCGCAAGCGGACGGCAACCCAACGCTGAGGTTCAGGCACAACCCCCTGGACAACTCCGAGCAGACGGGCGCTCAGCTCCGCTGGCGCGAGCAGGGGGGTTCTGCGTGGACCACCGTAAGTCTGGGAACCGCCACGCAATGCACCTTGGATGTCGTTGGCTCGGGCGACGTCAACGAGACGATTGAATGGCAGGTTAGCACCA
Organism: uncultured Eggerthella sp.; assembly: GCA_965147435.1. Lineage (GTDB taxonomy): Bacteria > Actinomycetota > Coriobacteriia > Coriobacteriales > Eggerthellaceae > Anaerotardibacter. The sequence continues at coordinate 271,502 of CBCTKC010000002.1, read as the reverse complement.
AGGGTGCCTACGACGGCGGCGCCACCGCCGAGAACGCATGGTCGCCATGGACGGCGGTTAGCCTTTTCCATGTGAAGACCCCGCCAACCGTGCAGGTTTCCGTTGCAGAGGAGATAGCCGAGGTTCCCGTATCGGTTTCGTGGGAGTACGAGGATGCGAGCGGCACGCAGGCCATGGCCGAGGTCTCGTTCACCGACCTCGAAACGGGTGAGGTGGCGTTTTCCGACCGCTTTGACGGAACGGAAACCGTTGCCACCGTTGCGGCAAGCGAGTTCACGCCCGTTCAATCCCATACCTACACGGTAACGGTGCGCTGCACCTCCACAAGCTCGCTTTCCTGCGAGGGCACGGCCGAGACCACGGTGAGGTACATCCCGCCATCGGAGCCCGTTTTCGCGGTGATGCGGGATAACGCCCTGCATGCCAACAGGATCACTGCGTATGACACCATCGAGCTCGACGATGAGGGCAACGCCGTTACCGCAGCAGCCGAGAGCTTCAGCGTGTTCCGTGATGGGGTTTGCATAGCGGAAGGCTTGCAGGATTCCGAGGAGTTCCTAGACCGCATGCCGCCCTTGGATATCGATACGGTCTACCGCGTGGTGGCCTACGCCGCGTCGGGCTCGGTTGCCGAGTACTCGCAGACTGTGCGCATGCCCTCGAACTCATTCCTGGTAGTGAACTACGGCGAGGGCTTGGCCAAGGTTGCCAAGGTGCGCCGCAACCTATCTCGCCCTGACGGCGTGGAAGGCGAGAAGGTGGCTCGCACGGTGGCGAGCTCGCGGCTGCCCAAGGTGTTCTACGGCACCCACCGCACGCGAAGCCACACCGCCACAGGCGATGTGTGGGTTTTCGAGGACGAGGGCGGCGAGGGCGATTCTGCCGGGCTTGCCGCGTTCTTCGACTTGGAATCAAACAACGGGGACGTTTACCTGAGGTTCCCGCGCGGCATGGCGCTTTACGCCACCGTCGACGTTTCCCATACCCAAGACCTTTCCAATGCCAATTGGGCTAAGGTCTCAATCGATTGGCAGGAGGTTGAGCATTGATAGATCTGCGCAAGTCGGGGCGCACCACTTCCTGGCGCTTCGTGCGCGTGCGGTGGGTGCCCTCCGATTCCACCACAAACACCCCGGCGCGCTTCGAGGAATTGGGCGAGGTGGGCGGAATCGAATCATGTTCCATCGACGAGGCGAAGCTCACCAGCCTGAAGGTATCGGGCAGCGTAAGCTACGTGGGCGAGCTCGACTTGGGCGACGACCTCTTGCGTGTATACGCCGATATGGAGCTCGATGAGCAGCGGGAGAGCAAGTGCTACGGCACATTCTTCTGCTGCTCGTCCAAGGAATCCATAGCCAACGGCGTTCATGCGGGCACGGCTGACCTGTACAGCACCCTCACAGTGCTTGACAAGATGCTGCTCGAATCGGATGTGACGCTGACGGCCATCGATGGCAGCGTCATAGAGGAGTTCATGTGGGATGCGGCGCGGCTGCCGTTCATCTTGACACCCACCGCCAAGACTCTGAGCGTTTCGCGCTCGTGGGATGCGGGCACTTCGACCTTGGACGTGATGAACGATGTATGCGATGCGCTTGGCTACGGCTCGCTGGACGTTGACGTTTACGGCAACGTCGTTGCCGCCCCTTACCAAGACCCCGATTCCAAGGAGCCCGCGGACACCTTCAGCGATACCGAGGACGATGTGTGCAACGAGGAAGTGGAGCGCGAGTGGGACGTGCACGATACGCCGAACGTCGTGGTGGTGCGCTGCAGGAAACAGGACGATACCACGGTTTCGGGCACCGCGCGCAACGACGATGCGCACAACGCCTACTCTACCGTTTCCCGTAAGCGCGAGATAACGCGAGTCGAGGATGTGGAGGGGCTTGCCACCGCCGAGGAGTGCCAGGCAAAGGCCGAGGCTCTTCTCATCGAGGGCATGCAGGCCATCGAGCGCCTTACCGTGAAGCATGCGGGCAAGCGCTTCGAGGCGGGTGACACCGTGGCAATGGACTACCGGCGCAGCGGCCTTGACGGGAAGTTCAGCGCCTACAAGCGCAGCATCAAGGCGACGCCGGACATCGAATCGGAGACGACCATGCGAAGGACGGTAAGGCTCTATGGCAACGTATCGAAATCCTGACCAGCTTATGAAGGCGCTGTGCGAAGGGTGCCTGCCATTCTTCCGCAAGCGCTTCGCAAGGCTTTCCGTGCAGAAGGCCGTGTCGGTGAGCGGAACCGATGTCTCGCTTGAAGGCGGCGGCACGGCAAAGCGCTTCTGCTCCGGCGTGAGCGCGGGGAAGCTGGTGCTGGTGCTGTCCCAAGGCGGCGGCAGCTACGTGGTGGGGGTGCGCCAATGATCGAGGTTGCCCTGCGCCTTGGGCTGGATAAGCCCGCCGAGTCGCGCCGCGTGGTGCTGCGACAGGGCGAGTTCGGCAACATGAGGCTCAAATTCGCGATTTGCGAGGGCGGGGCGGCGAAGGACGTATCGCTCTACAATGCATCCCTGTGCGTTGCGGGGCTTGGTGTGGAAGTGCCCTGCGAGGTTGACGATGGGGCAGTTTCCCTGACCGTCCCCAGGGAGCTTGCCGCAAAGGCGGGCAAAGGCAGGGCGTACGTGAGCCTTTCCCAGATATCTGACGGCACCGCCGACGATGCCGATACCGTGCAAACCGACGCGATCACCACTCAGGCATTCGAGCTGGAGGTTCTGGAAGGGGTTGAGCCATGAGGTATGCGCTGAAGCTGGACACCGCTAAGCCGGAGGATATCCGAACCCTGACCATCCGCAAGGGCGAGTTCGGCTCGATCACCCTGGTCTTCGAGGTGTCCGAAGAGGGCAAGCGCCTAGACCTTGCCGCGAAGGATTCCGATGGCGAAAGCGCCTACACGGTGCGCTTCTGCGCGCGAACCGGGAACGGTGTCGTGGTCGACGATGTGTCTGTTGCCGAAGACGGCAGCGCATCCTACACGCTTCCCGCCGCCATCGGCGCGAGCGCGGGCATGGTGAAGCTCGCGTACCTGCGCATCGAGAGCGCGGGCGCGGTGGCCACCACGCAATGCGTTTGGTTCAAGGTTCTGGACGCGGTTGATATGGATGCCGCACGCGAGGTGTACATCCCCGAGTTCGAGCGCCTGAAGGGCGAGCTCGATGACTACGTGGCGCAGTACGCCGAAACCCTCAAAGCCATCGAGCAGGCAGAAGAAGACCGCGCAACCGCTGAGCAGGGGAGGGCAAGCGCCGAAACAGCGAGAACAGAAGCGGAAGCAGCAAGGGCGCAAGCCGAGGAAGCGCGTTCTTCGGCAGAAAGCGCACGTGAAGCAGCAGAATCGAAGCGCAGCGCGGCTGAATCGAAGCGAGCAAGCGAGGAGCAGAAGAGGGCAACGGCTGAATCTGGAAGGGTTCAAGCAGAATCCAACCGATCCTCGGCAGAAGGCACCAGAAGCACGGCTGAGACGGCGCGAGCGGAAGCGGAAGCGAAGCGCAAGGCTGAGTTTGCGGACATGATCAGCGCAGCGCAGGGGACGAAGCTTCACATCTGCGCAGACGGCGAGTTCGGAGCCAACGGCGTTCCTACGCTTGCTGGCTCGCCTGGGATCATCTACCTTGTGCCTTTCAGGAAGCAGGGCGAGAACGACCGCTACGCAGAGTGGCTATACGTGAACGGCAAATGGGAGAAGATGGGCATCACAGGCTCTAGCTTCGACCCTATCAGCACCGACACCATAGACGCTATCGCAGGGGGAGCCACCAAGGCAGGTGACGAGGTAGTGAACACCACTGGCTTGAGCTACTTCTTCACCAAGCTTGGCGGCATCTTCTCAAGGATCGGGCATAAGCACGGCAAAGCCGACATCACCGACCTCGCGGATTGGGCGAAGGCTGACAGCAAGCCGCCATACGCATACAGCGAGATCAGCGGCAAGCCAACAGCTTTCACGCCCTCTGCGCACACGCACAGCGCAGCGGACGTTGCGGCAGGAATCCTCCCGATCACGCGCGGCGGCACTGGCGCTGCAACGGCTCCCGAAGCGTTGGAGAGCCTTGGGATCACGGTAGGCACTGGCGAACCGCCTGCAACGGGAACCCCTGGCTCTATCTACATAAAGCTCGGGGGGGGGGCAATGATTAGCAGCAGCTCAACGCCAATAGGCACGATCACGGCATACGGCGGATCGACCGCCCCTAGCGGTTGGCTTTTGTGCGATGGCTCGGAGGTAAGCAGGGTGGAATACAGCCTTCTCTTCGATGCGATAGGTACAGCATACGGCGATGGCGATGGGAGCACGACCTTCAACCTTCCGAGCATGGCGGGAAGGACAGCCATCGGATCGTCTGCTTCCCATGTATTAGGAACAGCTGGCGGCGAGGAAGCTCATGCGCTGACAGCTTCCGAGCTTCCTAAGGATTACGCTTCGATCTTCGCCCGTCTTAACTCTTCAAATGTGCCTAACGTGTATCCGCGAAGCGGCGCAACACACAAGACGGAATCGGAAGACTACACGCCCCTCTCGCTGAGCGAAAACGCAGGAACCGATATTGACGTGATCACATTCTCGGGCGATGGCAAGGCTTTTAACGTCATGCAGCCTTATCTTGCGGTTAACTACATCATCTATGCTGGGAGGTAGACATGGCAAGGCGTAAAACCGTATCGAGCGCGAAGGGCAATCTCGGCAAGCCGTCAGGCTCTAACTTCCAAGCATGGGTCGAGATCGCGTATGGCGATTTCCCCTCTGCTGACGAGGTTGAGATTTACACGGTTGAGAACATCTACGTAACCGATGGCGATGAGAGCGCATGGGCGCGTGTGAGCTACGAGACCGAGCACCACGGATCGGGAACGGCATCGATCGGCTATACGGGCAGCTGGTACGGAGCGGGCTGGTCTTACCTTGGTACGTTTAAGCGCGGTCAAACCGTCAAGGCTAGATGCAAATGCTACTACACGGGCGGCAGCGGCAGAACGTACGCCTCGGAAGCGTCCTGCTCGTACACGATTCCGCTGCTTACGCCTGCAACCGTATCGGTCGATAAGGACAAGGCGAAGATCGGCGATACGGTTACCGTCACCGCCACGGGCAACACCACGGGAGAGAGCAACGCTTGGCTATGGAACCTGGTTCCCGTGATGAACGCAGCGGAGGATGACAAGCAGCCTGTTGCCGATTGGGTCACTTTCGACTGGGGAACCGCTGAGCCAGGAAGCTCGCGAGTTGTAAGCGCGAACGATGAGACGATGACGTTCACGCTTACGGTTCCATACCAGTTCAAAGGTTTTAAGTATCTTTGCTTGAGGGTCATCCAGTATCAGGAATGGCACGGGAACACCTTCGATTGCCCGTCTGAAACGCTGTATGTTGACATCAGTGGAAACGGAAGCAGCGTCACCGCCTACGGCTCTGACGGCGCTGGTCTGCTATCGAAGATTCACGCTTACGGTGCTGACGGGAAGGTTTCAACGCCTGCCGTGTACGCATACGATTCGGGCGGATCGCCCGTGCAAGTCCAATAGAAAGGAAAAGAGGCAAGTACCTGCGAAGGCCCACGCTGCAGCGTGCCAGGCGCGTGTGAAGCTATTGGGGCTGGTTCGCAAACTCCGATTCCATGGCCATGACCGCCCGCAACGGGTTCAACGAGGTTTTCAGGAAAGCAAGGTGGCACGTATCGGCCGCGGAAAGGAAGAGATATGAGCTACGAAACATGCTCTGCATCGCCGCTTGAGGCGGTGCAGGTTGAGCTGCTCCCTGGCGGCGCGGCATCGGACGTTTGGCTTCGCCGCAACATCGAGAAGGACGTTCGCGACAACGGGCACGATGCTGAGGATGCAACCGAGTTCTACAGGGCGGAGGAAATCCACTTCGTGCAAGCTGGCACGCCTACAGAGGAAGAGCTGCAGGCTGCCTTCGATTATTTGTGGGAAGCCCACGAGTCGGATGAGTTGACCGATATCGAGCGCATTGATGCGCTCATGAGGCAGCTGGGCACCGTGAACGCGGCATTAGACAACACCGTTTCCGCGCTCATGGAGTTTTGGGACCACGTAGGGGGTGGGGAATAGTGGCGAAGTTCTACTTTCTTGCCGTGAAGGCGGGCAAGCGAACCTTGGAAGAGGTGCCGAAGCGCTGGCGCGAATGTGTACGGAAGATGATTGAAGAGGACGAAGGTTAGGAGCCGCCCGGGTTCGGCGGCTTTTCTTTTGCTTTGGAACCAGAGAGAGGAAAAACATGGACTACCTATTCACGGAAGAGCAGCAGTGGGCGGTGTGGATCACCGCAGCGTTCGTGGTGCTCGACGTTCTGAGCGGCGTCATGAAGGCCGCGAAGATGGGCGAGCTGTCCAGCTCGAAGATGCGCGAAGGGCTGTGGCACAAGTCGGGCTACGTGCTGATAGTGTGCCTTGCCATCCTTATCGAGGTTGGTAGCCAGCATGTGGACATCGGCTTCGAGATGCCACTCATCATTCCAGCGTGCCTGTACATCATCGGCAGCGAGGTTATGAGCATCTACGAGAACGCGAAGGCGATAAACCCCGACCTTAACGATTCGAAGCTTTCCCAGTATTTCGAGAAGAAGGAGCAGTGATGGGCGATTACGAGGTTGACACCGCAACGGTGGAAGAGCTTGCGGCCATGCCCAGCGAAGAGGCAACGGATGCCGAAATCCCAGAGCAGACTTCGGAGGTACTGGAGGGCGAAGATGGCGACCGCTAGCGATTTCGTCAAAGTGGCTGCAAGCCAGATCGGCGCCAAGGAGCAGCCAGCGAACAGCAACCTGACCAAGTACGGCAAGTGGTACGGGCTGGACGGTAACCCATGGTGCGACATGTTCGTCTCCTGGTGTGCAGATCAAGTGGGCGCTTTGGGGATCGTTGGAAAGTTCGCCTACTGCCCTAGCCACGTCAATTACGCTAAGAGGCTCGGTCGTTGGCTTGACCGCGAGGAAAAGCCGCAGAAGGGCGATATTGTGTTCTTCTCGAACGGCTCCCGTGCCTGTCACGTGGGAATCGTGGAATCGCGCAACGGCTCCGCAAGCGTGACCACCATCGAGGGCAACACCTCGGTAAGCAGCAACGACAACGGCGGCGCGGTAATGCGCAGAACCCGCGCCTACGGCGTAAAAGGCTCAAAGTGGTTCATCATGGGATTCTTCCGTCCTGCATGGGACGGGCAGAGCGCTAACGTTCCCGCTTCCGAGCCAACGCAGGAATCGACCAGTAACAGCGGTTGGTCGTTCACCGATTGGGTGCGCCGCTTGCAGCGCGAGTGCAACGCTCAAGGCTATTCGCATCAGACCGTTGACGGCATTCCTGGCGCAAACACGCTGAACGGTTGCCCTCAGCTGTGGCGCAAATCGCGCGGCAACATCACTCAACTGATGCAGGAACGCCTTATCGTTCTCGGCTACAACTGCGGATCGAGCGGCGCTGATGGCATAAACGGCGCCGATACGCAGCGAGCGGTAAAGGCGTTTCAGGTTGACAATGGACTTGACGATGACGGCATTGTTGGGCGCAACACATGGCGCAAGCTGCTTGGATTGTAAGCGGCTTAGGTTCGACAAAGGTTCGATAAACGGAGCAGAATCGAATAGAACGTACCAGAACGGAGCAGGGGGCACTGAGCTTAGGCTCGGTGCCCCTCTTTTCGTGTTTTATGGCGTTTTCTGTTCAAACGGACATACATAGAGCATATTTAGGACAGCATCAGGACTCGTTCTAAGTGGGTTAAGACATGTCTTAATGTGATCGCCGCCGAACTAATCTAAAGCAAGCTGCAACTAATGTAATTTGCCTATAATCAACCCGTGGGAACAGCCTTACAGAAAACCGCGCATGTTAATTTGCATCGGCAGGCTAAGGCGGCCATGGTGGCGATGAAGCTTCACTATACGCCGAGGTGTGACGTAACCAGTCGGATGCACTGATGGAGTGGTGTCGCAGAAGCCGCGAAGCCCAGCATGGTACCCGCTGCTGGGCTTACGCGAAAATAGAAAGCCAGCGAATCATTAGCCGCTGGCTTTCTTGCTTAATCGCCCTTGCTTTTCTTGGGTTTCTTTCGCCCATCTTCGAACCTATCGTCCAATAGAGTTATCACCGCAAACCAATGTTTTGAGATTTCCACCCTCGTTGAATTGATGCGAATAACGTTGTTCTGATTAAGTGTACGTAGCTCCACCATTTAATTAATTAAAGCCCCTGAAGGGGCTTTTTTTATGCACAAATTCGTTGCACTCGTTTCGCCTTTGCATAAGTGATTAATTGGTTATATTTCACTCTGCTTCCTTGGCCGCTTCTCCGTGATGAGGTGACGTTTGACTCCTGTGCTATCTAAGAAATAGTTTGGAATATGTCATGTTGGGTTTTTCTGTCGATTGCCCGCTCGCGTTTTTGTCGCTATAGTTGTACGTTACTTTTAATAGGTACCTTTTTTGTGACAGTTAGGGGATGCCTGTGGAAGTTTTTGAGCTGATTTTGATGCTGTTATTGGCTGTGCTGCTCTCTTCCATTCTCGATCAGGTAGTTCCTCGCATTTCATCACCGCTTATTCAGATTGCTCTGGGTATTGGCATTGCTATGCTTGCGATTTCTCCGATTGAGGTGAATATCGACCCTGAGCTGTTCTTGGTTCTATTCATTGCTCCTCTGCTTTTCAGTGATGCGCTAGAAGCGGATAAGCGCAACTTATGGGAAAACAAGACCACTATCGTTTCATTTGCTATCGGTCTGGTTATTGTTATCACCTTGTGCGTTGGATTCGTCCTTCATTGGCTTGTTCCTTCCATTCCCCTCGCAGCTGCATTTGCGCTAGGAGCGGCACTGGGCCCCACCGACGCTGTTGCGGTTCAGGCTTTGAAGAAGGAAGCCAAGTTGGGCAAGCGTGAAGGAGCGATTCTCCAGGGTGAGGCCCTTATTAATGACGCATCGGGCGTTGTTTCGTTTCAGTTTGCGGTAGCTGCAGCGGTTACCGGTGCATTTTCCCTTGCCAATGCAGCAACTTCATTTGCCGTTGGATTTATTGGGGGCATTGCGCTTGGCATTCTGCTTGCTGTCGCTTTTCTCTACATCAACAAACGTATTCGCGAAATGGGCTTGGATAACGTCACATTCCATGTGCTCTTTGAGGTCTCGATGCCCCTTGTTGTATTCCTGTTCTCCGAGCTCGTTGGTGTTTCGGGCATTTTGGCTGTTGTTGCCTGCGGCATTATGTGGTCGATGTACCGCGATCGCAAAATTTCTCCCTATCAGTCCCGCTTAAACATTGCCCTTACCAGTGTGTGGAAGGTAATCGGCTTCGTCCTCAACGGTGTCGTGTTCGTTCTTTTGGGCATTCAGCTTCCCAATGCCATGCAAAGCACCTGGGATAATCTGTATATCGATAATTTCGTTTTAATCGGGTATGTTCTCTTGTTGACTGCCCTGATTGTTGTGCTGCGTTTTGTTTGGGCGCTTATCATGACGCGCCTTATCAAAAATCCCGATACGGGAAAGCGCGATAGGTTTAGCTTGAGCATGGTTAAGGATTCGCTTGTCACTACGGTTGGCGGTCCTAAGGGTGCCATCACGCTTTCTATTGCTTTTACCATTCCATTCCTTTTGGCCGATGGATCAACCTTCCCACAACGATCCCTCATTATTTTCTTGGCATCGGGCGTAATCGTATGTACGTTGCTTCTGGCAAATTTCCTTCTTCCTATTCTTGCTCCAAAGGAAGATGCTGAAGACGACGAGGAGGAAACGGAAGAACTGATGCGCACGAAAATCGAGATCATGCGCACCGTCATTGAGCGTCTTATGGCTGATTCAACTGAGGTAAACGACCGCGAGACGAAAATCGTTGTCTCTTCTTACAACAATCGTATTCGCGGTATTCGCTCTATTGCCGATATCGAAGAACCTGCGGTTGCCAAACTGCGCATTGAGGTTATCGATTATCAGATCGAACAGTTGATCCGCGCTGTTGAGCGTCGTGAGGTTGAGGCTTTCGAGACCTTCGAATTTTTGCATCGTTTGTCTAGGCAGAAGAATCTGATTGCTCACTCCAACGAGAAAACCTCTTATGCAACGAGCTTGCGTGTGGGACGTCTTCGCATTATGACCTCAATGCTGATTCGCAATATTAAGAGCATTTTCGCCTCTGGAAACGATGAAGACCACGAGGCTATGGACAAGGTCCGTGAGTTTGCTGAGCGTTTTGCTATCGAGTATCTGCAGAGGCTCGTCAACAACCCGGATTATCCCAGTGAAGTGGTTGCGAAGCTCATGATCAATCACGAACGTGCGCTTTCGGTGTTCGACAAGTCAGACGCCACTATGACTTCTGAAGCTGTTCAGGATGCAACAGTGAGCATTGATGAGATCCAGCGTCGTGGTCTCCATCTCGAACTCGAGGTGATTCAGGACTTTTATGCGTCGGGTAGTCTAACGCGTGAGCAAGCGAAAGATATGCGTGATAACGTGTCGCTGATGCTCCTCGATTTAGAAGAATCGCTTTAAGGGATTTTCGGTGGATCAGGATAAGCTCCAACAGATCAAGGAACAGCTCAGCAGTGTTCCTGTCGAGCCAGGTGTCTATCTTTGGAAAGATAAGTCGGGCACGGTAATTTATGTTGGTAAGGCAAAGCAGCTCCGTGCTCGTATGCGTCAGTACGTAAATTTCCAAGACGATCGTGCGAAAATTCCGCTTTTGGTATCGCAGATCGATTCTTTTGAATATGTTGTAACTGCCAATGAGCACGAGAGTTTGGTTCTTGAGCGCAACCTCATCGAACAATACTCGCCATATTTCAACGCAGATTTCAAAGACGATAAAAGCTATCCGTTTATCGCCCTCACCAAAGGTGATGTATTTCCCGCAATCAAGTACACGCGTGAATCCCATAAGGCCACAACCCGCTATTTTGGCCCTTACACCGATAGCCGCGCTGCGCGCAACTTGGTTGATATTGTTCGCAGGATCGTTCCCATCTGCTCATCGTCATGCTCTGAGTGGCGACGTCTCAATCGTAAGCTTGATCAGTTTTCTTATGATGAGGTCGAGCTGGACGAGCGTCCGTGCTTTGACTGTCATGTTGGGCTTGGGCCTGGCGCATGCTGTGGCTATATTTCCCCTGAAGCGTATCAAGAGCAAGTTCGTAAGGTTGAACGATTCCTTTCCGGCTCTCATAAGGAATTCATTGAAGAGCTCAAATCTGAAATGGGCATTGCTGCTCAGAATCTCGACTTTGAGCGTGCGGGACGTATTAAAGCGCGTATCGACACAATTGAATCTCTTGCTCAAACCCAGCACGCTGTGTCATCTCATAGGCTCAACGCCGATGTGATAGGTATTTTTCGCGAGGAGACCATTGCTGGTATAACGGTGCTTATGTTGCGCGAAGGGCGCATCATGAACACTAATGAATTCATTTTCAATAAAGGCAAGGATATCCCCGCTTCTGAACTGCTTCGCATGTTTGTGCTGCGTTATTACGGCTCCACCGAATCGATTCCTCATGAGCTGATAGTCGAAGAGGCCCCAGAAGACAATGACGTTATTTGCGAATGGCTCACCGAAAAACTCGCAAGCGTTCATGGCGCCAAGGTGTTTTTTACCGTACCGCAGAGAGGCGAAAAAGCGGCACTTATGGAAATGGCTTCGAAGAACGCTCGTCATGTTCTTATGCGCTATAAAGCCCGTAGCAGTTATGACGATGACCGTATCAACGACGCATTGCTGCAATTGGAGAGCGCTCTTGCCCTCGATGCGCCTCCCATGCGTATTGAATGTTTCGATATTTCAACGATTCATGGTCGCTACTCGGTTGCTTCTATGGTGGTGTTTACGAATGGGCGACCTGATAAGGGGCAATATCGCCGTTTTAAGATACGAATGGAATCGGACGAAGCCAATGACTTCGCCATGATGAGTGAGGTTATTGCGCGTCGTTATTGTAAGGAGCGCCTAGAGGATGAGCGCTTCGGGAAACGCCCCGATCTGATTATCCTCGACGGCGGCAAGCCTCAGCTTTCGGCTGCTATCAAGCAGCTCAATGAGCTTGGGGCGGGCGATATTCCCGTATGCGGTCTTGCGAAGCGAGACGAGGAGCTCTTTGTGCCTTGGCAGGAAAGTGGTCCTGTTGTTTTGCCGGGAGGGAGCCCCAGTCTTTATTTGGTTAAGCAGATTCGCGACGAGGCTCACCGCTTTGCTATTACCTTCCATCGCGAACTTCGCGGAAAAGGCATGACTACGAGCATCCTTGACGATGTGATTGGCATGGGCCCGAAGCGGAAAAAGGCGCTTTTGAAGGCGTTTGGCTCGTTTGCCGCATTGCGTAATGCGACCCTTGAAGAGATAAAGCAAACGCATACCGTACCTGAACAGGTCGCCGAGGACGTGTATGCTGTTCTTGTGCAATATAACTCAAAATCAGAAACACATCCGCAGGAGCAACATAAGTAGACCCTGCGAAGAAATTCAGGGGAGAGGTTTCGATGACCCAGACATTTTCTAATGGGGACACGCCGCAAGATCAATCGGAGACTTCGAGCACCGCGCCTGATGTGGTTATCATTACGGGCATGAGCGGTGCTGGCAGAACTGAGGCCATGCATACGTTTGAGGATTTGGGCTATTTCTGCATCGACAATCTTCCGCCTTCGTTGATTATGAACATGATTAGTCTCGCAAGTCTTCCAGGGCAAAACGAGATCGGAAGAAAACTTGCCATCGTATGTGATGCACGAAACAGAGAATATTTCAAACAGTTGGTAGGCGAGCTTGCAAACATGGAAGCTGCAGGGGTGACGTTTAGGGTGATCTTCCTTGACGCCGCCGACAGTATTCTTATCGCGCGTTACAAGGCTTCGCGTAGGCGCCATCCTTTATGCATTAACAACAAGCGTTCTATTGGGCAGGCGATTTCGTATGAGCGCAATCTTACCCAAGAGTTGCGATCGCTGGCCGATTCTTATATCGACACCTCCAATATGAGCCCTCGTAAACTGCGCGAAGAGCTTCGCCGTTTGTACTCTAAACAAACAGCAAAAGAAGGAATGAACGTAACGGTATATTCTTTCGGCTTTAAGCACGGTGCTCCCACAGATGCCGATATCGTTATCGACGTGCGCTTTCTGCCGAATCCGTTCTATATACCCGATCTGCGTAATCTAACTGGCCTTGATAGCAAGGTTGCAGACTATGTCCTGGACAATGAAGAAACCCATAAATTCCTTGATGCTTGGGAAAACCTGTTGAACTGCGTTATGCCCGGCTATGTCGCCGAGGGCAAACAGCAGCTCGCCATTGGCGTAGGATGCACGGGCGGTCAGCATCGTAGTGTTGTGCTTGCCAATAAAACAGCAGAGCTATTAGCGGCGCAAGACTACAACGTTAATGTGTATCATCGCGATATCGCTTTGGCGGATACTAACAAAGAGGTGGAAAAATGAGTCAGGGCGAACCTCGTTTGGCGGGGCATGGTTTTCGCCTCGATGCATCATCCACTCAGGCGTTTAAGGCAATAGGTTCACTTCATCTACCTAATCCCCTTAAAAGTAATGTAGATCCAACCGAGTTGCGCGCGGTTGTTATTGGCGGGGGCACTGGAGCCCCTATGTCAATCCGCACTTTGTTGGCCTTAGGGGTTAACACATCTGCTGTTGTAGCCATGGCCGATGACGGCGGTTCAACCGGCATTTTGCGTGAAGAGGCTCACGTAACTCCTCCTGGTGACGTTCGTAAGTGTTTAGCTGCATTTGCGGCGAATCCGGAAGATCCTCTCACCAAGGCTTTCAAGTATCGTTTCGATTTTGCCCGAAACCATACGCTTGGAAACCTTATGCTTTCGGCCCTTGAAAACGCTACAGGTTCTTTCCCTGAGGCTATAAAAATATGCGGTCAACTTCTTGGAGCTCGCGGGCATGTCTACCCATCGACTTTGAACAACGTGACGCTTTGTGCGGAAACACGCGACGGTCGCATTCTCCGCGGGCAATCGGTGGCAGGGAAGTCGTCCACTGCGCTTGGACGTGTGTGGCTTGAATCTCCTGAGCTTTGTCTTCCTTATATGGAGGCGTTGCGCGCCATTCGCCAAGCCGATGTGGTCGTATTAGGTCCTGGCTCCCTCTTCACCTCTATCATTCCGAACCTTCTTGTTCCTGGTATTGTTGATGCCATACGCCAATCAAATGCCCGTACGGTGTTCGTCTGCAGTCTGGCAGATCAGCAAGGCGAAACTTGGGGCCTTTCTGCTCGCGAGCATGTAGAGGCTTTGTTGCGTCATGGCATGGAAGGGTGTCTCGATTACGTTTTGATTCATTCTGCTCAGCCAGTCGAGAGCCCACGTTATGCAACGGGAGCTTTCCATGCTTTGGCTGGGCTCGGATCGCATAAAAGTGCCATGGAAGAGCGTCGCGATGGCACTTCGCTCGAATCTCGTGTTCGTCCGGTTAGGGTGTCGAAGTGCGACATCGATGCCATCCAGGCTCGTGGCCCGGTTGTTCTTTTACGAAACATGGCTGATCCTCAACGTCCTACATGGCATGATCCGCAGGCGCTTGCTGATGCGTTTATGGGGGTGTTCAAGCTATGTCGTTCACCACGGAAGTAAAAGAGGAGCTTTCTCATGTGGAGCCAACGTGCTCGCATTGTGATGCTGCAACGCTTGCTGCGCTCATTCGCATCGAAGGTACGATCTTTCTTAACGGCCCTGGTCATTTTCGCCTAGAGATTTCGACAGATGTTCCGCAGGTTGCCCGTTTTATTATCAGTGCGCTTCATAGCATGTATTCGCTGAAAACCGATCTTACTATGCGCCGTAGCGTTTTACACAAGACACCCAACTGGCTTATTGACGTGCCTGCCCAACCTGGCTTGAACGAGGCCCTTTCCGAATTGGGCATTGTCGGCGAGAACGGCTTGCAGCGCGGCATCGATCATGACCTCGTCAAGAAGGAATGCTGTGCTTCGGCGTATCTGCGGGGGGTGTTTTTAGGGAGCGGCTTTATCTCCAATCCGCGTGGGGATTTTCATTTCGAGCTTACCGTTGAGTCGCAGACTATGGCTAGCGACATTGTCGAGCTGATGGAGGCAAAAGGAATTCATGCGAAGGTTGTTGAGCGTCGTAACTCGCATACGGTTTACCTTAAAAGCGGTGCTTCGATATCGGCTTTTCTTGCCTATGTCGGTGCTCATCAAAGCGCGTTGAAGATGGAAAATGAACGTGTACTGAAAAGTGTGCGCAATGATGTTAATCGTCGGGTAAACGCCGAAATCGCAAATCAGGCTAAAACCGCAGAGGCTTCCGTTGATCAAATCCAGGCGATTCGTACAATTCTTGAGCATCAGGATATCAAGTCGCTGCCCCATGCTTTGCAAGACTACATTCGCTTGCGTGTGACGTATCCCGATGCAACGCTAAAAGAGCTCGGAGAAAAGGCTAATCCGCCTCTCTCCAAATCGGCGATTTATCATCGGGTTCGTCGTATTGAGCAAATGGCTAACGATATTGGCAAATCATAGACCGACCACCGCTTGCTGAATGCCGCTTGCGGCTGCTATTCGATCGCTTACTTCTCGTGCGCTTTGCTCTATTTCGGCGGTTTCTTTTTCAGGTACAATAAAACAGCACGTGTTCATATACGTTGCATTGTTTTAAATCAGGCATGAAAGGGGAGCCTCATGGCAACCAAGGTTGGTATCAACGGCTTCGGTCGTATCGGCCGACTTGTTTTCCGCGCGATGGAGAAGGATCCTGCCTTCGATATCGTTGCTATCAACGATCCCGGCAGCACCGAGGCAAATGCTCATTTGCTTAAGTACGATTCTATCCATGGGCGTGTTTACGATGAGGTTAAAGTCGAGGGAGACAACATCATCGTTGACGGTCATAAGGTACGCGTTTTTGGCGACCGCGAACCGCTCAACATTCCTTGGGGTGAAATGGGCGTAGAGCTTGTTATCGAATCTACTGGTTTCTTTACCGATGCTAACTTGGCCAAGAAGCACATTGAGGCTGGCGCCAAGAAGGTTCTTATTACGGCACCTGCCAAGAACGAAGATATCACCATCGTTGTTGGCGTAAACGACGATAAGTACGACTACGAGAAGCACAATATCGTCTCTAACGCGTCTTGCACCACGAATTGCCTTGCTCCTTTTGCAAAGGTTCTCATGGATACCTTCGGCATCAAGCGCGGTTTTATGAACACCATTCATTCTTACACGAATGACCAGAAGATCCTCGACCAGGCTCACAAGGACCTTCGTCGCGCTCGTGCTGCAAACCTGTCCATGATCCCTACTACCACTGGTGCTGCTCGTGCGGTTTCCCTGGTTCTTCCTGAGCTCAAGGGCAAGCTCGATGGTTTTGCAACGCGCGTTCCTACTCCCGATGGATCCATGGTTGACCTCACGGTAGAGCTCGAGAAGGAAGTTACCATTGAAGAGGTCAATGCTGCTATGAAGGCTGCTGCTGAAGGCCCTCTGAAGGGTATTCTTGAGTATGTTGAGGACCCCATTGTTTCCTCCGATATCGTGGGCGACGACCATTCTTCGCTCTTCGATAGCAAGCTCACCATGGTTCTCGGCGGTAAGGGCAATCTTGTAAAATGCGTTTCTTGGTATGACAACGAATGGGGTTATTCCAACCGCGTAAAGGATCTTGCAAAGATCATGATGCAGGCATAGGTCAACGCACTGGATGCGAACTGCTAAGAGAGCTTTCTGAAAGGGAGGCTCTCTTTTTAATGTGAAAAGAAAGGCTAACTATGAGCAATGTAAAAACGTTTACTGATGCTGACGTTACGGGTAAGCGCGTTTTGTGCCGCGTGGATTTCAACGTCCCGCTGGATGGAACTACTGTAACCGACGATACGCGCATCAGGGCTGCACTTCCCACCATTGAATCCTTGATCGATCGCGGCGCCAAAGTGGTTTTGTGCAGCCACCTGGGCCGCCCTGAGGGAACCGGCTACCAAGCCGAATTTTCCCTGAAGCCCGTTGCTGAGTACCTTTCTAAGGTTCTTGGCAAGCCCGTTGCTTTTGCTGAGGATACCATTGGCGAATCTGCCAAAGACACCGTTGCTTCCCTGGGTAATGGCGATGTTTGTTTGCTCGAAAACCTCCGTTTTGATAAGCGTGAAAAGAAGAACGATCCCGAGTTTGCGAAAGAGCTTGCAAGCCTGGGTGATATCTATGTAAATGATGCGTTTGGCGCTGCCCACCGTGCTCATGCATCAACGGCTGGCGTTGCCGCCTTCCTTCCTGCTTATGCTGGTGCGCTTATGACCAAAGAGGTTACAACGCTAACTTCTATGCTGGATAAGCCCAATCATCCTTTTGTTGCCATTCTTGGTGGTTCCAAGGTTTCCGATAAGGTTGCCGTTATTGATGCTTTGATCGACAAATGCGACACCTTGATCATCGGCGGTGGCATGTGCTTTACCTTCTTGGTAGCGCAAGGATACACCGTTGGAACTTCCCTTATGGAGCAGGACTGGGTAGAACGAGCTGGTCAAATGCTCGAAAAGGCTAAAGCTCAAGGTGTGAGCATTCTGCTTCCTTCTGATGTTGTTTGCGCTGATGCGTTTGCGAATGATGCCAACACGGTAACATGCGGCGTTGATGCAATTCCTTCCGATATGATGGGTCTTGATATCGGCCCCGCTACCACCAAAGCTTATGCTGATGCTATTGCTGGTGCAAAGACGGTATTTTGGAATGGCCCTATGGGCGTATTCGAAATGCCTTCTTTTGAAGCTGGTACCAAGGGTGTAGCTCTTGCTGTGGCGGCAAATAAGGAAGCTGATACTATCATTGGTGGCGGCGATAGCGTTGCCGCTGTTAATAAATTCGATCTCGCCGACCAGATGACCTTTATTTCCACGGGCGGTGGAGCATCGATGGAGCTGGTGCAGGGTGAAGCTCTGCCTGGCGTTGAGGCGCTTAAATAAGGAGGCTCTTCATGCGTACCTATCTTATGGCGGGTAACTGGAAGATGAACAAAACCATCCCCGAAACCGTTGTACTGACTCAGCAGCTTTGCAATCAGTACAATCGCAAGTGGGATAATGTTGATATCGTTCTCTGCCCGCCGGCAATTGACATCAAGGCTGCTTATACGGTTCTTGATTTCGACAAGACTAAAATCTCCCTCGGTGCTCAGAATGCGCATTGGGAGGAATCGGGCGCTTTCACGGGAGAAATCTCCATCCCTATGATCAAGGATGCCGGTTGTGAGTATTGCATCGTTGGTCATTCCGAGCGTCGTGAGATGTTCAATGAAACCGATACCACCGTCAATCTCAAGGTTAAGGCGTTGGTTTCTGCTGGCATTGCTCCAATTGTTTGCGTGGGCGAATCTCTCGCAATGCGCGACTCCGGCGATTACGTGGAGTTCATCACCGTTCAGGTTCGAGCTGGCCTTGCTGGACTCGACGCTATCGACATGAAGAATGTTGTAGTTGCTTACGAGCCTATTTGGGCCATAGGAACTGGTCGTACCGCCACTCCAGAGCAGGCCGAAGAGGTGTGCGCTGCTATTCGTGCCACTCTTAACGCTGAATTTGGTGTCGATGTTGCTAATGCGACACGCATTCTGTATGGCGGCTCGATGAACGCTGGCAATGTTGAGGCCCTTCTTGCTCAGTCGGATATCGACGGCGGTCTGGTCGGTGGTGCGTCCCTTAAGGCTGATTCGTTCCGCCAGCTTATTGAAGCAGCTTCTGAGGCTCAGTAATTCTGCTATGAATTCTCTTGTCAAGCGGTTCTTTGATTCTTATAATTATTGATTCGTGAGACTATTTAGGTAAGGATGTTACGTTGTCTATCGTTGCGATTATCTTTTCTATTCTGCTAGTTGTATCTGGCATTGGACTTATTGTTTTTGTTCTGCTTCATTCTGGCAAGGGCACGGGCGTTTCTGACATGATCGCAAGTTCCGTTTACAACAACCAGAGCGGTTCGAGCATTATGGAAAAGAACCTCAACCGCATTACTATTATTTTGGCGGCTGTATTCCTTATCTCTTTGATCGTACTTATGGTGGTATATCCGCAGGGCACTATCGGATAATGCTTATCTAATAGATCTTTAAAAAGGCGGCGCTATAGCGTCGCCTTTTTTCTTTGAAAGCTAAGAATTATTGAGGCTAATAGATTCGGCTTTGGGGATCTTCGCTTTTGTGGTGGCATGCCTTTACATCGTTATTGGGCTATTTGCTGTAAGTTTTTCTCATAGCTTGTTTTGGTTGAGATTATGCCGCATGTGCGATCCGAGTCCTGTGATGAATGCGCAATTTCGATTGACTAATCATGATCGTTCGAAGGTTCTTCTATCTTGTTTGGCCTTTGTAGATTGTTTGTTGGGGGAATGATACTATTTGCGCTATCGCTCATTAGAAAACAAGATTATTGAAATAAAAAAACGCTCAAATGAGCGTTAAAAGTAACTGGTGTCGGAGGCGGGATTTGAACCCGCACGCCCGGTAAAGTGGGCACTAGCACCTCAAGCTAGCGTGTCTGCCGTTCCACCACTCCGACGTGGTATATGTCTAGGAAAGCGAATTAACTGGTGTCGGAGGCGGGATTTGAACCCGCACGCCCGGTAAAGTGGGCACTAGCACCTCAAGCTAGCGTGTCTGCCGTTCCACCACTCCGACGTGGTTATGTCATTTGCTTTCGCAATGCAGCGATAGATATATTACCAAAACCAAGTATCTACGCAAGAGTTATTTTAATAATTTCTTCTGAGCTTGGTTATTTGACTGCGTCTTGAAGAATCTGTTCAACAAGCTCCCATTCTTCTTCCGTCTCAATAGGGATAAGAGAGAGTGCTGCCAAGCCACTGTTCTCATTGAATTCGACAGCGCCAGGGTCGTAGATAGAGGCATAAACCGTGGTATTCCCATCTTCGTCGGTTTTGTTGTCGGTGTAGACGATATACGAACGTCCAGTCTCGGTGTTTTCAAAGGTGAAGAGGGTTTCGCATTCAACGAGCATTCCTTCAGGCGTGATTGCGTTGAAATGAACGTTTTGCTGAAACTTGGTTTTGCTTGAGTCGGTCATAGATGTGTCTTTCTTTGTTATGCGTTATTGGACGACTATCTTGGCAATTTTGATGAGATGTCAAGCATGGTCGATTCTGGATAGATGTTAACGTCTGTCTTACGAGCCTTGAATTGAGTTTGTATGGCTGTTAGGATACCTCACCGCAATGAATAAGCTGAATAAGACATATATATCTCTACGTAGGCCTGTGGTTTTCGGGCTTCCTGTTGCTGTCGTGCGCGTCTATCTACATCAGCCTCTTTCTTCATGCCGAAACTGATTCCTTCTATCGAATACGAAGGTGCTTGTCGGGTTGCGGTTGCGTTCTGGCGAGCTTGTAGTCAGTTTGAAGGAAGTTTATGTCTAATAATTCTATTGCTGCTCCAGTAAACGGGCACGTTACTGGTGCCCAGATTCGTATTGTTGCCGTCGTGGTGCTTGGTGCGTTTCTCGCGTTGCTTAATCAAACGGTCATGTCGCCTGCGCTGCCTGTTATTATGGCCGATTTTGCAATCGATGCGTCTACCGCTCAGTGGATCATGTCTATTTACCCTCTCGTAAGCGGTATCATGGTTCCTGTCTCGGCATTCTTGATTGACAAATTCAGTACTCGGGCTTTGTTTTTTGGGTCGATTACAGTGTTTGCACTAGGAACGTTGTTATGTGCTATTGCTCCTGATTTTATGCTTTTGATAGTTGGACGTGTTTTGCAGGCTGCCGGATCCGGTGTGCTTATGCCTTTGGTTTCGGTTGTGCCAATGTTGGTATTTCCTGTTGAAAAACGAGGAACAGCAATGGGAATGGCGGGTATCGTTATGTCGGCCGGCCCTGCTGTTGGTCCAGTTGTGGGCGGTGCGGTGATTGATACTTATGGTTGGCGTGCCATGATTGGATCTATCGTCCCTCTTTCGCTGGTTGTTTTGCTGCTGGGCGTTATTATGCTCAGGAACGTTGGGGAATTGAAGAACCCCAAGCTCGATATTCTTTCAGTGGCGCTTTCCACTATCGCATTCGGTGGACTTCTGTACGGTTTCTCTAGCGCTTCTACATTGGGCTGGGGGAGCGCTGTTGTGCTCGGTTCTATTTTTGCCGGAATTATATGCTTGGTTTTGTTCGTTATTCGTCAAGGGCGCATCGAGGATCCTTTGCTTCAGCTTGGTACGCTCAAAACGCCCCAATTTCGAGTTGCTGCAATTATTGTTACTCTGATAAATGCCGCATGCCTGGTAACCAATACGTTGCTGCCTCTTTTGTTGCAGACTGCACTCGGGGCTTCTGCGTTCGAGACGGGCATGGCGATGCTTCCTGCTGCCGCAGTGGGGATTATCATCAGTCCAATTTCCGGCATCGTTTTTGACAAGTTTGGCCCTCGTGCTATCTCGATTTTCGGCTTGGCTCTTATGACCGTGTCCCTGTTCCTCCTTTCTCTTTCAACGGTTGCTACGCCTATCGTTGTTGTTGCATTATTCTGTATGCTCCAGGCAGCCGGACAGGCATTAGCGAATATGCCAGTGAACACTTGGGGTGTAAATGCGTTGAAAAACGATATGATCGCGCATGGCAACGCTATAGCCAATACTGGCCGTCAGGTTGCTGGAGGGTTATGCACTGCACTAATTATTACGGTGATGACCAGCGTAACTTCAACTGCGGGAGCCGATGCAAGCCTTCAGGTAGCAACAGCTGTTGGAGCTGGTGTCGCTTATAAAGTATGTGCGGCTATCGGCTTGATTTCCCTTATTTATGCCGTATTTAGTATACGGCCATCGAAACAGACACTCTCTCAACCGAAGGAGGCATAAGAAATGCCTGAGATTATTTCCGAGCGTATTCCCCTTGAGGTTGAGGGGACTCCCGTTTGCGACATCATGATAAAAAATCCGTTTACTTGTACGGAGAACTGCACTATTGCTGACGTGGTCCGAATCATGGCGGAACACGAGGTGAGTAGCTTGCCAGTAGTTGATGTAAACCACAGGGTGGTTGGATTTATATCTGACGGCGATATCATGGGTGCTATTGCGCAGCATCGTGCCCATACTATCTTTACTGGCGGAGATGCATCGATGCTGTATTTCGATGATCAAAGTCTTGAGCAGCGTATGGATGGGCTGAAGAACCGCAGCGTTATGGAATTTGCTACGCGAAAGGTGGTATGCGCTCGCCCCGATCAGAGCATTGCTCGTGTTGCCTCATTGTTGTCAAAGAAGAAGTTCAAGAAGCTTCCTGTTGTGGATGACAAAGGAACGCTTGTGGGTGTAATTCGTCGATCTGCTATTACGAAGTACTTGTTCGATTTGATCTTCAGGTAGGCTCTGTCGGTAATTTCTCGATTTGGCTAGTATCTCGTTGTCGGGAAGTAAGCTTTAAATTGAAACGTATTTGAGCTTTTTGGCTCATTGACGTGAAAGAGGGTTGGCATTTCGCCAACCCTCTTTTCATTGGGACGTCTTGAGGTTCGATATGAGCAGTATTTATCGCATCATTAGTTTCAAAATAATGCTTTTCGCTTTGGTAAACGGGGGAACACGAACTGGGATTTCGATTTTGGTAGATTTTCTTAGGGTTGATTTGTAATGGGTGAAACAGTCGAATCCCTGCTTGCCATGGTATGCACCCATTCCGCTATCACCGAAGCCTCCAAAGCCCATATGGTTGTTAGCAAGGTGAATTACAACATCGTTAATAGTTGCTCCGCCAAACGGGATGGCTTGGATTATTTGCTCCTGCAGCACTTTACTTTCTGAGAATAGGTAACATGCGAGCGGATGGCCGAAATTTCTCACATATGAGAACACTTCATCAAGCTCGCTCCATGTGATGATGGGGATTACTGGTCCAAATATTTCCTCTTTCATAACAGGGTCATCGAGCGTGACGCCCGTGAGGATAGTTGGCTCAATTCGAAGAGTCGAGCGATCTCGTCCGCCGCCAAATGCTATACGTGTTTTTGGTCCGTGGTTGTCGATAAGACCACATACTCTATTAAAATGATGCTCGTTAATCATATGGGGGTAATAATCGCATTGCAGGATGCGCTTGCCGTAGTACTGCAACAAATACGTTGCTAGTTCGTCGGCAAAAGCATCTGCAACGCTCTCATGAACGAGGAAGTAATCGGGCGCAACGCAGGTCTGTCCAGAGTTGATGCATTTCCCCCAAGCAACTCGCTGTGCAGCTCGTTTGATGTTGGCATCCGAGGCGATAATGCAGGGACTTTTCCCTCCCAGCTCGAGTGTGACATCGGTGAGGTTCTCTGCGGCAGCATGCATGATCTGTTTGCCAATAGCTGGGCTTCCGGTGAAGAAGATTTTGTCGAAACGAACATTCAGGATCCAGTCGTTCATTTCGCCGCTTCCAGGAAGGCAGCGCACCAAATGCTCGTCGAAAACCTCTTCGCACAGTTTTTGGAGGAAGGTGCTTGTCGACTGCGAAGTACGTGAAGGCTTGAGCACTACACAGTTGCCCGCTGTGAGGGCGTCGATCATTGGAACCAGCGCAAGCTGAAGAGGGTAATTCCACGGTGAAAGTACGGCAGCCACCCCATAAGGCGAGGCGTAGATTTTCGAGGAAGAAGGAAAGTGAGCCAACGGCGTCGGAACGCGCTTGGGTTTTGCCCATCCATACATTTTCGATAGGCAAAAACGGATTTCGTCATACACGATGCCAAGTTCGGTGGCGTACCCTTCGAAGCTAGACTTACCTAAATCATCGGTAAGTGCCTGAAGCGCTTCTTTCTCGTGTTTTTTCAAATAAGCGCGTAATTTCACAAGAATGCTCCGACGGTAATGCAGGGGCATTGTTGCGCCGGTTTGAAAAAAATCACGCATCTCATCGACTGTCGCTTGTACGTCTTCGGCGCTATGGTATTCGCGAGAGGGGTGGAAGCTTGCTTTGGAGGCATCTATTGGTGCTTCCGAGGCTCGCTTGGTTTCATTGCGTATTGAACGCTTTTTTGGAGCTGCCTTATCATCCTGGCACTGTGCTGTTGCGTTTTGCGTGGGATGGTCTGCATGAAGGGACTGGGGCCGATTTGAGGCGTCTGTTTTAGCTGCACTGCTCATGCGCCTTGCGTTCGCACTCGAAGGGTGTGCCTTTCGCTCGTCGCTAACTGAAACTCTTTGTTTTGGCTGTTCTTCAGTTTCGGTAGTGGGGGTTGCTGAGGTGTTCTCGGGTGCCATCAGTACGCTGCCTCCAGGATTGTTAATGCTACTTCTTCAGTTATTTCCTGCTTATTGTATAGGGCAGCACCGTCATAGCGCGCTTGTTTTGTGACAGCGGCAAGCTCTTTGCGGGAAATTCCCATTTCAGATAGCTTAGTTGGTACTCCGTATTCACGTCGGAAGAAATCATTTAGTGAAAAGAGTTCTGTTTCGAAAAGAGCGTCTTTTTCTGTTGCGGTTAGACGTGCAGTATCAAGGTCGGGCTTCAGCGCGCCGAGCAGCTCTCCATATAAACCTTGATGATATCCGTGCGCTCGGTTGAAATGCACGCAATGGGGGAGAAGGAGCATCATTGCTTGACCGTGGGGGATATGGCATAAACCTCCCAGGGAATGGCCAATTGCATGGACGAGCCCCACCATAGCGTTTGAAAACGATGCGCCTGCCAACAGGCTTCCCAAAGCCAGGTTTGTTCGTGCTTCAAGGTTTCCCGGTTCTGCGCAGGATTGCGCTAGGTTTTTGCTGATAAGGGAAATAGCTTGTTGCGCCAACGCATCGCTAATGGGGTTCTTCTGAATTGAGGTGTATGCCTCGATGGCGTGGGTAAGCGCATCTATTCCTGTGGTTGCAGTGAGTTTTGGCGGCAGTGACGCGGTAAGTTTCGGGTCGAGGAAAGCGATATGGGGGACTAGACGGTACGAGGTATAGCTCAGTTTCGTATGATGCTCCGTATCTGCCACGACTGCGACTAAAGTAACCTCTGATCCTGTACCCGCAGTGGTGGGTATGGCAATTAGAGGATCGAGTTCATCCTGAAGTATTTCGGAACCCTGGAGTTCGGTGAAATCCTTTTCTCCAACGGATACCGATGCGGCGGCTCCCTTGGCGGTGTCGATGACAGAACCGCCTCCAAGTGCAATCCAGCCATCACATTTTTCTTCTTTGTATAGTGCTGCTACTTCATTCACGACATTGAGCGATGAGTCGGGCGGAACATGATCGTATAAGGAATAGTTCACATCGGCTTCCCTTAATGGAGCAAATACCTGTTCGGCAATGCCGAGTTTTACCAGGTTGGCATCGGTGACGATTAAAGGTTTGGTTACGCCCCGGTCTGCGATTTTGACTGGAAGCTTATGGAGCGCCCCTTCGCCGCAGATGATTTTAGTGGGGCAGTGGAATTCAAAAGCATTCATTTGTTATCTCCGATACGATTTTCGCCAGCCAAAAAAGGTTTTCAGGATGACGGTGAATAGATACGTTACTGCAACGCCCTTATCGTTAGGCCCGTGGGTTGTGAAATAGCGAGCTGCAAGTGCATCTTGCAGCGTTATCGATCCGCAAAATACCTCGAAGGCGTAATCTAAATCGCGAAATTCGATAGTGAGCGTTGGTATTGCTTTTTGGTTGGATCTCCATGTTTTTGTCGAACATCTTGCGGTTTTCGAACGGCTCCAGCCCGCAATTGCTATTTTCAGCGTAAATCCTTTTCCCAGATACAGCGTTTCGCTCCTGGCTCTTTTCGAAAGCGTAGAAAAGAGAGTCATAAGCAACGGCAAAAGAATTAACAAAGCGGCGACGTACATTCGTTTAATTAAAGAACGTTGTGGATGCGTGTGCCGCGTTACGATCCCTCGTTTTGGTTGAGGCGTGTTTGACATGGGCGACTCCGTAAAAGCCAAGATTATTAGTTAGACAGACTAAGTACTATATCCCCATTTGGCTGTTGATCGTTGCGTATTAATAAAAGAATCAGATTCCAGAAGGCACGTTAGATTCATCTACGTTGGTAGCTGGCTAAAGATAGCTGCTGCCGAATACGGATTGCATTAACCTTCCCCCGATGCCGTATGGGGTTTTAGGTATCAAGACGTTTTGAGCATGCTAGCTTTTTCACATCACCGAAATCAAAGGAGGATCCATGTCGATTGACGAATTGAAGGCTGCTTTCCCCAAGCCTGATCAGCTTGCGCCAGCCGATATCGAGGCGAAGGCGGAAGCGCTAGGCGTTTCAAAAACCAAGATGAGCTTCAAGCAATCATTCATGCTGTCAATTATGGCTGGTGCCTTTATTTCCATGGGTGCCATGTTCTTCCTTCTCATTGTTAGCGACTCGGCTCTTCCGTTTGCTGCGCAACGATTGATTGGGGGCTGTCTGTTCTCCCTTGGTCTTCTTCTTGTTGTGGTATGTGGTGCCGAATTATTTACTGGAAACACCATGATTGTTATGAGTGCGGCAAGTAAGAAGATATCTTGGTCTGCTGTTTTGAAGAATTGGGTAGTGGTATTCCTTGGTAATTTTGTCGGCTCGCTGATTATGGTTGGTTTGGTCTTTCTCTCCAACTACCAAGGAATGAATGGCGGAGCCGTAGGAACCACAATTGTAAGCGTTGCGGCTGGCAAGATGAGTCCTGATTGGCTTACTTTGTTTGCAAAAGGCATCATGTGCAATTTCTTAGTTTGCCTTGCAGTCTGGATTGCCTATGGATCCAAAACCGTCGCCGACAAAATGCTCGGTATCCTTTTGCCCATTGCCGCCTTCGTGGCTTGTGGCTTTGAGCACTGTGTTGCCAACATGTTTTTCCTGCCATTTGGCATTCTGCTTGCCTCTGTCGGTATAGCGCCGGCTGGAATTGATCCTTCTACGGTTTCTTGGGCTGGTGCGTTGTGGAATTGGAGCGCTTCTGTTCCAGGGAACATTGTTGGTGGCGCCCTATTCGTTGGCATGGCCTATTGGATTGCCTACCATAAAAAAGAGCAGTAATCCTACGCTTCGCAAGAATAAATAAGGCCTGACCGTGGATTCAGTCAATCCGTAGGTCGGGCCTTATTGTTTTAACGACGCTATGATTCGAGCCACTTCAACAGCGCTTCACAATTGGAAAACGCACTGCCGTATTTATGCCAGTCGGTTGAATTCAGTCCTTTTTCGCAAGAGTCATCAAGCATTTGCACTAGTGGATCGAAATATCCTTCGACATTGAGTAAAGCGCTTTTCCCTTGAATCTCTCCAACTTTTGCTTGTGAGATAACGCTGAAAAACTCATCAAGCGTGCCTATGCCGCCAGGCATAGTGATAAATGCATCGGAAAGGGATACCATAGTTTCTTTTCGTTTTGAAAGGTTCTCGGTTTGAAGTTCTTGAATTCCAGATACCACGGAACGACCTTTGGCTGAAAGCCCCGATGTGGTTACGCCGATTACCTTTCCGCCAGCTGAGACGGTGGCTTTGGCTGTTTCACCCATCAGCCCCATATCGTATCCACCGAAAACCAAGGTGTGTCCGCGTTCTGCAATTGTCCTGCCAAGTTCTTGGGCTGCTGCGATATAGCAGCGATCGATATGGTTGGCGGACGAACAGAATACGCAGATGTTCATTGATCCCTTTACCTTATAACGTTACGGAATGAAGTGGAGTGTATTGTGCGCCATTGGGCAGCAAGTCACTCCTAAAGATAGTAACGTTAGTTGCTCGAGCTGTGTCGGGCATTGGGTAATCTTTTATTTGCTGGAGGGTCAGATGGGCATGACGTGCAAGGGTGATATGAGGCTTAAACTGTACCTGGTCATAGGGCAGTCCTTTTATAGTCAATTCGGTTCGAATGTTTTTTGCTAAATGCATAAGCGCCGGAGTGGGGGAGATGCCCATCCAAAGTGTTGCATCGGAAGGGCGACCAAATATACCTAGTCCTTCAGGATGCAGAGAAATGGGGGCGAAATTTCGCGTTGCGAGTTCGAGGGCTGTTTGAGTTGCTGCCAGCTGAGCGTTGGTTTTAAGCTCTCCCATAAAGGCGAGCGTAAGGTGAAGGGAATCTTCTGTAACGAAATGACCTTGAATCGAAGACTGTAGATCACGTTCGACGTGGGCTATGTTCGTTATGAAATCGCTTGGCAATTCAAGTGCGATAAAAGTACGCATATAATTCTCCTTCACGGCTTCGTAACAATGTTTACTCCAACTAATTAGCTTAATGACCAATAATTACTAATGTGTTAAGCGTTTAAAGATATGGCGAATGAATATTCGAACTGTTGGGGTATCATCGAAAGACATGCGGCAAAAGCATACGCTTTTGCCGTTTCTTTACGTTAGAACGGGGATTACATGGACATCAATGAATGGCTTATCGAGTTAACGGGAAACATCGATGGCTTTATGTACACCTATATTCTGCTTATCTTGCTTGTTGTTACCGGTGCTTATTTCACGATCCGAACCAAGTGCGTGCAGATCCGCTACTTGAAAGACATGTTTAGGCAGGTTACGGAAAAGAAGCATGTCGACGGCGAAAAGTCTATTTCTTCTTTCCAGGCGCTTATGGTTTCTACCGCGAGCCGTGTTGGCACCGGGAACATTGCGGGCGTTGCTACTGCAATTGCCTTGGGCGGTCCTGGTGCTGTTTTCTGGATGTGGCTTATGGCTATAGTTGGTGCTGCCTCTGCCTTTATCGAATCTACTTTGGCCCAAATTTGGAAAGTGCGCGGTAAAGAAGGTGAATTTCGTGGCGGTCCCGCTTATTACATCGAGAAGGCTCTTGGTCATCGTTGGTTAGGCATTCTATTCGCGGTTCTTCTGATCCTCTGCTATGCCTTCGGCTTCAACGGCCTGCAGGCTTACAATGCCTGCAGTGCCCTTGAGTACTATGTTCCCGACTACAATGAAAACGGCTTGGCTATGATCGCGGGCCTTCTTTTGGTCCTCATGACTGCAACCGTGATCTTCGGTGGTCAAAAGCGTATCAGCGTAATTACTTCTATTGTTGTTCCTGTTATGGCGCTTGCGTATATAGCAATTGCCTTGTGGACCACTATTAGCAACATCGCTTGGCTTCCAGCTGCTTTTGCGGTGTTGTTTGAGTCTGCCTTTGATTTTGAATCAATATTTGGCGGTTTTGCCGGTTCGGTAATTATGCTTGGAATCAAGCGCGGTCTGTATTCAAATGAGGCTGGCATGGGCTCCGCTCCAAATGCCGCAGCAACTGCCAGCGTTTCTCACCCTGTCAAGCAAGGTCTTGTGCAGAGCCTTTCTGTGTACATTGACACTATTTTGATTTGTACCTGTTCTGCAATTATGGTTTTGATTTTCTATGTTCAGGACCCTGCTGTTGCTGTAGGCCTCAATGGCATGCCGCTTGTCCAGATGGCCGTTAATAACTCCGTAGGCGTAGCTGGAATCCATTTCATTACTTTCGCTATTTTCGCATTTGCTTACTCGAGTCTAATTGGTAACTATTTTTACGCGGAAAGCAATTTCCGTTTCATTTTCCCAGAGAGCAAAAGGGGGCTGTTCGCATTTCGAATTGCCTGTCTTGTTGCAATTCTGTACGGAGCGGTAAACAGCTTTGATCTTGCATGGAATCTGGCCGACATCTTTATGGGCTTTATGGCTATCGTGAACCTCATCGCAATTCTTCTTTTGGGCAAATGGGCGCTTCTTGCTCTTGACGACTATTCCGAGCAGAAGAGCAAAGGGCTCGACCCCGTGTTCCTTGCTTCTTCAATTCCCGGACTTCCTAAAACGGACTGCTGGCATGAAGAACATCTCAAGGATTTTGGCTCTGGTCCGATGAAAGAATACTTGGAAGAGTCGGTAGATATGGATTTCGCGGGTCTAAAGTAGACTCCGGTCAATGAAAAAAGGGAGCCGTGTTCTGGCTCCCTTTTTATATATGGTTTCGCATAAGCGAACAAATGTTTGTTTACCGTGATATGATATCAAATCAAAGGTACAGGGCAAGGAGGCGCAATGACGGACGTTCATAAGCTTATCGATAGCATTTTGTCCGATCCCTGCCTTACTAACAGCCGCGCTTTTTCGGGGAAATTGTACGAAGATGAGCCTATTTTGCGTACTGGATCTCAGATGAAGAACTATCTTCCCCAGCGTTATCGTGATATGAAGGCGCTTGCGAAACCGGTTCACGATGGCTTTGATTATCGTAGGCCTTCCGAGACGCAGCTATTTGTCTTGCAGGCTCGTTTTATGGAAGACTGGGAGGACGATTTCCCTTATACCGGTTCCTTCGAGCGGTACTACCCAACATATTCCATGATGAATGATTCCCAACTGCGGGGCTATTTTTCGTGGCGTACTCATGTTCGAAATGGTCAGATAAAAAAGACGTCGCTCTCTTTTGCGTTTGTTTATATATATGAACTCATAAACTGCGTTGGGGCTTCAACGCCCCAAGAATGCTTCGATCTTCTTTATACTTTCTGGGCAGAGTATCGTGAGCTTGATCCTGAAATCGATCATTACGTTAAATCGTGGCTGCGCGATTTTGTCATCTATCATGCTCTTCCTCCTGTTCTTATCGATAGTTTTGTGGATACCTCATTTGAGCGAGCTTTGATTGTTGTGCAGCAGGCTGAAAGTGCCGCAGGAACCCCTTCTCAGAATCGATTGCCCAGGGAAGAGTTATTTAATGCTCTGTGTCGTCTTTCTTCCTATCGCATCGACAAGTCATGCTTTGCTCGGGATCACCATGAAGAGTTGCGTCAGGTTGTATGTGATTGTTATTTCGACCTGTGTCTTCATTGCGCAAAGCGCAGGAAAAGAGGCTTGGTGGATTCTTGGTTCGGGTCTCGCAGCGTTTCGTCGCATGTGATGTTCCCCGCAGCTGTGCTTTATGAATCCGAAATGCATAGCGATTGCTTATATCGAGTGAATGATGTTCATGCTTACTCTTGTAGAAGTGGGCGCTGGTCGGGTTTGCGCAATTACCGTACAGCAGCTCGTAATACCGAATTGGGATCAATGCTTGCAACGATCGATCGCCTTATGCGATTGTCGATCGACTATGGCCATCCAATCAAGGAATATGAGCTACCAAAATATCTCTTGAAAATCATCAACGCAAATATATCGTCATGGCTTACATCTCGACATGAGGCAGAAAGAAGATTGGTTTCGATCGATCGAGCTCAACTTGCAGGTATCAGAAGCCGTTCTGCTGTTACGCGTGAGCAGCTACTCATTGAAGAAGAGCGCTTTGATAGCGATCCGCTAGACAAAAAAGAGCAACTTGATTTTGAGCAAACGGATCACGGTTTGGAGCAGAGCGAGTCCGCGAAGGAAAGCGATGCTGAAAACCCTGCTATCTCGGAATCCTCAAGCGCTGACGATGTTCCAACCACTTGCAAGAATCCTGTATCGCGTACGGCCGCCGATGAAACGGCATCTCGCTGCGCCTTGCCATACGGTCTTTCATCGACTGAACTATCTTTTCTGAGCGTTTTGATTGATGACGATAAGCGTGTTGGATGTTCCTCGCCTGTGGAGTCCGAGGATATTATTGTTGACTCTATCAACGAAAAGCTCTTTGAATTACTTGGTGATATTGCCATAGAGTACGCTGATAGCGGTCCGACGGTAATCAAGGATTATCGAGATGACTTGAAAGGAGCCTTAGGGCTATGAGCGAAGAAGTAAAAGTTCCGCGACGCATTGCAGCTGTTATTCTTAATTCGCTTAAAGGCGGTGTTGTTCCTCGAATCGGTCTGCCCTATATCACTGTAGGCCGCGAGATTGAGATTCAGGCTCTTCTTCATGATCTCGATTTGATTGCTGATGGGGGAGCTTCTTTTCGCTTTCTTGTCGGACGTTATGGTTCCGGCAAGAGCTTTCTGATTCAAACCATTAGAACTCACTCTATGGGTGAGAATTTCGTTGTTGCCGATGCCGATCTTTCGCCTGAGCGTCGTTTGCAAGGAGGTCAGGGCCAAGGTCTTGCCACGTACCGCGAGCTTATCCGCAACCTCTCCACCAAGACGCGTCCCGAAGGCGGGGCCTTGGCTTTAGTCCTCGATCGTTGGGTGAAGAACATTCAGCGTAAAGCCGCCGAAGAATGCGGTAGCTCTTCGGGAACGGTATATGCTCAGAAGTTCCTTGGCGTCTTAGAGACTTTCCTAGACCCTCTTTGCGAATTGGTGCATGGGTATGATTTTTCCGCAGTGCTCAAAAAATATGCATTTGCTTTCGCGGAAGAGGATGCGGAGGCTAAAGCCTGCGTTGTGAAATGGCTTCGTGGTGAGTACCGCACTAAAACAGAAGCGCGTAGGGAGCTTGGCGTTAATGCCTGTATTGCAGACGATTCGTGGTACGACTATCTAAAGTTGCTGGCTGAGTTTTTGACGGGTGCAGGCTATAAAGGCCTGGTTGTAATGATCGATGAATTGGTAAACCTCTACAAAATACCCAATTCGGTAACTCGCCAAAATAACTACGAGAAGATTTTGACTATGTACAATGACACGCTGCAAGGTAAAGCGCGTCATTTGGGCATTATTATGGGTGGTACCCCTCAGTCGATCGAGGATCGCAGAAGGGGAGTATACAGCTACGAGGCACTTCGAAGTCGATTGACTCAGGGTCGTTTCGCGGGTGAGGGGCTTTCCGATATGCTTGCCCCGGTTATTCGCCTGAATCCTCTAACTTACGAAGAGTTGTTGGTTTTGATAGAAAAGCTTGCCGAAATACATGCAGGCTACTTTGAGTACGAGCGATCATTGTCGGAAGATGATCTTATTTCTTTCTTGCAGATTGAATTTGGTCGCGTTGGCTCGGACTCTCATTTAACCCCGCGTGAGGTAATTCGCGATTTCATTGAGCTGCTCGATATCGTGTATCAGAATCCTGGTGTTTCAATTTCAACGCTTTTGGACTCGGAGGATTTCTCGTTTGCTAAACCTGCTCTGCAAGAACAGGAAGTTGCACCACTGTATGCGGAGTTTAAAATCTAGGGACGGGATACTGTGAGTACTTTCGATAGGTTTGCTCCTTTTATACAAGATTATATTTATGCGCATGATTGGGAAAGTTTGCGTGGCATTCAGGTAGCTGCAGCTGATGCGGTATTTAATACCGACTGCAATGTGCTGCTAACTGCTTCTACCGCTTCGGGTAAAACCGAGGCGGCCTTCTTCCCTATTCTTACTGAGTTTTACGAAAATCCACCCTTGTCTGTTGGCGCTTTGTACATCGCTCCTTTAAAGGCTTTGATCAATGACCAGTTTGCTCGTCTGAATGAGCTTTGTGAGCAATCTGATATACCTATATGGCGATGGCATGGTGACGTATCGGCCTCCCAAAAGGCTCGATTGGTAAAGCGCCCTTCAGGGGTATTGCAGATCACGCCTGAATCCTTGGAGAGCCTGCTGATGCATAAGCATGCAGCAATAGGCAAGATGTTTGGCGATTTGCGCTATATCGTGGTCGATGAGGTTCATTCTTTGCTACGCGGCGACAGGGGAGGGCAGACGCTATGTCTGATAGAGCGTCTTTCTCGGCTATCGGGCTCAAATCCAAGGCGAATTGGGCTGTCTGCTACCATCGGAGATCCTCAAACGGTAGGTGCTTTACTTTCTGCGGGAACAAACCGTACTACTATCATTCCTCGTTTCAACGAACCAAAACGCACTTGGCGAATTTCAATGGAGCATTTTTACACGACTGGCCCTCAGGCTCCCGAACGGGATTATGCAACGGCAAACCCCGATGATGTGGAATTGGTTGCGGTTGAAACCGTGGGGCCACGAGCGTTGCCGACTGTCGGAGGGACAGGAAAAATAGATTCTTTCGTTCGGCTAGATAGGCGAATTCCTCCTATAGATGGCTCAAAAAATCGCGCACTCGATTTTCCCTCTGATAGTGCGCCTCGTTTCGCCGATCCGGGATATGGGTATCTCTTTGAATACTCGCGTGGTAAGAAGTGCTTGATTTTTGCGAATAGCCGCGAAGAAGCTGAGGGTATTACTACTTCGCTGCGTTCCTATTGCGAGCTCAGGCATGAGCCTGACAGGTTTCTTATTCATCACGGCAATTTGTCTTCGACGTATCGTGAAACAGCGGAAGAACTTATGAAGGATGATTCCTTCGACTTAACAACGGTTACAACTGCCACCTTGGAGCTTGGCATCGATATCGGTAAGCTTGAACGTGCATTTCAAGTTGATGCCCCCTTTACGGTCTCTTCGTTTTTGCAACGCATGGGTCGTACCGGTAGGCGCGACCTTCCTCCTGAGATGTGGTTCGTTATGCGCGAGGATGAGCCTGAGCCTCGTAGCCTTATGCCCGACACCATTCCTTGGAAATTGCTTCAGGGCATTGCTTTGGTTCAGGTGTATACCGAAGAAAAGTGGGTAGAGCCACCTCGGCTCGACCGCCTGCCCTATAGTTTGCTGTACCATCAGACCATGTCTACGCTAGCAAGCTGTGGTGAGCTTTCTCCTGCTCAGCTCGCTGAACGGGTATTGTCGCTGGCGTATTTTCGTCGAATTAGTCTTGATGACTATCGGGTCTTGCTAAGGCATCTATTAGATACCGATCAAATTCAGGCAACAGAAGCTGGCGGTCTCATTGTCGGCTTGTCTGGCGAACGCATAACGAACTCATTCAAGTTCTATGCCGTTTTCCATGACGATGAAGAGTTTTCTGTGCGTTGCGAATCGCAAGAATTAGGCACGGTCGTATTGCCGCCACCGCCTGGCGAACGATTGGCTATTGCCGGTCATGTTTGGCTTGTTGAAGAGATTGATCGAAAACGTCATTTGGTTTATGTGAGCAAAGTGAAAGGAAAAGTGCCTGCTTATTTTGGTGAATGTGCAGGGGACATCAATACCAAGATACTGGAACGCATGCGACTGGCTTTATGCGAGTCTCATTATTATCCCTATCTAATGACTAATGCTAGAGCACGTCTTTCCCTTGCGCGCAGAGTCGCTAAAAATGCCGGGATTATCGAAAAGCCCCTTATTAATTTAGGCGGTGATACCTGGGTGTTGTTTCCGTGGTTGGGAAGCTATGCTTTTATGGCATTGGAGCGGTTTCTGAAGCTTCGATGCGGTGAATCATTAGGTTTGCGCTCAATGAAATCTTGCAAACCTTATTATCTTCAGTTTCGTATGGATGCTGATCAAAAGCAGTTTTATGAGGTATTGTCGCGAGAAGCGCAAATTCCTATTGATCCAATGGAACTCTTGTATCAAGGGGAAGTGCCTTATTTTGAAAAGTACGATCTTCTTTTGCCGAAAGAACTCATTCGAAAAGGTTTTGCTTATGGGGTTCTTGATGTCGAGGGCATGCTTTTGCGTGTGCGGCAGTGGTGCGGCTTTTCTTCTGTATCTCGTCAAACTATAAAGAAGCCGGACTAGCCGTTATTATGGCTTCGAGATAACCGTTTTGAGGAGGACTGCTCAATGGATAAAGTAAGCAATTATTTCAAAGACTGGAATTATAAGAAACATGCAAAGCTATGTTGCACTGTTTATTTGGCGTTGTTCGCCATCGATATGACGTTGGGCTACGTCGTCGCGAAGAAAGTTCTGCCCAAATAACCCATCTATTTAGGCGCTTTGCAATACAAGATTGCTAGTAAGGTTTGCTACATGATTCGACTCATAATGACAAACGAGTTTTTTCTTTCCCAGCCTTCCGATCTCGCCGCAGTCGCAGATAGCGCTGTTTGTGACGACTTGCTCGATACACTTGTGTTTCATAAAGATACATGCGTGGGAATGGCTGCGAATATGATAGGCGTTCGTAAGCGCATCATTGTGTTTGATGATTCGGGCAAGCATCGCGTGATGTTAAATCCCGAAATCATTGAAAGCGAAGGAGAATATGAAGCCGAAGAGGGCTGTTTGTCCCTTGAAGGCGTAAGAAGAACTCGTCGTTATCAACGTATAACAGTTTTATATCGTGATCGGGATTTTGTTGAGCATAAGGAACGATTTGCTGGTTTTACAGCTCAGATCATTCAGCACGAGATAGATCACTGCAACGGAATATTGATCTAGCGGTATAACAGGCGCTTCTATTGCGCTGCATTGATCGAAATGCTTTGCTGCTTGGCCGAAATGTTCGAATCTCCTTGCAACGTAAAACTTCTCTAAAACTCAGGCTCAATTGAAGAGACTCTCCATTTCCTTTGCGTAAGAAATGGAGAGTCTCTTGTTGTTCGAACAGTTATGACGCTATTAAAGCCCGTTTTACAGATGAACCTGAATGAGCTTGGGGCGGAAGCCGCTATCTTCAAGTGCTTTGACAATACGCTGTTTGTGTTCGCTGCCAAATGCTTCAATGGTTACACGCAGCTCTACGGCAGCGTTGCGGTTGGCGGTAACAAACTGGTTGTGATCGAGGCGTACGACATTGCCGTTGCAGTCAGCTATGGTTTGCGCAACACGCACTAATTCGCCGGGGCGGTCGGGAAGCAGCACAGAAACAGTAAAGATGCGGTCGCGCTGAATGAGGCCATGCTGCACCACGGAAGCCATGGTGATTACGTCCATGTTGCCACCAGAAAGAATGGAAACGACTTTTTGGCCTTCGAAGTCAAGGTGCTTTAAAGCAGCAACGGTAAGCAAGCCGGAATTCTCGACAATCATCTTATGGTTTTCAACCATGTCAAGAAATGCAACGATAAGTTCGTCGTCCTTGATGGTGATGATTTCATCGAGGTTTTCCTGGATATAGGGGAAGATTTGGTCACCTGGTTCCTGCACTGCAGTGCCGTCAGCGATGGTGCTAACGTGAGGAAGCTTTACTACATGGCCAGCTTCAAGCGAGGCTTTCATGCATGCTGCACCTTCGGGCTCAACTCCGATTACCTTGATCCGCGGGTTGAGCATTTTCGCCAAAGTGGAAACGCCCGTTGCGAGTCCGCCGCCTCCGATTGGCACCAGGATAGCGTCTACAAGGGGAAGCTCTTGCACGATTTCCATGGTGATTGAGCCTTGGCCTGCTGCCACGATGGGGTCATTGAAGGGGTGAATGAACGTCAACCCTCGCTCCTCGGCTACTTCCATGGCGTGTGCATACGATTCATCGTATACGTCGCCTGCGAGGATAACCTCAGCTCCTAGCTCCTTTGTGCGTTCAACTTTGATAAGAGGCGTTGTGGTGGGCATTACGATGGTTGCGTTAACGCCGTATTTGCTGGCAGCATAGGCAACGCCTTGAGCATGGTTACCTGCCGATGCGGTAATTAGACCTCGCTGACGTTCGTCATCGGTAAGCGTACTAATTTTGTAGTAAGCTCCACGCACCTTGTAAGCGCCCGTACGCTGCATATTTTCAGGCTTGAGGTAAACTTCGTTACCGGTTTCCTTGCTGAAGTTAGGGCTGTAAATCAGCTTTGTTTCTTGGGTGACTTCTTTAACCTTCTTGGCAGCTTCTTCGAATGTGCTTAGCGTCAGCATGGGCGTCCTTTGATCTTTACGGTTTTGCGGCCTAAATAAGAGCCTTTCAATAGGCAAAAGGTTACTATGGAAAATGTACCTATTGCATGACGTATATTATGCGCCACCTTTTCCTAGGAGGAAACTATGCATTCTATTAGCACCGAAAAAGCACCTGCAGCTATTGGCCCCTATTCTCAGGGCGTTGTGGTAAACGGTCTTCTTTTTGCCTCGGGCCAGATTGCGCTAAGCCCCGAAACGGGAGAACTGGTTGGAGCCACTATCGAAGAGCAGGCTGAGCAGGTTATGAAGAATGTCGGTGCTCTGCTTGCTGCAGCTGGTACTGATTTTGACCATGTTGTGAAAACTACCTGCTTCCTTGAAAACATTGCTGATTTTGCTAAATTTAATGCGGTTTATGCAAAGTCGTTTGGCGAAAAGCTTCCTGCTCGTTCCGCCGTCGGTATCGACAAACTTCCTAAGGGCGCTTTAATCGAAGTCGAGGTTATCGCTTCCGTAGAAGACTAATTCGGGTCGTCCGCGGCTCGGGTGTCCCGCGGGTCTATTCGGGACACCCGCTACCTTGCTCAAATGGCTTGCTTAGGGCAAGCCATTTTCGTGCAGTCGCTGCTTCGTACATTTGAAGGAGATTTTCCTTTGGAAAATCTGACAGGAGTTGCTTTCAGAGTGTCCCTCACAGACCCGCGGGACACCCGAGCCGCTACCGTACCATTTAGTCTTCTGACTTTTTAGCTGGGCTCATTTGCTGTTGTGGCCTTGCTTGCTCTTTAGGAGGAACATTGTCCCACGAAACTGGAAAACTCATTATCATCCCTACGCCATTGGGCAATTTGGGGGATGTTACTACGCGTACGCTTCAGGCGTTTGAGGCTTGCGACACTATGTGCTGCGAAGATACGCGTGTTACGGGCAAACTGCTGGCTGCATTGGGCATCGAGAAGCGCTTGGAGCGTTTGGATGAGGCTACGGTTTCCAAACGGGCAGGGGAGATTGTTCGTCGCGTGCTTGAGGGAGAAGTGATCGGGTTCGCATCCGATGCGGGTATGCCTGGCGTTTCCGACCCGGGGCAGCGTCTTATCGACGAGGCGCGCAAACAAGGCGCTGCAGTAGAGGTGCTGCCAGGTGGTACGGCGGTTGCTACGGCATATGTAGCTAGCGGCTTTCCAACGCAGACGTTTTATTTTGGGGCATTCTTTCCCCGCAAGGATGGCGAGCGTAAGCGTGTGTTGGAAAGTTTGAAGCAGCTCGATGCCGCCTTGATATTCTACGAAAGCCCGCAGCGTATCGCTTCAGCGTTGGGTTCTATTGCTGTAGCTTTTCCGTTGCGTAGGGTTGCAGTGTGTCGCGAACTCACCAAAGTGCACGAAGAGGTCTATCGCGATTTCGCTCCTGCTGTGCGTGACGAGTTTGCTCGACGTGCTGAAACGGGATCCATTAAAGGTGAAATCGTTATCGTGATCGATGCGCCTACCGACGAAGAGCGCAACGCTGCTCGTGATGAGCAAGCTAACGATGCCGCCGTTCGCGCTCAAGAGCTCATCGATGAGGGCGCTCTTTCGAAGAAAGATATCGTGAAAACCTTGCGAGCCGAATTCGGTATCAGCCGCAATGATGCCTATGAGCTGGTGATTGGGTAGTTCTCTGGCTTTTGCTCGGCTTTGTTCGGTTATAATTTGGTTCATTAAGAACGTGTAGTCGTTCATACATAGGCTAAACCCTCTCTATTTTTAGGGGGGGGTAGTTTGTTTCAGAGTTTTAGACTGAATCTTCGACCCCATAGTTTTCGATTGCGAAAGGAAAGGGGTCGCAATGAAATTCAAATGTTCCGTTATAATTTTTTGCCTCATGCTCTCAATTGCTGCATTAGCTGGATGCGCTAAAAGTAATGAGAATAACGAATTAGGCAAAGCAGCCGCAACGGGAGCTGGGTCTATCGTTGAAAAAGCGAAAAGCGAGGTTGATGGCATATTCCAGGTGTCTCTTGGTGAGACATTTACGTGTCCTAATCGCTACCGGATCCATTTTGACTCATATGAATTCATGGACGAACTAAAAGTCGGCCATGAAACGCTTAAGCAGAGAAAAGATGGGGTTTCATATTTCGTGGTTAAGGGTCGAATTAAAAACCTTGGGCCAGACGAAAGCATGGTTGGTTGGGGCTTTCCTCGTGGCATAGATACGAGCTTTGTCTTCAATGATCAATATAATGTTGAAGGCGAGCCAACTGCCGTGTCAAACCTTGGCTTTGAGCCTAGCATTAAACCTTTGGTTGATACTGGATTCTGGTCTGTTGCGGAAGTTTCATCGGACCTCAAAGAACAGTTTGAGAATTGCAAAATGACATTGAACGTCAATCGCGAACAAGAGTATAAAGACGGCTCGCTCCAATGGACGGGAGACGAGAAAGTAGTTTCGTCTTATGTCCTCTCAATTTAAAGCTACCTGTTGCAGCTAAGTGCATACTGAAGGCACAACGGGTATCATCTCTCGTCTATCGATTTGTGCTCTCCTTGTCTCTTCTCTTCGGATGGAGGACATTTTATGTGGAAGCTCAAGCCTTTCTTGCATTGCGTTGCTCTATTTAAAACAGGGGTGCGGCCATTTATGGCGACCGCACCCCTGTTTCATTTGATGATTTTACGATGTCCTAGTATTTATAGAATCCCTCGCCGGCGTTGATGCCGGTTTTGCCTGCGTCGATGTATTCCTTCAGCAAGGCGGCAATCTTGCCAGGAACCGTTTCGGGGTCTTTTGCTTCGGGATTCATGATTACGATGTTATAAGCCGTGGTGAGCCCAACGATGTCTAGGATACGGAAGGGGCCAAGCGGGGCACCGGTGCCGAGCTGCCAGGTTTTGTCGATGGTTTCAGGGTCGGCTACGCCCTTTGCTAAAAGTGCTTGCGCCGAATTCAGGAACGGGACTAGAAGGCTGTTAAGAATGTAGCCAGGCTGTTCCTTCTTCAGCTGAAGGGGAATCATGCCGATGGCTTTAGCGAACTCAACCACTTCGTTGTACGCCTCAGTGCTGGTTCCCGCATGCCCCATAACCTCAGCGGTATTGTTTCTCCAGATTTCGTTGGAAAAATGCAGCGCTAGATACTTCTCGGGGCGTCCAGTGCTCTCTGCA
The DNA here is from genome assembly GCA_965147435.1 of uncultured Eggerthella sp. Taxonomy (GTDB): domain Bacteria; phylum Actinomycetota; class Coriobacteriia; order Coriobacteriales; family Eggerthellaceae; genus Anaerotardibacter. Next base: position 230,982 of record CBCTKC010000002.1, on the reverse strand, counting down.
AATGCACTCGGAAGCATGGTAGAGGAATTGGTAACAATAATTGCCGATTCGGGAAGATATTGAGCCATAGTCTGATAAAACTCGACCTTCTCAGTTGGGTTTTCTGCAATAGCTTCAATTACCAAATCGGCATCTTTGGCTGCTTCTTCATGACTTAAGGTAAATTCAATTCGCTCCATAGCGTGCGCTGCGTGCTCGATGAGTTCATCGATCTGAGCTTCCGAAAGTTCTGGGCTGTCGGCGAGACCGCGGCAATATGCTGCAGGCTTCGTTTTCATGGCCCGAAGCGTTTCTAGGTAGATTTGTTCTACGCGTTCAAACTTTGGTTTTGCTCGGCCGATGGAGGATTCCATGCGGAGCCAAACCTTTACATTGAATCCCTTATAGGCTGCCTGGAATGCGATCTGGCTTCCCAGTACGCCGCCGCCTGCAACTACCACGTTTTTGATGTCCATTGGTAAACCTTTCGTTGGGCTTAAGAGCGTTGTTTACTCCGCGGAGAGAAAACGAATTCGAATGCGTCAAGTATGTTTGGGATGAGTATCATTTACGCTTTGCATTTCCGAACGGTATGAATTTAGCTGGCGAACGCACCTAGAAATTGTGGCGTCATATGAATTCCTCTTCACATCTGATGCATTTGTTGCGTTTTGGAAGGTGAGAGATAACGTTTATTTGAGCTTGATATTTAGCCCATTGCATAGATTATGTGACGTGATGTCGCTAAAGAACGATGCTTGATATTGTTTTAGGAGTATTGCATTGCTTCGAAAGGCTGGCGGTTGGTGTCTGCACTTCAAAATAAATATCGACTTCTTCAAGACCTGTTACGTTCATATGGCAAAGTCGCTATAGCTTATTCTGGCGGAGTTGACTCCAGTCTGCTGAGCTACGTTGCTCATGAAACATTGGGGGATAATGTGGTTTCCCTTACCGCCGATGCACCGGTAGTGCCGCGCAGCGAATTCGCCGATTCACAGGCGTTTTGCAAGCGTTACGGCATTCGTCAGGTGATATGCCACCCCAATCCCTTCACGAAGGAAGAGGTGCGTTTCAATGCGCCTAACCGCTGCTATGTATGCAAGAAGGTGATATTCGGCAGCTTGTTCGAGGAAGCCGCAAAACTGGGCGTTGAAGCCATTGCCGATGGCTCTAACCTTGATGATTTGGGGGATTACCGTCCTGGCTTGAAAGCGCTAGAGGAACTGCAGGTGAAAAGCCCTCTGCGCGAAGCGGGCTTCACCAAAGCCGATATACGTGCGCTTTCCCGTGAACTGGGCCTACCCACGTGGAACAAGCAGTCGAACGCGTGCCTGGCAACGCGCTTTCCGTATGGTGCCGAAATCACAACCGAAAAGTTGTCTTTGATAGACAAAGCGGAGAGTGCTCTTTCAGGCATGGGCTTCACCCAGCTTCGCGTTCGGGTGCACAATGATATTGCGCGCATCGAAGTGCCGGCCGAGCAAATGGAAACGATGCTGCACGATGAAAACCGCGTAGCCGTTGTGGCGGCATTGAAGGAACTTGGCTTTGCTTATGTTACGCTCGATTTGACTGGTTACAGAACCGGCAGCATGAATGAAAAACTAGGCACGCTGCCTTCCAACGCATAGGACGGAATTCTAGGTGAGCAACAAACAGGAACGTGTTATCTGCGCTATGAGCGGCGGGGTTGATAGCTCCGTCGCCGCAAAGCTTTTGGTGGATGCCGGCTACGACGTTATGGGCGTAACCATGAAGTTGTTCGATAGCGATGGCGTGATCCTGGAAGAAGGAAGCCGTACCTGCTGTTCCTTGGAAGATGTGGAAGATGCTCGTGCGGTGGCTTTTGGCTTGGGCATTCCCTACCAGGTGTTCAACTATACCGATACGTTCGGTACGTGTGTGGTTGATAGATTTTGCCAGGCGTACCTGGAGGGGCGCACACCCAATCCTTGCATCGATTGCAATCGCTTCTTGAAGTTCGGCGCACTGCAACAACGTAGGCGCGAGCTTGGCTTTGATTATGTTGCAACGGGCCACTATGCTCGCCGCGTTTACGACGAGGAAACGGGGCGTTACCTGCTGCTTCGCGGACTTGACCCGAAGAAAGATCAGTCGTATGTCCTGTACCACCTTACGCAGGAGTATTTGAAACACATGCTGTTTCCGGTAGGTGAACTTGAAAAACCGCAGGTGCGTGCGGTGGCGCATGAAGCAGGTTTGGGCAATGCCGATAAGCTGGAAAGCCAGGATATTTGTTTCGTGCCTGATGGCAACTATGCCTCGTTTATCGAGGAACATACGGGCGCAACGTTTGTGCCCGGTCCTATCGTGGATGAAGCGGGCACTGTGTTGGGTAAGCATGATGGTCTAGTTCATTACACCATTGGGCAACGCAAGGGTTTGGGCGTTGCCGCAGGCTATCCGTTGTTCGTCTTGAAGAAAGACGCGAAAACCAACACGTTGGTTGTGGGGCCCGCTGCTTCTGCAGGCGTGCACGAGGTCGTTGCCAACGATGTGAACCTTATTTCGGTTGCGGAAATTGCCGAGCCTCTTACTGTCGAGGCCAAGGTGAATTACCGCGCAACACCGCGTAAGGCGGTTGTGCGTATGAAGGGCGAAAAGCTCATCGCCACTTTCGAAGAGCCGGTTCGTGCGGTTGCACCAGGGCAAGCCATGGTTTTGTACCAGGGTGATGTGGTTGTGGGTGGCGGCACCATTGAATCGACGCGATAGAGCATCCATGCACAGCGCCAATCCTATTTACTTGGACAACGCGGCAACCACGCGGATGCACCCTTCGGTGTTCCACGCCATGGAGCCATACCTGTTAGGCAACTACTTCAACCCCTCTTCTCTCTACGGCCCGGCCCAGCAGGAAAAGATGCAGCTTGAGAAGGCGCGCGCGTATCTTGCTGGCACTGTTAATGCACGTCCTTCCGAGATTCGCTTTACCTCGGGTGGAAGTGAAGCCGATAATGCTGCACTCAAGGGCATTGCGCTCGCAAACCAGGAAAAGGGCAAGCACCTCATTGTTTCCGCAGTTGAGCACCATGCGGTTCTTGAATCGGCGCATTGGCTAGAGCGCAGGGGCTTTGAAGTGACATACCTTCCAGTGAATGTTGAAGGTACGGTTTCCCCTGAAAGTCTCGCATTGGCGCTTCGACCCGACACCGTTTTGGTCTCCGTCATGACTGCCAACAACGAAGTGGGAACCGTTCAACCTATCAAAGAGCTTGCGGCGCTAGCCCACGAGCATAATGTGCCCTTCCATACCGATGCGGTGCAGACGTATGCCCATACTCCTTTGAACGTTGAAAACCTGGGTGTTGATGCTCTTTCTGTATCGGCGCACAAGTTCCATGGGCCTAAAGGCGTGGGCTTCCTGTACTGCAAGCGCGGGTTGAAGACCGAGCCGCTTATCAGCGGGGGAGCGCAGGAACGTGGTTACCGCGCAGGGACGGAAAACCTGGCAGGCATCATCGGTATGGCGACGGCAGCCGAATTGGCGTTTGGTGCAAAAGGGTTTGAGCCAACGAAGGCGGAAACGCTCTTCGCGATGGAAACCGCATCGGCCCATGTGCTCACTTTGCGCAACCAAATGCAGCAGTTCATCTGCGCTAATATCCCCAATGTGCAGGTTAATGGCAGTAGGAAAAGTAGCCTGCCCGGCATTTTGAGCGTTTCCTTCAAGGGGGTTCCCGGCGAAGCGCTGCTCGCGCTTCTCGATCAGCATGGGGTGTGCGCTTCGGCGGGTTCTGCATGTGCATCAGGCTCGCTTGAACCAAGCCACGTACTTATCGCAATGGGCGTTCAACCTGAATGGCTGCGTGGTACGGTACGTTTTTCCTTCTCGCCACTAACCACCGAGGCTGAAGTTGAAAAAACATGCGAGATCCTGCGCGAAGCCGTACAGCATCTCCGCACCGTCAGCGCGCAATAGCTGGTTTACATCAACGGCAATGTTGGGAACTATTTGAGAACAATGGAAGTAACAAACGAGCAGGGCTTAAGCCGCAAGCAAATAGAAGCGGCACGTAATAATAAGGCCTCCCTTCAGGTGGCTTGTCGAACGGCATCAAGCGTTAACGCACGGCTTCGCATACACGTTCTCGCCAGCGGTAGTAAGGGAAATGCCTCTCTTGTCGAGAACATCGCAACAGGGGAAGGCGTATTGATCGACTGCGGCATCTGCAAGCGCGACGTGCTTTCACGATCGGCCGAAGCTGGTTTCGATCTGCGCAAGCTCAAAGCGGTTCTAATCACGCATGAGCATTCCGACCACACTAAAGGCCTTAAGGTACTTTATCGCGAGTTGGCAAAACAGGGTTTGCAGGTCCCCCTTTTCGTAAATCAGGCAACGTATGCGAACAGCAAGCTTATCCAGGAGGCAGCTCAGCTCACGGAAGTTGTTGGTTTAGATGCTGAAGACCAGCTTTCCCTGGCTGGCATGGAGGTGTTCGCTTTCGACACATCGCATGACGCCGCATCTTCTTTTGGGTTTCGTCTTTGGGCAGGAGAAGATGTGCTTGGCTTCATGACTGATACCGGCGTGGTCACCGGAGCCGCGCATGAGGCTCTGCAGGGCTGTCGCGTCTTGGCCCTCGAGGCTAATCATGACCCCATAATGCTCAAAAACGGCCCCTATCCACGTGCCTTGCAAGAACGTGTTTCCTCTGAACGCGGGCATCTGAGCAACGGTCAGGCTTCCGAAGAGCTGAAAAGCCTTCTGCATCCCGGCCTAGAAGAGGTAATCGCTATGCACATCTCCGAGAACAACAACACCTATCGTCTGCCAGTGGAGTGCCTTCGTGAGGTGGTGCGGCAGGAAAGCCATCCTGCCGCAGTGGTATGCGCCTATCAGCAACGATTGGTCTCGCGTTAAAGGTCGTTTTGATTTTGATTTTTGTTTCCGGGTGTTGTTATGTGGGCTAGTGGTGAGCCAAGTCAGACAGCGTTACGCCATCGACATAGTCTTCGATGACTTTATCGAGGCCGGCCCAGAAGCGTACTGCGTTGCATTCGAATCCGCGTTCGCATCCAGTTTCTAAAGCGCTGCAGGCAACGGGAATTGTGGTACCCTCCACGGCACGTAGCACATCACCGGCTTTGATTTCGCTTGTGGGCTTCGCAAGGCAGTAGCCACCGTTTTTGCCTCGCATGCCCTTGATGAGTCCAGCTTGCGTGAGTGGACGCACCAATTGCTCAAGATATTTAAGGGAAATGCCCTCAAATTCTGCGATTTCACGGAGGGAAACCTTCTCTTCGGGTCCGCGAAGGGCAAGATCGATCATGAAGCGCATGGCATAACGGCCCTTTGTGGATATCAGCATGCGAATCCTTTCTTGAGTTGGCGATATACCGCCAATCGACAATTCCTCTGCGTTTATTGCAAATGGGTTGCAACGCCTTGACATTACCCCCGAAGCGATTATTTTAATCCTAGCAAACTAGTATGATTAACGAAAGGCAAACATGATGACTGACGCGAATTCACTTCTTGCTGTGCAGGGGATCACGGTCTCGGTTGACGAAAAGCCAATTCTTCGTGGCATCGATCTTACTGTTGGGGCAGGAGAGACCCATGTGGTAATGGGTCCGAATGGCGCTGGTAAATCGACCCTCGGTCGTGTTGTCATGGGAGACCCCGAATATACTGTTGATTCCGGTTCTATCATCTTTGATGGGCAGGACATCACCGAGCTTTCCCCCGATAAACGCTCTCGCGCCGGTTTGTTTTTGAGTTTTCAGGCTCCAACCGAAATTCCAGGCGTACCAGTGTCAAGCTTCTTGCGCGCTATGGTGGCAGACCGCGAAGGTTTTGACATGAAAGGCAAGCAGTTCCGTAAGCATGTTCGTGCGTTGGCAAAGGAACTGAGCTTCGATAATTCATATCTTGACCGCGAGTTAGGCGTTGGTTTTTCGGGCGGTGAAAAGAAAAAGCTTGAAATGCTTCAGCTTCTGCTGCTTGAGCCTAAGTTGGCAATTCTCGATGAAACCGATTCTGGTCTTGATGTTGATGCCCTTGGTGTTGTTTCGCGCGGCATTGAAACGTATAAGAAGAATACCGGTGGCGCGCTTGTTGTGATTACGCATAACACTCGCATTCTTGAACATCTTAGCGTTGACCGTGTTCATGTTGTCGTCAACGGCAAGGTGGTAACCGAAGGCGATGCTTCCCTTATCGATCAGATCAATGAACAGGGCTTCGAGCGTTTTGAGTCCGAAGCAATTGCTGAATAGGAGGCATCTGTGGCGAAGAAGCGTTCTGAAGTAGCGGATGTTGATAGGAGCCTGTACGATTTTCGTTTCAGTGATGCTGACGCGGAAAAACTCGCTGCGGGTCTTACTCCTGATATTGTTCGTGAGATCTCTGCAAAAAAAGACGAACCTGAGTGGATGCTTGAGTTCCGTCTAAAGTCCCTCGAAACCTACCATCGCATGAGCAAGCCCAATTGGGGCCCTGCTATCGATGGTTTGGACATGGACAATATTGTTACGTATGTCAAACCTGCAACCGATCAAAAAAGCGATTGGGATAGCCTTCCGGACGATGTGAAGAGTACTTTTGATCGTTTAGGCATCCCAGAGGCGGAGCGTTCGTACTTAGCGGGCGTTGGCGCCCAATACGATTCCGAGCTGGTGTACCACAACATGCAGGACATCGCTGCCAAAATGGGCATTGTGTATTCAGGAATCGAAGAGGCGCTTAAAGAACCTAAATGGGAAGCGCTTATTCGCGAGAAGTTCATGACGCTTATCCCCCCAACCGATCATAAATTCGCCGCATTGCATGGTGCTGTTTGGTCGGGTGGCAGTTTTGTGTATGTCCCTAAAGGAACAAAGCTCGATTTTCCTCTGCAAAGTTATTTCCGTCTTAATGCAAAGGGTGCGGGCCAGTTTGAGCACACGCTTATCATCGTAGAAGATGATGCCGATCTGCACTTTATCGAAGGATGCAGCGCGCCCAAGTACAACGTTGCCAACCTCCACGCTGGTGCCGTAGAGCTTTTTGTGGGTAAGCGCGCGAAATTGCGTTATTCGACTATCGAAAACTGGTCGAAAAACATGTACAACCTAAACACCAAGCGTGCAATCGTCGATGAGGGTGGCGCCATTGAATGGGTTAGTGGCTCCTTTGGAAGTCATGTTGGCTACCTTTATCCAATGTCCATTCTTTCTGGCAAGAAGAGCTCTTGTACTTTTACTGGTATTACATTTGCAGGCGCGGGGCAGAATCTCGACACTGGCTGCAAGGTTGTTCTCAACGCGCCTGAAACATCTGCTGCCATTGAAACGAAATCTATTTCTAAGGGTGGTGGGATTTCCACATTCCGTAGTTCCGTTGTTGCTACGAAAAAAGCTGAGGGTTCTGCTGCAAGCGTTTCTTGTCAATCTCTCATGCTGGACGACATGAGTCGCTCTGACACCATTCCAGCCATGGATATTCGTTGCAAGAATGTAGACATCGGGCATGAAGCCACCATCGGTCGAATCGGCGATGACAAGGTGTTCTATTTGATGAGCCGTGGCATCTCCGAAGAAGAGGCACGCGGCATGATCGTTAATGGTTTTGCGGATCCTGTTTCAAAGGAACTGCCGCTTGAATACGCAGTTGAGATGAATAATCTCATCAAGCTCGAAATGGAAGGGGCGATTGGTTAATGGACGCTTCCAACATTGAATCTTTCAATGCTGCTGCAATGGAGACGGTCAACGCAATGCCTGCTCCGACGTGGCATCGCTTGCGCGTGAACAACGAAAAGATTGCTTTGCCGGATGGACTTGAGGCAAGCTCTGATATCGAATTCGAAATCGACAACATCGAGCTTGGCGAATCTGGCGCCTTTGACGCTGCATTGTCCACCTTCCAACATAAACTTGATGCGCGAAATGAAGGCAAAGTCGATACCCGCGCAGTTGTTGTTGCTGCTGGCGGTGATGTAAACCCGGAGAATTTGGATATTCCTGCCCTTTCCTCGTATCAATGTAAAGCTGTTCTTGAGGAAATTGAGAATAGCGTTTCCAATGCGTTCGAAACAGGTATGGGAACTGAAGCATTCGCCTATCTCGAGTCCGTTTCTGATGGTCATTTGGTTCTTGTTGCGCCTGAAAACGTTATCGGTGGCGCTACGGTTCGTATTCCTGCCAAAGATGGAATAGCCAATGCGGCATGCGTTGATGTTGTTGCTGCCCCTCATTCCAATGTTTCGCTTACAATCTCTTTCGAGGGTTCTTCTGGCGGATCCGGTTTTGCAGGATGCGGTCTACGTGTTTTTGCTGGCGTCGGCGCAGAAGTCGAAGTTAGTTCCATCCAGGCACTTGACGGGTGCTGGACCGTTTTCGATGACTCGGGATACGTGCTTGATGACGATGCGCATGTGGCAGTTACGCATCGAGTTCTTGGCGCCGATTCTGCATCAACCGGACTTTCAGCGGACTTACGTGGCAACCAGTCGCGTATCGATGTGGCAACACGCTACCTTGGGTCCGGGAAGCAAAAGAGAGATTTTAATTATTCGATCAAACAACGTGGCTGCTCAACGGAAAGCAACCTCGATGCCAATGGCGTTCTGGCGGGCGAATCGAAAAAAACCTTACGCGGGACCATTGATTTTGTTCATGGCTGCAAAGGCTCTACGGGCAACGAGCGAGAAACGGTTCTTCTTGCCGATAAGAACGTCGTAAACAAAACGGTACCGGTAATTCTATGTGATGAAGACGATGTTATGGGTAATCATGGGGCTACTATAGGCCATGTGCGTCCCGAACAGCACTTCTATCTTTCTTGTCGTGGCTTGTCCGATAAAGCTATTGAAACTCTGTTTTCTGTCGCAGCTCTCGAAGAAGCGCATATGGCATTTAAGGATGAGCGCATCAAGAATGGAATCGCGCAGCTTGCCTTGGCAAAGGGTATTGATGCGGACGACTTTGAAGATGCGGAAGGGGAGTGTCGCTAATGACTCCCGATCAAGTTGAAGAAATCAAGGCGAATCCCTACAAAGAGGATTTTCCTTTACTGTCAGCAAACACCGATTTGGCATTTCTTGATAGCGCGGCAACTGCGCAGCGTCCCGCCTGCGTACTCGAGGCGCAACGCTCGTTCTACGAAACGATGAATGCTAATGCGCTGCGTGGTTTGTATCGCTTGTCTGTCGAGGCTACTGAAGCTATCAACGAGGCACGTTCTTCTGTTGCGTCGTTTATCGGGGCTACTCAATCGCAGGATGTTGTATTTTGTCGCAATACCAGTGAAGCTTTGAATATTGTTGCAAAATCCTTCGGCCCTTCTGTTCTTGAGCCTGGAGATGAGGTATGTATCTCCATCATGGAGCATCATTCAAACCTTATTCCCTGGCAGCAGGTATGTCGCGCCACTGGTGCTACTTTGGTGTACCTTCGTCCTGACGATCAGGGTGTAATCACGCCCCAGGAGATGGACAGGAAGATAAATGAACGAACCAAGATCGTTTCTGTGACTCATGTTTCCAATGTTTTGGGTATCGAGAACCCCGTTGCTGAACTAGGCAAACGAGTTCATGCGGTCGGTGGATACCTTGTCGTCGATGGTGCGCAGAGCGTACCGCATATCCCAGTCGATATTAAGCAAATTGATTGTGATTTCTTCGCTTTTTCAGGTCATAAGGTATTTGGGCCTTTCGGCATCGGCGTTCTGTGGGGAAGGCATGATTTGCTCGACAGCATGCCGCCATTTCTCACTGGTGGCGAAATGATTGATAGCGTTTCTGAGACAGATGCAGTCTGGGCACCTGTTCCTGAAAAATTTGAAGCGGGAACCCAAGATGCAGCAGGGATATACGCTACCGCTAAAGCTCTCGAATACGTTAACGCTCTCGGCATGCAATCGCTTCAGGGGCGTGAGATGCTTCTCATGGATTATCTGATGGATAGGATGAGGGAACTTCCCTTTATCGAGATCATCGGCAGCGAAGATCCAGCGAAGCATCATGGCGCATTAAGCTTTAACGTAAAAGGCATTCATCCTCACGATGTTTCCAGCATTCTTGACAGCTGCAATGTTGCGATTCGTGCTGGTCACCACTGCGCTCAGCCATTGCTTACTTGGCTTGGCGTAGAGTCATGTTGCCGTGCTTCGATTGCTTTTTATAACGATACAAGCGATATTGATGCATTAATTTCTGGTCTCAACACTGTTTGGAGCATATTCAATGGCTAATGCCCCCGTAGGAAACATTTATACCGCTGCGTTAATGCAGCACAATTCCCACCCCGACTATAAATATGAGATGGAGGGGTGTACCTGTTCGCATGAGGGTATTAACCCCAGCTGTGGCGATGAGCTCACCCTGCAGCTTCGTATTGAAGATGGCGTTATTGAAGAGGCGTCTTTTGTTGGAAGCGGTTGCGCGGTATCTCAGGCTTCTGCTGATATGATGGCCGATCTCATTACTGGCGAAACCGTAGAAGAGGCTAAACGCTTGGTTGGCTTGTTCCTCGGGATGATCAAGGGCGAAGCCCTTTCTGAGGAAGATAAGGAAGATCTGGACGAAGCCGCCGAGCTGGAATCGATTTCTCGCATGCCCGCTCGAGTAAAATGCGCTGAATTGGCATGGCGCACGCTTGAAAAGCTGCTTGCTGATAAATAAGGCGTTCCCGCTTACCGATCATAGAGTCAAGTGAGGCGAAGCATCGGCTTCGCCTCACTGTTTCGTACTAAAGTAATTGCAACGCGACGTCATGTCGCTTTTATTTATTAGAACCCAGATAAGGGGGCTGCCCATGGAGATGATAGGATTTTTGATCCTGTTCCCGCTAATAATTGCGGGCCTGCTGGTGGTGATACGCAAGACGAAGCCACGCAACATAATCGTATGTGTTGGTTCCGCTGCTATCGCCATAGCATCTATTGCCTTGGTTGTAATGAATATCGGAACAACTGGTACGTATTTCGCTTTCCAGTCGGACGTTGTTAATTACGCATGTCTTGGCATCAGTGTGCTTATCGGCATCGTCATCATCTGCTTCGGCGTAAAGTACAAGAACATTCCCGCCCTTGTATTGGCCATTGTTCAGCTTACGGGCTCGCTGGTATATGAGTTTTATTTTGCACACGATCTCATGTGCTACAAAGCTCTATACATCGATTCCCTGTCTTTAATCATGGCTTTGATTATTGGCGTCATCGGTACAGGAATTTGCGTGTACTCCATCGGCTATATGCACGATTTCTATTTCGGCATCCATCATCCCGATACCGAACAGCCGGATCGTAGGCCTACCTTCTTTGCTTTGATGTTTGTATTTCTTTCCGCAATGTACGGCATCATCTTCTTTAATAATCTGATTTGGCTGTTCACCGCTTGGGAAGTAACTACGCTTTGCTCCTTCTTGCTGATCGGATTCACTAAAACCGACGAGGCGATCGCTAATTCGTTCCGCCAGATCATTATGAATCTTGTTGGCGGCATTGCCTTCTTGGGCGCGCTTTACTATCTGGCCATCAACTTCCAGTGCATCGATTTCACTGATTTCATCGTTTTTGGAACGGTTGCTCCTGCACTTGTTGTTTTGCCGCTTACTTGCTTCAGCTTGGCTGGCATCACGAAGGCTGCCCAAATGCCGTTCCATACATGGCTGCTGGGAGCTATGGTGGCACCTACGCCAACTTCAGCATTGCTGCATTCATCAACCATGGTTAAAGCTGGCGTTTTCATGCTCATCAAATGTGCGCCAATCTATGCAGTTTCGTTTGCCCCTTCCATCCTGGTTATCCTCGTTGGCGGTATTACCTTCTTGCTTTGTTCGTTTATGGCAATTTCGCAATCGAATGGTAAACGTGTTTTGGCCTATTCGACCATTGCGAACCTTGGCTTGATCACTGCATGTGCCGGTGTTGGAACAGCAGAAGCAATTTGGGCAGCAATATTCTTGGTTATCTTCCATGCTATTGCCAAGAGCCTCTTGTTCCTTTGCGTAGGTACGGCAGAACATCATATTGGTTCGCGCGACATCGAAGATATGGACTTGCTGTTTGAACGCATGCCTCGTCTTTCCCGCATGATGATTGTCGGCATCATGATTATGTTCTTGGCTCCTTTTGGCATGCTGGTTGCAAAATGGGCAACACTGGTAACGTTTGTGGATACTCGTCAGTTTGCGCTCTTACTTATGCTCGCATTTGGCTCTGCAGCTACGTTTATGTTTTGGGCAAAATGGATCGGTAAGCTTGCTGGAATAACCGGCACCCCAGACAGCATCGAGCAAACGGTGCATTGGAGCGAATGGGTAGCAACAATGACGTTTACGATTATGGCTCTTGTTGCCTGTGCGACTATTCCATTGATTTCCGATTTCCTGGTTGAGCCTTACATTGGATCGGTGCTCGGCATTGCTATTCAGCCTGTTCTTGATGACGATCTCTATCTGTCTGCCATCATTGTTATTGTGCTTGCGATCGTACTTTTGGGTGGTTTACGCAAATTCCGTAAGAGTATGCGCAAACAGGATGTTTATCTCTCGGGTGTTTCCGTTGACAATGAGCAGAGGGTATTTATTAATTCCCTTTCTCAGCCCATGGAAGCAACTGCTCGAAATTGGTATCTTGAACCGATTTTTGGTGAGGAAAAGATCAGACCAATCGGAACCATTGCTTGCTATCTGCTTCTTGTTGCAGCATTTGGTTGGGCTGCGTATTCTTCGCTGGTTGTAACGGGAATTTTGTAAAGAGAAGGGAAATCTGAATGGATACTATTATCACCATCCTTACAACCCTTCTTGCTTCGGCGGCGTTTGCCATCGTGGCATCCGTGCTGGGTTGTTTGCTCGCAGGCCTCGACCGTAAAATCACAGCTCGTATGCAAGGAAGGGTAGGACCCCCGATCTTGCAGCCTTATTACGACGTACGAAAATTGTTCATGAAGGAAAACGCCGGCGTTAACTCCGCAATCGGTACCTATGTCTTCTGGGCTTTGATTTTCACTTTTGTTGCAGGCGGCATTTTCATCAGTGGTGGAAACTTGCTTTTATGCATCTTCATTATCACTCTTGCCGAAATGCTGTTTATCATGGCTGCCTACGCTGCCCGTTCTCCGTTTGCTGAAGTTGGCGCACATCGTGAAACCCTTCAGGTCATGGCATATGAGCCTATGGTGCTCCTGCTTGCAGTTGCATATTTCTTGGCAACGGGAAGTTTCGATGTTGAAGCTGTCATTCATGTGCCTACCCCAATTATTGGGTCTACCGTTGGCGTATTCATTGGCATGCTCTTTATCCTGACCATTAAATTGCGTAAGTCCCCGTTCGATCTTTCCTATTCGCATCACGCGCACCAGGATCTGGTAAAGGGCGTTACAACGGAAATGTCCGGTAGGGTTCTTGGCATGGTTGACATTATGCATTGGTGCGAAAATGTGCTGTTCATGGCGTGGATTGCCTTATTCTTTGTATGGAGCAGCCCCATTTGCATATTCGTCGTGATCGTAGCGGTAGCGTTGGTTTATTTCCTTGAAATCTGGATTGACAACAACTTCGCGCGAGTTAAATGGCAGCTGATGCTTAAGTCGGCCTGGATCGTTACTCTGGTTTTTGCAGGCATCAATATTGCCCTTCTTGTATACCTGTAAGGAGAATCAATGTCTCATATCTCGAAATCTCCTTGGATCATCCATTACGATGCGTCCAGCTGCAATGGCTGCGATATCGAAGTCCTTGCTGCCCTGACACCGCTCTACGATGCAGAGCGATTTGGCGTGGTGAATACTGGCAACCCTAAGCATGCTGACATCTTCTTAGTCACCGGAAGCGTCAATGAGCGAAATATCGATGTTATCAAAGAAATCTACGACCAGATGGTAGAGCCTAAGGTTGTGGTTGCTTGCGGAATATGCGCATGCTCTGGCGGTATATTCCACGATTGCTATAACGTAATTGGGGGAGTGGATAAAGCAATTCCGGTCGACGTATATGCTCCTGGCTGCGCGGTCCGTCCCGAGGCTATCATCGATGCCGTCGTTGAAGGCGTGGCCGTTCTTGAAGAAAAAGCGAAAAAGATCAAAGAGCAGAAAAGGGGTGCATAGCGCATGGCAATTACACAAGATTTCCGTTCGATTCCACTCGAAAAGCTCATCGACACCTGCAAAGAGCGCAAAGACGAAGGCTACCGTCTAGCTCAATTATGTCCCAAGCTCGAGCGAGATGACTCGATCACGCTTATTTATACCTTCATCAAAGAGTCCGAGATGATTAACTACAAGGTCTCTGGGATCAAGAAGGGCGTTACCGAGGTTCCCTCAGTTACTGAATTATTTATTGCTGCTTTCGTTTTTGAAAATGAAGCGCATGATCTGTTTGGCGTTAACGTCGTTGGAAACCTTATCGATTTTCAAGGCAAGTTCTATTCCTTCGCTGAGGGAGTTGAAGCGCCTATGACCATCGTTACCCCAGCCCAACTTGCTGCTCGTGAAAAAGCAGCCAAGCTTGCCGCTGCAAAGGCTGCACGTGCAGCAAAGGCAAAGCAGCAAGCTGCTGCACCTTTGGGCCAAGGCGATGAAGAGCTAGAAGCCAAACTGTCAAAGATGGACCCCGAAAAAGCCGCAAAGGTCCGTGCTGCCATGAAGGCTAAAGCCGCAAAGGCAGCTAAGTCCACGGCTTCTTCGAGTGCCAACGATCTTGAGGATAAGCTCTCTGGCATGGATCCCGAAAAAGCTGCTAAAGTTCGTGCGGCAATGGAGGCAAAAGCAAAACGACAGGCTGAAATTGCAGCCAAGGAAGGTGAGTAGCAATGGGTAAGGCTCAAGTAATTCCCTTTGGCCCTCAACATCCGGTGCTGCCAGAACCGCTTCATCTCGATCTTGTTGTCCAAGACGAAACTGTAGTGGATGTTCTTCCTCAGATTGGTTTTGTTCATCGTGGGCTTGAAAAGCTTGTTGAAACACGGGATATTCATCAATACATTTATGTTGCTGAGCGAATTTGCGGCATTTGCGCTTTTGGCCATAGCTATGGATACGCGCAGACCATTGAAAGCATGATGAATGTTGAGGTGCCTGAACGCGCCGAGTTTCTCCGTGTGATCATGCATGAGCTTTCACGTATTCACTCCCATTTGCTTTGGATGGGCTTGGCAGCGGATGCGTTCGGCTATGAGGCGCTTTTCATGCATTGCTGGCGTCTGCGCGAACGTATTCTCGACATATTTGAAACTGTTGCAGGTGGTCGCGTTATTCTTTCATACACGTTGCTCGGTGGTGTTGCTAAGGATATTGAGGCACCGACTCTTGCGGCAATCAAAGACACCCTTAATTCTCTAAAGAAGGAATACGCTGAAATCTGCAACGCTTTCCTGAAAGACTCCTCCGTAAAGAACCGTACCGTTGGTGTTGGTTTAATCGACGAAGAGCATGCGCGTGAGTATGGCATGGTTGGCCCCTTTGCTCGCGCTAGCAATTTCAACAATGACGTTCGCTGCTTAGGAATTGGCGCTTATGGCAACCTCTCTTCATTTGAGCCTATTCTCGATACTCAAGGCGATTGTTACGCTCGTATAAAAGTACGTGCGAATGAAGTACTCCAATCCATAGATATCGTTAACGAGCTTATCGATAAGATTCCAGATGGGTCTATCTTGAATCCTGTTAAGGGTGCTCCAGAAGATGGTGCTGAGGCATCAAACATTTTGGAGCAGCCTCGAGGTGAGGTGTATTACTACGCTGCCGGTAATGGCACTAAATATCTCGAGCGTATGCGTATTAGAACGCCTACTTCTCAAAACATTGCTGGCATGACCATGGCTCTAAAGGGATGCGAAATATCCGACGTCAACATGATCGTCCTTACTATCGATCCCTGCATTAGCTGCACAGAAAGGTAAGACCCATGGGTGGTTTCAAACTTGGCAAAATGACCCTTCGGTCTCTTTTTGGAAAACCGGAAACGGTTCGGTATCCATTTGAGGAGCCTGAACACCCCGCTGCATTGAGGGGAAAGGTTGTTTTTAACCTAGATAACTGCATCTATTGCGGTATCTGCGAAAAACGCTGTCCTACTGGTGCAATATCGGTTAATAAGAAAGACAGCACCTGGTCAATCGATCATTTTAAGTGCATTCAATGCGACACTTGCGTACGTGAATGTCCTAAAGGTTGCCTTTCAATGGATGCTGTCCTGGTGCATCCTTCCACGGTTAAAGAGGTAGAAACATTCAGAAAACCTGAACCCACTGCAGAGGAAAAGGAAGCACTCGCAAAGAAAGAAGCAGAGAAAGCTGCTAGAATCAAGGCAGCGAAAGAAGCAAAGGCGGCTAAAGCTGCTGCTGCAAACGAATCGGATGCGTAGCGAGCTGCTTCTTTGCTTACAACGGTACATTTTTAGAACCGGGCCTCATGGCCCGGTTCTTTCGTGGGGGACTAATATGGGACAAAGCACCGACTACAAAGTTAGCGATAAGGTTTTCACTATCCCAAATCTGCTATCCGCAATTCGACTCTGCATGATTCCCGTCTTCCTGCTTCTTCTTTTCAACGATTTCAACTTGGCTGCTACTCTTGTATTTGCTGTTGCTGCCTCGACTGACTGGGTAGATGGCCAAGTTGCTCGTCGTACCAATTCTGTTTCCAAGCTTGGTCAGCTTCTTGATCCATTTGTTGATCGTCTCCTTATGATTTCTGGCGTATTGGGCTTGTTCCTTGTTGGTCGTCTTCCTCTTTGGATCATTGTCCTTGTCGTTGCTCGCGATCTTCTTATGCTCGTTGGTGGAAGCTACCTTCTTTCTCGATGGAAGGTTCGTGTACCGGTTATTTATCTGGGCAAGTTTTCTACCACTTGCCTCTATATCGGTTTTGCGGGAATTTTGCTCAATGCGCCTTTGCTCAACGGTCTAGGCATAGTTGGAGTCTCGTGGCTGCCTGGGCTTTGTGCTGGCTTATACTCATGGGGCTTCTGGTTTACCTATTTAGGGCTAATCTTGTGCATTATCACTACCTCCTACTACATTGCAAAAGGCGTTAGTGGCATGAAAACGGCCATGGCGTTAGAAAAAGAAAGCGGAACCGCAACCGATAATCCTGAATAACGTATGTCCGATAAGAGAAGAAATAATCCTCGCAATTCCGATGCAACGCATCGTCAGTCTCGTTCGCAAAAAATCAACCAGAGGCAATCTCGCAGTGGCAATACGGCAAGTCACCCTCGTCATAGCACGTATCCGCCGCGAAGGCCTTCAAACCCTGAATCCGCTGAACGAACCCTTCGCTCCTCAGAGCGAATTAACCGCATACGTGAACAAGGTGCTAAGAGAACTCAGGTGCAACCCCCGAGACAACCGGTTAATCAGGCCAAAAAGAAGCAGTCGCAATCAGCTTCTAATTGCCCTGTTTCCAAACCTGAACGCAACCAAAATGCTTCTATGCGAGGGGTGCGTCCTAGTTCCTCACGGACGGAGATAGGCTCTCAGCGACCGAGCAGTAGCGCTCGTATCGCATCTAGGCAAAACGACGCCTTGCCACGCAATCGCGTAAATGCTGTACAGCGGCAAATTAAACCAAACCGGTCAAGGCATTCTTCTTCTGATTTGGGTCAATCCCATCTTGTAAAGGGAATTTACTCTCAAAGAGAGGTTAGCGGAAATCGCCCTTCTTCAAGGGGCGGCCTCGGTCGTGCGTCCAATGCTGGCACTAGAGCTACATCGAGCCACAAACGGGTGACCTCATTTAACAAAATTGCCGTCGTGTGCGTAGCACTGCTTGCAGTTTTGGTTTTTTGCGGCGTAGATGGCCTTATTAATGGAAATAAAATCTACGAAGGAGTTGTGATTGGCGATGTCGCCGTTGGCGGACTTACGAAAGACGAGGCGGTAGACCGTGTTTCGGGTGAATACTCCCAACGTGTTTCTTCAAACGTTGCAACCTTCTTCACTACGCAAGATAACTTAGACAATCCTAAAAATAGCGACACCGATGCAAACATCGAGGAGCAGATCTCATATGAAGAATCTTTGTCGAATCGTACTCAATGGACGATTCCGAGCAATGAAGTAGAAGCTACGCTCGATATTGACTCCCTTGTTGAGCAAGCCTTCGAGGTTGGCAGGAGCGACGGCAGCATTTTTGGGCGCATTGGTGCAGGTATTTTTGGCAAAAACATCCCATTAATTTGCTCTTACAACGATGAAAAGATCACCTCATTGTCGGATCAGATGACTTCCGTGGTAGGAAAGAAACGCATCAATTTCGGAATCTCCATTAACAACGGCGTTGCATCAGTTACCGACGGAAACGACGGCAATGAAGTGACTACCGAGTGGCTTACCAGCCATCTGAATGAAACATTTTTGGGGACCGAACCATCAACCAAAACCGTTCTCGAAACGCAATACATGCCACTTCAGGCCAATGAAAATGATGCTAAAAAAGCGGCAGATACCGTAAATGCATCAATTGCCGCTGGAGCTTCATTCGTCTATGGGGATCAAACATGGAACGCCTCTTCTTCTGATTTGGGAAACCTTATTACTACCAATCTCCTGGAAGAAGGGAAGGACCATTGGGTGCTTACTCCCGTGTTTGATGATTCGAAAACGAAGAACGCTCTTCTTTCGTCGCTTCATTCAAATATCGACTCTGACGGACTTCAGGTTTCATTCGCTAAAGACGGCAATGGCCAGATAGTGGTTTCCTCTAACGCGAAGGGAACTGCTCCTGTCGCGAGCGATGTGATGGATGAGTTGAATGCCACCTTTTTCGTTTCAGAAACGCGCACTCAGGCTCCGCAAATCAGTGTGCCTTCTGCCGACATACCATCTTCTCTATCGTTTGAAGACGCAAAGTCATTCGGCTTGATTACCGATATATCTTCGTTTACCACCCAATATTCGTCGGGCAACGAAGCTCGTGTAAACAACATACATACTGCTGCAGATTTGCTTTCGGGCTCTATCGCCAAAGCCAATGGTGGCTCTTGGTCCTTTAACGACATAGCCGGTGAAGCTACCCCCGATAAGGGCTATCAGGCTGCTGGCGCTATCGTTGGCGGTGAGTATTCTGATGCCGTAGGGGGAGGGATATGCCAAGTCGCAACAACCGTATTCAATTCGGTTTACCTTGCGGGCTATCCAATTGAAAAAAGGTACAACCATACGCTTTACATTGAAAGCTACCCTAAGGGCAGAGACGCTGCCATCGCCTATCCTGATCTTGACCTGGTCTGGAAAAACGACACCACTTCCGATGTTTTGCTGATGATGTCATACACCTCAACATCGGTAACCGCTACACTATGGGGAGTCGATCCTGAGTATCAGGTTTCTACGGAATACGGTGAATGGAAGAAGGGTGAACCGTATTCAACCACGTATAAAACCGATAATACGGTGGCCTCTGGTAAAGAGTACGTAAAAACAACGGGTGTCGACGGGAGCAGCATTACTATTGTTCGTACGGTGAAAGACCATGAGGGTAAGATCCTTCATGAGGATAGCTTTACCTCTACGTATGCCCCCAAGAATAAAGTGATTGTCAAAGGCACAGCTTAATGGCGCGGAAGGAGCCTTTAGTGTACTATCAGCCGGATATTGAGACCATGTCGCGTGAAGATCTGGAAGCTCTTCAGCTGGAACGTTTGCAGGCATTGGTAAAGCGGGTTTATGAGAAGATCCCTTTCTATAAGGAGTCTTTCGACAAAGCGGGGATCAGCCCTGAAGATATCAAGTCACTAGCCGACCTCACAAAGCTTCCTTTTACAGTTAAGCAGGATATGCGCGACGCTTATCCTTTCGGATTATTTGCTGTACCACGCAAAGAGGTAGTTCGAGTTCATTGTTCGTCTGGCACCACTGGTACTGCCACGGTAGTCGGCTACACTCAGAAGGATCTTGAGAATTGGGGCGACTGCTTTGCTCGCGCGCTTTATGGCGCGGGATGCGGTCCCGATTCTACCCTACAAATCGCCTATGGTTATGGTCTGTTTACCGGTGGCCTTGGCGCCCACAATGGGGGAGAGCGAGCTGGCTGCACCGTTCTTCCTATGTCTACTGGTAACACTAAACGTCAAGTTCGTCTCATGAAGGACTTCGACGTCGACTGCCTATGCTGTACGCCCTCTTATGCCTTAAATATCGCAGAGGTCGCAGAAGAAGAAGGCTATGACATTCGTGAATTCCCAATCCATGCTGGTATTTTAGGTGCGGAACCGTGCTCAGAGGCAACGCGCGCTGAGATCGAGCAAAAAATGGGCATTCAGTTTTACGATATTTACGGACTTTCTGAAGTAATGGGCCCTGGCATTGCGTGCGAGTGCGAAAAGCAGCACGGCCTTCATGTTTGCGAGGACCAGTTCATCATCGAGATCCTTGATCCTAAAACCCTTCAGCCTGTCCCTGATGGTGAATGGGGAGAAGTGGTATTCACCACGTTGTGCAAGGAATGCTCTCCTTTGGTGCGTTATCGCACTCGTGACATCTCGCGTATTCTTGTGGGCGAGTGCGAATGCGGCCGTACCTTCCGCCGCATGGATCGAATTGCTGGACGTACCGACGACATGATGATTCTCCGTGGCGTAAACGTGTTCCCCTCTCAGATTGAAGAGGAGATAGTATTGTTCCCCGAAATCGCTCCTCAGTACCAGCTCATACTCACCACGAAGGGCACGCTTGACCATGCTGAACTTCGTGTGGAAACTGTACCTGAATTCCCATTCGACGAAATTCGACGTCTCGAAAAGCTTAAGAAAGACCTCCAGAAGGCTCTGAAGGAAAATCTCCAGATTGCTGTTGATGTCAAGATCGTTGAACCGAAAACCATTGAGCGCGCTGAGGGCAAGGCAAAGCGCATCATCGATATGAGGGAGAATTTGCACTAATGATTTCGCAGCTGACTGTATTCCTGGAAAACGAAGAAGGCCGTCTGGCAAGTGCTGTCCGTACCATTTCCAATGCTGGTATTAACATGCAGGCATTATTCTTGGCAGATACCGCAGATTTTGGCATTTTGCGCATTTTCTGCGATACCCCTAAGAAAGCGTGCGCGGCTTTGATCGACGCTGGTTATCGCGCCAAGCTCATTGATGTGGTAGCAGTTAAGGTTTCAAATAAACCTGGCGAACTTGCTAACTTGATGGACTATCTGAATGACACCAACGTAAATGTTGAGTACGCCCATTGCTTTATCGTAGGCGAGTACGCCTACGATGTGCTTAAGGTTTCCGATCCTTCGTTGGACGTGAAGCTTTCTGCAGCTGGCTTCGATGTGTGCAAACCGGAAGATATTTATGCCATTGACTAATAATCGCGTTTCCACATCTGGTTTTATTGGTAAGCGATGTGCCGCCGCGCTGTTCTCTGCAGCGCTAGCGGCATCGCTTTTTCCAGGAGCCGCCTTTGCGGATGTTCGCTCTTCAGACATTATTGCTGGTCTTAGCGTTCAGGATCGTGGCCTTGCCGCATCGAGCTGCCCAAATATCGTCGCCGAGCATTCGATCGTTGTAGACGAGAATGGAACGGTGTATTTCGAGCGCGATGCTGATTCACAGGTGCAGATTGCGTCAGTTACAAAAACAATGACCGCAATCGTTGCTTTGGAGTACGGCGATCTACAGAACACTACTATTACGGTTAGCCAAAATGCTGCTTCAATTGGTGAGTCGTCTGCAATGCTTCAAGCCGGCGATTCAATGAACCTTGAGTCTGCCCTTAAGGCAATGATGATATGCTCAGGCAACGACGCTGCAACTGCTATTGCAGAATGCATGGGCGATTCTATCAGGGACACCCTAAAAGAAAAGGGCGATCCCAATGTACCCGATGGTGCCTACGATGCCTTTGTGTATGCGATGAATAAAAAAGCCAAAAGCCTTGGCATGGATGACTCGCTATTCGCAAACCCTCACGGGCTCGATTTTGAGCAATATTCTGCAGACATGCATTGTTCGGCGCGTGATGTTGCCAAGATGTGCACTGAAGCAATGAAGAACGAGACCTTCCGAAACATTGTTTCCACCGAAGCCACTACTATTCAAGTGCAACGCAATGGCCAGCAGGCTGATGTTAAGCTCGAATCGACTGATGTTCTTTTGGGGACTTACGATGGCGCCTGCGGTGTTAAGACTGGTTTCACGGAAAAGGCAGGGGAGTGTTTTGCCGGAGCTGTTCAACGTGATGGCAAAATCCTTTATTCAATTGTGCTTGATTCAAGCACAGAGGCCCAACGTTTTACCGATGCAACTACTCTTGATGATTGGGTTTATGACAACACTATCGATTACCCCTTGGTGCATAGTGGCGAAACCACTGCTTACACCACAAGCACAGGTACTACTGCAACGGTTCCTGTTGTTGCCAACGTAAGTCATTCTGGGTGGATGGACAAAACCTTCAAGGCAACGCTTTCTGACCCAACTGCCTCGGTTAAGGTGTTTTCACTCGATGGAAATGTAAGTCAGGACGTTCAATTCGATACGGTTTCAGGCGATGTGAAACCTGGTCAGAAAGTCGGTACGGTTACGTTCTATCAGCATAACGAAGTTATAGCCCAACAGGATCTCGTTGCCGCAGAAAATTGCCCGGCGCCAAACCCCATTGAGGGTATCGGGATCTGGTGGAATCGTTTATTTGCCGGTTTCTCTGGCGAGAAAACCCAAGCTGACAGCTCAGTCGTGAATAGCACGCCCTTAATTTACGGCAGCAATGCAACTATAAATACAACCAAGGAGGGGTAAATGAAAACTTGTCCTGTCTGCAATAGTCCCATGGACGATTCGGCTCAATCCTGCTCGTCGTGCGGTTACCATCTTCAGGGTTCGACTCAAAAATTCGAAGCAGTATCGCTTGAGACCTCGGAGCCGGAAACCATACAGGTCACCTCAACAATCCCCACGCTTACCGTTTTGCAGGGCAAGCAAAAGGGAATTGTATATAGCCTTGATGGAAACAAAGCAGTTATCGGTCGTTCGCCTAAATGCGAAATCTTTCTAAACGATATGACGGTATCGCGTAAGCATGCGGTATTGGAGCGTGTTGCCGACGGTTGGTCTATCCAAGACACTGATTCGTTCAACGGTGTATGGGTCAATAACACCAACGTTGACCATGTGATGCTATCCGATCGAGACATCATCCAGATTGGTTGTTTTGTGCTGCGCTACGCAGAATAAGCTTTTTAAGTAAGAGGTGTAGTAATGAATCTTTTGTCCGGCAACGAGGCAATTGCCCGCGGTGCCTGGGAAGCTGGTTGCCATATTGGCGCAGCGTATCCAGGTACTCCCTCAACGGAAACGATGGAGTCGTTTGCGAAGCTGCCTGGCGTATATGCGGAATGGTGCCCAAACGAAAAAGTTGCTCTTGAAGTTGCTGTCGGTGCATCGGCTGCAGGTGCGCGTGTCTTGGTTACCATGAAGCACGTTGGTGTAAATGTTTGTGCTGACCCATTGTTTACGGCAGCCTATACCGGCGTTAATGGCGGCCTTGTCATCCTTGCCGCCGATGACCCTGGTATGTTTTCCTCTCAAAACGAACAAGACTCTCGTTACTACGCAATGGCTTCTATGGTGCCAATTATGGAACCAGCAGATTCTGCAGAAGCGCATCAATTTGCGAAAGACGCCTATGGCATCTCCGAACAATTTGACACTCCCGTAATGATGAGGTCGACTGTTCGCATTTCCCATACCAAAACTCCCGTTGAAGTGGGGGAACGAACTGAGGTTGCAAAGCGTCCCTACGAAAAGGATTGTGCGAAGTGGGTAATGATGCCTGCTTTCGCTAAGCCCAGACGCAAAGTGCTTGTTGAGCGCATTGGCAAGATTCGTGAATGGGTCGAAACCTGCCCCTACAATTCGATCGAGAGAAACACCCCCGAAGGATCGAGCAAAAGGGTTGGAATCATTTGCGCAGGAGCGGTTTATCAGCATGTTAAAGAAGCGTG
The DNA here is from genome assembly GCA_965147435.1 of uncultured Eggerthella sp. Lineage (GTDB taxonomy): Bacteria > Actinomycetota > Coriobacteriia > Coriobacteriales > Eggerthellaceae > Anaerotardibacter. The sequence continues at coordinate 207,109 of CBCTKC010000002.1, read as the reverse complement.
TCCTGATGTAGACATCTTCAAGCTTGGCGTTGCATGGCCTTTACCTGCAAAAGCCCTCAATGAGTTTGCCGAGAGCGTTGATGAGCTTCACGTCGTTGAAGAGGCATCGACTTATCTTTCTGATGCCGTTAAGGCAACTGGCGTAATTCTCGATCCCTTCCAGGTGCCCCTTCCTGCTGATGGAGAAATCCACCCCGCAGATATCCTTCGTTCGCTTGGGCGAAAGCTTCCGCAGCATCGCGATAACGAAAACGATATCCCTAATCGTCCACCTGCATTGTGCCCTGGTTGTCCTCATCGCGTGATCTTTAAAGAGCTTTCACGCTTGAAGGCGATTGTTACCGGAGATATCGGATGCTATACGCTTGGCGCATTGCCTCCGCTTTCGGCCATGGACACAACCCTTGATATGGGTGCATCGGTATCGATGGCCCATGGTTTCGAACTTGCGTTGGAGGGAACCGAACATCGTCCCGTAGTGGGTGTTATTGGTGATTCCACCTTTGCCCATTCAGGTCTCACTTCGCTCATCAACACCGTATACAACAAGGGCGCAGGAACGGTGTGCATCCTCGACAACCGCACTACCGCTATGACCGGACAGCAAGGCAACCCCTTCAATGGGGTAACCCTGCAACATCGTGAAAGCCGAGAGCTCGATCTTCCAGGCATACTCAATGCAATCGGGGTCGATCATGTTCAAACCGTTGATTCCTTTAATGTTAAAGCGGTTCGCGCGGCCCTTAAAGAAGCTACGAGTCGAGATGAACTTGACGTGATCGTTTTCCAGGGTCCTTGCGTTTTGTTAGACAAGAGTCCAAAGGATCACTACGTCGTAACCGACAACTGCAATGCGTGCGGAATCTGCAAGACCATTGGATGCCCTGCAATTGCCTGCGACCCTGAAACTGGCATTTCCTCCATTGATCCCGACTTGTGCATTGGCTGCGATCAGTGCCGTCAATACTGTAACTTTGATGCGATTCAGCCCTGCGAAGGAGACCAGCGATGAGTGACCAATCGGTATATACCATTCTTTTATGTGGCGTAGGCGGTCAAGGTACCATTACTGCTGCTGATCTTCTGGCGCGTGTCGCAACAGCTGCAGGAAAAGATTGCAAGGTATCCGAGATTCACGGCATGGCTCAGCGAGGCGGAGCGGTTACTACCGTAGTTCGATTCGGTGACGACGTCGCAACCATGGTCTGTGATGAAGGCTGCGCGGATAGCGTTGTTTCTTTTGAAGTAGTGGAAGCCCTTCGCAACATTGCCTTCCTCAAGGAGGGCGGATCGCTTGTCGTCAATGACGAATCGATTAACCCCCTGCCGGTCCTCACGGGCATGGCCTCAATGCCTAAAAATGCGCGTGAACGCCTAAAGGAGATGGACGCTACTCTTATCCCTGCAAGCGAAATTGCTCGCGAGGCAGGCACTACCAAGTGTGCCAATGTTGTTCTTCTTGGCGCTCTCTCCGTTTCGCTTCCCTTCGAATCCGAACTGTGGGAGGAAGTCATTCGAGGAAAGGTTCCTCCGAAAACTATCGACATCAACATTGAAGCATTTAGGCGCGGCGCGCGTTATGCACGAGGGGAGTAGCAAGAAATGAGCATTAAGCAAATTAGCGTTTTTGTCGAGAATCGTCCGGGCCATCTTCAGCGCATTCTTGCCCTTTTCACCGAAAAGGGTATTAACGTGCGCGGGTACAGCTGCTCTGATACTGGCGACTATGGTATCGCGCGCTTTATCGTGGACAAACCCGAGAAGGCTCTTTCGGTGCTTGCCGAACGAGATGTAGCAGCTACTTCTTCCGATGTTGTTTGCCTGGTCTTGAAGGACGAGCCCGGTGAGTTGGAGCGAGTGTTCGGCCTTATGGCGGAGTCTGGCGTTAATATCTCCTATAGCTATTCGCTGATCTCTACCTACATTGCATTTAAGGTAAACGACCCAAGTAAGGCCGAAGAATACCTTTCCGAACAGGGTATTTCCCTGATCAACCAAGATGATCTTGCTTAAGAAAGCGTAATGTGCCATGACTCAACAAAACGACACTTCTCTGTTCCAACCTGAAATTGAAACTTTGGACCGCAATGACATTCACGCCATTCAACTTGAAAAGCTGAAAAAACAGGTTGCCATGGTATACGAAAAGGTTGAATGGTATCGCAACAAAATGGATGAAATGTGCGTATCCCCGTCCGACATTCAAACCTTGGAAGATGTGAGAAAGCTTCCTTTTACTGATAAAACCGTTTTGCGTGACACGTACCCCTACGGCCTCTTCGCTGTTCCTCTCGATAAGATCATTGAGCTTCATGCTTCCTCCGGCACAACCGGTAAGCCCATCGTTGTCGGCTACACCCATCGTGATATGGATGTCTGGAGTGATTGCATTGCTCGATTAGCAATGATGGCAGGCGTCAAACCGGGCGATCGCTGTCAGATGGCATTTGGCTATGGCATGTTCACTGGTGGCTTTGGTCTTCACTATGGCCTTCAGAAGCTGGGCTGCATGATGATCCCCGCAGGCTCCGGCAATACGGAACGTCATCTTCAGATGATCAATGACTATGGCACTACCGTTCTCATTGCTACTCCCTCTTACGCGCTTCATATGTGTGAAGTTGGCGAGAAGAAGGGTTTCGATTGGGCATCAAGCTCTCTTCGTATTGGACTATTCGGCGGCGAACCTTGCCCTCCCAAAATGAAGGAAGAAATCGAGCGTCGTATGCACATCACTTGCACAGACAACTATGGTCTCACCGAGGTTATGGGTCCTGGTGTATCTGGGGAATGTCTTTGCTCAAGAGATATGCAGCACATTGCCGAAGACCATTTCCTCTGGGAAGTTGTTGATCCAAAAACTGGCGAACCCGTTCCTGAAGGGGTAGAGGGCGAGCTTGTCATTACGCCTCTTGATAAAGAAGGTATTCCTGTACTTCGCTACCGCACCCACGACCTTACCTACGTTGTTACCGAGAAATGCGAATGCGGTCGCAGTCACGCTCGCATGAAAAAGGTTCGCAAGCGTAGCGACGATATGTTGATTATTCGTGGCACTAACGTATTTCCCTCGCAGGTGGAGGATATTCTTTCAGGAATCAAGGGAGTTACCCCGTTTTACCGCATCGAGGTCGACAATGAAACTGGACTCGATCGCATGAAGATCAAGGTTGAAATTGAGCCTTCTGCTCTTAGCGACTCATATGAGGAAATGGATCGCTTCCGCAAGATGATCGCTACAAAGCTCAAGGAAACCATGCTTGTAGCTTCCGAGGTACAGCTCATTGAACCTGGTGGAATTGAGCGCAGCTTTGGCAAAACGAAGCACGTGATAGACAACCGTAAATAGCATGTGTACGCAATTGCCTAAGATTAAATCAATAAGCCCTTCTTCTCGAAAGGAAGAAGGGCTTCCTTTGTATGGCGACCATACGCATGCCTCGCAAACGGATAGCAGTAATAATCGAAACCCCAATTTAGAAAACAGACCGATACAGGGCAATGCTGTTGTTGGCAGATTTGCGCCTACGCCATCTGGGAAACTGCATCTAGGTAATCTATTCTCATTCATGGTGGCTTATCTTGTAGCTCGCAGAGTCGGTGGTTCGGTTCTAATGCGTATCGAGGACCTTGATCCCGCACGATCAAAACAAGTATATGCTGACGGAGTGTTCAGAAATCTTGAAGCGCTCGGTTTCGAATGGGACAACCAACCTGTTTACCAAAGCTCCCGAACGGAAGCATATCGAGAGGCATATCAAGAACTCGATCGAAAGGGACTCCTATATCCTTGCTTTTGCACACGCTCAGACCTGCACTCTGCAAATGCGCCTCACTTTGGAGAAGAAGTTCTTTATCAAGGGACTTGTCGAACCCTAACAAAACATGAGCAAGAAGAAAAAGCAAAGCGACGAAGCCCGGCAACCCGTATTGCTGTACCTGCCGAACGTTTTGCGTTTAGTGATCTTTTTCAGGGACCTCAATCATTCAGCCTAGCTGAATGCTCTGGAGACTTCATAGTCCAACGCAGCGATGGTGTATATGCATATCAACTCGCTGTAACCGTTGACGACGCTTGGATGGGCGTTACTTCGGTAGTCCGTGGCAGCGATTTGCTCACCTCGACACCACGTCAAATGTATCTGCAGAAATGCTTAGGATATGCAACGCCAACGTATGGGCATGTTCCGCTGCTCGTAGATTCTGATGGCCATCGGCTGGCAAAAAGGAACCAAAGCACAGACATCGACTATTTACTCAATGAAAGGCGCATAAAGCCAGAATACCTTCTTGGGAAGATAGCCTATACAACTGGAATCGTCGAGGAGATGAGAAGCTTCTCGCTTGAAGAGCTTATTCGATATGCAAATCTTAAGGCACTCAATTTGAAAAGAGAACTTCGTATTCCAGATTCCTTCGCCCTTTAAACCCAACCCATGAACGACCCTGAGGTCAATGCCAGGCAATAGAATGCACCAAGTATCACATTAAGCATCACGATTTGCGACATTGCTGCATCTCTTGTCTTTTGATTCAGAGGATTATTCAGAATTGCTCGCAATACGGGGAACGCCGCTAAGACCATAATCATCACAATCGGCATTCCAGTCGGATAGAACAGGCCAACAAGCGTAGCAATAATAACTACCCATACCAATATCGCGACATGATAGCAATTCGGCGCCGCGTTACGACCAAGGACAACAGAAATCGTTTTGCGTTGGGCGTTGATGTCTTTTTCGATATCACATGTGTTGTTGGTAAAAAGGATCATTCCGATTCCGAAGATCAAAGGGAGTGCAACTAGAAGAACCAGCGGCTCAAAAACACCAGAGAGGGTATAGCAGCATGCCAGCGGAATCAAACCGCCCATAACGAATCCACTTACAAGCTCTCCAATAGGCATATAGGATATCGGCGTTTTGCCACCCGAATAAAGGAAAACTATGAGAGCCCCAATTAAGCCAATCGCAAGAAGGATCCAGCTAGTTAAATAAACCAGATAGATGCCCATTCCCGCAGCTACAACAAGAAAACCAATCGCTAATGCGCAGACTGATTTGGGATTGAGATTGTTGTAGACCAAGACCGCATCAAAAGCATCTTCGGATGAGTTTTCAACCGAATCGGTGCCTTTCTTGAAATCGAAATAATCGTTCAATACGTTAACGGCAGACTGCATAAGAATACATATAGCAAGCAACATCAAAGCAAGCAAAATGCTTACCTTGCCTGAATACGAAATCGCGGAATACACAATCGAAAACAACACTGGCATGATTGCAGCTACCCAGGTATGCGGTGCGGCGAGCTGAAAAGCAAGATTAAGCTTAAGGGGGGAGAAGGAAACCTTTTTCGAAGCGGTTGATGGCTTACCTTGTCGGTTTCTGCTGTTTTGAGGCATAACTTGTGCTTGTCCTATCTGGAGTAACTTCTTATTTCGGGTCTTTATTATAATTAACTGTCGTTAAGGCATCCCAAAAATGGAAAGGAAGCCGATGGAGACATCAACAGAAATCGAAGTACGATACGCCGAAACCGATGGAATGGGTGTGGTTTATCATGCTAACTACCTCGTATATCTTGAGGTTGCTCGTACTGATTTTCTAAACAAACTCGGATTTCCTTATGCTGATATCGAAAAAGCAGGCTATCTGTCACCTGTTGTGCATGTTGACCTTTCGTACGGCTCGCCCTTCCGCTATGGCGATATCGTGGTAGTTAAAACGCATGTCTCAAAAGTTACTCCGGTTAGGACTCAATACACCTGCAAAATGTATCTGAAGGGCGAGGATCCAGAAACGGCTAAGCCCCATTTCACAGCCGTAACATCCCACTGCGTATGCGATAAAGAGACTTTCAAACCCGTCAGCCAGAAGAAATTATTTCCCGAACTATTCGAGGCATATAAACGCGTCTGTTATTCGGAATAATCAGTATATGAATGAGACCCCCTCGGCGGACTAGCCGAGGGGGTCTCATTCAGAATAAACGTTAATAACGCTTTGCTACAAGGTCTTCATCCTAGTGGTGGGATCTGCGATAGCCAGTAACATGCATAAGAGCAAGAAGCTTGCCGTTCTGATCCTTCATTGTGATCTCGTAGCGAGCAATCTTCTTAGAAGTGCAGGGGACTAATTCGCATCGTGCCGTTATAGTGTCTCCAACTTGAGCCGAAGCAATAAAATCAATTTGGGAATTCATGGTAACCATGTTGTTCTTGATGTAATGGCTTGCAACGCCAAAGGAAAAGTCACCCAAGGTAAAGTAGCAACCACCCATAGGAATGCCAATACCATTGAGACAAGTTTCATCGATAGGCATGATGCAGACAGAGTAGTCTTCTCCAACTTCAATGGCTTTGATGCCATTTTTTGCCGCGAAACGATCACTTGTACAATAGGGGTCGGTTTCTACAATTTCTTCTTCCTCAGCCATTATCTGGATCTCCCTTTATCTTCTATTCCATTTATGCAACTGCAGGGAAGTAGAGGCCTAGTCCGTGCAGCACAATAAAACATGGTAGCACCAATTAGTGATAGCGGGGTCAAAGCAACAAAGGTAGTTGCTTACCCTGTTCAATTTGACAGTCACGAAACATTCAAGCAGCAGTGAAGCAATATACCGATTGATTAGCCGCAGTTCGGTTACTGCTTCCAAGTGTTCAGGGTCGTACAGTGCTATCGGATAATAGAGCTCGAATAAAGGATTCTCGATACTTACTTAACTGGATTACTTAAGCGATAGGGACCACGGTATACGCCCAATCAAACAGACAGACCGCTAATGAATATCACTAGGTTTACATAAGATATATTATCAACGTTTCTTTCGTGATAATGGACGGATTAGCAACTTGTGGTTACCGGTTATCAATGCTCGTAACTTAAATACTCGCTAAAAAGATAAAGAGTATCAAAGCAAGGTCTGAGAACTCTACAATGAGAAAAGATGAGCCGTTGCGGCTCATCTATCAATACTGGTCAATAACGCAAAACGCGCTGGCCAGTCAAGCATCAGGTATACATCTTCAGCGCGGAAGCAGGCGGTTCCTGGAGGGACTCCGTGTGCAAATAAGGCAATGATAATGCCTCTATTCGCACAACTTAGACACTATGGGAAACTCCGCTTGAGCCAAATCCGCCTTCACCACGATCAGAATGATCAAGATCATCCACTTCGTCAAAATGAATTGCTTCGACCTTCATAATTACCAATTGTGCGATTCGATCGCCAACGTGAATCTCGATATTATTTCGAGGATCTAGGTTGATAGCGATTGCCTTTAGTTCTCCGCGGTAATTACTGTCGATAAGGCCAGGTGTATTAACAAGCGAAAGCCCTTGCTTTAGCGCAAGACCGCTACGAGGCAATACAAACCCAGCATATCCATCTGGGATCTGAACAGCCAAGCCAGTAGGGATAAGACCGCGTTCAAAGGGTTTCAGCGTAATATCTTGAGTAGCGCAAAGATCATACCCAGCATCGCCCTTGTAGGCATTCTGAGGTACTAGGGCGTGCTCACAGAGTTTCTTTGTTGGAATGGTCAGTGTGTTCATATCAGTACAAGCCCTTCAATGCATCTCGAAATTCGTCTACTGTCTTGAAATCCTTATAAACACTCGCAAAGCGAATATAAGCAACATCATCTACTTTAGCTAAGCGCTCAAGAGCCATGTCGCCAAGATTCTTAGAGCTAATTTCCTGCTTAGACGAATTACGTAGTTCGATTTCAATGCTATCGATAAGTTGCGAAATCTTCTCTGCGGAAACCGGTCGTTTAGCACAAGCAATCAGTAAACCGCGAAATAGCTTCTCTCGATCATATGCCTCGGAAGAGCCATCGGATTTGATAATAACTAACGGATTTTCGCTTGTGCGCTCATAGGTAGTAAAACGAGATCCACATGACAAGCATTCCCGACGACGGCGAATCGAGGAACCATCGTCGGCGGATCGAGAGTCGACAACCTTTGATTCAGGATGCCCACATGAAGGACAGCGCATGAGATCTCCTTTGAACGGATAACCTCAAGCAAGTATACAAGATATAGATATTGCTAAGCAAAACGATGACTATATTTCAGCTTATTGTGTGTAAGGCTATTTTCAAAAGCACGGAAATATAGTTGTTGCCTTGCTTGATCGATGTCAATTAGCTCCCAAGAGAATCAAAACAAGCAGCACTAGAGAGGCTCCAACGACACTTCTAATATATGTTATAGAGCTATCTTTCGATACAATACCTGGCTTTAAAAACGCCTTGTCTATTGAGCCAAAAAGAGGATCGGCGTGAATTGCAATCGCGACTTTTTCAAAGAAATTCAAGAGACGCATTTTTATAGGCAGTTGACGACGCGAGTCCGAATCGGCCAATCGATCAAAGTTAATAATTGGTGTTGACACGTTCTGCTTAAGCGAATATTCAGGCTTAAGAGCCGCAGAGCCGACCGTGCGATACGTCACTGACACCTTGCTCATAACATGCCTCCTTGCATAGAACCTTTGTTCGTGTATACTGTAAATCGAACATACGTTCCTGTCAACATAAATACAAACATTTGTTCTATTTAGGAGTCGCAATGTCCAAACCCCTTACTACGCGCCAAAAAAGCGTATACGAATTCATAGAATCCTATATATTGCAGAAGGGGTATGGTCCAACGGTGCGTGAAATTGCAGAAGCAGTTCACCTATCCTCCCCTTCCACTGTTCATGTTCACTTAAAAACACTCGAAGAAAAGGGTTACATCGTTCGAGATCCTTTGAAGTCCCGATCAATCGCCCTGCCAGGCAAGCATGAACAAGAAGAGGCATTTGGCTCAACAGGTTCTAGCAACACCTTGTCATTGCCCCTCGTTGGAAATGTCGCAGCAGGAGAACCAATTCTTGCAGAGCACAACGTTGAGACAACTATGCAGCTTCCCACGGAGATCGTAGGAGATTCCGCTTCGTTCATTCTCGCCGTGCATGGCGAATCAATGATCGAAGCGGGTATTAACGACGGAGATTATGTTGTGGTTAAAGAGCAACAGGTGGCTCGCAATGGAGAAATTATCGTTGCGCTGATCGATGATGGAGCAACCGTAAAACGTTTCTACAAAGAGAACGACCATATTCGCTTGCAGCCCGAGAATTCAACCATGGATCCAATCATCACGCGTGATTGCGCTATTGTTGGAAAAGTAGTGGCTGTACTTCGCAAAGTTTATTGATCATCAATTTTCATGATCATTATCGACTAACAACAAAAGGCCAACGGCTCATGAACCGTTGGCCTTTTGTTGTTCTATGAGTTATAGGGATGCTAATTTGCTCCCCTATTCCGCAACGCAGGAAAATCCCTTTAATTTAGCAACAGCCTGAGCGCCAGCTCGAACCATCAACAAAGTACCTGTATCCGTGTACTCCTCGTTCATAATAGTGCAGCGTTGATGAGCGAATGAAACCAAGTCTCCCCTATTGTACGGAATCAGCAGTTCAAGGATTTCTTCCTGAGACGAAGCAACTAATCCAATTCGAGAAACAAGATCATTGATACCATCTCGCGTAACGGTTGAAGTAAAAACGGCATTGGGGTATCGAATGGTCAATGCCTCATATTGCTCAGGCAGCAAGAGATCTTTTTTATTAAAGACCTCAACTCGACCAATCTCTTCAGCGCCAATCTGCTCTAGTACCATATTGACAGTATCAATCTGTCTATCAGCATTAGGATCGGAAGAATCGACAACATGCAAAATTAGATCAGCGCCGTTGATTTCGTCCAGGGTTGATTTGAACGCTTCAACAAGAGTCGTAGGGAGCTTTTGAATGAAGCCAACAGTGTCGGTAAGGGTCACCTCTCTGCCCTCAGGCAAAACAAGCTGACGAGTGGTTGAGTCGAGTGTAGCGAACAATTTATCGTAGCTAAGAACCTCAGAGCCCGTAATGGCGTTAAGCAAGCTGGATTTACCAGCATTGGTATATCCAGCTAAAGCAACCTTATAGATTCCAGACTCTTTACGCTGCTTTCTCTGCAGATCGCGCTTTTTGGAAAGCAAAGCCAGCTCACGCCGAATAGAGGTGATTCGATTACGAATAAGACGGCGGTCAACTTCTAGCTGACTCTCACCTTCGCCAAAACGGGAACCAACGCCACCACCCATACGGTTTGAGGCAAGATGAGCCCACATACCGCGCAAACGGGGATATAAGTACTGGTTCTGAGCAAGGCGAACCTGAAGCCTGCCCTCTTTGCTTGCGGCATGAAGAGCAAAAATATCAAGAATCAAGGCAGTTCGGTCAATGACTTTGACGTCTTTTCCGACAACTTTTTCCAGATTAGACTGCTGAGAAGGAGTTAACTCGTCATCGAAGATAACAACATCGGCCGCATAGGAACGAGCAAGGCTGGCAATTTCCTCTGCCTTACCGCTTCCTACAAATGTACGAGGATTAGGAGAATCAAGTTTCTGCGAGGTCTGAGCTACCGTGTCTGCGCCTGCCGTCCAAGCAAGACGCTCAAGCTCTGCTAGAGAAGATTCTAGACTCCACTCCTGATTGGGTCTTTCAACACCAACCAATATCGCACGCTCGCGAGGTTTTTCGATAATAGTCTTTGGTCCATGTTGTTTTACTTCGTCAAATTCGATCATGCAAACCTATCTTTCAATCGTGCCAGTGAAAACCTGCGTTGCAGGACCCGTCATAAGCACATGGTTATTTTCCTGCCAAGTGATGTTAAGCGTACCACCACGAAGATGGACTTTGTTGGTTCGTTCAGAACGACCGGTTAAAACCGCAGCCACCAAAGAGGCGCAAGCACCAGTGCCGCAAGCAAGCGTTTCGCCGCATCCACGTTCAAATACACGCATATGCAGTCCGTCATTCGAGGGAACAATAAACTCAACGTTGGTTTTGGCGGGAAACGCTTCATGCGATTCAAAATAAGCACCGAAACGCTCCAGATCGAAAGAATAAAGTGTTTTGTCCGATGATGTAAACCACCCTGCCGGCAATTGATCAAGATCGTCAAAGAAACAAACCGCATGGGGGTTCCCCATGGAAACGCAAGTAAATGAGAAGTCGCCCCAAGGAGAAGAAACGGTCTCCTCATTCACGAAAGATTCGCCGTTGGTAGCATTGCCATTTGCGGGAAGAATCGTCGGAATTTTTACGGGATCCAAGATCGGCATATCCATGTCAACAGAAGCGACGCTCATAAAACCATTTGCATCGAGCTTAAACGAAATGGGAAGCGGTCCACGTTTCGTATCAGCGATGTACGACCCAGCATCTGCATCGATATAGTTATGGTCAACCAAGTACTTAGTAAAGCAACGCACACCATTACCGCACATTTCAGCCAAAGTGCCATCTGAATTGATGTAATGCATGTAGGCAACGCATTCAGGTCGGTCGGAAGGGCGCACAAGGACCACACCGTCAGCCCCAATGCCAAAATGCCTATCGCACAGGAAAGCAACCTGATCGGCGCTTAACTCGATAGTTTTATTGAAATCATCGACAAAAACGAAATCATTACCGAGACCGTGCATTTTTGTGAAATTAAGCACCATGGAAGGCTCCTTTGTACGAAAAGCTCATGTTCATTCGCAATTATTTTAGAGCTGTGCGTTGCAGGTAGGTTTCCACCACGCAATCTACCATTTCAGAAAGGCTTAAAGAATCAGCATCAAGCCACACTAAACGGCTATCACGTCTTAACCAAGTGCGCTGCCGTTTAGCATAACGGCGGGTAGCAGTCTTGATAAGCTCAACGGCTTCACTCATCGTAATATCACCATCGAGAGCAGAAACAACTTCCTTGTAGCCGATAGCTTGCGGAGCGGTAAGAGCAGCACGCCATCCGTCATTTAAAAGGAACTTAACTTCCTTAACGAGCCCCTCTTCAAACATATTATCGACGCGTTTATTGATGCAAGCTGCCAAAAGATCAGGATCTCGCTTAAGAGCAAAACGAACCGAGGGAACCACCTCTGGAAGCTCTTTCATTCCTTTAACTTGATTGGCGTAAGATACACCCTGCTCATGCATTTCCAATGCCCTAATAACGCGTCGGACATTGTTGGGGTGAAGAAGAGCGGCGGAAGCAGAGTCAACCTTGTTTAACTCCTCCCAAACAGCTTGATTTCCAAATCGCCTTGCAAAGGTTTCGTATTTTGCTCGAACGGGGTTATGCTCCTGATCGCCCTTTGGGAAACGCATATCCTCAAGTGCAGACTGCACGTAGAGTCCGGTTCCACCACACAAAATCGGAACTTTGCCACGATCTTGAATATCAGAAAAACAAGAACGGGCCATGCTTTGAAACTGCTGGGCGGAAAAAGCCTCGCCGGGGTCAAGAATATCAATCAAGTGATGAGGGACAAGCATATCCGATTGGGGAATTTTGGCAGTGCCAATATCCATCCCCCTGTATACCTGCATGGAATCAGCTGAAACCACTTCCCCATCAAGACGTAAAGCAACGTGCTGGGCAAGTTCTGATTTACCTGATGCCGTAGGCCCAAGAACAGCTACAACGGGACAGATCACGAAATTACCTGACCCCGCAAATACCATGCACGAGCAACATCGACTCGGACGTTGAGAATGGTACCTTGAATGTCGTCGATGAAAACGCCATCAGGAATTGGAGCGTGAACCGTCAAATTCTTTGGACTACGTCCCATTAAAACAGACTCATCACGCTTAGAAACGCCCTCAACGAGCACAGGGACTATTTTGCCCACTTCAGCTTGATTAACCTCGAGCGCACGATCTTGAACGAGATCGACCAGACGCTCAAAACGCTCCTGAATGACCTCTCTAGGTGTGTCATCTTCAATACGCGCTGCAGGAGTTCCCTCACGCTTGGAATAGATAAACGTAAAGACCTGGGTATAACCAACTTCCTTAACAAGGTCGTAGGTCTCTTGGAAATCCTCCTCTGTTTCACCTGGGAAACCAACGATGATATCGGTTGACAGCGCAATATCGGGACGAACTTCACGAAGCTTCTTGATAGTGTCCAAATAATGCTCTCGCGTGTAGCGACGATGCATTGCCTTTAAGACCGTATTCGAACCAGACTGTACAGGCAAATGAAGTGCAGGCATCAAATTGTCAAGTTCGCCAAAAGCCTTGATGACATCGTCGTTGAGATCTTTGGGATGAGAGGTAGCAAAACGAATACGCTCGATCCCCGTTGCTGCTATAGAGCGAAGCAGATCAGCAAAACGAGGTTCTCCATACAGATCGCGACCATAGGAGTTAACGTTTTGACCGAGCAGCGTAATCTCCTTAACACCATCGGCTTTCAGCGCTTCGGCATCAGCGACAATGTCTTCCATAGGACGAGATTTCTCTCTGCCACGAACATAGGGAACGATGCAATAGGAACAAAAGTTGTTACATCCAATTGATATTGGCAACCATGCGGACCATTTAGACTCGCGTTCGCTTGGCAAATCAGTAGGGAAATCAGAAGCTTCAGAAAGAACTTCAACTTCATGATCACCAGTAAGAAGCGTCTGCTCAATGAGGCGCGGCAAACTTGCTAAATTAAACGTACCAAAGACCACGTCAACATGAGAAAGCTTTTTAATTAAATCTTCCCCATCACGCTGGCCAATGCATCCGCCAATAACCACAACACGCTTCTTTACCGGAGCGTTTTCTCGAAGAGGAATGTTTTTCAACGAAGCAACCTGACCCATGAGACGAACATCGGCAGCCTCACGCACACAGCACGTTACAAAAATAATAATGTCAGATTCTTCAACGGTCTTAACCTCAGTTGCGCCAAGCGCGGTGAGCATTCCCACAATACGCTCGGAATCATGCTTATTCATTTGACAACCAAAGGTAACAACCGAGAAAGTCTTACCCGAGATGGGACCATCAGACAGATCGCCCCAATCCAATATATTCATATGATGAGAAGAGCCCTCAGCGAAAACATCAGGCTCAACGTTAGAGAATTGGTCTTTCATATATACCTCTACTCAAATTCAGAGGACTGGCTCTGTGCGATGTCGCGAGATGTAACAGGAACACGTGGTTCTACGGAGAAGCGGATAGCCGTACGGTATTCTCCATCAATAACGATATCCGCAAATGAAGGAACGCATACAATTTCAATGCCAACAGGTGAAAGAAAGCCTCGAGAAATGGCAATGGCTTTAACCGCTTGATTTACCGCACCGGCGCCAACAGACTGAATCTCAACAGGAACGCCGTCTTTCATCATGCCGGCAATAGCGCCAGCGACTGACGCGGGAGAAGACTTCGAGGAGACTTTCAGGCACCCATTGGTTTGAAGAACATTAGAAGCCTTAGCTGAAATATCACTCATGTTGCGTTACTTTCAAATAGTTTGTGGTGTGGTTGTAGTGTGTTTAAGCGGCAAATCACGCAGATTCACGCCGATATATTTTACTCATAAGCAAGTAAACAGGCAAACGACAAACCTATCTGTACTACAGCGCAATTGCAAGCCCGTATCTGGGAACATAGAACATACTAAAGGAGCTATTCATCGCGTCTTAGGGGGATCCGCAAGACCAGCTCGCCGCCCAAACAACGTACGCTTGGCTCAACATCCTCTTTCAGGTAATAAGATTGCGCAAGCTGAGCATACTCGCCCATTACCTGATCGGAAAATGCATCAAGATCCTCTTTAGAGATACGAATTGATTTATTGGATAAATTTGTTCGTGCAGGTTTTTCTTTTACAGAAGAAGCACCTTGATCACCGAGCATTACCTGTAGATGAACCGATAGAGGCTTAATTTCATTATTTAAGACTCGATATGCAGTTCGAGCAGACATAGGTAAGCAACAATCATTGGCAAGCTGAGCAAGAGAGGAAGCATCCAAGCAAAAACCAAAACGTTGAATATAGGGCATTTCTCCGATTTCGCAAGAAGACTGTTCGGCGGCATTAGACACCGCTGAACAACCCAGCCAATACAGGGTCGAAACTATTTCTGCGGGACTCCCCAGATACACTGCTACGTCATCTCGTTCGTCAATCGCAAATTCAAGCACAGTACGCATAATATTGTGCGGACCCCGAAGAACCGGCTTACCATCTTCATTGACCGTAACCGAAGGAGCACTTGATTGATCGCGCTTTTCGCTCAATCGGGAGAAGGAACTCACTACAGAAAAGATGGAGCCCAAACCAGGAGAAGAAGCAATAATTCGAGCAGAGTCGGTGTTCTGGCGAATCGAATACAAAGCCATACCACGTCCATGCACTCCCCATCTATCAGCATGGAAGCTATCGAGTTTAGAGGTAACAAAAGGCTCAAAGATGGTATCTTGCAACTGAAGTGGTACGCCCTCACCGTCATCAAGCATGGTGAGGAAGCGTTGCTCTTTTGTTGACCAGGTCGCAACAAATATAGCCTTTGCGTTGGCATCGCGCGCATTGCGAAGCATTTCAATTACTACATCTTCAAACGAGCGTATATCCTGCTTTGCCTGGCGCCGCTGTGCCTCTGCTGCGCGAAGACGCACAAACCCATTTCCAAGATCATCTTGAACACGGGTGTAATCTTCGCCTGAAAGGTTCTGAATGAATTGTTGGAGTGAAGAATTAGGCATAAAGAAAAGAAGCCCGCGCAAAAAGCGCGGGCCATACCTCATTATTTTGCAAAATCAACAGCACGAGTTTCGCGAATGACGACAACCTTCACCTGGCCAGGGTACTTGGTCTCGCTCTGGATTTGATGTGCGATGTCGTGCGCCAAAACCGTAGAATGAGCCTCATCCACCTTCTCAGGAGAAACAATTACACGAACCTCACGGCCTGCCTGAATAGCATGAGTGCGCTCAACGCCGGGATAGGAATTGGCGATCTCTTCCAATTTCTCGAGACGCTTGATATAGGATTCGATATTTTCCTTTCGTGCACCAGGTCGTGCCGCAGAGACAGCATCAGCAGCCTGAACCAAAACATCAATAACGCTATTGGGTTCAACATCGTTATGATGGGCCTCGATGGCATGCACAATCATTGGCTCTTCGCCATATCTACGTGCAAGATCAGCACCAATCACTGCATGAGAACCTTCGATCTCGTGGTCTACCGCCTTGCCGATATCGTGCAAAAGGCCTGCGCGTTTTGCGGGCACTGGATCAAGGCCAAGCTCGGAGGCCATCATTCCGCAGAGATAGGCAACTTCAAGAGAGTGATTCAAAACGTTTTGACCATAAGAAGTGCGGTAGCGCAATCGACCAAGAATCTTTTCCAATTCAGGATTTAGATCATGGATGCCAGTATCAAAGGTTGCCTGAGAAGCAGCTTCTTTAATCTGCTGATTAACGTACTTTTCAGCTTTATGGAACATCTCTTCAATACGTGCAGGGTGAATACGTCCGTCACTAATAAGATTCTGCATAGTAACGCTAGCGATTTCACGACGAACGGGATCGTGAGTCGAAACCGTTACGCATTCTGGAGTGTCGTCGATAATGAGGTTAGTGCCCGTAATTTGCTCAAAGGAACGGATGTTGCGACCCTCGCGGCCAATAATGCGACCCTTCAAATCGTCAGAAGGAATATGGATTGTGGATACCGTGATCTGCGAAGTATGGTCTGCAGCCAAACGCTGAATCGCCACGCTTAGGATTTCACGAGCTTTCTTGTCGGCTTCGGCTCGAGTTCGGGCCTCAGAATCGCGAATGATAGAAGCCGACTCATGAACGCACTCTTCTTTCAGGCCATCAAGCAACTCGGTCTTGGCTTCCTCTGCGGTCAAGCCCGCAACCTCTTCAAGACGGGTTGCAACTTCGGCCTCAGCGCGCTCAACATCTTTTGCGCGACGGTCAACCTGACCCTGCAAAGAGGAAATCTGATGCTCACGATGATCGAGGGCTTCGGTGCGCTTATCAAGACTCTGCTCACGCTGATTGAGATGGTTTTCGCTGGAACGAACAGCCTTCATACGTTCCTTGCTCTCTCGTTCAGCATCCTGCTTGATCTTGAGGACTTCGTCCTTCGCTTCAACAAGAGCCTCGCGCTTGAGACTTTCCGCCTCACGCTGAGCATCAGCAAGCGTATTCTGAGCTTCAAGAGCCGTAGCGTCATTGCGCTCCTTGAGCACCTTCTGCATCAGAAAATAACCAATCAAAAAGCCAACAACAATCGCTACCACGGCGGCGATTATGATTTCAACCATGAAACTCCCTTTCGTTCATGCTGCGTATTAACTAGGAAGGCAAAAAGGGCAACATAAATGCCCTGGAATACCGGGGCAAGAGCACACGCCGAGGAAAAACGACACTATTACATTGTAGAAAATATCTAAAAGCACCAAACCCGGTGCGTAAACTCAAGCTATTTGATAATAGCCTAAAATTGTGGAAAATGCGTCGAGAACAGCATCTCCCGTAAAGAGATACGCCGTTTTTCCCAAGAATGCTTCAAAGGAGCGACCAATTCACCCGCCGTTTTTGGTCTCATACCATTTCTTAGTTGCTTCGGCGGCAATATCAGCAGAATAGCCCGAACGGATCAGCTTCGCATATGCTGCCTGTTTTTCGTTCTTAGCCCGTGGTGGCTTACGACACAGCAGGGCAATAGCTGCCTCTTCCTGACTTGGGTTATTTTGCAAATAATCATCTGGAAAACCCTCGAGTTGCTCGAAAGGATTGATGGCATGAACCCGAAGTTCACGAAGGATGCCAGATAAACCCCTCCCGGAGCGCAGCCGTGAACGTACAAGGAAATCGGCAAAACGAGCATCGTCTAAATATCCTACTGATAACGCTCTCTCAACAGCTACGTCAACAGCATCTGCAGAAAACCCGTCACGTTCGAGGCGGGTTCGCACTTCAAAAACTGACCGATCTCTTACTTTAACCAATCGTTCGATCTTCTTAAAAGCGTCCTTCAGCTCATCAGATTGGGCATTTTCCTGGTGCACTTTGCCTTTGGATGAAGAAAAAGACGCTTGCGGAAACCGCTCCGCAAGCGTCTTGGCATCAATGAGAATCATCCGATTAAGCCTCGCTGGAATTTACGGAAGAGTCAACCGAGATAGGCTCCTCGCCGATTGCAGGTAGATCGTATTCCGCACGCACCTTGTTTTCAATTTCATTTCGAATATCCGGATGCTCCTTCAAAGTGCGTTTAGCTGCTTCACGTCCTTGGCCCAGTCGCTCATCACCATAGTTGAACCATGACCCACTCTTCTTAACAAAACCAGCCTCAACGCCCATATCGAGAACGCAGCCTTCTTTTGAAATTCCCTCACCATACATGATGTCAAACTCTGCCTGCCTAAACGGCGGAGCAACTTTGTTCTTTACCACTTTGACTCGAACTCGATTGCCAACAAACTCACCATCTTTTTTGACCGAATCAAAACGACGAACATCAAGACGAACGCTCGAATAGAACTTCAACGCACGGCCGCCTGTAGTTGTTTCAGGATTGCCGAACATGACACCAATTTTTTCGCGCAACTGATTAATAAAAACGCAAGTGGTATTAGAACGAGAAAGAGATCCAGCAAGCTTGCGCAATGCTTGGCTCATCAGGCGAGCCTGAAGGCCAACCGTGGTATCGCCGATTTCGCCTTCGATTTCGGCTCTAGGGACCAAAGCTGCAACTGAGTCGACGACTACGCAGTCAATGGCACCAGAACGAACGAGCATATCGCAGATCTCAAGTGCCTGCTCGCCGGTGTCGGGCTGCGAGATAAGCATTTCATCTACATCAACACCGAGTTTGGCAGCATAAACAGGGTCCAGTGCATGCTCGGCGTCAATAAAGGCAACAACTCCACCAGCCGCCTGCGCCTCGGCAATGATATGAAGGGCAATGGTGGTTTTACCGCTTGATTCAGGCCCATACACCTCAACGATTCGGCCACGAGGAACACCACCAATGCCTAGAGCGATGTCTAAAGGAAGGGCTCCTGTTGGAATTACGCCAACTTGCATGTTGGTGTTCTCGCCCAATTTCATAATGGCACCTTTGCCAAATTTCTGTTCTATCTGATCAGTAGTGATCTTGAGGGTTTTTGCTTTGTCCTGGCTCATTTCTTCTCCTAGCCGAAGGTATTGCGATTGGACCTAAACGAGAATATCCGAACATGCGTTCGATTGCAATACTTTTCGCTTAAGCAGAGCTAATAGTAAAACCGCGTTCTCAAATACATGAGAACGCGGTGCTAAAGTAATGCGAAATAAATTCTAATCAAAAGTTAATCAGAAACCGGTTCGGGCTGCTTCTCATCAAGAGCATAAGCGAATAGCTCAATCGCAAAATCTACCGTAGCGCTACGTACAGCATTGCGATTGCCGTCAAAATGGCGCACAAACGTTTTGGTGTAGTTCTTAGTTGCCAAACCGAACCAAACAGTACCAACAGGCTTGCCGGGAACAGCCCCGCCAGGCCCCGCAATCCCCGTAACTGCTACGGCTATATCGGAATTGGCAACGCGAAGAGAACCCTCTGCCATTGAAGCGGCGACCTCGGAACTCACTGCGCCAACTCGCTCAAGATCGGCTGCAGAGACCCCCAACACATTCATTTTGACATCGTTGGAATAACTGATGATTCCGCCCTCAACAACAGCTGAGCTACCAGGCACCCCAGTGAGAGCGCCACCAATAAGACCCCCGGTGCAGCTCTCAGCAGTTGAAAGATGCTTCCCTTCTTTGATAGCTCGCTCAATGACGGCTTTAGGAGAGCATGCGTAATCATCGGGGCACTTTTTCGAACCCATATTGCCAAACCCAAGAATAGGAGCGCACTTCATAAAATAGTCCACCATAGAAACGATGGTGAGCACTAACGCAACTATCATGAAGAACCAAGAGATCACATACAATGCGAGTTCCATATCAGGATGCAGTGCGAGCAAAGCATCGGATCCCTTAACAATGAAGAGCAGGATTGCAATGATCTGGAACACCGTCTTGGCTTTTCCATACCAACTTGCCGCAACCACAACTCCATGCGTCGCCACAAGCATTCGAAGACCAGAAACAATGAACTCACGAGCGATAATGAGCAACGCAACCCATGAAGGAAGAACCTGAAGCTCGATAAGCGCCAATAACGCCGCCGCGACCAAGATTTTATCGGCCAAGGGATCGATAAACTTTCCGAAGTTCGTCACTTCTCCCCTGCTTCGCGCCAAATACCCATCCAAAGCATCAGTGCACGATAAAATTGCGAAAATCAGCGCAGCAACCCAGGGCTTACAGAGCTCGGCATTATGCCAATCCGGTATATAGGTCGGCCATGGGGAGATAATCGCTACGACAAAGACAGGAACAAGCAGAATACGAACAAGGGTGACGATATTTGCCGGAGTCCACAGCGTAGTTTCGTCAAATTCCTTTTCAGTCACCCAGGGCCTCCATCTCATAAAGGAGCGTATCGCTGATTGTTACGGTACGAATCTCGCCAACGGTACCATTTTCCAAATAAGTTACCCCATCAACATCAGGAGCCTGACATTGTGCACGGCCATACAATTGACCGTCCTCTTCGCAGCCAAGGACAAGAATATCCATGCTTGTCCCTATGCGCTGAGAAACAACGCTAGAAGAAACGGAGTCAGCAATATCGCGAAGCTCTTGAAGACGTGCTTGCTTGGTGTCTTCATCAATCTGATCAGGCAATTCGGCAGCAGGAGTACCGTCTTCGGGCGAATAGGCAAAAATGCCCACATAATCGAATTCGGTCTCCGAAACGAAATCACAAAGATCTTCGAATTGTTCTTCTGTTTCGCCGGGATAACCAACTATCAGCGTAGTGCGCAGAGCAACACCAGGAATCCGCTGGCGAATACGCGCTACCATCTGTTCGTATTCGGCGCGTGAGCCAGAACGATTCATCGACTTCAAAATCGCCGAATCGCAATGCTGCAACGGTATATCAAAATAATTGCAGATATTGTCATGGGTCGCCATGACATCAAGCAGCTCATCTGTCATTCCAGCAGGCTGTAAATACATAACCCGAAACCAGGTATCAGGATACGCTTCAGCCAATCGCTTCAGCAGCGAAGCAAGGTTCTCGCGAGGTTTCAAATCAAGACCCCAGATACCAGAATCCTGAGCTATGAGCACGATTTCTTTCGTGCCAGATTCAACCTTGGCTTTTATGTCAGAAGCGATTTCGTCATATGAAAAGCTGTGATAGCGACCGCGAATGTACGGGATGGTACAAAACGAGCAAAAACGATTACATCCGTCAGAAATCTTCACGTACTCGCTGGGCGCATAATCAAAAACAACTTCAACGGAATTGCGGACGCTTGACACGCCTAAAATATCGTCGATTATCTCGACGATATTATCCTCTTCGCTGCAAGTAACAAATTTATCCGCCTCGGTTAGCTCTTCTGCAAGATCATCGCCAAACCGAGAAGGCATGCACCCGCATACAACAAGCTTGGTGCCGCCCGAAGCAACCGAATCATAACCCGCTATCTCAAATACGGCATCGAGGCTTTCTTCGATAGCTGACCGAATAAACGAACATGTGTTGACAACAATGACGTCGGCAGGATCGTTAATATCGACAATGAAATAACCAGCTCGAATAAGGTCTTCCTGCATTCGAGCGCTATCTGATTCGTTCTTTGCGCAACCAAGCGTTAAAAAAGATACGTTCTTTGACATGGTGCAACGAATTCCTAGCGATAATTAGTGAATTGCAAAGGCTGACCGTAATCCTTCTCTTTCAAAAAGGCAATAACCTCTTGAAGGGTATCGAGCTTAGGCCCAGATACACGAAGCTTATCTCCCTCGATGGTGACCTTTACCTTAAGCTTAGTAGCCTTGATATCCTTGTTGATCTTCCCTGCGGTATCGCGATCGATACCCTCAATAATCCTAGCGGTTTGGCGAACCGATCCACCAGTGGCAGACTCAAGCTTGCCCCAATCAAGAGCGTTCAGCGCAATTCCGCGCTTAATAAGCTTGGAGGTAAGAACGTCCTTTACCTGATTATTAACAAAGTCGCTTGGCGCAGATACCGTAAGGGTTTTACCAGACTTGTCTAATGCAATGTCGGCGCCAGAATCCTTAAGGTCATAACGCTGAGAAATTTCCTTCTTTGCTTGACCGAAAGCATTATCGACTTCTTGCATATCAATCTGGGATACAACGTCGAAGCTAGAATCTTTAGCCATGGTTAATCCTCTCAAAATCGAATTTGATAAAGCCATCTTGTTAGGCCATATAGAAAAATAGGTTAGCACGATTCTTCTGAAAATCGTGCTAACCCAAAAACATCTACGTAGCCAAAATTCGTCCCTATTCAGATGACGACGACTTGGAACTCGCAGATGACGTCTTTGCGGACTCGGACGAACTGTTCGACGAGCTTTTCGAAGCCGAGCTCGTCGAACCAGTGCTTTGAGAGCTCGACGACGTAGAAGCAGAAGCGTCCCGCTTCACGTTTGGATGGTCGTTATACCACTGATCTAGAATTTCGCTAAAGGAAAAAGTCTGGTTTACGATACCGGAGCTGTTGGTCTTAAGATCGACAGCTTCATCATTGATCGTTACCGACACACCCTTTGTTTCAGTAGAAACAAAGCGGATTTTGGACGAGCTTGTGTAGGTTTTTTCTGCCGGTCCAGACACCGTACCTGATTCTTGGGCCTTGTCGTCAACGTAAACCTCGATATAAGACTCGCTACCCTTCTCAACTGAATACTTTAAGGTGAATTCAGTTGGAGCAGTTTGATCAGTAGAAGAATCAGTTTGCTGCTGATCCGACGAAGATTCGCTCTCTACGTTTTGCGCAGACTGAGCACCTGTAACGGGGATATTGGTCTGAGGTGCAGTTTGATGCGAAAGAATCATGGCCACAGCAAGAACAATAACGATGACAACAGCAGCAATGACAGCAATGAGAACATTCCGATTTCTATTTGGATTCGGGATATTCTGCGGAGCTGCGTACATATTTCCATATTTCCCCGAAGGCATAGCAGATCTACGGGCACGATGAGCGACCTGAGGATTGTGGTGCGAAGGGTACACATCGGCATTTTGCGAATACACAGCACGACCAAACCCATTAGAACTGCCATCATACAGATCTTTTTCATCGGGCTGAGAAATAGTTGAACGAGATTTACGGGCGGCCCGCCCGCCAACTTTCTCAAACGACGAAGTGTTATACCCGTTGCTTTCGCGTCCATGCGGATCGCGGTGCATACGAATAGAGTTACCTACGCTCTGATGAGCTTGCTCAACCTGATAGGCATATTCCTGGTCTAAATACATTCGACTAACATCCTGGGCATTAAGGCCCAGGAGCCGAGAGTAAGCAATGATCATATTGCGCGCATATCCACGAGAGGGCATACGCTTAAAATCACTATTCTCGATCGCGACGATAATATCCTGGCGAATACGCAGATCGCGAGATACTGAAGCCAGGTCTCGCCCTTTGGCCAATCGCGCTTCCTTAAGCACGCTGCCGAAGCTGATCTGGTGCATGACGTTCCTACCTCTTCTTACTTACTGCGAATCATTAGCTTCAAAGGCTTTGATAGTTTCGAGCTCCATCGGGTCCACCAAAACCTCACGAGGTTTTGACCCGTTTGGTGGACCAACAATGCCCTTCTCTTCAAGCAAGTCCATAATCCTGCCGGCACGAGAATACCCTACGCTAAGCCTGCGCTGTAGATTCGACGTCGAGCCCATGCCAGAAGATACCACTATCTCAGCGGCATCCCATACCAAAGGATCATCGGAGCCAGAGGCGGTTCCGCCGGAACCATCTGGCATGGAATCTCCTAGAGTGATGAGATTGGTTTTAAGAATATCATTGTGATATTCGGGCTCTCCTTGCGACTTCAATTTCTCCACGACAGCAGATATCTCATCCTCGGAAACAAAGCAGCCCTGAATTCGCTGTGGCTTTGCCAACTCTGGCTTAGAAAGCAACAAGTCTCCTAGACCAATAAGATTTTCAGCACCGGGAGTGTCCAGGATGACACGTGAGTCGATACCAGAAGCAACATTAAACGCGATACGATTGGTGATATTAGCCTTGATAAGACCTGTAACTACATTCGTAGAAGGGCGCTGCGTTGCCACGATTAGATGGATGCCCGCCGCACGAGCGAGCTGAGCCAGACGAGAAATCGAAAACTCCACCTCTTTGCCCACATTCATCATAAGGTCTGCGAGCTCATCGATGATGATCACGATATAGGGCATCTCAGCAGCAGGAGCATCATTGATTTCGAGTCCTTTTTGAACCTTGGCATTGTATTGACCAATATTTCTAGCGCCTATGCCACTGAAAACCTTCAACCTACGTTCCATCTCGGCTACAGCCCAGGAGAGAGCGCTAGCTGCCTCCCTTGCCTCGGTTACAACAGGAACGTACAAATGAGGGATGCCATTATAGGGCGTAAACTCAACACGCTTAGGGTCGATCATAATCATGCGTACTTCAGATGGCGTCGCACGCATAAGAATCGACATAATCATGCCGTTAATGGCAACCGATTTACCTGAACCCGTCGTACCGCCAATCAGCAAATGAGGCATAGTAGCCAAATTACTTACGATGCTTTCACCTTCCACGTCCTTGCCAATGGCAATTTGGAGAGGCCCATCAGGCGCATCTTTCAGCACATCACCCAGGAAAACAGTCTCGCGTTTTTTGTTAGGCACCTCAATGCCAACGTAATTTGTGCCAGGAATAGGAGCAAAGATGCGGACACCAGGCGCAGCAAGAGCAAGCGCTATATCGTCAGTCAAGTTAGAAACACGGTTAACTCGAACACCCGAAGGAAGATCAACCTTGAACAGGGTAACGGTAGGCCCGTGGACCCAGCCAACAACATCAGCACCTACGCCGAAGTCGGCAAGCGTTTCTTGAAGCAACATACCAGTGGCACGAAGAGAAGCCTCGCTCTCCTTGGTGACTGGAGTTTTCTCGGAAGTATTAAGCAAGCTCATTTCAGGGAGGTCAAAACCTTCCAAAGGCTCTGGTGTAGCAACATCTGACGCCTTTTTGCGAACAGGCTTAGCAACCTGACCCTGAGGAAGCGATGGCTCGTCCTTCTTGTCGGCTTTAGGACGCGATCCAAGCTTGCGGGTAAGCTGCTTGGGCGCCTCCCCTGCCGCTTTCGGAGAAGCCGCGTCGAATGCCATGGTAGTTTGTACCGCAGCCTCACGAGCGCGCTGACCATTCGTGCGTTGGCTTTTTTTCAAAGATTTTGAAGGCTTCTCGGTAATTATCTGGGTTTTACCAGCGGCGAAAGCGGCTTTATTTGTGTCGATAGCCTGAGTGGGCATACCTCCAAGAACATCCGCTTTCGTTGGATCAACGGAATCAGCATTAATGGTGTTTCTGCCTTTTCGAACGCGAGCAAACGACATACGGGGTAAGTGAGCAAATCCGTCCTCTTCATCTCCAAGTGCATCGGAACGACCTGTCGCACGAGCGCGAATTTTTTCGATAAGAGAGGACAGGGAGAATCCGATTACGATAAGCGCAATGATGATCACGCCTATCATCAAGATCATGGAGACGGTCAAGCCAAACAGCTCGAGACCCGCCCAAGCGATAGCGCCACCCACATAACCACCATGGTCAACTAGCAATACCTGGATGAACAGGCGATTTGGATCAACATCAGCACCTGGCGTGAAAAGGGACACAATGGTCAAGAATGAAAGAAACAAGAGACCGAAACCAATGGCCACACGGGCTGGTACCATCTCTCGTTCAAAACGGATAAGCAACGTAGCCGCTAGACCAATGAGCAGGAACGGAAGCACGTATGCACCGATACCGAAGCAGAAACGAAGTCCAAGCGATATCGCGCCCGTCACAACGCCCTCAGACCCCATAAACACCATGGCGAATAGCGCAATAGAGATCACTATTAAGGCAACTGCAGATATATCACGCTTGGTACGCTCATCAAAGATATGACCGTAACTAGGCGTCGAATCACGATGCTGCGAGCTTTTTCCACTTGAAGCAAGCTTGCGGACCCCCGGCTGGGAGCCCGCTTTGCTTGACTGCTGCTTGTTCCGACGTCCTGTTTGCTGAGATGCCATTCGAAACCTTTCGTGCGTTTAGGGTGTGTTTAGCTTCGCATGAGGCCCTGAGGCCTGGAATCTCTAGACCTCGAGGATATTGATTACAACTAGAGGGCGCTGGTTGGTGCGCTCCCACAGAATTGAAAGCAACGCGCTTCGAGCAGCACGCTTTACGGCGCGCGACTCTTCGTTCTTGGAAAGGGATCGCTTCAATGCGCTCGAAACAGCATTAGTTACCGCTTCAACAAATTGGGGCTCGTCACCGCCGGGAATACCATGCATTTCTACCTGAACGCCACTAAGCAAATCACGCGATTCAGCATTAACAGCACAAGCAATAACAGCAACGCCCTGTGAGCCAAGATTCGTTCGTTCGTTCAAAACAAACTCCGAAGTATCGCCAACGCTTAATCCATCGACCAGGATAATACCGCTTGGAACAGGCTTGCCTCGGCGAACGCCCTTTGAGGTCAGCTCAAGAGACTCGCCGTTTTCACAGATGAAGATATTCTTTTTTTGAACACCCGTAGCTTCAGCCAACGCAGCATGTGCCCGCAGATGAGTAGCTTCGCCGTGAACTGGCATAAAGTGTTTGGGCTGAACGATAGAAAGAACAAGCTTCAGTTCCTCTGCCGAAGCATGGCCTGAAACATGAACACGGGCACGGCTTTTGTCGTAAACATCCGCTCCAATCTTTGCTAAGTCGTTCGTGACCTTAGTTACGGCTTTTTCGTTACCAGGCACAGGCGTAGCTGAAATAATGACCGTATCGCCTTCCTCTACCGAAATAGTCTTATGGTTGTCACTCGCTATTCGGGCAAGCGCAGAAAGCGGTTCACCCTGAGAGCCCGTGCACATAACCACATATGAATCAGGAGGGCAACCCTTCAGATCGTATGCATCGATAATGTCTTTGTCTGCGATCTTCAAATATCCTAGACGACGTGCAATATCGGTATTCTGAACCATAGAGCGACCAGTAACAGCAACCTTTCGACCATTACGCACCGCTGCATCGCAGATTTGCTGCATACGATGGATATGAGAAGCAAAGGAGGCGACGATAACGCGACCCTTGGCCCGAGAAATGATGGAGTCCAGAGCCTTACCTACTTCCGCTTCGGAAGGGGTGAAATTCGGATTAGTAGCATTGGTGGAATCCGACATCATCAAGTCAACGCCCTCTTCACTAAAGCGGGAGAGAGCGGCAAAATCAGTACGAACCCCATCGATAGGGCTTTGATCCAGCTTAAAGTCGCCCGTATGAAGCACATTGCCAGCAGGAGTACGGAAAAATACGCCAACTGCACCGGGAATCGAATGGTTGACGGAGAAGAACTCAGCAGTAATGCACCCGAGCTTAATAGACTGGCCAGGCTTAATTTCGCATAGCTTGGCATTCGTGATCTTATGCTCCTTCAACTTGCCCTCGATAAGGCCCAGGGTAAGTTTGGTTGCGTAAATAGGAACTTTGCGATCAAGGTCTTTCAGCAAATACGGCAAGGAACCCGTATGATCCTCGTGACCGTGGGTAATCACAATTCCACGCAACTTATCAGCATGTTCAAGAACATACGAATAGTCAGGCAGAATCAGGTCAACACCTGGATGATTATCATCGGGGAACATGAGGCCCGCATCATCAAGCACCATATCGTTACCGCACTCGAAAGCAGTCATATTCTTGCCGATAGCATCAAGACCGCCCAAGGGGATTATACGAAGCTTAGCCTTAGGATCGCGCTTGCCACTGTGGTTATGCTGGGCGGATTTTTTCCCACGATTTGAGTTTTGGGAATGATGTTTTTTGCCCGACTCAGCGCTTTTGTCTTTCCCATTCTTCGAATTCTCCTCGTCGAATTTCGATAATTTCGGACGCTTTCGCTCGAGGTGAACATGCTTCACCGATTCTGTTGCTTGAGGTTTATCCTGGATATTATTAGGCTCATTGATTTCTTCAGCCATAAGGTTCCTTTTCGTTCTGTATTTGTACTTCATATATAAGATGGGGCCTTCTAATACCTAGCAAGAAAAGGCCCATCCGCAGACCAAGACAGCGCGTAAATTACGCATAGATTAACTAATTAATAATAGCGTTCCTGACTTTAATTTGTTAATCATCCATGAATTCTTCCCTATCTTCTTCGAAAAGAAACTCACAGAATTAGCTACAGTCAAACCAAACGTGAGCTGAAAATGCACAAAAAAAGCGAGGTCGAAACCTCGCTTTTCGAATAGACGTGACAGATGCCGAAGCTTACTTCAGGACACCAACCTCGCGCATTACCTGAGCCAAGTGATCGGATTGTTCAGGAGTTGCATCTACCAAGGGAAGACGGACCCCGCCAACACGGAAGCCGGATAGGTTCAGTGCCTCTTTAACCATGATCGGATTGGCCGTAACAAAGAGCTCATTCATCAAGGGCAGGAGCTTTTCATTGGCTTCTGCAGCCTCCTCGAATTTCCCTTCAGCGCAAAGGGTGGTAATTTCCTTCATGCGATCGGGCGCAACATTACCGGTTGTGGAGATTACGCCAGCAGCACCTAATTTCATCATGTCATAAGTAAGGGAATCATCGCCGGAATATACGTCGAACCCTTCGGGTGCGTTAGCGATAATCTCTGCAACCTGGGCAAGATCACCAGAAGCTTCCTTAATGGCAACGATGTTATCGCAATCGTTTGCAAGTCGTAGTGTTGTTTCAGGCGTCATGTTAATACCAGTACGACCTGGGATGTTATACAGAATGATAGGGAGGTCAACTGCATCTGCAATAGTCTTGAAGTGCTGGTAGAGGCCTTCTTGCGGGGGCTTGTTATAGTAAGGAACCACCAGCATAAACGCATCGACACCAAGCTTTTGGACATCACGGGCAAAATCAACCGTATCAGCCGTGCAATTATCTCCAACATTGGCGATAACCGGCACCTCACCCTTTACTTCAGAAAGAACTGCTTCAAACAGCTTCATCTTCTGAGGATAGAACACCGTAGGGCTTTCACCCGTGGTGCCATTAACGATAAGGGCATCGCTTCCGCCGTCTACAAGGCGGCGAGCCAAAGCACGTACCTGATCAAGGTCGAGCTCAAGATTCTCGTCAAATGGGGTAACCATTGCGGGAATCATGCGACCAAAGCGTGGCTCATTTGCAGCGGTCATGTGTAACTCCTTCATTCGCTAATTTAACGTGGCTCATTATTGCATGATGTACGGCGCTATGCCATGAAGTTTTCCAAACCAACGACTAAGCCGCTGCATTTGCCTACCGAACGGATACCGAGGAGAACACCTGGCATATAGGAAGTACGATCCCATGAATCGTGGCGAATAGTCAGCGTCTGCCCCATCGAACCAAAAATGACCTCTTGACTCGCAACGTACCCCATTGAGCGTACAGAATGCACCGGGACACCTTCTACCAATGCTCCGCGTGCGCCTTCGCATCCATCAATCTCGGTTTCACTGCCAGGAGCCTCACTGGCAAAATCCCTCGAGCGGGAGATTATCTGAGCAGTGCGAACCGCAGTGCCACTTGGCGCATCTTTCTTATTGCAATGATGGAATTCAATAACCTCCGATTCGGGGAAATAAGGAGCAGCAGCTTTGGCGAATTCCATCATAAGTACCGCACCAGTAGTGAAATTCGGAGCGTAGAACAAACATGTGCCTGGCTTAGCGCTCGCAGCAAGAGCATTAAGAGTGTCATCGCTCATACCTGTTGTGCCCACAACACAATCCACTCCTGCAGGCAAAGCCTTTTCCAAAGTCTTTGCGACAACGCTAGGTTGAGTAAAATCGACTAAAACATCGAAGGATGCACCTTGAAGTGTCTCATCAATGCTTCCATAGGTAGCAAAAGGGGCTTCTCCACCAAACGGATCGATCCCGCATACCACTTCCATATCCTCAGCAGCAGTGACAGCATCCACGACAGCGGAACCCATGCGGCCGGCATAACCGGCAACAGCAACAGAAATCATACGTACTCCTATTCAAATGCCCTTTTCAGGGAACTAACCGCAACTATACGACTTAAATGATTCAAATATGTTAAGCACCCGTAGGCGGCTTTGCAGCCAGCATACGAGAGCAGCGACTGTCAACAACTTAACGGACTCGGGAATTATCTAAAAAACAAGATCCGAAAGCTCTTCTTGAGTGTAAGGCGATATCACGGCAATAGCCGGCTCCGACAAGAGAAGTTCTTGAGCCATATCAAGCACTTGCTGCTTAGTAACGGATCGATATCCTTCCGTTTGTTGCTCGGGGGTAGTTTGATCCAATCCGAGGGTCTCGCGCTTGCCTAGGCGAACCATATGGGAATTGGTCGACTCCAAGCCAAGAAGGAGCTGCCCGCAAATAAGGTCGATATTACGAGAAAGCTCATCTTCGGAAACGTAGTCTTGGGCAATCGCGTCCAACTCAGAACGGATAAGCCGAACAACTTCCTGAGTATTGGAAGGTCGTGTACCGGCGTAAATGCACCACTGCCCAACACCCTGATAGCCTGCCTGCATTGCGTAAATCGAATAGACAAGACCGCGCTTTTCGCGTACCTCCTGGAACAAACGCGAAGACATAGAACCACCAAGAATTGTGGTGAGTACCGTAGCGATATATCGCCGCTCACTCCCTAGAGGTAACCAAGGTACGCCATACACAATATGGGCTTGCTCGATATCGCGCTTCTGGCTAAACAAGCCTGAGGAGAAATGGGGCTGAAGAAGCTTTCGTTGCTCCTTTTTACCAGGCTTCATGGAAGCAAAATATCGCTTTGCCAATGCGACCAGCCGGTCATGATCCACATTGCCCGCAGCCGCTAGTGTTAGGTTTCCGGCATGGTAATGCTCGGCATGAAAATCAGCGCAATCGGCATGTTGATAGCTGCCAACCCGCTCGCGAGTTCCTAAAACAGGCAAGCCGCAAGGATGATTAGGCAAGTTATTTTGAGAATACAGCTCATAGACATAATCATCGGGGGTATCTTCAGAACGGGCAATCTCCTCAATCACCACTTCACGTTCCGTATCGATGGCATCTTGAGCAAAATTGGACTCAATCACCATTTCTGCCAAAACAGAAAGAGAATCCTCAAGTTTGTCGTCAACAAAGCGTGCATAGTAGCAGGTATATTCCTTTGACGTAAAAGCGTTAAGCTCTGCCCCAAGGCGATCAAAATGCATCGAAATATCCAAAGGACCTTTAGTGGGGGTCCCCTTGAACATCATATGCTCCATAAAATGAGTAAGACCCGCCTGGTCGGGACGCTCGTCGCGGGAGCCAACGTTGAACCAGAGCCCCAAAGAAACCGAACGGACATCGGGCATCGTTCGGCTAATGACCGTCATGCCATTATCCAAAACAGTTTTACATTGCTGGCTCATACGTGCTCCAACCCTTCCAATCTAATTTTATGACTCAATACTTTCCTTGAGAGCTTTTGCGAGCTGATCGGGACAACTCGTTTTACGGGGACCGCAGGTAATACCTTCGAGCTTGTCGATAACCTCTTCCACGGGCATACCCTCTACAAGCATGGCAATACCCTTAGTGTTGCCGTTGCAGCCGCCCTGAAATGACACATTGACAACCTTGCCATCTTCAATGTCGAAATTAATAGCTTTAGAACAAGTGCCACGAGTAATAAACGTAGACATACAGTAAAACCTCTTCTTCCAAAGAGAGCCCCCTGCCCCATTTTGGGGTCAGAGGGCTCTCGAAACTGCTTATCAATAACCATTCCGCAGCTCATACAAGGCAGACAACCACCCATAAGAGCTATCAAGGAATGATTATAACTTAGTGCTCATTATGGTCACCATTGTGACGGCGACGGGGCTTACGTCCGCCGTTGCCACCTTCGCGCTTACCACGTCGGTCACCATCATCGTGGTGGCGAGCAGGGCGCTCGGAGCTAACTACATCGGGCTTATCGACACGGTCAAGACTAATCTTACCGTTATCGCTAACCTCAATGACCTCAACCTTTACGATGTCTCCGATGTTAAGAACATCTTCAACCTTGCCTACACGGCCGTTAGCCATGCGGGAGATATGAAGCAATCCATCCTTACCGGGAGTAAGACGAACAAATGCGCCGAAATCCTTGATGCCAACGACTTCGCCATCATACACTTCTCCAACCTCGGGAACCTTGACGATACCCAAGATAGCCGCCTTGGCAGCAGCGCCACCCTCAGCATCGATAGAGGCAATGCGAACAGTACCGTCCTCTTCGATCTCGATAGTGGTGTTCGTCTCATCCTGAAGGCCTCGGATAACCTTGCCACCAGAACCGATAACGTCACGGATTTTATCGGAAGGAATGTGGATGGTCTCGATGTGGGGAGCATAAGGAGAGAGTTCCGCACGAGGAGCATCAATGGCCTCGAGCATAGCCTTCATGATAAAGGCGCGACCTTCCTTAGCCTGAGCCAGAGCACGGGCCAGAATATCAACGGAAAGACCCTTGGCCTTGTTGTCCATCTGCAGGGCAGTGATGCCATGTTCCGTACCGCAAACCTTAAAGTCCATATCACCGAGGAAGTCTTCAAGACCCTGGATGTCAGAGAGGATGACAATGTCATCGCCTTCTTTAATGAGACCCATCGCAATACCAGCAACAGGAGCCTTGATAGGCACGCCAGCATCCATCAAAGCAAGGGTAGAACCGCAGGTGGAAGCCATGGACGAAGAACCATTGGATTCCATGATCTCAGAAACAACGCGAATAGCGTAGGGGAATTCTTCCTCATCGGGGAGAACAGGCAGGAGCGCACGCTCAGCCAAAGCACCATGTCCGATTTCACGACGCTTAGGAGCGCCCATGCGACCAACCTCACCGGTGCAGTATGGTGGGAAGTTGTACTGATGCATGTAACGCTTGCCCTCTGCAGGATCGATAGTATCAAGACGCTGCCATTCATTGAGCATACCAAGCGTTGCAATAGAGAGAGCCTGGGTCTGACCACGCTGGAAAAGACCGGAACCGTGAACACGAGGCAGATAGCCAGCCTTAATGTACAAAGGACGAATGTCGGTGCTAGAACGACCGTCGGCACGCTCGCCCGTTTCGATAACCATCTTGCGCATTGCGTGCTTTTCGAGCGACTTCAAAGCAGCAGCAATATCGGAACCCCAAGCAGCACGCTCTTCCTCAGTGAAGTCGTTTTCCTTAACGGAATTCTTCACCTCTTCGACCTTGGCCATACGGGCAAGCTTGTCTGCGTCCTTCAATGCAGCCGACATCTCATCGAAATGCTTTTCAACGCGCTCCGCAATGGAAGGATCGGCAACATGGATAGGCCATTCCTTAGGCTGCGGATTAACCTTGGCCAAGAATTCGGCCTGCTTTTCGCAGAACGCCGCAATTGCTTCCTGGCCAAAAGTCATGGCTGCGAGCATGTCCTCTTCGGTAATCTCCTGAGCGCCAGCCTCAACCATGGAAATATAATCCTTGGTACCTGCAATGGTCAGCTCAAGATCGGAGTTCTCTTCTTCCTCGTAGGTGGGGTTCACGATGAACTCGCCGGTATCAATGTCGCGGCCGATACGAACGCACGCGGCCGGGCCATCGAAAGGCGCGCTGGCAACCATGAGTGCTGCAGAAGCACCTGCCACAGAAATGGTGTCGGGCTGATGCTCGCCGTCAACCACCAACGTAGTGGCAACCACATGAACTTCCTGCTTAAAACCATCAACGAAACCGGGGCGAATCGGACGGTCGATCATACGAGCCGTCAGGATACCCTTGTCGGAAGGCTTTGCTTCACGCTTCAGGTAACCGCCAGGAATACGACCAACCGCATACATCTTTTCCATGAAATCA
Source organism: uncultured Eggerthella sp. (assembly GCA_965147435.1). Lineage (GTDB taxonomy): Bacteria > Actinomycetota > Coriobacteriia > Coriobacteriales > Eggerthellaceae > Anaerotardibacter. Next base: position 173,240 of record CBCTKC010000002.1, on the reverse strand, counting down.
ACAGTCAGCGGGAAAAAGTCATAATCCTTCTCCTGCTCAGAGATCACAGCCGTAACCAAAACGGTGGTGTCACCGCAGGTGACCTTCACGGCACCAGAAGCCTGCTTTGCAAGCTCGCCAGTGGAAAGGGTGTAGTGCTTTCCGTAGAGGTCGAACGATTCAGTAATAATGTCCATCTTTTAACTTTCACTTCCCTTGCGCCCTATTGCGCAAAGCCTCTTTGCACCCGCTTTTCAGGTGCGCGAGCAGCAATGGCCTCCATTGCCGACCGCCGAATATACAAAAAGCCCGCTAGCGCGGGCTTAATGCTTAGATGTTGTCGCGAATGCCGAGCTTCTTGATGAGTTCACGGTACTCAAGAACGTCGCGGTTCTTGATGTAAACGAGAAGACGACGGCGCTTACCTACGAGCATGAGCAGACCACGACGGGTATGGTGATCCTTGGGGTGCTCCTTCAGGTGCTCGGTCAGGTTCTTGATACGCTCAGACAGGATAGCAACCTGTACCTCTGCGCTACCAGAGTCCTGGGGGTTCTTGCCGAACTCAGCCATGAGCTCTGCAGTGCGTTCTTTGGAGATGCTAAGCTTGTTAGGCATCTGTCCACCTTTCTACATCTAATTCCCTCCATGCCGAGCAAGCAAGCGGGTGGCGCATGCGAGCTAGGCGTGAAGCCTACTTGCTGCAAAATGCAACTTGATTAGTATACGCGAGCGTCTTATTGTGCTCAACAGCTTTCTAGGGTTGTGTTCAGCATGTGAAGATAATCAAAATGTACGAATTAAACGACAACTTTCGACGAGGAGATTCGCGAGATCAACGCCACCAAGCCCCAAGCAATGAAACCGAACATAATCATGCAAACCGCAAGAAGAGAATCGTCGGTCACGGCAGCGACATCGAAAAGTCCTACGAACACTAAGTCTTCAGTGAAACAAAAAAAATCGTCTTCAAATCACATCACCTTTGCGCCTCAAGGTTTCGTGACGGTAAAGCCATGGCGAAGCTTGCAACCCGCATCCGTGAGTCAATAACTCGAATTTCCCGATAACAAAATAAGAAACCCCAGGGCGAAAACACTCTGGGGTTTCTTACAAAGCAAAATACGTGTTCAGTTCACTTCACCACGAGGCAATTCTCGCTAATACGAATGCGAAAGTGCGATTATGGAAATAAAGCCTCCAGAAAACAAGCCTGACTATTTACGGAAAGCCTCATAGCGTTCGACAAGCTTCTTCTGAACATCGTAAGGAGCTGGCTCATATCCATTTAGGCGCACAGAATAAGTTCCACTACCACGAGAAAGAGCCCGCAAGTCCTTCGTATACGAAAGAACTTCAGCATAGGGAACACGAACGACGATGATGGTTTCACCCTCATCGTTGGAATCGGTACCAACAATTCGACCTCGACGTGTAGAGATATCACCCATAACAGCTCCTGCATACGCCTCGCCAACAGTGATATCCATATCTGCCATAGGCTCCAAAATAATGGGGTCAGCTTGCTCACAAGCAGCCCTGAATGCAAGTCGGGCAGCGGTCTTGAAAGCCATTTCGTTGGAATCTACCGCATGGTAGGAACCATCAAATACTACGCAATTGATATCAACCATAGGATACCCAGCAAGAAAGCCCTCTGCCATGGCTTCCTGAACGCCCTTATCCACAGCCGGAATGAGGTTCTTTGGGATTCTGCCGCCAACTACTTCGCTTGCAAATACGTACCCTTCGCCTGGGTTGGGGGAAAGACGAAGCCAGCAATCGCCAAACTGTCCAGACCCACCAGTTTGTTTCTTATGACGACCCTCTGCTTCTGCGGTTTTTTGAATTGTCTCACGATAAGGAATTCGAACAGGAACAAGATGCGCTTCGATCTTCGCCTGATTCTTCAACTTATTCAACAGCACATCAACATGCAAGTCGCCCATCGTAAATACAACTTGCTGATGAGTCTCTTCATACCGGATCAAACGTAGAGTCGGATCAATTTCCGCTTGCTTAGATAGGAACGTTCCCAGCTTATCCTCGTCTTTCTTGTTTTCGGCTTCAAGGGCAATGGGATAAAGCGGAACAGGACTCGGTAGCGGATCAACCTCGATATCGCCCGAAAGCGAAAGGGTATCACCAGTTTTCGTTTCATTCATCTTGGGAACCACGATGATATCACCGGCTTTGGCGCTCTTAACATCCATAGGCTCCTTGCCCATCATCACGTAAAGATGGGAAAGACGTTCTTTTTTCTTGCTACGAGCGTTTGAGAGCTCCATTCCTGGCTCTAGGTATCCGGAAAGCACCTTGATAAAACTCATGCGACCAACATACGGATCGGAGAGCGTCTTGAAAACAAATCCGGCAGGTTCACCTGTTTCGTCAACATAGAGCTCATCGCCATTAGACAAATAGAATGGTCCGTGTGCACGAGGATGGGGGAAATAGCTGGCAATGTCTTCCATCAAGCCTTTAATGCCCTGCTTGATAATGGTAGAACCGACGAAAACGGGAATGAAAATCTCTTGCGCAATGGCCTTATCAAGCAGCTGCTCAAGCTCTTCTTGGGTTAACTGCTCTTCACCATCAAGGTACTTCATCATCAAGTCTTCATCGGCTTCTGCGACTAGATCGCACAGCTTATCGCGTGCAACTTGGGCAACATCGAGATACTCTTCTGGGATTTCCGCGACGCGTTCGTCTTCCCCCTCAAAGTAACGAGCTTTCATACGAAGAACGTCAATAACACCCTTGAAGTCTTTATCTACGCCCATGGGTATTGTTACCGCGCCCAGACGAGAGCCAAAGCGAGCATGAAGAGTAGCCATTGCCACATCAAAGTTGGCATGCTCTCGGTCGATGTGATTGATGAATACGCAACGGCACAACCTCATAGATTCAGCCTCGTGCCACAAACGGGTGGTCATAACCTGAGGACCGTCAACAGCATCAACAACGAACATGGCCATCTCGGCTGCCTGCATAGTTGCAAGCGTATCTCCAAGAAAATCGGGTTGACCTGAGGTGTCAAGCAAATTGATTTTGTAATCCTTATAGGGAATCGGTGCAATTGACGTGCCTAAGGTGAAATGCCGGCGAATTTCCTCTTCGTCATAGTCAAGGTATGACTTGCCATCATGGGTTGTACCCATACGCGGAGTTTTCCCAGAAACGTGGAGCATTGCTTCAGCAAGTGATGTTTTGCCAGCACCATCTTGACCTACCAGCACAATGTTACGTACATGTTCGGTTGCGGGAGCAGCCATAATACACCCCTCTTTCCTCCTTCAAGCATCCCCATGCCTGAAGGACTTGCTGCAATATCCCTCAACATTGCAGCAGATCATTCACAGTGAACAAGTTCATGAAACTCAGTGTAGCGTAATAACACCAAGGAGTAACTATCATGGGAAAAGCCAGTTTGAAAAAGAGAGCATTTGTAGCCGATGCGGCTATCTAGACGATATTAGGTAATCCAAAGATTTCAAAGAAATACCCAAATGTTGGCGAATCCACAGCTGAAGGAAGCGCATCAGGCGTAAGCGTTCGTCTGCATTAACTTCAAAATGCGAAATCTCTTCGAAAGTGCTGAACAGCAATGCCTGTGCCCACAGCACGGTGTCACGAGAAAGCGAGATTGTTTCACTCGAGTAACCACAAGACGGGCAAACCATACCACCGTCAATAAGCGAAAAGGGCACCAGAGAAGGAAGTTTCTCTGGCGAAATTGTATTTCCGCACCCTACACAGGTATCCAATCGAGGGCGAAAACCCAAAACAGCAAGTGTTTTAAGCAAATAGCCAGCCGTGTAACACTCCGGAGAAGCAACAGCGTTCTCCAAATTGGCAGCCTTCAAAGCTTTCAACGCAACACATGCCATAGGAAACAAGCGTTCATCCTCTAAACCCACCTGAGTAGTTTTGTCAAGGATTTCAACCATGGGCGAAGCTGCCTCCATCAAGGAATAGTCCCTGCGAAGGTGTTCATTCCCCTGCAACAAACGCGCCTCTTTGACGATGTCGAGAGACTTCCCTTGGCAGAGAAGCAAATCGCAAACGGAATAAACCTCTAAACGAGAGGCGAAAGAAGAAGAGGGCTTTCGAGCCCCCTTCGCGACCGCTCGTATCTGCGATCCGTCAGAAGAGAGCAAAGTGCAAATCACATCGCTCTCCCCCAGCTTTGTGCGACGAAGCACCAAAGCCCTCACGCTATACGTACGCGAAGCCATTGATCCTATGCGCCCTCGCCATAACCAAAACGACGAATCTGATTTAGATCACGCCTCCAGTTCTTGCGAACCTTAACATTGAGGTCGAGAAATACCTTTTTGCCCAGAAGGGTTTCGAGGTCCTCGCGCGCCTGGGTGCCAACTTCCTTGATAGCATGCCCGCCCTTGCCGATTATGATGCCTTTCTGGCTACCACGCTCCACATAGACAGTGGCATAAATCTTCTGTAGATTCTTTCGTCGATTGTATTCCATGGCATCAACAACCACGCCAACAGCATGAGGCACTTCATCATGCGCGGTAAGCAGGATCTTCTCACGAATGAATTCGGCAATGATAACTTCGAGAGGCTGATCGGTTTCCATGTCTGCAGGAAACCAAAGTGGGCCAGTGGGCAAGCGACGAACAACAGCTTCAATGAAATCGTCGATACCAGCACCTGTAAGTGACGAAACCTCTACAACTTCATCCCAATCACCTAAAGAAACCGCCTTATGACGCTGTTCGTCGAGAAGCTCATCATTCACCAGGTCGATTTTTGAAAGAACAAGAATCTTCGGAACCCTGTTCTTGGAAAGCTCGGAAATGACCCATTCGTCACCGCGGCCAAAGGGAGCCGATGCATCCAGCAAGAATGCTGCAACATCTATGCCGTCAAGTGACTTTAGTGCCGTGGTATTCAGCTCTTCCCCGAGGGCATCATGGGGTTTATGCACACCCGGAGTGTCAACAATAACCATCTGGTGATCTTCGGTAGTATGAACAGCACGGAAACGATGGCGCGTTGTTTGGGCCGTGGGCGACGCAATGGCAAGTTTTTTTCCCATAAGAGCATTGAGCAAAGTTGATTTACCCGAACTTGGCCGACCAACAAGAGTCACAAATCCCGACCTAAACGTCTTTGGATCGATAGTGCTTTGATTGATTTCCATATAATTCCTTTACAAACGCGCCCTACATCAGGCCAAGCAGGCAAAGAATTCGCGGCGCAAAAATAATCAAGCCAACAATCAATGAGGCTAACGAAAACAGCAGCACACCGCCAGCTGCAGCGTCTTTTGATTTGCGAGCAAGCTCATGATACTCAGGGCTTGCCAAATCAACTATTGCCTCAATCGACGAGTTCAAACACTCGCCGCCTAGAACCAAGCCAAAGCAAACTACAACAACAAGCCACTCATAAGGACTTATACCAAAAACAAAACCGAGAATAATGCAAAGCAGCATACAAGCAAATTCGATATGAAAATTACGCTCGTGGGCTGTATCGATTATTCCGCGTCCTGCACAACGAAACGCGGAAAAAAGAGAGAAACCTTCACGCGTCATGCGCGGCTCTCGTTCCATTCACGCATTAGCTGTTCTTCCAGAGCATGCATTACCTCGTAATCATCATCCTCGATATGATCATATCCGCAGAGATGCAGCAAACTATGGATGGTAAGGATTGCCACTTCCTCTTCAAGCGTTGTTCCGTATTCTTCAGTTTGGGCAAGAGCCACATCTGTAGCAATGATGGTATCGCCCAATTCAAATTCTTCAACGTCATCCAGAACCTCATCCTCAAAGGGAACATTGTCGCACTCAAACGACAAAACATCGGTTGGACGATCGATTCCTCGATAGTCACGATTAAGCTCATGGATACGTTCGTTGGAAACGAACGTAACAGTAACATCAGTACACTCCGGCAAATTCATCTTTTTCATAACAAACGTGCACAGCTCTTCGATGGGAAGACCACCAACGAGCTCTTCCCCATGCTCGATAAGAACATTGACCTGCATTAGCAACCTCTTTACAGACGGAGATTCATCTCTTCGGCGCGCGCATAGGCAGCAACAATCCTTGCAACCAAGGAATGGCGCACAACATCGGCATTCTTGAACTCGCAAAAAGCGATATCGTCCAAACCATCAAGAACCTGACGAACAGTTTTTAATCCCGAAACACCCTTGGGAAGGTCAGCCTGGGTAATATCGCCGGTAACAACCATTTTCGAACCTATACCCAAACGAGTTAGGAACATTTTCATTTGCCCAGGAGTTGTGTTCTGAGCTTCGTCAAGAACAATGAATGCATCGTTGAGCGTACGACCTCGCATAAACGCCAAGGGAGCAATTTCAATAGTTCCATCGGCAAGATACTTATTTGCACGACCGGGTTCCATCATTTCGAACAATGCATCATACAAAGGGCGGATATAAGGGTCGATTTTCTCGGTAAGAGAACCAGGGAGAAAACCGAGGTTCTCGCCAGCCTCTACAACGGGTCGCGTAAGGATAATGCGACTAACTTGCTTATTGTTGAAAGCTGCCACCGCCATAGCCATAGCGAGATACGTTTTACCCGTACCCGCTGGACCAATACCAAAAGTTACCGTGTTCTTTCGAATAGCATCCACGTATTGTTTCTGCGTGGGTGTTTTGGGACGAATCGCACGACCGCGATAAGAAAGAATTACATCGTTCTTCATTGGGGGCGGAGCCAGTTCACCGGCCCTCATAAGGTTCAAAGAACGCTTCACCTCGTCGGTCGTGAGGGTCTCGCCCGCCTCAAGCGTTTTTATCAAACCCGCAAAAAGCGTAGTCAGCGATTGCACTTCAAGTGCGTTGCCCTGAATACGAAGCGAATTCTCATGCAAGGAAATTCGCGCAGCGGTGGAGTCTTCAATTAAGTGAAGAAACTCGTCTTGAGGTCCCAATAGTGCAGAAGGCTCAATCGGGGATGGAATGACGAGTGTGATGTTCTCTAGATCAGTCATGCCCTCATAATAGCAGCATCATCAACGCCCGTTAAGCATACATCCACCAAAGCACCCTGAGGGAATCCATCAACACGAACCTTGTAGTACGATTCCGTCATGCCCCACCCTTCTTGCTCAACAGCAACAAGCTCATGGGAGCCGATATGGCGCTGAGCATATTGAATGCGCAATTGGTCGCCCAATGCGCTTAATTCATGCGCGCGTCGCTCTTTTATTTCAGCAGGAATCTGATCGGTGCGACTTGCCGCTGGCGTACCCTCTCTACGGGAGTACCGAAATACATGGATCTTCGTGAAACCAACCTCGCGAACCAATGCGCAGGTATCAGCAAAGTCTTGCTCTGTTTCTCCTGGAAAACCCACGATGACATCCGTGGTGAGGGAGATATCTCCAACTTCACGTTTCAGCATGGAAACGATCTCTAAAAAGTCACGAGCAGAATAAGGCCGATTCATCTCACGCAGAACCCTGTCGGAGCCCGACTGCAAAGGCAAGTGCAAATGGCGACACACGCGTCCTTCGGATTCCGCCATGACTTTCACGAACTCAGGATCAAGCGACCTTGGTTCAACGGACCCAATACGCAAACGGACGTCATCATGACCAGCCCGGCTCAATTCATCAAGCATCCCGCGAACAAGAGCGCCAAGACGGATTCGTTTCTCGCCTTCGGCGAAGCAATAGGATCCAAGATCGATACCGGTAAGAACAAGCTCTTTGACTCCCGCATCGGCTAACGCCAAGGCTTCTTCCAAAACAGCGTTAGCGGGACGCGACCAAGCCTTGCCACGAGCAACATGAACAATGCAATAGGTACACGAATGATTACATCCATCCTGGACTTTCAAAGAGACACGTGTAGGGAATTCTTCTCCCACACGAATAAGGTTTGCCGAAGAAGCGGCTGAGCCATCGCCCACCTCTTCAAGCAAATCGATCTTATCTACCACACAGATGCGAGAATCAAGGGCGCGGTAAAACTCGGGTTCAATAGCAGCAGCACAGCCGGTAACCACCACTTGCGCGTTAGGATTTTGACGAAGAACGCGCCTGATGCTTTTACGGGTTTTTTTGTCGGCTTCCTCGGTTACCGTGCAGGTGTTAACAACAACAATATCCGCATCAGGCACCGAGCACAGTTGAGCACCCCTGTTTTCATAAGCTTTGGCGATAGTGTCGGATTCAACTCTATTTACTTTGCAACCAAGATTAACTACCGATACCTTCATGAACGCACCTCGAGCTCATATAGCGTCAATGCCGGAGCAACGATGCCAGCCGTCTCGGTGCGAAGAATGCTCGGGCCTAAACTTATCGAATGCGCAAAAGGCAAAGCAAGAAAATGATTAACCTCTTGGGCAGTTAAGCCGCCCTCCGGACCCACCACCAAGGCAATGCGCAGGCTACGAGGATCTTTCCCGGTAGCGCCAATGCAACGCGACACGGCTTTTGCCAAAGTATCGGACAGTTCTGCTTCCTCCCAGCAAATCAATACAGCATCGCAGTCTTTGACGATATCAAATGCCTCCGCGAGAGAACAGGGCGCGTGAACCACGGGCTTGGAAGAACGTCCACTTTGCATCGCTGCGCTCTTAGCGATAGACGCCCATCTGTCGAACCGAGCTTTAGACTTCTTCGCATCGAGCTTCACGACACTTCGCGAAGTAGCCATGGGAACAAACTCGGCGATGCCAACTTCGGTTGCATGCCTAACGATAGTATCCATCTTGTCGCCCTTAGCCAAACCTTGAACAAGAACAACCTCAGGACGCGTATGCGAAGAAAGCTTCTGGGCAATGGATACAGAAAGCTCGCCACTATCGAAAGAAACGACCTCGCATTCAAAATAATCAGAAGCACCATCCACAACGGCTATATGCTCACCTGCAGCAAGGCGCAAAACCTTTGCATGTTTCATATCATCAGCATCGAGCTGAAGTGTAAAAACAGGCGCCGACATGAACGCCAGCACCTGTTCGCGCAAAAAGAAATGAGGAAGTGACATATCTCTCCCGGTTAGTTGTTAAAAGCGTCACGAAGTTTCTGAAGGGGGCTACGCTGCTCGGAGACATTCTCACCCATTTCATCGGCCAAACGCTCCAAAATAGCCCTTTCGCCCTTGGAAACACGCGTAGGAATCTTAACCTCAACATGAACATGCAAGTCGCCACGCGATTCGCTACGGAACTTAGGCATGCCAGCGCCCTTTACGCGCACAACCTGACCATACTGGCATCCTTCAGGAATAACAACAGAGACCTTTTCATTCTCGAAGATGCCATCGAGTTCAATCTTGGCACCAAGCGCTGCTTGAACCATGCTGATAGCCGCAGAACAGTGCAGATCATCGCCCTGACGTTCGAAGAACTCGTGATCTTCGATGCGGCAAGTAACGATAAGGTCTCCCGCTTCTGCGCCACGAACACCAGCTTCACCATAGCCCGACAAACGAAGCTGTTGACCATCGCGAATACCTACAGGAATATCAACGGATATGCGCTGACGATCGGGAACACGTCCCTGCCCCTCGCATTCGGGGCACGGATTTTCAATAATCTTGCCCGAACCAGAACAACGAGGACAGGTGGATGCAGACTGCATATCGCCCAGGAACGTATGCTGAACGGTGACAACGCGGCCCTGACCATTACAGTCGGGGCAGGTCACTTCGCTTCCGCCTTCGGACAAACCCGACCCTTCGCAATCAGGACACGGAGCAAGGCGATCATATACGATTTCCTTCTTTACGCCCGATGCTGCTTCTTCGAGCGTGATGCGTAATCCTACGCCCATATCGCGGCCTTCTTTTCGCACATTAGCGCGAGCTCCCGAGCCGCCGCCGAAAAACGAGCTGAACAGGTCGCCCATGCCGCCGAAACCGCCGCCAAACAGATCTTCGAGATCAACATATTGGGTTCCGCCGCCGCCAGAAGCGCCAGGAATAGTGCCGAAACGATCGTATTGAGCTCGTTTATTAGGATCGCTCAGAACGTCATAAGCCTCGTTAAGCTCTTTGAAGCGATCTTCGGCATCAGGATCCTTGTTCACATCAGGATGAAGCTGGCGGGCTTTCTTTCGGAAAGCTTTCTTGATCTCATCGTCGCTTGCCGTCTTGTCAACGCCAAGTACCTCGTATAAATCGTTGGCCATAAGTTGCGAATCTCCTTTTCGGGATTACAGATCTTTCAAAACGTTACGGGCTGCGCGAACGGCTTTGAGTACCTGTGAGTAGTCCATACGCGTAGGACCCACGATCAAAATTAGACCGCTGTGCTCAGCCTCGCCGAAACGGTTAGCAATGAGCGAAACGCTCGAAAGTGCTTCGGAATCATTTTCGTGCCCAATGCGAACAACCGGCTCATCAGAGGCAGCCGCATCATTGAACACACGAAGAAGCATCGTATCACCTTCGAGCTCTTCGAGGACAGGCATAAGACAAGAGGAATCGCTGAATTCAGGCTTGCCCAGAAGATGGGAAATGCCCAAAGGATGGGCCTTTATGGCATTCTGATCCTTCAGGCAGGCCAGGATCTCAGCCATAACCATTCTGAATAAATCATCATGAACACCGCTAGCACCAAGGGGCAGCTCACCGGACGTCGAAGACAGAGACGTTCCAACCAAAATAGTATTCAGTGCTTCTTGCGTTTTGCCAATTTCGTCTTGAGTGTAGTCGCGAGGAAGGTCCATCTGTCTGTCAAAAACCTGACCATCCTCGGTAACGATCACGGTCAATAGACGTTGAGGCGTCAGCAAAACCAAATTAACCAAGCGAATATTCACAGAAAGAATCCGCGGAGGCACAAGAAGCGTCATGCAGTCAGTAAAGCGAGCGAGCGCTTGCGAAGTTCGATCCATCAGGTCATCTAAATCACTCGCGCTTTCGCGCAACTCGCGAGCAAGGGCATCTTCCCCATCATCGGAATTGCCTTCGGAAAGAAGTTCATCGACGAATGCTCGATAACCAAAATCAGTGGGAACGCGCCCCGCAGAAGTATGCGGCTGCGCCAAATAACCCATTTCCTCAAGAAGCGAGAGTTCATTTCGCACCGTAGCAGAGCTAATTCCCAAGTTATAACGCTCAACTAGCGTGCGCGACCCAACAGGAAGCGCACGAGCAATGTATTCTTCGATGAGCGCCCGAAGCACAATCTGGCGCCTATCTGATAGCATCGCTTGCCTCCTTAGCAATGATTTTCCTCACCAATGTGAAAGCATTTTAGCAGCGAAGACACTAGAGTGCTAACAACAACCTAAAGATACGTCATTCCCACACGCTAAGCATGCTGAAACGACCTGCGTATCCCAACCGTTACGGAGCAAGGTCAAGGAGCCTTCCATATAAGAGGTTGCCAAATAACCATCCCTTTTCGGTAGGGATCCATCGTGTGCCGCAATGCTCAACCAGACCATCAGATTCCAGATCGCAAAAAGCCAAGGGCGCATCAGGAAGGAGCAACGACGCATCTTCAAGCATCGAATCGGAAACCCCTCGGCTCATGCGCATCCCCAGCATCAGATCTTCAGCCGCCATCTGGAAAGGATCGAGAGACTCTACTACCAAACCATCCTTAAGACGTTCACGCTCAAGAGCATTTTGACGCATCGAAACCGCGCCCCCACCAAGTCCGAGATAAGGTTTTCCAGTCCAATAAGCGGTGTTATGGCGCGACTCGAAACCATCAAATGCGTAACTGGCAACCTCATACCTATGCATGCCGGCTCCACCCAGCACTTCAGCGGCAACCTGCATAAGATCAGCCCCCAAGTCTTCGTCGATTTGAACAATGCCCTTCTCTACACGCTGAAAGAGCGGTGTTCCCTCTTCGACCAAAAGAGGATATACACTTACATGCTTAACCCCCAGCTGAAGAGCTAATTCCAAATCCTTTCGGAACCCTTCTTCCGTTTGGCCAGGTAAACCGCACATAAGGTCGATGCTGACATTATCGAATCTGATTTGAGCAAGCTCTACAGCACGCTTCGCCTGATCGGATGAATGGATGCGGCCCAGAAACGAAAGAAGACCGTCGTCGAAACTCTGAACACCTATGGAAATGCGGGTTGCACCCAAGGCAAACATGTCCTTCACCATGGATTCGCTAAGACTGTCTGGGTTGGCCTCGATAGTGCATTCAACCTCAGGGGTAAGATGCATGGAAAGCGAAAGCGTATACAACAACGAGGAAAGGCGCTTGTTTCCCAAAAAGGTTGGCGTTCCGCCGCCAAAATACACTGTTTCAATAGCCCCAAGCTGCTCAGAGCGTGAAGCGCTGCGAATTGCGGTAATCATTCCTTCAACATAGCTGTCGAGTCGCGGACTATCGGACGCAACAGCACACGTCGCAAAATCGCAATAAGCGCACCTGCGCCTGCAGAAAGGAACGTGAACATAGAGAGCCTGGTACGGATCCCAATCCATTGCCATTACCTATCTTCTTCGGTATGGCGACGAGCCTCTTCAAAAATCGAAGCAAAGTCTTCGTACGTTACCGCGTCGTTGATTTTCCTACGCACTGCGGCAGCGTCTTTCATGCCCGCCACATACCACATGGCATGTTTACGCATACGTACGATATTCTTGCCGGAGCGCTCCGACAGCAGCTTGGCATGACGAGTTGCAAGGGCCATTTTTTCAGCAGGCGTAGGCCCGGCATAGCCTGAACCGCCAGCGAGTTTCGATGCGATATCGCGAAAGACCCATGGATTCCCCTGAGCTCCCCGCCCCACCATAATAGCGTCGCAGTCAGTTGCTCCTAGAAGGGCAATGGCGCTATCGCCATCTACCACGTCACCATTACCGATAACAGGAATAGATACCGACTGCTTAACACGAGCAATAATGCCCCAGTCAGCTTTGCCACGATAGAACTGCTGGGCATAGCGACCATGCACCGCAATAGCAGATGCGCCCGATTCTTCTGCCATACGGGCAAATTCCACAGCGGTTTCATTGCCCTCTTCATACCCGCGACGGAACTTGACTGTAAGGGGGCAGCTAACGGCATTCGAAACCGACCCGATGATCCGCGAGGCAAGCAAAGGATCACGCATCAAAGCGGATCCATCACCCTTACCGGCAATCTTTCGGGCGGGACAACCCATATTGATATCGATCGCGAACAAACGGCTTCCAAGGGAATCTTCCACCCATTTTGCCTGTTCGGCCATTGTGTCAGGCTCGTGCCCGAAAAGCTGGACCGAGACTTTATCTTCGTTTGGAGCTAAATCGAGCAGGTGGGCCGTCTTTTCATTGGCATAGCTCAACGCCTTAGCTGAAACCATTTCCGTATAGGTGAGCTGAGCACCCTGCTCAATGCACAACTGGCGAAACACCTCGTCGCCAACGCCCGCCATAGGCGCAAGGATCAGCCTACGATCGGTGAACATGTTTTCTGTCATACCAACCCTTACACAGAAGCAATCGAGACAAATTGAACGAAGGCAAACACCAAAACCACTACTAAAACGAGAACGACAAGCAGGCATCCGCAGCCAAGTGCAGCTTTAGTGCCGCCAGACATCCGTGCCTGCTCGCGATCGCGGGCAGCTTTTTTCTCGTCAAAAGGATCATTCAACCAATCGTATTCTTCTTTATTACGACCAAAAGCCACGGTGCACCCCTATTCATCCACCTTGAGGATAGCCATGAACGCTTCCTGGGGAACCTCGACGTTTCCGATGTTCTTCATGCGCTTCTTGCCCTTCTTCTGCTTTTCAAGAAGCTTACGCTTACGCGAGATATCGCCACCGTAACACTTAGCTAAAACATCCTTACGCATTGCACGAACGGTTTGGCGAGAAAGCACACGAGATCCAACTGCCGCTTGAATAGGCACCTCGAACATTTGACGCGGGATAATCTCCTTCAGCTTTTCCGTAAGAATGCGACCGCGATCGTACGCCTTGTCGGTATGGACGATAAACGAAAGCGCGTCGATAGGCTTCCCCGAGAGAAGGATATCGAGCTTGACCAATTTTGACGGCTTGTAGGTATCGAAATCGTAATCAAGCGAAGCATAGCCTTTGGTGCGACTCTTGAGCTGGTCGAAATAATCCATGATCAGCTCAGAGAGAGGCATTTCCCACAGCATTTCAACCGTGTTGGTATTCAAGTAGTTCATTGTTTTGAACTCACCACGACGAGCAACGGTAAGCTCCATGACCGCACCAACGTAATCAGGCGGAATAAGAATCTTCGACTTCAAGTAAGGCTCTTCAATGTGGTCAATCTCGCTTGCGTCTGGCATATCTTGAGGCGAATGCAACGAAAGCATCTCGCCATCTGTCTTGAAAACATGGTACTCGACAGACGGCGCCGTAGCCAAAAGGTCAAGCCCGAATTCTCGCTCCAAGCGCTCCTTCACAACCTCCATGTGAAGCAACCCCAAAAAACCTACTCGAAAGCCGAAACCAAGCGCATGACTGTTTTCAGCTTCATATACGAGGGCGGGGTCATTCAAAGAGAGCTTTGCCAAGGCGTCCTTCAGCTCTTCGTATTGATCGGCCTCGATAGGAAATAAACCGGTATAAACCATAGGCTTGACATCGCGATAGCCAGGAAGAGGTTCTGCGCAACCACCATCAACCAAAGTGACCGTATCGCCGACCTTTACCTTAGACGGGTCCTTCAAACCTGTCACTAAATAGCCAACTTCGCCCACGCCAAGTTCATCGCATGGGATTTCAGTGGGGCGACGAACGCCAACCTCCTCGACCAATGCACGAGTATCGGTTGCCATCATGCGAATGTTTTGTCCCTTTTTCATAGAACCGTCAATGATACGGACCAAAGCCACAACGCCACGATATGCATCGAAATACGAGTCGAAGATCAAAGCGGAAAGAGGAGCATCGGGATCTCCAACGGGATGAGGAACGTTATACACGATGGACTCAAGCAAATCGTGCACGCCTACCCCCGTTTTGCCACTGGCCAACACAGCATCGTCTGCCGGAATGGCAAGGCCATCTTCGATTTCTGCACGAACGCGCTCAGGTTCCGCTGCCGGAAGATCGATCTTATTGATGAGGGGAACAATTTCGAGGTTCGCATTCATGGCCATCATCGCATTTGCAACCGTCTGGGCTTCAATGCCCTGAGTAGCATCCACTACAAGCACAGCGCCTTCGCAAGCAGCAAGAGAACGGGAGACCTCGTAAGTGAAGTCGACATGGCCCGGGGTGTCGATAAGGTTGAAATGATAGAGTTGACCATCGTCGGCGCGATAGTCAACACGAACCGCCTGGCTTTTGATGGTGATACCGCGTTCGCGCTCGATATCCATCGAATCGAGCACCTGTTCTTTCATGTCGCGCTTTGAAACCGTCTCGGTCATCTCAAGAATACGGTCGGAAAGCGTAGATTTGCCATGATCGATATGGGCAATAATGGAAAAATTTCGAATAAAGCGCGGATCGAGTGCCATAGTTTCCTAACCAAACGTGCGCATAAAGCGCCTGTAAACACGTAAAATAAGATGTGCCGTACATGTCGGCATTGCATTGATTCTACCCTACCTGTTGCATTACGGGGCTTTCTTCGCAATAATAAAGCAACTGTTATCTGGGCATGATTTATAACTTGTGGTAAGATCCTAGAGTTTTCGTCTACAGAAAAATATTTATACGGAGGATAAAACGTGGCGAACATTAAAAGTCAGAAAAAGCGAATCATCACCAACGAAAAGGCACGCATGCGTAATCGCGCCGTTCGTTCTGAGCTTAAGACCGCCATCCGCGTTGTCCGTGAGGCCGTAGAGGCCAAGGACGGTGCTACGGCTTATGCGGCAGCTCTTAAGGCTTGCCGTCTGCTCGACAAGGCTGCATCCAAGGGCATTATCCATAAGCGCCAGGCTGCAAATCGCAAGAGCGGCGTTATGAAGCTCGCTAACACGGTTGTAACCGCTGAAGACATCGCAGCATACAAGCCTGCCGAAAAGAAGGTTGCTCCTTCCAACGGCAACAAGAAGGCTGCTGCTAAGGCTGCTCGCAAGGAAGCCATGGCTGCCGCATCTGCTGAAAAGGCGAAGCGCCGCGAGGCAACTCTGAAGGCTGAAAAGGCTGCTGCCGACAAGAAGGCTGCTGAAGCTGCTGCTGCTGCCGCAGAAGCAGAAGAGGCCGAAGAGGCTGCTGAATAACATCAGCGTTTCTTGGAATCCACTCGGATCCCATTCGCATATCAAGAAAAAAGGAGCCTGCTATTCAGCAGGCTCCTTTTTATTATCATTAGATCAGTTAAAAGGTCATCCCCGACCAAAGGCAAATGTCTCAAATCGACATCAATCTCCCCAGCCTTTTACGAATACACGAATCAAACGCTACCTAGTGCAACGGACTCCTACAATCGTTCCTTTTTGCAGACCTCGAGGAACCATGAAACGAATGACTGCATCTGATCCGAACCGCTTTTCATATCCTGTTCCACATCACGCGCAGAAGAAAGAGCGCGAATCAACTCATTCATAGCGAAACCGCGGGCACATGAGTAATGGTTCTTGAGGCGCCAATCGGGCATCTTAAGAACCTTTGGACAAAGTGCCTTCTGACCACGCTCGGAAAGCGCTTTAACAGTGATGAGCTCGCGAATACGCGTAGTGCACATAGCAAGTAGCGCAAATGGCGAAACATCCATGCGATTCATTAAATAGATGCACCGTTTTCCGTTGCGGCTGGCAAATGCATCCACAAATTCCCATGGCTTGATCTCGGCAGTACGAGAAACAAGAGACAAAACCTCATTCTCATTTACCGGATCAGTGCCTCTGTGCGAAAGGGAAAGCTTCTTAAGCTCCGCATCAAGAGCAACAGTGTTTGTGCCGACTAAATCAATCAACGTTGCAGCGGCACCTTGCGTAAGCGTTATTCCGTGCCCAACAGCCATAGACCGAACAGCGTTGCCAAGATCCTTACGAGCAAAGGGAGCACAATCGATTATCGCTTTGTCCCCAAAAGCCGAAACAGCCTTAAAAAGTCGGGTATTTTTTGCGACCTTCTGCCCCTCTAAGGCTAAAACGGTTGTTTCACATGGCTCTTTCAAATAGGAAACAAGAAGCTCCGAATCGGCCTTTTTAAGCTTATCCACATCATTAACCACCACGAGACGTACCTCGCTGGCAAAAGGAAGCGTATTTGCTGCAGTAATGACTTCTTCGCCGGTGCAAGTAAGACCAGAAAAGGTTTCAGAGTTAAAGGACATATCGCCCATTTTTGACAAACGGGCAAACAAGCGCTTCATAACCGTTTCGCGCTTAAGTTCATCTTCACCAGCGATAAGATACACTGGCAGAAGACTAGATTGTTTTGATTGAATAGCCATAGACGCAGTTTACTTCATAGTGTGAATAGAGATGCTGGTTTGGTTCAAACTACACACCACATCCCCTTGAAGATCGGTACGAAATACTTCAGCATCACAAGACTCAAGCAAGGAAACGGTATTTGCAGCTGGATGCCCATAACGATTTCGCTCACCAACGCTAATAAGGGCAATTTCCGGCTTTAAGACGGCCATCAACTCTTCGTCAAGCGCAGACTTCGCTCCATGATGACTCACCTTCAGGATATCTATATCTTCTAATGTCCCTTCATCATTAAGCGAATCAAGCACTTCCGACTCGGCATCTCCTGCAAAAAGAGCACGCCACTCGGCTATCCCATCGTCATTAAGGTCGGTTGTTGCTATCAAGCAGATACTGTCGTCGTTTTCCCCGTTATCGGTAAGACCTTCAGGAGCAATAACCTTAAAGGCCACCGATCCAACAGTGATCACGTCGCCTACAGCCAGTTCATGAATGCCGGTTGCGCCAGAAAGCCTTTTTGCGTCCTTGAGCATATCTTCTACCTTGTCCGTCCCCAGGGAATTAAATCCCTTTGCAACAAAGACCGAATCGACCGACACTACCCCATGCAAATCAGCAAGACAACCACAATGATCATCGTCTGCATGGCTTATCACTATCCCATCAAGACGGCTGACCCCGTGACGAGCCAGACCTGCAAGCAGCTTCTTAGGGTTATTCCCGGTGTCTATAAGCAAAGTTGATCCCCTGCTTTTAATCAAAAAGGAATCACCCTGCCCAACATCCAACATCACAATTGAAGTGCAATTCGCATTGACCATTCTCATGGGAACAAGGGATAGCGCCAATACTGCACATATCGATACGATCGCTTTTGCAGGAAATGTCCTAGGCCATACCAACCAAAGAAAAATGCTCAGCAGAACCGACAATAGAGTCAACGATTCTATTGAAGCGTCAATTGGCATCGCAACAAGAGGAGCTGATGAAAGAACGTCAATCACGAAGACCAACGCTTCGGCAAAGTAATACGTAATCTGTATAAGCAGGTAAAAAACTGGAGCGACAGGAAGAGCCAGAAATGACAACACCCCCGCACAACAGACAACGGTAACCAAAGGAACAGCAACAATATTGCTAATTGGAGATATAATCGCAAACTGCGAAAATGACCACATGCTCAAAGGGAACGTCAAAAGCAAAGCTGAAAGAGTCATCGCAAATGGCTCCGCAACATAGGATTTCAAGCGCTTGCCAACATTGGAAATCCAGCTGCACAATAGTGGCGAAAATAAAATTATCCCTAAAGTCGACAGTGCAGAAAGCCCAAATGAAACCGAATTTGAAGCACTTGGGTCTAAAACCAACAATGCAATAATAGCTGCACCAAGCGAGGAAAGAGCATAAGAACGCTTATGCGATGCAAATGAAAGCAAGCTCACACCAGCCATGACGGCAGCCCTGATGCAGGATATCGGTAGTCCAACCATTACCAAATACGCAAACAAGAAACCCAGCTGGATAACAACCGAAAGATGTCTAGGCAGCCTAATCGCTCTAACGCAAGATGAAACTAAACCCATGACGATGACCAGGTGCGCACCTGAAACAGCAACAAGATGAGCAAGTCCAACGATCTTGACTTGATCATAGAAATCGCCCTCAAATAACTCTTGGCGATTGCCTACGACTAGCGCCTTAATGAGCGCAACGGCATCGTGATTAGCGGTGTCAGAATCAAAACAATCGCTTACCGAAGAAGCGAATTTAAGTCTCAGATCGGATAGCAGCCCAAACTGCGATGAATATACTGGTTGCAGATTTGAAACAGTACAGCGAGCAACAATCCCTTTCTTATCGAAATAATCCTGATAATGCTCGTCGATCGAAAAGAAATCCATCTTTGCAAGAAATTCATCACCGTATTCAAAAGATTCATCCTCATAGTTCAGCAAAACCTTGTACGAGAACAGCTGCTTTCTAACGCAATCCGAATTCGGTTCGGTAATCAGCGCAGGAACCGAATAGCCAAAAGACCCCTTTGAGGGATCTTCAAGAATCCGAACAGCAAATGTGGCTCCATCTGAACCAATCAATACTTCCCTTTTATGGTGAAGCCCATCAATCGAAACCGACATCAAGGTAGCGCCGAGAAAAAAGAACAGCGTCCAAAGTAGCAAAAGTTGGACGCTGCTCCTGTATTTGCGAGAGTAACGGGATATTGCGAAAAGAAGACCAAGTAATATCAAGCAGAGAGCTGCGCTAAGTGGGAGATCGTAATCCAGAAACTCAGCCAACAAGCAACCAAGCCAAAACACCACACCACATTGAAGCAACAAAGGGATAGAAGGGCGAGAAAGTGAACGTTCATGCGACAGAGCCATAGTTAAACCGTAATACGATCTTTAATAGCTTCGTATTTCTTATCGCCAATGCCTGAAACCTTTTTAATATCCTCGATTGAGGCAAAGGAGCCATTAGCTTGGCGATACGCAATAATCTTTGCGGCAGTAGACTCGCCCACCCCATCCAAAGTAATCAACTCAGAAGCACTTGCTGTATTGATATTAACTTTGTCCGTAAAAACACCCGTGGCCGATGATGAAGAGACCCCACTATCGGAGGAATCAATCAACTCACCAGTTCCCGATTCAGGTTCACTATATGCCCGCACAACGATCTGCTCGCCATCCGTAACCTGGCGAGCAAGATTCACCGATAGCTGATCGGCACTTTCGGTTAAACCACCAGCTGCATCGATCGCATCAGACACGCGTGAATCACTCTTGAGTTCATACATACCAGGATTTTGAACCTCACCTGCAATATGAACATAAATTAACTGCGAGGATGAATTTTCAGATTCTTGGGTTTGCGGAGCCTCCCCCGAATGCTCAAGCACAATTCCAGATGAAGTAAAACTTCCCCAAGCCATATAGCCAATTGATAGCACCACGGCAATTATCACGGCACAAAGGCCAAGCAGAACAAGTGGACTAGTGCTACCGATTCCAACTTTCGCCTTTAAGCTATCCACGTCATCCAAAAACGTCATGCATGCCACCTCCTCCAAAACAAGCCTATAGGCATGATCTGAAATCGATGATGAAGACCAGCTAAAACAAAGCGATGGAAGGACTCACTCGAAGACAGTACGCATAAAAAACGGACCTAACATCGGCCCGTTTCGTAAGCTATTCGGTTTTCTTAGCTTCCTGCTTTTTTCGTTCTTTGGGAGGTCGATATGAAGGACAGCGATAATCCTTAACTTCAACCGAAGCAACCGCCTCGGAAATCCACTCATCAAAAGGAAGATCCTTTTCAACCTCAAGAACCCGGTCAAGCTTAGCATGCGTCTCGGGATTGCGAGGCATAAACAAAGTACAGCAATCGGGTGCATCCTGCGAAGAGATCTCAAAGGTGCCAAGCTTCTCAGCCTCGGCAATAATTTCGAGCTTATCAAACCCAACAAGGGGACGATACACAGGAAGAGAAACAGCGGCGTTTGTCACCAGCATGTTGTCCATCGTCTGTGACGCAACTTGTCCCAAGCTTTCGCCCGTAACCAACGCTTTTGCACCTTCTTTACGAGCAATTGCCTCGGCAACCTTGAACATAAATCGGCGATACATGATAACACGCAGTTCAGGCGGAACAACGGCAGAGATCTCTCGCTGATACGTTCCGATTGGCACAACATATAAACGTGCAAAACACCCAGTGCGCTCAAGAACTTCAGCAATGTCCTCAAGAAGATACTCGCTTGTAGCAGAGGTTTCGGGGCGCCCTGAAAAGTGCACGCCAATGCAGGTAGCACCGCGACGCGCAATACGCCAGGTTGCAACAGGCGAATCAATGCCAGAGGAAAGAAGGCACACTGCCTTCCCGGCGCTTCCGACCGGCAAACCACCAATACCAGGAATGCTCCGGCCGTATATGTAGGTATAACCTTGAATAACCTCGACGCGAACCTCAACGTCAGGGTTTTTCATACGAACCGACTTCTCGGGAAAAGCACGACAAAGAGCAGCACCAACTAACTGGTTCAACTGCATAGAGTCGATAGGGAAATCGGTATGATTACGACGTGCGGAAACCTTGAAGGTGTCAAATTCACCAGCATCCGACAATGCCTTAATGGCAGTATCGTACATGCATTCCAGCTCCTGGGCACAGCGATAACCGCTTGAAACGCGGGCAATTCCAGGTACGCCAGCTATCTGGTCGGCAATTCGGCAAGCATCCTCAAACGTTGCATCCTCTTCAAGAAACAACGCAACACGGCCTGAAATACGTTTGATCTTAACCCCATCATTCAAAAGCGCCTTGATATTAGAAACAAGGCGCTTTTCGAATTGGGCTCGGTTATGACCCTTTAGGCCGATTTCATGATAATGAACCAAACAGACACGACGAAAAGTCTGTTTTTCATCGAGCTCGATATTATGCATAGGATTTAATGATTATGAATGTCGATCGTATCAGGGCTGTAGGACACATCGCCTTTTGCGATTTCATCGAAGGCAATGGAGAGAGGGCGGCGCTTAGCAGCTCGAGCGATATCAACAGCGGTCTGAAGCTGGATAGCGCGATTACGCTGACCACGCATCATATCGTTGATGTCGTGTGCACGCTTAGAGGCAAGCGCGCACAGCAGGAAACGATCATTATCAGTCTGATCGAGCAACACATCGATCTTGGGATCAATAAGACTCATTATTCGGTAGTTCCTCTCATATCTTCTGCAAACGAGCCGATATAGGACACGAGCTCCTCAGTGGCACGTTCAAGCTCATCATTGACAACCTGAACATCATACTCCATTTTACGAGCAAGCTCCACCTCTGCGGTTTTCATGCGATTGCAAATAACCTCTTCGGTTTCAGTACCACGACCGCGAAGCCTTCTTTCAAGCTCTTCAAGAGAAGGTGGTTCGATAAAAATCAAATGTGCTTCAGGCATTGCCTTTTTTACTTGAAAAGCGCCTTGCACATCGATCTCCAAGATTACTTGCGATCCCCCATCGATGCGCTCCTGAACACGCGACCGGAGCGTTCCGTAAGAATTGCCATGAACATGAGCCCATTCGAGAAAGCCACCTTGTGAAACCAGCTCATCAAAATGAGGCTGATCAAGAAAGTAATAATCCTTCCCATCAACCTCACCAGGGCGCGGTTGCCTCGTTGTCGCAGAAACAGAAACCCAGGCGTCAGGAACTTGCTGAAGCACCCGCTTCACTAAAGTTCCCTTACCTGCGCCAGAAGGACCCGACAGAACGAATAGATTGCCTTTTCGCATGCTAACCAAGACGCTCAAGCAAGGCTTTCTGCTGGCGTTCGCCCAAGCCCTTCAAACGACGGGACTCGGCAATGTCGAGCTCTTTCATGATTTTTTCTGCCTTAGCTTTACCATAACCAGGAAGCGTTTCGATAAGCGTAGAAGCCTTCATGCGGCCCACAATGGGGTCGTCCTTCATTGCCAAGACATCCTTGAGCGTAAGCGTGCCATTTTTCAGGTCTTCACGAACCTGTGCCCTTTTAATGCGAGCGGCCTTCGCTTTTTCCAGCGCCTGCTGTCGCTCTTCGGGCGTCAACTCGGGAACTGCCATCGTAATGCTCCTTTTTCTCTTCTATCTCAAGACAATTACTTGTCTTGCCTCCTTGATTGCAACATGCTCATATGTCGCAAACTACCCATATTTTAGTATTTGTCCAAAACACTAAAATTCGTAATACAACGTTATGAACTGCATTAATACTACGAAATACTGTGATTTTAACCTAGTGTAGACACAAAATACGCACTATTTTCAAATACCATTTGAAAATAGTGCGTATCAAAAAAAAGCCACCCTAATTTTGGGTGACTTAAGAGAAGCAACGTATCGGAATGCTACAGAAGGCTATGGAAAGCGCAACCGTGATCAGCATGGGTGTCGGATCCGGTCAATGAAAGCACAGCAACAACCTTTGCACCTTCAGCTAAAGCAAGAGATACAAGAGCGTTTGCCTTTTCTTCCGAATAAGTATCGAGCACCAGAATCGCTTTCTCGTTCTTCCTAACCTCGACACCAGCAGGAAGCTCGAATGCGCCGTCCTTGCCTACCCGAGCACTGACGAATCGCATCCACGCAGCAAGCGCAACCGAATATCCAAAATATGATTCGATGCCCTCAGGGGCAATAACCAATTCGGGCTTAGCATCACGATCAACCTGCTGTAACAGCTCTACAGCAAGACGATTTAGCACAATGGGATCCTGCATCAATGCAGTAGAATCAAGCGAATCGCCATCTTCGACGAAAGCATTCATCTTGTTTAAAAGATCTTTGATCTCAGCAATCTCCATAACCTAAAGCTCCTTTGCAATAGCTTCAAATGCTGCTGCAGGGTCGTTGCTCTCCATAATAGGACGACCAACAACAATGTGCGATGCACCATTATCGAAAGCCTGACGCGGAGTAGCGACGCGCGTTTGATCGCCCATAGCAGAACCAGCTGGACGAACGCCTGGTGTAACAATAAATGCGTCTGGACCCAAAATCTCACGCAACATAGTCGCTTCCTGAGGCGAAGCTACAACACCGGACAATCCAGCCTGCTTAGTCTGACGAGCAAGCTCAGCAACCTGGTCAACTACTGGTCGAGTAACGCCTGTAGCGCTGAGGTCTTCCGCGCTCATGCTGGTAAGAACAGTAATGCCGAGAGATATAGGCTCATGTTCAACCCAACGAGCATCTGCCAAGCCTTCCTTGGCGGCTGCCATCATCTTGATTC
Organism: uncultured Eggerthella sp.; assembly: GCA_965147435.1. GTDB lineage: Bacteria > Actinomycetota > Coriobacteriia > Coriobacteriales > Eggerthellaceae > Anaerotardibacter. The sequence continues at coordinate 149,179 of CBCTKC010000002.1, read as the reverse complement.
CGCCAACCGCATGCATGGTGAGCATATCCGCTCCAGCTTCCGCAGCTGCTTTAGCAGCACCCTTAACTTGATGAGGAATATCGTGGAACTTCAAATCAAGAAAGACTTTGAAGCCTCGCTTTTGCAGTGCATTGATGAAATAGGGGCCTTCTTGATAAAACAGGGTCATACCGACCTTAAGCCATTTAGCCTTGCCAGCAAGCATATCGGCCAATTCGAGAGCTCGACCGCGATCGCAATCAAGCGCAACGATAATGCGATCCTTGCGGGGCACGCTGTTGAAATCTAACATTCAAGTGCTCCAATCAACTCATTAACATCGGAAACGCCCATCTCCGTGCAGTACTGCTTAATGCCAGAGATAACCTCGAGCGTAGATTTAGGATTGGTGAAATTAGCAGTGCCAACAGCAACGGCAGTGGCACCTGCGAGCATGAATTCAACCGCATCGGTGCCTGAGGAAATACCACCCATTCCTAAAATAGGAATATCAACGGCATTGTGCACCTGCCAAACCATACGCAATGCAACAGGCTTTACCGCAGGACCCGATAGACCACCAACTACACGGGCAAGAACAGGCTTCTTACAACGAACGTCGATTGCCATGCCAAGTAAAGTATTGATAAGCGAAATGGCATCGGCACCAGACGATTCGGCTGCTTTGGCAATTTCAACGATGTCTGTTACGTTTGGCGTCAATTTTACAAACATTGGACGCTTGGTTTTCGCGCGACACGCAGACACGACCTCTTCAACCATCTTTGGATCAGTGCCAAAGGTCAAACCACCAGAATCCACATTAGGGCATGAGATATTTACCTCATAAGCATCGACGTCGGAGGTCTCTTCGAGCGCCTCGATAACCGAAACGTACTCAGGAACGCTATGACCAGAAACATTCACGATGATGGTTGCGTTATTTTGGCGCAGCCAAGGCAAATCGCGATCTTTTAAAACCCCAACTCCAGGATTCTGCAAACCGATTGAGTTCAACATTCCGCTCGGCGTCTCAGCAATTCGGGGAGCGTCGTTTCCGGCCCACCCATTAAGAGAAACGCCCTTTGTAGTTACAGCACCAAGTAAGGCAGGATCCACAAATGCAGAATATTCACGTCCTGAAGCGTATGTTCCCGAGGCGGTGGTTACTGGGTTCTTCATATGCAACCCGCCGAGGTTAACAGCAAGAGAAACAGCCATTACCAAATCACCTCACTCGCATCAAAAACGGGGCCATCAACGCAAGATCGTTTCCTACCCTGCTTGGTTTCGACTATGCACGAAAGGCAAGCGCCAATGCCACATGCCATACGCTTCTCGAGAGAGACATACGTTGGAATACCGGCGTTAAGCGTTAGTTCTGAGACGATGCGCATCATAGGCTCAGGGCCGCAACAAGCAACATAATCGAATTGTTTGTCAGAAATTCGAGCCGCGACTACGTCAGTCACAAAGCCAGCATGTCCACGTGAGCCGTCATCGGTAGCCAAATGGGGCTCGTGCCCAAGAAGTTCCGAATATTTCGGCTCGCAAACCAATGCTTTATCGGTTTGAGCACCCATAACAACCTCAACGTCAACGCCAGAGGCAACGAGTTCCTGCGCATGAAGGAACAGGGGCGCAGCCCCTACTCCTCCCGCCACCAAAAGCGCCGAAGAAACGCCTTCAGGGGCATTCCACCCATGCCCAATGGGACCCATCAGATTAACGGCCGTGCCAGGCTCGACCGTTGTCAGGTGCTTGCTACCAAAACCAACAACCTGATACAGGATAGTGATTACGCTACCGTGCTCGCTCACATAGAAAACCGAAAAAGGACGACGAAGGATATGACCCTCCATCCCAGGAATAAGCACGTGAACAAACTGACCCGGCATAAGGTCGACGCCGAGGGCATCGACCTTAATGTCGATTATCCAAAGCCTATCGGACAGCTGTCTATTGGAAACCACTACCCCGTTTTTTTCTAAGATGTTAGCCATAAAGGCTACCTTTCTTCCCACTGCTCGAGATCCTGCAGGGCAATAACAGGCAGGTTTTGCTCGCGCAGGTTCTCAATAGCGGAAACAAATGCCTGAGCTCCCGCTAACGTGGTTACATAGCAAAGGTTCTGACGGACGCACATGGTACGAAGCTGATAACCATCACCACGTGTTTCCTGACCAAACGGCGTATTAATGACCAAATCAATTTCGCCGTCCATGATCTTAGTGCCAATATTCGGCTCATCGGAACCAATGCGGCCAATAACTTCACAAGGAATGCTTGCCGCGGTAAGCGCGCGGCAGGTACCCTCGGTGCACAGAAGCTTAAAGCCCATGCGGGAGAGATCACGAGCCAAGGGAAGTATTGCGCGCTTATCGCGATCGCAAACCGAAACAAAGCAAGTGCCGCCCGTAGGAAGCTCCATCGAGGCAGCTGCCTGGGTTTTCGCGTATGCCGACGGGAAGTTATTGGCGATACCCATTACCTCACCAGTTGACTTCATCTCGGGTCCAAGAATTACGTCAGCCCCGGGGAAACGACCAAAGGGCATAACAGCTTCCTTTACGCAGAAGTGCGTTTGACGGCGTTCATCGTCGGGAAGACCGAAAGAAGCAATCTTTTCGCCAGCCATAATTCGAGCAGCGAGCTTGGCCAGAGGAACACCCGTAGCCTTCGAAACGAAAGGCACGGTACGAGATGCGCGGGGATTAGCCTCGATAACGTAAACAACGGCGTCCTTGATGGCGAACTGGATATTGATAAGGCCCACTACGCCCAAGCGCTTAGCCAATCGACGCGTAATGTTACGCAGCTGAGACACCTGAGCCTCGGAAAGCGTGAAAGGAGGAATGCAGCAAGCGGAGTCGCCGGAATGAACACCAGCTTCTTCGATATGCTCGAGCACACCGCCAATATAAACATCCTCGCCATCGCATAGAGCATCAACGTCACTCTCAATAGCACCTTCGAGGAAACGGTCAAGATAAACCGGGTGATCTGGAGTAATGCGAGCAGCTTCAGCCATATACTTCTCGAGATACTGAGCATCATATGCAATAACCATGCCGCGACCGCCAAGAACATAGCTAGGACGAACGAGCAGAGGGAAACCGATACGATCGGCAACCTGGCAAGCTTCCTCGAACGAAGAAGCCATACCCGCAGCAGGATACGTGATAGAAAGCTCATCCAGAATCTCAGAGAAGCGATCGCGATCTTCGGCGAGATCGATTGCTTCGGGCTTGGTGCCCATGATGTGAACACCGGAATCCTGAAGGGCGCGAGCGAGCTTCAACGGCGTTTGTCCGCCAAGGGTAACCACTACTCCTTCAGGCTGTTCGACATCAACAATGTCCATAACGTCTTCGTAAGTCAAAGGCTCGAAATAAAGGCGATCGGACGTATCGTAGTCAGTCGATACCGTTTCAGGATTGCAGTTGACCATGATGGTTTCATAGCCGGCATCATGCAATGCGTAGCTTGCATGCACGCAGCAATAGTCAAACTCAATGCCCTGGCCAATGCGATTGGGGCCAGCGCCCAAAATCATAGCGCGCTTCTTGTCGGAGGGTCGAATCTCAGAATTACCCAACTCATATGTCTTGTAGTGATACTCAGTAAGGCTCTCAAACTCGGCAGCGCAAGTATCAACAGTCTTAAAGACGGGAACAACACCCAGTTCTTTACGACGAGCGCGTACCGTAAGCTCGTCAGACCCAGTCAGGTATGCAATCTGGTCATCGGAAAGACCGAATTGCTTTGCCGTAAGCATATCTTCAGCTGAAAGCTCATCAAGCGTGCACTCGGCAACTGCGCGCTCAACCATAACAATGTCTCGGATACGGTTCAAGAACCAGCGATCGATCTTATTGGCTTCAAAGACCTGGTCTACCGTCCACCCACGTCGGAACGCCTCTGCAACATAAAACACGCGATCTTCGGTAGGACGACCAACCAACTCAGCAAAATGCTCCTCATCGAAGGAGTCCTTGCCGTCGCCGCCCAGGCCGTAGCGACCATTCTCGAGGGAACGCATTGCCTTACCGAATGCTTCTTCGAACGTACGACCGATGGCCATAATCTCACCAACGGCCTTCATGCGAGTAGAAAGCGTAGTATCAGTGCCCTTGAATTTCTCAAACGCAAAACGAGGGACCTTTACAACGCAATAGTCGATAGTCGGCTCAAAGCAAGCGGGGGTAGCCTTCGTAATGTCATTGGTGATCTCATCAAGCGTGTAGCCAACAGCAAGCTTTGCGGCAGCCTTGGCGATCGGGAATCCAGTTGCCTTAGATGCCAAAGCGGATGAGCGCGATACGCGAGGATTCATCTCGATAACGATAAGACGACCATTTTCGGGATTCAAAGCGAACTGAACGTTAGAGCCACCCGTTTCGACACCGATCTTCTCAAGAATTGCCAGCGAAGCAACGCGCATACGCTGGTATTCAACGTCTGAAAGGGTCTGAGCAGGAGCGACCGTAATAGAGTCACCCGTATGAACGCCCATAGGATCGAGGTTTTCAATCGAGCAAATAATAATGCCATTACCCGCACGATCGCGCATAACCTCCATCTCGTACTCTTTCCAACCCTCAATGCTCTCCTCAACAAGAACCTCGGTAACAGGAGAAAGGTCAAGACCCTGGGAAACAATGAGCTTAAGCTCTTCCTCGTTATGGGCGATACCGCCGCCAGCGCCACCAAGGGTGAAGGAGGGACGAATCACCATGGGATACCCGAGCTTATCGGCAAGCCCAAGAGCATCATCGACGGAGTAGGCATAGCCGCTTCGAGCAACTTCCAAGCCAATTTCGGCCATCGCCTCATTAAACTGCTTACGGTCCTCACCGCGCTCAATAGCCGCAAGGTCACAGCCGATCATCTCGACGCCGAATTTATCCAAAATACCGCTCTTAGCAAGCTCAACAGCAGCGTTGAGAGCAGTTTGGCCACCAAGGGTAGGCAGCAGGGCGTCAGGACGCTCCTTTTCGATGATCTTCTCGATGAATTCCTTGGTAATAGGCTCAACATAGGTGCGATCAACCAGCTGAGGATCGGTCATGATGGTTGCAGGATTGGAATTGACCAAAACAACCTCGTAGCCATCTTCTTTCAGCACCTTGCATGCCTGTGCACCGGAATAGTCGAACTCGCACGCCTGGCCAATTACAATCGGGCCCGACCCAATTACGAGAATGCGCTTGATGTCGGTACGCTTAGGCATGTGCCTCTCCTTCCTCTGCGCCAAAAACCCAACCGGAAAGACGGTCGGAGGCGATATCGATGTTTAGATAATCGGAATCGCCGTCCATAAGACGAGCGAAAGCCGTGAAAAGATAATGTGCATCGGTCGGACCTGGGCTTGCTTCAGGATGATACTGAACCGAAAATACCGGCTGATCGAGGAACGCAATACCCTCTGCCGTACCGTCATTCAAGTTCACGTGGGTGAGCTGTATCTTGCCAAAACGTTCGTTTTCGACAACAGGAGCAACCTTACGCTCCGCCCAGAAACGCAAGTCGGACACATGCTCGGCAACACCATCGGAAAGCTCCGGAACGAGGGGGCCTAGGGTATTGAACAAAAGGCCGAAACCGTGATTCTGCGCAGTGATTTCAACGCGACCCGTACGCAGATTCATAACCGGCTGGTTACCACCACGATGACCGAACTTGAGCTTTTCCATCTGTGCGCCACTTGCCAAGGAGATCATTTGGTGTCCGAGGCAGATACCAAAGACGGGCACCTTGCCAATGAGCTTTTCGACCTGATGATACGTTTCGCTCACCGCGTCAGGGTCTCCTGGGCCATTACTCAGGAAAACGCCATCGGGATTCATTGCGAGAACTTCTTCGGCAGGCGTATTCCAAGGAACAACCGTAAGCTTGCAGCCCACACGAACAAGACCCTGCAGGATGGATTTTTTAACACCACAATCGTAAGCAACCACGTTGTAGCGATCCTCAGCGGGGCCAGCAACAGCAAACGAATGGCTTGCAGGAAGTTCATTGAAACCCTGGGCAACATCGCGGCTTACCGTTTTAGCAAGGTTAACCCCAACAATGCTCTCCGACTCGCGAACTTTGGCAAGCAAACTTGCGGAATCGAGATCAACGGTGGAAATCACACCACGTTGAGCGCCTTTATCTCGGAGGTGAGATGTTAACGCACGAGTATCAATGCCGCCAATGGCTACCACGTTCTGGCTCTTAAGATATTCGGGCAAGCTTTGCGTGCTGCGCCAGTTGGACGGGGTGAAGCACATATCATGCACAACAAGACCGCGAAGAGCCAAAGAATCAGCCTGCAGGTCATCGAGATTCACACCGTAATTACCAATCTGAGGATAGGTCATAGTGATAATCTGACCAGCATACGAGGGGTCAGAAATAATCTCAAGGTAGCCTTCAAGCGAAGTGTTGAAGCACACTTCACCGAAAACCTCGCCCTCTGCAGCGCACGAAAAACCCTCGAACACTGAGCCATCTTCCAAAACCAGCAGCGCCTTAGGCCTGCTGCCAACGCTGGTATTGCCTAGAAGCTTACTCAACGATGTCACCATCCTTACAAGTCAAAGTACCGCCGACAAATACATCGCTGGTACGTCCAATCAATTCATAACCCAAAAAACCGCTGTTTTTTGATTTAGAGCACATATCATCCGCGTTAACGGTCCACTTTTTTTCAGGATCGAAGATAGTAAGATCAGCCACATCACCAGGTTTGATTTGCACTTGATCAACGCGGAGAATCTCACGAGGGCGAATAGCCATAAGCTCAACCATGCGGTTGTAATCAATATGACCAGGTCGAACCAAGTAGGTCAACACAGCGCCAAGAGAAGTTTCGAGTCCGGTCATGCCAAATGGGGCAAGCTCAAATTCACGCGCTTTTTCATGAGCAGCATGAGGAGCATGATCCGTAACGATGCAATCAATAGTGCCATCCTTGATGCCCTCGATGATGGCATCATTGTCGGCCTTAGTGCGCAACGGTGGATTCATCTTCAAATTAGTGTTGTACGTAGACGTGAGATCGTCCTCATTCAAAACAATATGATGAGGCGTTGCCTCGCAGGTCACCTTGATTCCACGAGACTTACCTTGACGAACAATATCAACGCCTCGAGCAGTTGTGATGTGCTGAATATGAATAGGGCAACCAGTAAGCTCAGAAAGCGCAATATCACGCTGAATCTGAAGCTCTTCGCCCGCACCAGGCCAACCCGCCATGCCAAGACGAGTGGAGACCACGCCTTCATTTACCTGACCGGGTCCGACCAACTCTTCATCCTGACAGTGGCTCATAACCACACAGTCGAACATCTTCGCGTAGTCCATAACGCGACGCATCATGCCGGCGCTCTGAACGCCTCGACCATCATCGGTAAAGGCTACCGCACCATGGGCAGCCATATCGCCAATCTCAGCAAGCGATTCGCCCTTAAGCCCCATAGTACATGCACCCGAAGGATACACTCGACAATGACCTGCGCTCTGAACACGGTCAAGAACGTAATCGATCGTAGCAGCATTATCGGTAGTAGGCGTGGTATTAGGCATAGAGCAGATACCGGTAAAACCGCCATGGGCTGCCGCAGCCGTACCTGTCTCGATGGTTTCTTTGTACTCTTGGCCTGGATCGCGAAGGTGCACATGTATATCAACAAGACCGGGGACCGCAATACAACCAGCGCGATCAAGGATCTCAGCACCATCGGCGCTCAAACCTTGCCCCACCCCGACAATCCGATCGCCATCGATGAGGATATCGCAAACCTCATCGAGGCCAAGAGCAGGATCAATGGCACGAATATTCTTAACGAGCGTTTTCATCGGAGCCTCCCAACAAGAGATAAATCAGCGCCATACGAACGCAAACGCCGGAAAATACCTGATCAACAATAACCGAGTGAGATCCATCAGCCATGTAACTATCCAGCTCAACACCTCGATTGATAGGACCAGGGTGGCAAATAATGGCGTCCTCTTTCATAAGACGCTCACGCTCGCGAGTCAACCCGTACAAAAGGTTGTACTCACGAAGACTGGGAAATGGAGCGCTTTCCAAACGCTCCATTTGAATACGGAGCATGTAAACCACGTCGAGATCAGGCAAAGCCTCATCGAGATGCGGGGTAACCGCATCGGCACCTAGCACATCGGGGCGAGCGGGCAGAAGCGTGGCAGGCGCAATTAACGTGACGTGCGCACCCATGCGATGGAGCGCGGGAACAAGGGACCCGCACACGCGAGAATGAGAGATGTCCCCCACAATGCCAACCTTCAAGCCCTCAAAAGACCCCTTTTCCTTCCAAATAGTATAGAGATCAAGCAGGGCCTGGGTTGGATGCTGATGCTTACCGTCGCCAGCATCAATAACCGCTGCATTGGTGTTCTGAGATACGATATACGGAGTTCCAGCACACTTATGGCGCACGATAAACATATCGACCTTCATTGAATCGAGAGTGCGTACCGTGTCAATAAGGCTTTCGCCCTTCACGGTGGAAGATGCGCTACCACCTGCATTTAGGGAATCGCAAGACAAGCGCTTTTCAGCCAACTCAAACGAACCTCTCGTACGCGTGGAGGGCTCAAGAAATAGGTTGCATACCGTTTTTCCACGAAGTGCAGGAACTTTTTTTATAGGACGCTCATTGATTTCCTCGAACGTGCGTGCCTGATTCAAGATAGTCATGATGTCATCGCGCGACAGGTCATCGATAGAGAGCAAATGTTTATGAGCGAACATCAACCTCTCCTTTCAAAGGTGCAGAGCCAACATGCTGGCCGGGAGCGACGCGCGAAATTCGAACGCAGGACTCACCATCAACTTCGTTAAGGAACAAACGCACACTTTCGTTTGAAGCAGAAGGGACGTTCTTGCCAACAAAATCAGCCCTGATAGGAAGCTCGCGATGGCCACGGTCTACCAATGTAGCCAACTGAATGCGAGCGGGACGACCGAAATCCATCAACGCATCGAGAGCAGCGCGAATGGTGCGGCCGGTGTACAAGACATCGTCTACTAGCACGATGGTTTTACCGTCAAGAGAAAAGAGAATGTTCGTGCCCTGAACAACAGGAGCAATGTTCAGGACTGAGTCATCACGATAAAAACTAATATCAAGAGAACCAACGGGAAGCTGAGTTCCTTCGATTCCTTCAATCAGCTTTGCCAAGCGATGCGCGAGAATGTCACCGCGCGTCACAATGCCAACAAGTGCCAGATTCTGGCACCCTTTGTTTTGCTCGAGAATCTGATGGGCCATGCGAACGAGCGTCCGATCAATTTCGGATTCGTCCATTACCACCGATTCCTCATGTTCCGTTTCTTGCATGCACGCTCCTTTCGTTATAAATCGAAGTGCGTACAGCAGAAGCCGTGCAATCAAGAAAGACGTACCTATAGAACGTCACCCTCGACGCTCCCCTGCCCGTATACAAAAAATGCCCAAGCAAGAGAGGGGCAATCAGTCAGACTTCGCAAAAACTGCGAAGCGTATGTTTGCACCTTATCGGTCTCTCTGTACCGCCATTAAAGGTCTTGATGATTATACGGCGATATGCACATTAGGTCTAGGGAAAAGAGACAGGCCGCCATAACGGCGGCCTGCTTATTTCTTCCTATTTCACACGTTTTAAAACGCATGCATAATGAGCATCATAGATAGGGCCTGTAACCTTTTCTCGAGACAGTGCGTCAGTGGAAGCTGTGCGGACCACCTCAAATCCAGAACCAACCTCACTCTTAAGGAACGAGTCAATGACCCGCTGGTTCTCCTGGCTCAAAACTGTACAGGTAGCAAACGTGAGCTGGCCTCCCACTTTAACAAGACGCGCAGCCTCCAAAATCATCTTCTCGCCCATAACGGCCAAAGATGCAACATCATCCTCGTTCATGCGCCAACGAATGTCGGGGTGGCGTCGCAACGTGCCGACACCGGAGCAGGGAGCGTCCACAAATACCGCATCGTAGGAATCTGGATCGAAAGAAGACAGATTCGTTGCGTCTTTGACGAATACATCGCCCTGGTTAATATTTGCCTTAGCCAGTTGCTTTTTACGCTCCTCCGTACGCTGGACGTCCATATCAAGCGTATCGAGATGAATCTGCTCGCCAAAACGAGTAAGAGCAGCGTTCTGGAGCAAGATAGTTTTTGTTCCTCGACCTGCACCGATTTCAAGGAATCGCTCAGGTTTGTCTTCGGGCATCGCAAGCGAAGCAATGCACTGGGCAGCAACGTCGCTGATCACTAAGCCGCCATCTGCCAAAAGCTTTGCAATGTACTCATCGGTCACAGCAGTGCGCTCGGCGAAACCGAACACGGGAAAGGCAAGAGGAAGGTCGATTGATTTCGAAACGGGCACGATTTTTATCTGGCGCTGAACCATTTCCGAAAGAGCCTTCGGGCCATCAACGCATGCGAGATTCAGCATGAAGAACAATGGCGCAGGATTATTAGACCGTTGCATAAAGCGCAGTGCCTCATCATGCCCAAGCTCTTCGATAAGACGTTCAGTCAACCACAGCGGAAAGCCCTCAGACAAAGCCGCTGCTTTAGGACTTGTCTCGATATCACCGAATGGGAACTGTTCCTTCATTTCAACTGCACGATGCAGGGCAAAATTTGCAAGACCCTTAGCTTGAGGAGCAAAAGAGCGAACAACTTCAACGCCCTGATCGACGGTCACATGATCGGGCTTCTTCAAATAGAAAATCTCGCAGAATGCCATACGGAGCGCATCTCGAACATCAGGTTCAAGCTCTTCTGGATTAGTCAGGACGGAATCAATCAACTCGTCGAGGGAACCTTTGCGGGCAACAACCTCCGTTGCCAGTAATCGCGCAAACGCACGTTCCTTTGCCGGCTTGTCAGAATAAGTGATGAACTTGTCTACGCCTTCGCTGAGATAACAGCCTTCCTCACGAATATAAGTAAGGACCTCATGGGTCAGCAAACGCGCAGGCGTAGCCTTGGTAAAGGAGCGCTTTTTCTTGCCTTGGCCAGCTCGATAACCCAAGCTCTTGGTACCGCCCAGGCTGCCACGGTCGAAACCAGCAAACCCATTAGGCGTACGCTGCTCGGAACCAGTACCTTCTTTGGCTCGAGGTGATTGACGACGGTCCCCAAATGAACGATTACCACTCTTGTAGCCACGGTCGGAGCGATTGTGCCCATCAAAACCCCGGTTTTCAGAACGGCGGTTGCGATCGCCACCACGATAGCTGCCTTTATAGCTACCATCTGCAGCACGATCTCCCGAACGCCTATCATCGCTAAAGTTCCGCTTCGAGCGGCGTTCGTCTTTATTGAAGGGCTTATCGCCCTTATCGTAGCGAGGCTTGGAACCCTGCCCGTTGCGCTTCGTGAAATCAGAGCCACCACGGCCTTCGCCCTTAGAGGAAAAGCCGGGCTTTCCGCCACGACCCTTTCCCGAAGGCTTAGACCCACGGAAATTGCCCTTGCCGGAACCAGGCTTTCCCCCGCGATAGCCGCCCTTACCAGCGGGCCTACCCCCACGAGGAGCACTGCTTCTTTGCTTATGTTCGCCGTTATTGTTATCCATGGATCTCCTGCCATTCAATACCGCCTTGTTTTATACCCTGAATGCCCGCCGCAAAAGCTTTTGCTTCCATGGGCTTCTTCCCATCAGGCTTGACGGTAACTACTTCCAAAATCGAATCATTGCATCCCAAAAATAAACGTTTTGCCACAAAGGCTACCTCACCACGAGTAACCGATACAGGACAATCACCAACCGATACGGGATGCGCCTCTAATACCGAAAGTGATTTACCCGCGATAACGCATCGGCACGTATGGCTTTCGCTCGACGAGAGCACCCTGCGCCAAGCATCGCTGGCTGATAGAGACGGGGATATATCAAGTTCGCCCTTCTCGATTTTTTCGGCATACGTTACACCCGAATCAGGTTGCTGATGCCAGCTAACGGGCTCGCCGTCTTCAAGCAAATCCAAGACCCTAACCAGTGCATTGCCGCCCAGCACCGCGAGTTCGGAATAGAGCTGATCGGCGCTTTTGCCAAACACCGAAGTCGATCGCTCCTCGGCAACATCGCCCGTGTCCAGCCCTTCCTCCATTCGCATAATACCAATGCCAGTGAGTTCATCCGCTGCGAGAATGGCGCGCTCTATAGGAGCCGCCCCCCTCCAACGAGGAAGAAGAGAGCCATGGACGTTAAGACAGCCAAATCGGGGCAAATCCAATACGCGTTTAGGGAGGATAGCTCCATACGCGGCTACGCACACGGCATCTGGGCAGAGAGAGGACAATGCCCCGAAAGCTTCATCGCTCTTCATGGACGAGAATTCATATACGGGAATCCCAGCCTGAACTGCGCGCTCCTTAACCGGAGAAAAAACCAACTTTTTCCCTCGACCGCGCACCGCATCCGGTCGAGTGAAACATCCAACAACCTCATGATGCGACTCGATAAGACTCTGAAGGATATCAGCAGCGAATGCTGGGGTACCCATGAAAACAATGCGCATACTATTCCGTTTCTCCTGGCTTGGCGCCATTCGCTAGGGCCACATGATAGTCGTGAAGGGCCTTGACTTTGTCCATGGGAGAACACGACTCAAGCAAGGTAATGCCATTCAGGTGGTCAATTTCATGCTGGAAGCAACGACCCAAAAGACCATCGCTTTCCAACTCGCAAACTTTGCCGTCAAGGTCATAGAACCGAACACGAGAAATCTCATTGCGCGTTATAGGAACGGAAATGCCAGGGAGAGAAAGGCAGCCTTCTTCAGCGGTTACCTTTTCGCCCTTTAGCTCTATAACCTCGGGGTTAATAAGCACAAGAGGATTGGAAGTTTCATTCGGACCATCGTAGCAATCGATAACCACCATGCGCTTATTAAGCCCAACCTGTGGCGCAGCAAGACCGCAGCCATTATTGGCATACATGGTATTAAGCATTTGCTTAGCGAGCTTCTTTAGTGACTTATCGCCAACCTGGCATGGTTCGCAAACCTGACGCAAACCTGGATCAGGCGAAAGAACTATATTCATGGTCCTCATAGAGCAACCCTCTCTTGTCAAAAACGCTTCATCTTCTGTGTCGAGCACATAAGATACCAACTATTTAGTATACCAGCGGTTTAACGATTACTCGGTTTTCACATGGTTAGCACGTAATGAGTTAAGCTCAGCCTGAAGCATATAGATAGCTTGAAACACCATATCGCGTTCCTCATCGCTTTGCGCTTGGTTCATTTGGTCCCGCATGGAGGAAATAGCAGACTCCATATCGCCAATAGCCAACTCATCGGCAAGAAAACGCAACGTATCATGTGCCGGCACTTCACTCTGAATGGTTGATGCAGTTAGGATTCGAGCTGCATATTTACATTTCTCCTGAGCGCGCATAATCAAGTCGGCAACAGTGAGAGTAGGATCTGCGGAAATCAATTCCATAATGATCTCGCTTAGCTCCCTGTGAACTTTCTCATGCCATTCGGTCTGCCCCAATTCGTTCATGAAATCAGGAATCATAGCAGGGTTATGGGCGCAGAGGCTCAGGAACTCACGCTCAGTACGAAGTCGGTTCTTCTCTGCAGAAGTCAATGCTCTTGCAGTAGGCTTACGGGGCCGATCGGCGACATAACGATCGGAGTAATCCACAGGCGTAGAATTTTTCAAGTCCGAAAGACGCAATAGAATGTCTTGCTCACGAACATGAACGCAACTAGATATGTAGACCGCATAATCTTTTGCCAGGAGGGAATCTTTAATGGGTGCCAAAACAGCCAACGCCTCATTGGTGGCACGCGCACGATCCTCTGGAGTAGAAAGATCATAGCGAGAAAGACGACGGTCAATACCAAATTTGATAAGAGGAATCGCCCCGTCCAGAACATCCTTAAAGGCATCTGCGCCGTGTGCGGCTATGAACTCGGCAGGATCGAGTCCCTCCGGCAAGGTCACAGCGCAGAGATCTACGCGAGAAACACCCGCTTCAGGCGTAATAGATGAATCAATGAATTGAAGCGCTCTATCGGCAGCTCGCTGACCAGCTTCATCACCATCAAACAGATAGATGATGCGAGATTTCGCATGATGGGAAAGAAGTCGAATGTGCTGGCGGGTAAGAGAGGTGCCTAAAGTGGCAACAACATTGGTAAAGCCAGCTTCATGAAGGGCGATAACATCAGTGTAACCTTCAACGACAATAGCATCACCAGTGCTTGTCATACGGGCCTTAGCCTTATCAAGAGCGAATAGGACTTCCGATTTATGAAAAATGGGGGTGTCGCCAGTATTGAGATATTTTGGCTCTCCCTGGCCAATAACGCGTCCACCAAAAGCAATGCAATCGCCTCGGACATCGTTGATTGGAAACATCACGCGATTGAAAAAACGGTCGTTGATTCCCCGAGAACCCCTAACCGCAACATTGGCCTCAATCATTTCATTTTCCGAATAGCCCAAAGAACGAAGATGGGTAACCAATTGCCTTCTGCCGGGAGCGTATCCGAGGTTCCAAGATACCGGAACGGAGCCCCCTAAATCACGACCGGAAAGATACGTTCGCGCAGAAGCGGGCCCCTCATCGGATGAGCGCATCAGCAACATATGGTAATAAGAAGCAGTTTCGGAGCAAACCGCTTTCAATCGAGCTTTGAGACTATGGGCCTTGGTAGCTTGAGCCGACTCGGTAAGTTCGATGTTTGCACGGCGAGCCAAAAAACGGACAGCATCAACAAAATCGACATCATCAAGTTTGCGAACATAGGAAATGATGTCGCCACCTTCGCCGCAACCAAAGCAATGCCAGGTCTGAGAAACAGAATCAACCTTGCAAGAAGGCGTTTTCTCCTGATGGAAAGGGCAACAACACCAAAAGTCCTTCCCCCTCTGACGCATTACCGAACGTTCAGCAAAAAGCTCGACCAAATCGTTAGCTTCACGAACCTTACGTATGTCTTCGTCGGAAAAAATGATGCTCCCTCTCTTAACCGTCTAGTAAAAAACATCGAGCAAGCGCGAACCTGCTCGATGCAAAAGGGTGAATCTGCATCCTAAAGAGGAAGCTTACGACAATACTCGATATTGCCCATAACCGTGCGAATAAGCTCTTCAGTAGAATCAAACTTAATCATCGGACGAAGGAACTCGACAAACTCAACTTCAATGTATTCGCCATAAATATCCTTATTGAAGTCAAGGATATGAACCTCGCACGTTGCATCAGTTTCATCTTTGAACACTGGAGATACGCCCATAGAAACAGCAGCACGATACCTTTCACCATCGACGGTTACATAGGCTGCATACACTCCTTCACCGAGTACTCTGCGCTCGGGTTTGATGTAAAGATTGGCAGTAGAGAAGCCCATATCAGCACCCTCGCCACGTCCGGGACGCACCTTTTCCACGAGTGAAAAACGACGACCGAGAAGTTTTGCCGCCTCGTCCAAGTCATGCTTGCCCAGCAGCTTGCGAATTCGCGTGGCAGTGATAGGAGCTCCATCAGTACTTTTAAGGTTGTGAGCGTCAATGTGGGTGCCAACCACAGCTCCCCACTCCCCCAAATCAGCAACCGAGCCTGATGCGCGAGAGCCAAAATGGAAATCAAGCCCAACGTGCAAATGTGCGGGAGCGTGACCATTAAACGTTTCCCTTAAGAAATCTTCAGGCGAAAGACTCGCGAAATCACGGGTAAAAGGAAGCGCCACCACGGCATCAACACCACTATCGCAAAGCATCTGAAGGCGACGTTTATTACTCAGCAGTTTTCTCAATCTATCCGGATGGAATATTTCATCCGGATCAATATCAAAAGTCAGAGCAATAGATTGACCACCGGTTTCCTTTGCAGTGTCCTGCGCACATGAAAGCAAGTAGCGATGACCCCTATGGACGCCATCAAAAACGCCAAAGGCGCAAGAGGAATTCTCGAATATAGAGTGATCGAATGATTCATCGACTTTATAAAGCTGTGCCACGTTCAACACCTATCGAAAACACGCATCGCGGACGATAGCGATGCTCGGACTCATGATATTCATATAACGCTTTAAGGCGGTTTTGCACTATGATACCCACCACTTCCCCATTTTCGGGAGGCGTTGACGAGGCAAACACGCTGGTGGTGCAGCAGCAAGGATCGAAAACGTCTTGGGAAATAGGTTCATTAAGTGCAATATCATCGCAATTTAACGGAGAGCCATTAGCAACCCGGTCAGCACAATCACGGACAAATGCATAACGTATGCCTAATGCGCGTAGGGGGTCAATGGTGCCGCAATCAGGTGATTGCTCAAGCATCTCCAAAGTAACGCAATCCTCCAGTGCAACCGTACCCGAAATCGTGCGCTCAAGGAAACTTACGTGTGCCGCAGTACCAAGATCACGACCAAGGTCACGAGCGATAGCGCGCATATACGTTCCCTTTGATACGCTCATCTCGACATCCCATTCAGCCACCTGGCGTCCCGCATCGTCGATGGAGTCATTCACCGAAAGAAGCTTAGTATCGTAAATCTCAAATTCGCGTGGCTCAAGGTCGATAATAGTGCCTTTACGCGCAGCATCGTAAGACTTACGGCCATTCACCTTAATCGCAGAATAGACAGGAGGGATTTGAGTGCCTTTCCCTATCATCTTCGCAACATAAGAACGTGCGTATTCCTCTTCAAATACCTCAAGAGGAATGGGGCATTCCTTAGTCACCGAACCCTCGGCATCATCGGTTTCCGTGCCAATACCAAAACGAACACCCATGCGATAACGCTTACCGTGTCCAACCATATATGCATCAAGGCGGGTAGCGGGCCCGACGCAAACCACGAGAACACCGGAAGCAAGCGGATCAAGCGTGCCAGTATGGCCAACACGACGTTCGCCGAATATCCTACGGCAGCGATTGACAACATCATGGGAAGACATGCCAACAGGCTTGTTAATGGCAACAAGCCTGCTTAACCCCGACTCGCCTCTCTTAGCCATCAGCAATCACCACCCGAAAGAGAAAAGCATTGCTTCAACACTTCGGCCGGAACATCATCGAGAGCTGCTTTTAGCGAACCTTTATAGGTAAAACCAGCGGCAGCCTTATGACCACCGCCCCCGAAAAAGCGTGCAACTTGAGCAACGTCGGTATCGTCATCCTTAGCACGAAGACTGCCTCGAACTTCACCAGCAACCGTCTGTTTCAAAATCAGGGCAACGCGAACACCGCGGATATTGCGCAAGGTGTCAATGAGTGCCTCAGCATCAGCCTTAATGGCGCCACACGCATCGAAATCATCCTTGCCCAAAAAAGAATAGACAAAAGCGCCTTCGCAAAGAAGCTCCATACGATCCAACACGATGCCTTCAAGGTTCATGCTAGCGAGAGATCTGCTTTGGAAAAACTCACGACTAATCTGAGTAGGATCAGCACCAGCTTTCATCATTTCCGAAGCGCTGATGAAAGCTTGAGAGTTAGTGTTTTGATATGAGAATCGACCAGTATCGGTAACCAGGCCAGTAAGCGCGCATTGGGCAACCTCGGGAGTTACAGAATCTAGATACTTGCAAACTTCCCAAACAAGCATGCTTGCAGAGGGAGAGTCGGGATCGACATAATTGTATTCCGACATAGACCCTTCAGTAGCATGGTGGTCAATGGTAAAACGAACCGATGCTTTCGACTGAAGCTCAACCGCTAACCCGATACGCTCTACTGTGGGTACATCAACCGCAATAAATACTGAAATGGGCCCTTGATATTCTGAAGCAACCTCAATCTCCTCGACGCCTGGAAGAAACATAAGGTTTGCTTCAATGGGATCAGCTTTTGCCAGGACGCAATGGGCGGTTTTACCCATTGCGCGCAAGGCATGGCATAACGCTAACTGCGAACCTAAGCAATCGCCATCGGGATTGATATGACCGCATATCACAAAATCGTCGAGCGCACTAAGGCGCTCGGCGATTTTGGACAGCGAAGTATTCGTCTGAGGGGTAGGCACTTATTCCTCTTCGTCTGATGAATTCCTTGCAGCATCGCGCGCAAGTGCGCTTGCGATGCGTTCTGCCTCGTCAACACTGGAGTCGAGCATAAAACGAAGCTCTGGAGCCATGCGCCAAGACAGTTTCTTTGCCATAAGGGAACGAATCCTGCCGCCAGCAGCTTCAAACGCAGCAGCAACCTCCAAATAGCGCGACGGCTCTGTCGTGCAATAAACGTTAGCTACGCTACGATCAAAGCTAACCTCACATGACGTAATGGTCACCATGTTTAAACGAGGATCGCTAATCTCAAAAAGCAGGATACTTGCAATGACTTCACGAGCCTGCTCATTTACCTTTCGGCTGGAAGAACCTTGCTTCATAGTTATTCGGTCCTTTCGACTTCAACGGTACGGAAGCCTTCGATAGTGTCACCAACCTTGAGGTCCTGGTAACCCTCGATGCCAATACCGCACTCATAGCCACGTGCAACAGTCTTAACGTCGTCTTTGAATCGACGGAGACTACCGATATTGCCTTCGTAGATAACCGTACCATCGCGAACAATGCGCACCTGGTCATCGCGACTAAGCTCGCCTTCGGTGATGTAGCAACCCGCAATAGTGCCGGCCTTAGGCACCTTAAAGGTGTCACGTACCTCTGCGATGCCCGTATCCTTTTCAACGATATCAGGCGAAAGGAGACCAACGCGAGCAGCATTAATATCCTCAATGGCCTGATAGATAACACGGTACAACCTGATGTCTACCTTTTCGCGCTCAGCAACTTCTCGAGTCTTGCCAGTCGGGCGAACGTTAAAGCCGATGATGATAGCATCCGAAGCAGCAGCAAGCGTAACGTCAGTTTCGGTGATGCCGCCGACAGCAGCATGGATGATATTGATCTTAACCTCAGACTGGTCCATCTTCGAGAAAGCATCGCGCAGCGCCTCGATAGAGCCCTGAACGTCGGCCTTAACAACAAGGTTAAGATCAGTGGTCTTGCCTTCCTCAATACGAGAGAACAAGTCATCCAGACTCATATGAGAACGAGCTTCCTGTTTTGCCAAACGAGCGCGCAATGCACGTTCCTCAGCCAAACGGCGAGCATCGCGCTCATCCTCAAACACGCGGAATTCGTCACCAGCAGTGGGAACAGAATTCAAACCAAGGATCTCAACCGGATCAGCGGGCTTAGCGGCATCAACATGAGAACCACGAGGATCGATCAGCGCACGAACCTTACCGTAAGAGGTGCCAGCAACAACTACATCGCCAGGATGTAGCGTACCGCGATTGATGAGCATGGTGGCAACAGGGCCTCGACCCTTGTCAAGGTTAGCTTCAATTACAAAACCGGAGGCAGGGGCGTTGGGGTTAGCCTTAAGCTCAAGCACGTCAGCCTGAAGAAGGATGGTCTCAAGAAGATCGTCAATATGCAAGCGCTTCTTCGCCGAAATATCAACGAACATGTTCTGGCCACCCCACTCTTCAGGGATAATGCCGTATTCCGTAAGCTCCTGACGAACACGATCGGGCGTGGCACCAGGCTTATCGATCTTGTTAACCGCAACAACGATCGGAACATCCGCTGCCTTAGCGTGGTTGATAGCTTCAATGGTCTGAGGCATAACGCCGTCATCTGCCGCAACCACCAAAACAATAACGTCGGTTACCTGAGCACCGCGAGCACGCATAGCGGTAAACGCTTCGTGGCCAGGAGTGTCGATAAAGGTGATCTGACGTCCATTGATGTTAACAACAGAAGCACCGATATGCTGAGTAATGCCGCCTGCCTCGCTCTGTGCAACGCCGGTCTGACGGATTGCGTCAAGAAGCGATGTTTTGCCGTGGTCAACGTGGCCCATAACCGTAACGATAGGCGGACGAGGCAAAAGGTCTTCTTCTGAATCGTGATAAACGACAGCAAACTCTTCCTCGGGAGAAACGACGCGAACCTTGCGACCAAGGTCATCCGCAATAAGTTCAACCAAATCGTCGCTCATGGTCTGGGTAAGGGTGAGAGGAGAGCCGAGAAGGAACAAACGCTTGATAACGTCATTCGGGGACGCATCAACAAGCTCGGCGAACTGAGCAACCGTAGAACCCTGGGGGATCTCAACAACAGAGTCGTCAAGAACCAACGAGGGATCTAAGCCCTTCTCCAATGCTTCCTGCTCTGCACGCTCGCGAGCCTCGGCTTCGCGCTTTTCCTTGCGCTTTTTACGACGACCCTGCCCGTCATGGCTAGCCGCTTCAACGGCAGCACGAGCCTCAGCAAGCACCTTATCACGCTGAAGCTTTTCTGCTTGAACGGCCATCTGGGCATAACGATCTTCAGCAGGAGCTTCGTTGTTGGCATTCTCGAGCTCCGGCACAGAAGGCTCAAAACCCTTCCGATGATTCTTTTTACCCTTGCGATTGTTGTCACGAGAGTTCTTCTTTGCAGCAGCAGCCTCCTGCTTTTGATTCTGCAAACGCTCGCGCTCGTTGTTAATCTGATTAAGCAATGAAGAGAAATTGGAGCCAGTGGAAACTGGTGCAGCCTTAGGCGCGTGCTTCTTGGCAGGCGAAGCCGTTTTAGCATGCTTGCGGTTATTGCGATTGTGAAGCGCTTCCTCAACCGCCTGCTTCTTGGCGACTTCGGCAGCACGTGCTGCGGCTGCAGCACGTTCACGAGCCTCTGCGGCTTCACGCTCTACGCGTTCGCGCTCACGCTCAATCTGAGACGCAAGGCTCTCAAACGGAGAGGACGAGATCTTACGCTTGGCAGGAGCCTCTTCATCCTTGTGGACCTTAGCTTCGCGGCGGGCACGTTCAGCTTCACGGGCTTCACGTTCCTTCTCAACCGCAGCACGACGCTCGGCCTTTTCCTCAGCCTTGCGCTTTGCTTCTTTTGCCTGCTCGTCAGCAAGCTTCTGAGCCTCTTCGTCCTCGAGCTTGCCCGCACGCTGCTTGATCTCAGGCTCAAGATTCTTACGAACCTTCTGCACATAGGCATCCTGGAGAATGCTGGCATGACTCTTGGCGGGGATCTTCATCTCCGCCAAGCGATCGAGCAGCTCCTTGCTGGTCATATCAAATTCCTTAGCCAATTCATGTACACGCATGCCAGGCATATGGTCTCCTCGTCTACTTATCCTCATTCGAGAGCGCCTCACGCAGCTGCTGGGCGATACGCTCGCAATCTTCTTCTGTCAACTTCGTTCTTAGCGCTGAATCGAGGCGCTTGGTTTTCATGGCCTTATCAAGGCATGCAACGCTGCATACGTATGCGCCGCGACCATTCATACGACCCGTAGGGTCGAATACGACCGCGCCTTCAGGCGTACGAACAACACGAAGTAAATCGCTTTTCGCATTGCATTCCCTGCACACAATACAGGTACGCTGACGTGTCTTTCCAGCCACGTTTGCCAAGCTACTCCCCTTCCTCCAGATCGGCGTGGATACCGCAATAGCGATATCCAGGACGTGCATGATTGCGACAACGAGTACCGTCTTCGGCCTCGAAGGCGCACAAGCCATCCTCGGATTCCTCTTCCAAAGGCTCATCTATAAGCGAGGTATCGGCAACAAGCGGCTCACCGGCAAAGGAAGCAGACTTGATGTCAATATGCCAACCAGTAAGACGAGCTGCAAGGCGAGCATTCTGGCCTTCCTTGCCAATAGCCAACGAAAGCTGATCATCAGGCACGATAACTGTAGCGTAATTGTTCTCATCATCAATGTCGACACGGGTTACGCGGGCAGGCGAAAGAGCATTAGCGACATATATAGCTGGATCTTCGTTCCACTGGATCACATCAACGCGCTCGTTGCGCAATCCTTCAACAACCATGCGCACACGAGACCCCTTTGGTCCCACGCATGCACCTACCGGATCAAGGTTGGGCTCGCGTGAAGCGACAGCAACCTTTGAACGTTCGCCAGGCTCGCGAGCAATAGACTTGATTTCAACCAAGCCATCATAGATCTCGGGCACTTCGATCTCGAAAAGGCGACGAATCAGGTCGGGATGCGTACGGGAAACAACAATCGAGGGGCGAGTATGCTCACCGCGCATTTTAGGCAAGTCAGAACTAGGATCGCGAACCTCAACGATCAAAGTCTTAAGTCGCTGGTTATGACGGTAGTGCTCGTTACGGGGACGTTCGTTGCGCTCGTCAGGATTTCGCTTCAAATCATAATGAGGAAGCTCGGCTTCAACGCCATCACGAATCTTGATGATAGTGAAATCAGGGGTTCCCTGAAGAACGGTACCCGTAACCAGATCGCCAACGCGACTAGAGAATTCCTCATAGATAGACTGGCGGCCCGCATCACGCACGATGGAACCGATAACATTCTTAGCGTTAAGCGCCGCAATTCGACTTACGTCATCAGGCGTTACGTCACGCTCTTCAAACTCGGTATATTCGCCGGTTTCCTCATCAGGTTCACCAACGGGTACAAGCTCGTATACATAAATCTTGCCCGTGTTTCGGTCGATAGTAACACGAGCATCATATTCGAGATCAAGAATATGTTGATAACTCTTAGCCAGGGAAGCTTCCAGGCGCTCGATGAGGTAAAACTCATCGATCTTGCGCTCATGAGCCAACGCCTGCAGAGCTTCAATCAATTCAGATGCTGCCATGGTAAAAAATCCTTTCTACCCGCTGAAATCTATAGTACCGATAATGTGCGCCTTCTTAATATGCGCATAAGGCAATGCTTCCTGGATGCCATCGACTTCGACAAGAACGTCTTCGTCGCGCATACCACAAAGCTTGCCGGTCCACTTTGCCCTGCCCTGGTACGGCTCAGTAAGTGTTAGCTGCACCTTTTCACCAGCAAAGCGCTGAAAATGCTCAGGAGTACGAAGAGGACGATCTATGCCAGGAGAGGATACCTCAAGCGTGTAAGCACCCGGAAACGGATCGAGTTCGTCCATCAATTCGTTAACCCATTTTTGCGAGGCGGCAAGCTCATCAAAGCCGATTCCGCCATCGCAATCCAAGTAAACACGAATTGTGGGAGCTTTGCGGGAACCGACTACCTCAACGGTGACGATTTCAACATTATGGGCGGCAGCCAAAGGCTCCAATGCCTCAAGCAACTTACGCTCTTTTGCACTTAGCACGTAGTCCCTCCTTCAAAACCCCGAACAAACAAAAGAAGCGGGTAAAAACCCACTTCCTCCAACATCGAAAGCAATCATGTTTTCACATGCGTACATTTTTATATCATAAACTGATCACCAATGCCACCCCCTTTGCTGTTTAAGGGAGTGGCATTTGAATAAAGCTTGCAATCAACACTATTTCGAAGGATCGGCTTCAGGATAAAGTTTATCGAATGCCGCTTCAGAAACCGAATTGCCTCCCTTTAAATCGGTTTTGAGCGGAGCCAGGATCTCAGAATCGTGTTTCTTGGGATTATCAAAACTCAAGCTAACTTCCCAGCATTGCGAAATCACACTTAACCTATCAAGAAGGTAGCCATATAACTCATCAACCTTCTGATATTTACCATAGAGCTCACTATCTTGGCTAATTTGAGCTTTTTCCCTTGAGGACGAAAGCTCAGAACGCTCCTGGGCGATTTCATCGATTAAAGAAACGCATTTATCGGCATAGCTACCACGCGTTTCACTGCTTGAGACTCGATAATATCCCTCCAGATCATTCACGGCTCCATCAACTTCAGTTCGCAAGGAAGCAAGATCTGCATAGGCATACGATAGATCGGACGAGAAGTCCCCTTCCGAATGCGACTGTTCAGTTGACGAGGCTGCATCCTGGTCATTTTGCGCTATAGTCGCATCATTTTTTACCCCAGGTGAATCAAAAGCCTGGATAGCGGATTGGATTTCAGAGCGAAAGACCAATACGCAAGCTAGAACCGCAATAAGCAAAACGCCAATAGCAATTTGTCTTATCGGAAAGCGTCGACGCTTTTGAGCTTGACGGTATGCTTTCGGCTCACGATCAACATCCGCAACAACTTGTCCAGTATCAGCGACAATACGCTGCATCGGCTTAGTGATAAAAGGATCCTCATCACCAATGGTTGGTATTGCTTTTAGATCCTTTGCCGACTTAGTCACCTTTGAGGGGTCAACCTCATCAGAAGGATCAAGCGGATTACCAAAATAATCTTGGTAGGAGCGCTCAGAAACCAAAGGCAGCTTAGACGTCTGCGAAGGCGACACCGCATCGGTGTATACAATTATCTCTTCAGCGGCAGCTATTCGAGCTTTCATGTCATTGACAAGCGAGCCGCAGTGAGGACACTGCAGCTCGCCATCGTCAATCTTTGTCCCGCAATCGAGGCAATACAAATTATTGTGCCTTTTCCTGCTTATGAGAGATCAAGCGGTTGAGCGCATTGATATATGCCTTAGCAGAAGAAACAATGATATCGCCATCTGCTCCACGACCGGTAAACACCTCACCGTCTGCAGCGGTAACGCGAATAGTTACCTCGCCCAAAGCATCAATTCCACGCGTAACGCTCTGGACCGCAAACTCGGAAAGCTCGTTTTCGATATCGACAATCTGGTTAACAGCCTGGTACAAAGCGTCAACAGGACCGGTACCGATCGAACATGCAACAAACTCGCGGCCTTCAGGGTCGGCAAGAGTAACGGTTGCCGTCGGGGTAAGGGGCTTGCCACATGAAATCTGAACCGATTTCAGGGTATAGTGAGCAACCTGGTTGCGGCCATGCTCGCCCAAAAGCGACTCAAGATCCTCGTCGTATACTTCTTTTTTCTTGTCGGCAAGATCGAGGAATGCGTTATAGAGATCCTCGAAAGCCTGTCCCTCAATGTGATAGCCCAAAGCCTCAACACGATGACGAAGAGCAGCGCGACCAGAACGAGCTGAAAGAATAATAGAGCTCTGACCTGCTCCAACTTCACGGGGATCAATGATCTCATAGGTGTCACGAGCCTTAATAACGCCATCCTGGTGAATACCAGAAGAATGGGCAAAGGCATTGGCACCAACAATAGCCTTATTGGGCTGAACGATAAAGCCAGTGATGGAGGAAACAAGTCGAGATGCACGAACAAACTCACGAGTGTTGATGTCGGTGTGAGCGTTGAGCTCCTTACCGTGCATCTTAATACCCATAACCACTTCTTCCATGGCGGTATTACCAGCACGTTCACCAAGGCCATTGATGGTGCACTCAATCTGACCTGCACCGTTTTCAACGCCCGCAAGAGAAAGTGCAGTAGCCATGCCAAGGTCGTTGTGGCAGTGAACGGAAAGCGTTGCCTTATCCATGTTGGAGACATGCTCCATCAGGTATTTGATGCGACGACCGAACTCATCAGGCAAAGAGTATCCCGTAGTATCAGGAATATTGATAACAGTTGCACCAGCGGAGATAGCGGCCTCAACCACTTTAGTGAGGAACTCATAATCGGCGCGACCCGCATCTTCAGCATAGAACTCAACATCGTTAACGTATTTCTTGGCGTATTTAACAGCAGCCGTAGTGCGTTCGAGAATTTTTTCGGGAGTGGTACGAAGCTTGTCATAAATATGGCTATGAGAAACGCCAATACCAGTATGGATGCGAGGACGCTTGCACTCGGCTAATGCTCGAGCGGCCGAGTCAATGTCCTTTTCGACTGCGCGGGAAAGAGCACAGACAACAGCGCGATCCCCCACCTCTGCCGCAATCTGCTGAACCGACTTGAAGTCGCCAGGGGAAGACACAGGAAAGCCCGCTTCAATGACATCGACATTAAGACGCAGTAGCTGACGCGTAATAACCAGTTTCTCCTCGGAGTTCATGGAGGCGCCCGGCGACTGCTCACCGTCGCGCAAGGTTGTGTCGAAGATAGCGATCTTGCGAGTCATCTTGCGATCCTTTCTTATGTCTGCATTACTAACGATAGAACTATAGCGCATTTTTCGGTAAACGGCGCCGATCAACACGCATATCAAAGCTTGTTACCAATAAGAAACATTGTCGATACCCTATCATTTTCCACTCATACTCAGCATTCCCAAAACGCAAAGGGGCCCCAGCCTATTGGCAGGGGCCCCTTCTCTATGACTTAGCAGCGTGTGAGAGGTGTTGAGTTTCCCTTACAGGAGAGGTTAAACCGCCGCTTCGTCTTTTTCACCAGTGCGGACACGAACTACACTGTCGATCGAAGAAATGAAGATCTTGCCATCTCCAACTTCTCCAGTACGTGCAACGTTCACAATCACATCGACGATTTCATCAACGCGAGAATCTTCAACGATGATCTCGAACTTGACCTTCGGGATCATATTCAGAAAGACCTCGCTGCCACGGAAGTACTCTTTCCAACCGTGCTGGTTTCCGCAACCGTGAACCTGATAGATGGTCATTCCGGAAATTTTTGCCTGAAAGAGCGCTTCCTTCAAAGGCTCGAGCTTTTCAGGACGAACGACTGCTGCAATACGCTTCATTGGTCAAACACTTCCCTTCTATTAATCCAAGCCAATAAAGGCGGGGTATGCGGATTCGCTGTGAGCCGTCATGTCCATACCTGCTGCTTCCTCTTCCTTGGTTACGCGAAGACCACCAAAGATCGCCTTCACAATAAGGCCGATGATGAGGGAGCCAACGGCAACGAAAACGATGGTGACCAAGATGCCCAAGCACTGTGCTCCAAGAAGCGTAGGATCGCCAGTATAAATAAGACCGCCAAAATCAGTCCAAGACAACTCAGGAACGCAGAAGATGCCAGTAAGAATGCCGCCTACAATGCCGCCTACGCAATGGCAACCGAAAGCGTCAAGGGCATCGTCGTAGCCAATCTTAGCCTTGCAGAAGGAGATTGCGAAGTAGCATACGGGGGATACGATCAGACCCATAACGATAGATGCCCAAGGCTCAACAAAACCAGCTGCAGGGGTGATAACAACCAGACCCGCAACAAGACCCGTCGCAGCACCAACGAGGGTGGGCTTACCGGTCTTGATCGTCTCAACGATCATCCAGGAAATCATTGCGGTGCCAGAGGCGACGAAAGTGTTAAGCAAGGCCAAGGAAGCAATGCCATCAGCAGCAAAAGCAGAACCGCCGTTGAAACCGAACCATCCGAACCAAAGCAGGGTTGCGCCCAAAACTACAAAGGGAACGTTGTGGGGACGATGGTTGACCGCACCGAAGATACGACGCTTTCCAAGAAGAAGGCAAAGAACCAAACCGGTAAGACCAGAGCTGATATGAACAACATCGCCACCAGCAAAGTCGAGTGCACCAATCTGGTCGCCAATAAAGCTACCATCGCCGCCCCATACCATATGAGCAAGAGGGGCATAGATCAGAAGGATCCAGATGGTAATAAAGGTTACAAACGCGCCAAACTTCATACGCCCAGCAAGAGAGCCGCCGACAATAGCAGCAGTAATGCAGGCAAATGCGGCCTGGAACGCAATGTCAACGATTGCAGGATAGGTCGAATCGCCGGGATCGACTGCCTCAGCAAGCATGTCAGTCACAGCGCCCATACATCCCAGTTGGTCAAAACCACCGAAAAAGGGATTAGACCCATCGCCACCGTAGGCCAGGCTCCATCCGGCCAAGATCCAAACGATTGCCACCACCCCGATAATCACGAACGACATGAACATGGTGTTGACGACGTTTTTACGACGCGCAAGTCCGCCGTAAAAAAATGCAACGCCTGGAGTCATAAGAAAGACCAGCATTGCGCTTACCAGCATGAATGCGGTTGCTCCTGTGTCAAGCATTGCGCATACCTCCTAAACTTGTTACTAACGAGCACATTTTCGACAAGACGATCTTTGCACTCGTAACACGTTCAAAAGACGTTATATGCATTTGTTAACGATGACGGAAAAGCCTCGTAACACCGAAGAATCATGAGTGTTACCTCAATGAAACAAACCGCAATTTATTGGCCGCATTGGCCCAAATAGCATCCACTGTCACAACGATTGGACCTTGGTGGTCAACAAAAAAACGGCCCCTGGATTTACATCCAGGGGCCGACTTAGACAAGGAACAACTAACCCATAATCTTCTTAAAGAGGCCTACCACTTCCTCATGGCTCGCATCGCGAGGGTTGCCTGGGAAGCAGGCATCGGACATCGCATCAGATGCAAGCTGATCAAGATCTGCTTCAGTGAGGCCATCACAAACTGTAGGAATACCGACATCGAACGAAAGTTTACGTACCGCTTCGATAGCAGCATCAGCTGCTGATTCGCTATCCATCCCTTTAGTATCGACGCCCATCGCAACGGCAACATCTGCCAAACGATCAGCAACTACTGGCTTATTGAATTCCATGGCGATAGGTAAAAGCATCGCGCAAGCGACCCCATGGGGCGTGTCATAGTGAGCGGAAAGCGTATGAGCCATAGCGTGATCGATTCCCAAACCAACATTAGAAAAGCCCATACCCGCAATATACTGTCCCAGAGCCATGCCTTCTCGCCCAGAGCCGGGTTTTCCCGCTTTCGCTTCTTTGACCGAATCTCGTAAATTCTTCGAGATCAACTCGATAGCCTTCAGGTGAAACATGTCAGAAAGCTCCCAAGCCCCTTTAGTGGTATAGCCTTCAATGGCATGGGTAAGCGCATCCATGCCAGTAGCAGCGGTTAAGCCAGCTGGCATGGATGCCATCATATCGGGATCGACAATAGCAACATCAGGAATATCGTTCACATCAACGCAAACAAATTTACGAACCTTATCTGGATCAGTAACAACATAGTTGATCGTAACTTCGGCTGCAGTGCCAGCGGTGGTAGGAACCGCAATCGTAAATGCTGCATGCTTCTTGGTATCAGCTACCCCCTCAAGGGAAACCACGTCTTCAAACTCTGGATTTTCGACAATTACTCCAATGCCTTTAGCGGTATCCATAGAAGAGCCTCCGCCAATGGCCACGATCATATCGGCTCCAGACGCCTTAAAAGCAGCAACACCATCCTTGATGTTTTGAATAGTTGGATTTGGCTTTATACGGTCATACAACGACCAGGCAATCCCTTCATTATCAAGCTCATCGGTGACTTTAGCGGTAACACCAAAGCCGACCAGGTCAGGATCCGAGCAAACGAGTGCTTTTTTGTAACCACGACGCTTGATTTCACCAGGTATTTCCTTGATTGCACCAGCACCATGGTAGGAAATGTTATTAAGAACAAATCGATTAACTGCCATCATGTACCCCTCTCAACGTGTTTTCCATCGCAGTTCAGTGTATATCTATTCCATGCTCAAGTGAACATGTTCAGAATGATAAGACCACATCAAAAGGCACAAACCTATAGCGAAAGCAAGAAAATCAAACGAGAAGATACTTTCGTACAATCCAGCTTTTATATCAGTAAAATAAAATCATTGGAATTTAACCTACCAGGAGGTAAGCAATGGCATACGCACAAGAGCGTTACCTGGGACTCCTTTCGCAGCTATTCACAACTCCAGAGGAAACGGCCATGGAAATCATTGCCGAACGTGAAGAGCTGGGATTCCCTAAACCAACAGAGCTATTTATTTCCGACGTCCATGGAGAATACGAAGAGTTTTCTCACATACTCCGGAATGGCTGTGGCTCTATCCGCAAGCACATTGATGCGCTATTCAGCGATTCCCTCGATGAAGATGGATGCAGCGCCCTTGCAACCTTGGTTTATTACCCCGAAGAATCCATCGAACAACTGAATGACAACGATTTCCGGAACACCTTTAGCAATCTTGTCTCCCTATGTGCTAGCTTTGCGAAGCTCCAGCCCTCTGAAGCAATTTTTGATGTATGTCCAAAACCATTTGGCCCTATTGTCGAAAAAATTTTGTCCGCAGAGCACAGCGCTAGTCGCAAGGCATTGCTTCTTGACGCCGCGTTCGATACGGCAACCGAACGCGATTTAGCTTGGGCATTGTGCATCACAATTCAGGGTCTGGCGACAAGCCAAGTCCACATCGTGGGAGATGTTTACGACCGCGGCCCTAATCCCGACTTGATCATGGACGAAATCGAAGCACATCCCGAAATAGATATCCAATGGGGCAACCATGACGTAGTGTGGATGGGCGCTGCGCTTGGACAACGAGGATGCATTGCTCACGTAGTACGCAACTGTGCTCGCTACGGCAATTTATCTATTTTGAGCGATGCCTACGGAATCAACATCCTGCCCTTAGCAAACTTTGCTTCCAAGGCTTACAAAGACGACCCCTGTGTAGCATTCAAACTCAAAGGCGATCCCGGATTAAGCGCCGAGGAATACGATCTAAACGTAAAGATACAAAAAGCAATGGCAATCCTGCAGTTCAAGGTCGAAGCCAAGCTTATTGACGACAATCCATCGTTCGAACTCGAAGATCGAAAATTGCTGCACAAGATCAATCGAGAAACGAACACCATTGCCGTCGATGGTGTGGAATATAAACTCACCGACACGGTCTTCCCGACTGTAGATTGGAACGATCCGTACCAACTCACAGATGAAGAAGAAGCTGTCATGCAGAGCCTTGAAGAAGCTTTCATAAAATGCGAAAAGCTTCAGCGTCACATCGCTTTGTTCCTTGAACGAGGCAGCCTTTACAAAATCCAGAACAACACGCTGATGTTCCACGCATGCGTCCCCCTGAACGCAGATGGGAGCCTAAGGGAAACCAATCTCTACGGAGAAAAAATGAAAGGACGCGAGCTGTTCGACGCGGTGGACCACTACGTCCGCGCCGCTTTTTCCGACCCGGATCCAGCAGCCCAAAAGAAAGGGGCCGACCTACTGTGGTATTTGTGGCTAGGTGTCGGTTCACCGTTATTTGCAAAAAGCAAAATGGCAACATTTGAGCTTTACCTAATTGCCGAAAAAGAAGCGCGCAAAGAAGTGAAGAATCCCTTCTACCAGCTTTACGAGAACGAAAATGTCGTAGATGGCATATTCGAAGATTTTGGCATGAATCCAGCCAAGGCCCGCATCGTTTGCGGACATGTCCCCGTTAAGGTCAAAGACGGAGAAGATCCCGTGAAATGTGGCGGCAAAGTTGTAGTAATCGACGGAGGCATGTCAGCTGCCTACCAGAAAACTACCGGCATTGCAGGGTTCACGCTCGTTTCCGACGCACAGGGCATATCGCTCGCTACGCATGAGCCATTTGTGGGCACGAACATCGCAATTGAACAGCATATCGACCTCAAAAGCAGCATACGCCCCATAACCAAACACGACCACCAAGTTCTTGTGTCGCAGACCGATGAAGGAGCTGATCTTGAAGAGCGAATCAGCGATCTCGAACACTTACTTACGATCCAACGAACCTTATAGCCCACTATTCATCACACAATACGAAAGAAGTACCTATGGAGCGAATAGCCAGTTTTTCCGTTGATCACAATGTCCTCGAACCAGGCATATACGTATCCCGCAGTGATGCCGACGAGGCAACAGGATGCATCACCACTACCTTCGATCTGCGTATGACCGCCCCAAATCGTGAGCCGGTAATGGACACGGCAGCAGTACACGCACTCGAGCATCTTGGTGCTACCTTCCTTCGGAATGATACCGAGTGGAAAGATCGCGTCATCTATTTTGGACCCATGGGCTGCCGTACGGGGTTTTACCTAGTCGTATTTGGCGCCTATGAGTCAAACGATGTTGCTAGCTTAGTAACACGATTGTTTGAGTTTGCGCGTGACTTCAAGGGCGAGATCCCAGGAGCCAAACCCGAAGAATGCGGTAACTACCATGACTCAGATCTCGCGCAAGCCCAATGGTGGGCAAAGCGATACGTAACAAAGACGCTTTCTAACCTTGATGAAGCGCATACCCACTACCCCGCCCTCCTGAATTAGGAGCTCATTATGGCAAATACATCCCCATATAAACGCATTGGCGTAATTGGAGCAATGCAAGTTGAAATAGACCTGCTCATCCAGACGATGAAACGTCAGGGTGCAGTTTCGATGAACACAATTGCGGGCAGAGACTTTTACGAGGGAAACCTCAACGGAACTCCCGTTGTCGTGGTCCAATGCGGTGTTGGCATGGTAAATGCCGCATTATGCGCCCAAGTACTTATTACCTCTTTCTCCACCGATGCTGTTATCAATACCGGCATCGCAGGATCACTTGACCCTAACATTAATATTGGCGATGTAGTGCTTTCAACCGACTCAGTAAACCACATCATGGATGTTCAAAACCTGGGATACGAGCCAGGACAAACCCCAGGAATAGAAGTTGCAGCTTACCCTGCCTCGGAAACACTACGCAATGCCGCAAAATCCGCAGCATCGAGGCTAGACCTCACCGCCCACGAAGGCCGTGTTGCATCAGGCGACAGATTCGTACGCGAGGAAAAAGAAAAAGAACGGATCAAAACAATATTTGGGGCAAGCTGCTGCGAAATGGAAGGCGCAGCGATTGCTCAAACCTGTTATCTGAGCGCGGTACCTTATTTAATAGTGCGTGCGATCTCGGACAAAGCTGACGGTTCGGCAAGTGTCGACTATCCTACGTTCGAAGCTAAAGCAGCTCACGATTGCGCCGCACTTGCCATAGAAATGATGCATTGTCTCGAATAGCCCTCCTGCTCGCGACCCAGCACTGCAAGCCCCATAGGCCCGATGGCCTATGGGGCTTGTTTTATTCTGCAAGTTCAACGACAAGAGCAGCTCATATCCATAGAGCCTCGATGCTACTCATTCGATTATCGCAACTCTTTAAAAGCTTATACCGAGAAAAGCTTAGTGCACAGTTTTCGTATCGAATTCGTACCGAGCAGGCACACGACGCAAAATATGAATACTCCCATAAATGCAAAAAGAGGAGCTCCCCCTAGAGCTCCTCTTTTTTTAAAGCTATGGATACGTTCGAAACGATCTGGCTTATCAACTAGTCGTCGAGCAGACCCTTGGTGATGTCCTCGAGCGTACGGCCGCGAGTCTCAACACCGAATACAGCCAGCCAGATTGCCATGAAGATGCACAGACATGCATTGATAGCAAATACGCCCATCGTACCAACCGAAGTGGTAATCAGGTAAGCAATCCACATCGGGCTAAAGATGGAGCCAAGGCGACCGAAGGCGTTAGCAACACCAGCGCCGCGGATACGGCAAGCCGTCGGGAAAGGCTCGGACAGGTAGATAGCTGCGGTGGTAACGGAGTTGGTGAAGGTGCAGACGCAGAGCAGGAAGCCAACGAACATGATGAGTGCCACATTGTCGGTAGGCAAAGAAGCCCAAATGGGACCGATGATAGCAATGAGCACGTAAGTGGTGCAGAGGATAACCTTACGATTTACCTTCTCAACATAGAAAGTCAGAAGACCTACACCAACAGGAATGCCCAACTGCATTACAACGGTAAGAGTGGTAGACATATGCGGGTCAAAGCCATTCTTGGTCAAAATGGTAGGAGTCCAAGAAATAACGGTATATACCAGCACGTTCATCGTGAAGCAAAGGAACATAGCGGTAAGCGTACGGGTGATCATCTTCTTCTTGAAGAGGAAAGCCCAGGGAAGCTCCTTAACAACCTCTGCTTGTTCACGCTTGTGGATCTCTTCCTCAGGTACGGCAGGTACGTTTACGCCCTTGGCGGAAGTCTTTTCCTCAAGGTGGGAAACGATCTTGTCAGCCTCAGCATTGTGGCCCTTCATAGCAAGCCAACGAGGAGACTCCTCAAGGAATACGAAGCAGAGAACTACAACAACGAGACCGATGCAGCCGCAGATAACGAACACGGGGCGCCAGCCAAGCATAGGCAGAACGATCATGTTCATAGCGGAAGCAACCAAAGTACCGCAGTTAGCGATCAGGCCAACGTAGGACTGGTACTTACCACGCTTCGTGGGAGGCGTGAACTCGGTGAGGGCGGAGTAGCCTGCGGGGAACGCAGCGCCAAGGCCCAGACCCATGAAGAAGCGGCAGCCGGTCAGGAACGTTGCGTCAGGAGCGCCTGCAGCAACGAAGCAGAACACGGTGAAGATAGAACCGCAGATGAGAACTGCCTTCTTGCGGCCGATGCCGTCAGAGAGGGCACCTGCCATAAGGCCACCAAAGAGATAGCCAACCATGGTAATGGAGTTGAAGAAGGCGAACTGCTCGAGGGTCATCCAGCCCTCGGACTGAAGAACGTTACCGATAGGACCGCCTACTGCCATGTCAACGGAGTCGCAGAACGTAATGCCAGCGAGCAGCCACAGAATCTTCTTGTGGAAGCCGGTGATGGGCATACGGTCCAAACGAGCTGCGATGCCATGGTAAGAAGAATTCAAAGCATCAGAAGCCATTGAAACCTTCCTTTCGCATCGAGGATTCCTTTTGAATCCATGGGGGATAATGCGCCTCGGAAAGTCAAGACAGGGGTTACCGGTCAACCGGTGAGTTGGCTTGGGGAGGCCTGCGCTATAAGCGCATTGCTTCAAGACTAGGTATGTCCTGAAACCTGGACACCTTGCGCCGGCGCTGCTATTGATGTGGAGAGGTAGCACTCACACAAAGTGACCGTCATTTATTATTTGATTTGGCTAAATCAATGTCAAACTATTTGAACCACATTTGTTACGAATCATATAGAGTGTTCCGATCATACCTATAGGCCCATCCTATAGGTATGATACCTGCTTACAGCAATGCTCTTGTCAAGTACTTATTTTGCATCTCCAAGGAAAAAGATGTTGAACGCGTCTATTGAGGGTCATTTCAAATCCGGACTACCGTTCATCGTCAATTTGAGCAAAAATCAGCGATGTTCGTCACGAATTACCAATCCAACAAATCTCATGTATTTAAATTCCGTATAGATCCGATACTCGTTCTGAACATGTTTTGCATGATTGTCTCTTGACTTCAGTTTCTATTCGTGATTCAGAGAATTGCTCAAATGAAAACCATTCGCAAATAGCTGCATTTTCGTAATCGCACCCTATGGGTAAAGGGACGGATAGCCAATCAATAGATTTAGGAGAATCAAATTCCATTCAAAAGTTATCTAAAACTTGACGATTCGCTCCTGCTAACCGATCTCGATACTTTCTATTTCCCTGCAACGTATAGAGCTACTTCCCCGTCAAAAATCATTCATTAATAGATATTGATGAATGAGCTTACAACCCATAAGCGGATTCATCACTATGGGGTATCATTTAAAGGAAATAGAACATAGAGGCACATAGAGGAAAGGTATCACTAAGCATGAAGATCGGGTTCGACAACGCCAAATACATAGCCCTGCAGGCTGAGCACATTAAAGAGCGCATAGGCCAGTTTGGCGGCAAACTGTATTTGGAGTTCGGCGGCAAGCTTTTTGATGACTATCACGCCTCACGCGTCCTGCCTGGTTTTGAGCCCGATAGCAAGATTCGTATGCTCAAAAGCCTGTCTGAAGACGTTGAGGTAGTTATCACCATCAACGCTAACCACATCGAATCAGACAAAGTTCGCGGTGACCTCGGCATTACCTACGATGAAGATGTTCTTCGTCTGATGGATGTCTTTACGGGCATGGGCATTTATGTTGGCAGCGTAGTTATCACCCATTATGCTGGACAGCCAAAGGCTGAAGCGTTCCGTTGCCGCCTCGATTCGTTGGGCGTAACAAGTTACCTGCATTACCCCATTGCCGGATACCCCCACGATATTGACCATATTGTGAGCGACGAGGGCTACGGCAAGAACGAATACCTTGAAACCAGCCGGCCATTGGTGGTGGTTACCGCGCCTGGCCCTGGCTCCGGGAAGATGGCCACATGCCTTTCTCAGCTGTACCATGAAAACAAACGCGGTATTAAGGCGGGCTATGCTAAGTATGAAACATTCCCGATTTGGAATCTCCCGCTTTCCCATCCCGTAAACGTCGCATATGAGGCCGCTACTGCCGACCTCGACGACGACAATATCATCGACCCATTCCACCTAGATGCCTATGGTGAGACAACGGTCAACTACAACCGAGACGTCGAGATCTTCCCCGTTTTGAAAGCAATGCTCGAGCGGATCCAGGGAGTTAGCCCTTACAACTCTCCTACCGACATGGGCGTTAATATGGCGGGCTTTGCCATTGTTGATGACGACGCATGCCGAGATGCATCGTGTCGCGAGATCGCCCGTCGCTACTTCCATTCCGCAGAGGATTGCAAACGAAGCGGTACAGGAGAACAAGAGCTTCACAAGATCGAGCTGCTAATGAGCCGCGTGGGTATCTCCACTGATGTACTACCCGCGCGTAAAGCCTGCTTGGATAAAGAAGAGGCAACAGGGGGTCCCTCTGGTGCCATGGAGCTGCCTAACGGCACAGTCGTTACCGGCAAGACGGGCAACCTCATGGGCTGCGCATCTTCCCTACTCATGAATGCATTAAAAGCACTGGCGGGCGTCGATGACGATTTGCTCGTAATTGACGATGAGGTTATCGCTCCCATCTGCCACTTGAAGACCGAGCACTTAAAGAGTACCAACCCACGCCTGCATTCCGACGAAACCTTGCTGGCGCTGGCGGTCAGCTCCCGCAGCAATGCCATAGCCGCACAACTCATGGATCAGATAAACAAGCTCAAGGGATGCGATGCTCATTTCTCGGTTATCATTTCGCCGACCGACGAAAACCTATATCGGACGTTGGGTGTCAACGTTTCATGCGAGCCCAAATTCGAGCAACGTCGCTTTTACCATAAGTAACCTACACAACAAGCCGCGTTCTACCTACGCGGCTTTTTTGTAACCAGAGTCACAGCGCAACACATGAACCGGGGGAGCGAAATGGGAAGCAAAAAACGATCATCCTGGTCAAAACAGAAAGCTGAATTCAATGCAAGCTTAGGAGGTATGGATAGCCTGTTTGCCAACGAGGGAAAGCGCCAGCAGAAAAACCGCGCTGAGAAAGAAGCGGCCTTGCGCAGGAAGACCTGCGAGTCGAAGAATCGTTACACTAGCAAATCGGAAGCAGAAAGCGCAATCTCAGCATGCGCAAGCTACGGCACTACTGGCTTGCACTCATATCGCTGCCCTTATTGCAACGGCTGGCACCTTACCTCCAAGCCGGAGCGAGAATAGCAACTCAAGCGTTATACTCGTTAAGCCAAAAGACCCGAGAATCTATTAAGGAACCGAGCATTAATGCAGGAAGAAGCATCCAACCATAAAGCTTCGCACCTTAGTGCTGCTCTTCGCGCACCCCGCGCTCTTGCCCCATTAGTTCTGCTTATGGGTTTCCTTGGAGCATCGCTTCGCTATCTGCTTGAATTAGCTCTTCCCCCGCAAGGAGGATTCCCCTATGCGACTCTCATCGTGAATATCTTCGGGTGTTTTACCCTGGAAATCATCAATCAATACGTAGGGCGCAGACTTCATCTTCCAGGTCCTTTGGTGAAATCTTTGGGAATAGGCCTTGTTGGCGCCTTTACCACCCTCTCCGCCTTCTCAACTGAATGCCTGGGTTTTTTCCGCAACGGAGAGGTTGAACTTGCAGCAGCATACATTGCTATAACGATTATCATCACCTTCATCGCATCGCTATGCGGGAAAGTCGCATCAAACTACCTGGCGCTGCATCGCTTACGCCGCATCCGCAGAAAACGAGCTGAAGAACGTTTAGCAAATAGATCAACAGTAACTAAAGGCGATTAATTATGAGCGTAGCCGCATTTCTCGCAGTAGGCATTGGCGGAGCATTTGGTGCACTATGCCGAAGTAAGGCAACGTCACTTCTTAAGCCTCGCTTTCCTGGGCAATTCCCATTGCCCACCCTATTCATTAATCTTGTTTCCTGTACCTTGGCAGGAGAGTTAATGGCAATTCAAATGCAGCTTGATAGCATTGTGTATCTTGCACTCACAATGGGATTCTTGGGAGGCTTTTCGACCCTTTCAACTATGAATTTCGAAGCAGTTGAGCTTGTTTCGCAGCGACATTACGCAGAAGGCCTTGGATACCTTGCTGCGACTTACGCTAGCACCATCGGAGCAGCCGCACTGGGCTTCTTCTTAGCTACACTTCTTGCCTCATAATTGAAGGGCGCATAAACACCCTTCAATTACCGATTGCAAAATGGTTCTAGGCTAGTCTATCGAAACCAACGAATAAACTTCCGCAGTAGAGCTTTGAGCAAGAGCTTCACGGGGATTCAAGAAGGCGAGCTCCAGCAAGAAAGCAAAGCCCTCAACCTTGGCACCTGCTTTCGCTATCAAACGAGCCTGAGCAGCAGCGGTTCCGCCCGTGGCAACGAGATCATCAACCACAAGCACGATATCGTTTTCATCGATTGCATCAAGATGCATTTCGAGTGAATCAAAGCCATATTCGAGCTCATAGCTTTCCGAACGGGTTTCACGAGGAAGCTTACCCGGCTTGCGAGCAGGAACGAATCCTGCATGCAATCGGTAGGCAACAGGGGCACCTATCATAAACCCACGCGCTTCAGCACCAACTACTTTTGTGATGCCCCTGCCCTCAAAGTGCTCAGCGATAGCATCGATGGCAGCCGCGAACCCATCTGGATCTTTGAGCAGCGTTGTCACATCTTTAAATATCACGCCTGCCTTTGGGTAATCAGGAATATCGGTAATATAGCTCTCGAAATCGAATGCGGGCATATTGGCTCCTTGGCATAGGGTGCACGTCACTATGTAGTGTACCTTCCAAAACGAGACGAAAACAATTGGGCAAGCATGGATCATCTATCTTAAAGGAATAATGTCGTAGTCATTCCTCAACATGCCCTTGCTCGTAAAGTACGTTGCAAATGCCATAGTCTGAGTGATAAGGGACCTTCTCCCAAATATCGATCTGGCCTCCCAAGGCGTTCGGCGATCTCCTAAAGTCGACTGATAAGACAGCTCACCTAGGTCGCATTCCCCCGATTGACATAAAGCTAAGAAACTATCGGTTTGACGCTTGTAATGATCAATTATCTGATCGCAGCGCGTGGAAAGGTCACATCCCTCTTTTCCATGTCCAGTTAAGACCAATGAGGCAGACAGCTTCCCCAGACGCTCGGTCTGTTGAAGCAACAAAGACAACTGATCTGCTTTTGTTTCAACCATGATAGGAGGATAACCAGTGCAAAGAACCTGGTCGCCACCTACCAACAGCTTCTTCTCTGCATCGTACAGGCAGAGATGATGCAGGTCATGCCCAGGCGTCTGAAGAACGTGCAAATTGTAGCCACCGACCGATAGCACCTCCCCTTCAAATAGACGAGTAATAGGGGGATTAACGGTTCCCGAGCGTGTCATAGGTTCCCAGTACGAAGCATCGTATGTATCGCTAACACGGTGCACCTCGCTAGTTCGGCGCTCAAGCGCTCCGATCTCAGCGGCGCACATAACAGGGACCCCGCGCTCGGCGTAATTGTCAATGCCTCCATACACCTTCATGCCAGGACTCCAAATTTGCGAAAGTCCCGCGCAGTGATCCCAATGAAAATGGGTAATAAAAACATCAACAGAGTCCCAAGAAACCCCCAGCTCACGCAAAGCAAAATCGAAGGCTTCCCTTGTTTCGGGTTCATCGCAACCAGCGTCAACTATTAGAGAACGCCCAGAGTCAGTAATGCCATCTGCTTTGAATAGATACGAATTCGTCTGCCCAATTCCCTCGGGCATCGGCAGATCAATACGATACAAGTTTTTCGAAAGCTCTTCGATCCGCGAACGGTTCGAATAAACAATAGGCATTCTGCTCATGACTCCCCCTTGCCACAAGGTACATAATTGCACCACTTACTCTGAATACTAAGCCAACATCGATCAACGGCACGCTTACGCAGCACCAATTGTCAAAATCTGATATTCTTCATTTCTGCATCTATCCCCGCGTGAAACGAAGTGTTTTGGAAAAATACAATTGGAAGCACATCTTGGGCTTCGTCATCCCCTCCATCTTGGGCGTTGTATTGTTCATGATTCCCGTCGAAGTTGACGGCACTTGGACAGTCATCGTTAAAGTAATCGCCGACCTCATCGGCAATTGTATGGCAGATTTTCTCCCAATTCTTTGCTGTATCATCGTTACGATTTCAGCGGTTTTAGGCGTTGCTGCATTATTTCATCCGAAGTTTATCGATGAACACCCGCTTATGTACAACACCTTTTCCACCACGCCCGCATGGGTAATTATCCGCGTAATTGGCGCTGTGTTTGTTTGGATTGCCTTCGCTGGCGTTATGGTTGGAGACGGTGAGCCACTTCAGATAATTGGCGGTGAAAATACCGGCGCTTTTGTTTTGGGCGATCTCCTCACGGTGCTGGTAATCATCTTCTTTTTGGCTGGATTGCTCCTGCCCCTTCTGCTCGACTTCGGTCTCCTCGAGTTTATCGGAGCGCTTCTCACCAAGGTCATGCGTCCCCTCTTCAAAATCCCTGGCCGAGGCGCTGTCGACTGTGTAACGTCCTGGATCGGCGACGGTACTTTGGGCGTTATGCTTACTTGCAACCAATACGAAAGCGGCTACTATTCCGCTCGCGAAGCATCGATTATCGCGACTACATTCTCAGCTGTTTCGATCACCTTCAGTATTGTGGTATTGGCACAAGTCGACTTGATGCAATACTTCGGTCCTTACTACTTGCTCATTTGCTTGGTTGGCATCATCTGCGCACTGATCGTCCCCCGCATTCCCCCTTTGTCCCTCAAGAAGGACACGTATTTGGTTGAGGGGAAAGCAATGCCCGAAACTCTGCCAGAAGGATATAGCAGTTCTGCGCAGTACGGTCTTTCGCTTGCCGTCGATCGAGTAAAGAGCCATCGTGGTATCGGCCAATTCCTCGAGAATGGCATCAAGAATGCAGCCGGCATGTGGTTTGGGGTATTGCCAGTAGTAATGTGCGTTGGCACATTGGCGCTTATGCTGGCTAATTACACCACTATTTTCGATGTATTGGGCGCCCCGTTCATGCCTTTGCTTGAGCTCCTCCAAGTTCCCGAGG
Source organism: uncultured Eggerthella sp. (assembly GCA_965147435.1). Classification (GTDB taxonomy): domain Bacteria; phylum Actinomycetota; class Coriobacteriia; order Coriobacteriales; family Eggerthellaceae; genus Anaerotardibacter. Next base: position 108,327 of record CBCTKC010000002.1, on the reverse strand, counting down.
CGCAAGAAGTATCGAAGACGATGATCGTTGGCTTCACCGACATGTTCACGCCTTCAGTTATCGCTGCAGAGGGAATCGCCGATCCGATGAGCCGCTTCATCGTTGCAACCGTTTCGGTTACCCAGCTTATTTACCTTTCTGAGGTAGGCGGCCTTATTTTGGGTTCCAAGATCCCCGTTAATATTCTCGAGCTCTTCATTCTGTTCCTGGAACGCACTATCATCAGCTTGCTCATCGTCTGTCCCGTAGCTCATCTTCTGTTCTAGAAGAACTGCCAATCGGTTTCGTCAAGGGAGCCTCGCCGTAAGAATGGCGAGGCTCCCTTTTTTCATGGACCCGATAGCCCCCAATTGAATCGAAGAACGGGAATTGCAAACCGTTAGCCCGCGCTGATGTGCCGTACGAAAAGAAAACAACTTGAGTTATGAACACGTTCAGACTAAAGCCTAAAATAGCTTCAACGGGGCAAATACTGATTTGCCATCATGTCACAGAAAGAAGTGCTGCCATGACTAAGAAAGTTTTGCTGCTCTGCGGCGATTTCACTGAAGACTACGAAACAATGGTTCCCTACCAGGCTTTATCGATGCTAGGTTACCAGGTAGATGCCGTTTGCCCAGACAAAAAAGCCGGTGATACCGTGGCAACAGCTGTACATGATTTCTTGGGCGAGCAAACTTACACGGAGCTTCGTGGGCACAACTTCGCATTAACCGCTTCGTTCGAAGATGTTAAAGCCGAAGACTATGAAGGCTTGTTTATTACGGGTGGACGCGCCCCAGAATACATTCGCTTAAATCCCCGCGTTATCGAGATCACCAAAGAATTCTTTGCTGCAAACAAGCCGGTTGCCGCAATTTGCCACGGCCCTCAAGTTCTGACGGCTGCTGGCGTCCTTGAGGGTTACACCGCAACGGCATATCCTGCCGTTGGGCCCGATATTTCACTTGCAGGTGGCATTTACAAAGAAGTTGATGTTAGTGAAGCTGTCGTTGACCGCAATCTGGTCACGTCGCCTGCATGGCCCGGCAACACTGCGATCTGTCGCGAATTCGCCAAACTTATGGGCGCCAAAATCGAAATTTAGCCGTTCGTAAATCTCAAAGCCCCTTCTTCTATCCCCGCTTGAGATCCAAGCGGGGATTTTTTTGCCTAGATCGGATTTGATTGAAAAAGGATCTATGAAGCCGTAATCGATGCGACTATAACCAAATAAAAAAGCCCTTCCATCATCAATGGATTGTCCCTCGCCTCTCATGCTCAAAAGACGCAAGACAATTCGAAGATGGAAGGGCTTAGCAAAAGCGCTGAATAGCGGTTACGCCTTGTTCCTTAGGAACACACTCTTTTCCTCAAGCGTTGGTGCGTGATGGTCGTCTTCTTCATCGATATTGCCATCGTAAACGTAATGCTGCGTTTCTTTCGCAACCATACCAGTGCAAAGCAAAACCATGATGATATTTGGTATAGCCATCAGTGCATTCGAAATATCGGTTGCCGTCCAAGCAATGTCGCCAACGCCAATGCCGCCAAGAAATCCCATGCAAATATAGAGACCGATATACAAGGGAACCCAGCGACGTCCAAACAGGTACAACGTCACACGCTCTCCGTAGTAGCTCCATCCGAGAATCGTTGAATACGCAAAGCAAATGATTCCGACCATCAAAACAGGCGTTCCGATGGTCGGAATAGTACCGAAAACAGCATTGGCGAGCGTCGCGCCGTCCGAAACACCTGAATCAGCTATAAGCGTAGGGTGGGCACACAACGTGCTAACGATCACCAAGCCGCTCACCAAACAGATAACCACTGTGCACCAGAAGGGGCCAGTCATTGCAACAAGCGCCTGACGAGCGGGATTCTTAGAAGCAGCAGCCGACGAGATAAGCGGAGCGGTACCAAGACCCGCCTCATTAGAGAACAAACCACGCGCACATCCAAATTGAAGGGCAAACATAATGCCTGATCCTACTGCGCCACCAAAAGCAGCTTTGGGTGTAAAAGCGCATTCGAAAATGAGGCAAAAGGACTCAACAAGAAAGGAGCTATTGCAAAACAGGATGTAAATGCATCCCAGAATGTAAGCTCCGCCCATGATGGGAACTAGTTTTTCGCATATGCCAGAGACCTTCTGCAAGCCGCCCAAAATAACTAATAATGCCGTGCCGCAGACGAACGCAGAAACGATCGCAGGATCCCATCCGAAATTTGCACGTACGACACTGGTGATAGCGCTGGTTTGAACAGCAGAGCCAATACCGAAAATGGTGATGCATGCAAGCAGGGCAAACCAGATAGCCGCTAGCTTTGCCCACCAGGGCACTGTTCCGTCGGGGCGCTTGTATCGCTGCTCCCAGACATGCATGGCGCCACCCATCATTTCACCACGCCAGTCTTTCACGCGATATTTCATAGCAGCGAAAACCTCGGTATATTTGGTCGCCATACCAAGAATGCCAGTGAGCCACATCCACAGTACCGCTCCTGGACCGCCAGAAAGAACCGCCGTAGCAACACCTACGATAGAGCCGGTTCCGAGTGTTGAAGCAAGTGAGGTAGCCATAGCACCAAAATTGCTCACATCGCCTTCGGCACCGTCGTCTTTCGTTACGGAGAGCTTAAGAGCAAGTGGCAATTTTCGCTGAATCACTTTTGTGCGAATAGTGGTGTAAATATGACATCCCAACAAGAGGATGATCATAAGGGGACCCCACACAGCGGCGTCGACCGCATTTAACAGTTCCGTTAAATCCATTGAGTACCTATCTTAAATTTTGGGTAAGAGCAGCTCCCTATTGTAGGACTCGTTTAACATTTTTTTATTTGTTCAATAAAAACGCCACGTTGATGGTGCGCAGAGCACAATAAGCGGTGATTAGGTAAGGAATCCAAACACGAGGCGGTTAAGAAAAACATTGCCGAAAATAATTGCAAAGGTAGTCATAGAACGAGCAAGACAAAGGGTTATCGACGGCAGACGACGAAAGCCAAACATACACTTCGCGCCTCTGCTGGATATCAAGCGGAAGAAGCGCAACGCCTTCACCTTTCGTCTCTCCCCAGCTTTGCTCCGGCCAAAAGCCAACGCCAAGACCCAGCCCAATCATCTTACGAACTACGCTAGGATTGTCGCTTTCGAAAGAAATGCGAGGAGCAAACCCCATCGAAGCGCATAATTCCTTCGTGAACTGAGTAAAACCCGAAGAAGAAGACAACGAAATGAAATCAAGCTCCTTCAATTCATCAAGAGGTACCGGCACACGCGAAAACATCAGGCTTTCAGGCGCTGCAAGCATCATACGCTCCGAGAACTTTTCCACCCTTGCACACATGCTCGGAAAAAGCGAATCGACAACCACATCAGGCTCGGTATCCCGCGAACTTGTTTGAGAAAGGGAAATGCGGCGATTGGGGGCAGCCGACATCCATGAAGCAACCGCATCGGCGGCAATGTGCGAAGCAGCTCCAAGATGAACACGGACCTCGCGACGTTCAGCATGAATGCTCTTGACCTCTTGGCAAAGCGAGTCCAATTCATTCAAAAGAGGGGTTAATTTGCGTTGAAGCAAACGGCCCTCATCGGTAAGCTGCAAGCCACGTCCCTCGCGATTGAATAAAGAAACCCCCAGCTCATGTTCCAAACGAGAAACCGAGCGACTTAACGCCGGCTGCGCAATATTGAGGCGCTTTGCGCTCTTCGTCATATGCTCAGTTTGCGCAACATCGAGAAAATATTTGAGCTGCTGAATATCCATATAAAGAATCATACCTAAACTGCATCGTTGTATGCAAAGACGATATTTGAAATGAATGTGTTCAAAGACTAGGGTTGTTGCCGTTATATAGCCACATCCAACAAGGAGAATTACATCATGGTGATCGCCCAGGTACTTGAAGCCGCAATGCTGATTTGCTTCGGTCTCTCATGGCCTATTAACGCCTACAAGAACTTTAAAGCGGGAACAGCCGCAGGCACTAGCTGGCAATTCATACTTCTCATCACTGTCGGGTATCTTGCTGGCATTGCCGCAAAGTTTGCATCGGGCATGATCAACTGGGTACTTGCCGTTTACTTCATTAATCTTGTCTGCCTAGCGGTAAACTGGGCGGTATACTTCCGTAATTGCCGACTCGATGCCGCACGCCTATCCAACAAGCAAACGGCACATATGCTTGATTCCTCTGTAAGCACCCTACTTATAGCCACGGATGGCTCTAAAGCATCTCTCGAAGCAATTACTTTTGCTGCACATGCCATCGATTTAAAGAGAGTTGAAAACATTGAAGTACTTTCCGTTGCAGAAAGCACTTCAGAAATCAGTGCAACACGTGCCACCGAAGCAACTAAGCACGCTGCTGAGACGCTCGAACATGAAGGCATTGAAGTTACCGAAAAGATTTGCACCGGAGAAGCTGCCGCCGCTATCGTCGGAGAAGCCAGGAACACCAATGCTAATCTGGTCGTTATGGGATCACGCGGCCTAAGCGGCATCAAAGAACTGCTACTCGGCAGCGTTAGCCGTAGCGTCAGCGAAAACGTGAGCTGTCCAGTCCTGATTGTGAAATAATCATTCCAGGAAGCACCCTCTCCCCTTCTAGATCGACGAACCCATAGATAACCCCGCGAAGTCCCTACCCGCTTCGTGGGGTTATCGCGGTTTTGGGGCAAATATCATAAATAGTGCCGCCCTAGAAACGGTGAACCGAGTACCCTAAATCCAGGAAGGCGGTACCATGAGCACTATCAACGAACCAATGAATGAACTTGCCACCAACTCTTTCCAAACGCAATCAATCGACTGCGCTGGAACAACATATGCAAGGCCCGTTATGTGGCGCACCCGACTTGCCGCCGCCATTGCAGCGCTCGTCATCATGCTAGGTGTCTTTCTGTATTTTCAAGGATTATTTTCAATCGGGATTGCCCTCATCACGGCATGTCTTGCCTGTTTAGCCATCCTGGGAATTGTCGTTAGGGTTTCCGCAGCTCGTTTCTTGGGACGTCAAGATGTGCCCAGCGAAGATAATCCCCTAGGCTGCTACCTTTCTTCCAACAAAGCCAGTATCAGGCTCAGCACTCCAACCCTTTCGGACGAAGAAGCAGCGAATATAGACCTACATTGCGCCACTGAAGCGGTATTAGTCAACGAATGGGTAGTTAACGCACGCACGCCCCGTCGCATCCAAGTACGTTCCGACGACGGAACTGCCTTGGCAGGCCGCATGATACCCGGAACCAAACGGTTGCGTCCCTGGGTGCTCATGCTTCATGAATTTGGCGGTTCTTGGCGTGATAGCTTGGCATTCTCGCGAATTTATGCAGCTCACGATTGCAACATCATGCTCGTCGACATGCGTGCACACGGCGAAAGCGAAGGAGAATGGGCGGGTTCGGGCTGGCTCGACCGACGCGACGTCATTGCATGGTGCAGTTGGATCATCGCACGAACGGGAGAAGAAGCACAGATCATAATCCACGGCGTTGGAATGGGGGCTACTGCTGCACTATTCGCTGCAGAAGAAGAGGATTTCCCTATTCAGGTTCGAGCCATTGTCAGCGATTCGGCGTATACCGACGTCTGGAATGAAACCGCACTGCGCCTTGGCAGAGGATTCGCAAAGCCACAGCCTATGCTGGACCTTTACCGAATAATGCTCGAAAAGAGCAAAGGGGGATATGACCTTGGCAAAGGAAATGTACTTCCCAGCATTCAAAGCATTTCAACACCATTATTTATAATGCACGGCGAAGAAGACGCTTGCACGCCACCATATATGGGCATGTACCTTGCTAAGGCCGCTGGCTGCGATGTTGATACCATTCTCGATGTAGTCACTGCTAAGCAAGTCATGGCAGACATCGCAATTCTTAAAGCAAAAGCCTTGCATTTGGCGAGCCAAGAAACAGCGCACAATTCCAGCAACAACGAAACGCAGCTAGATAACACGCCTCGAACCGAAATCAATGAAAATCAAAGTGAGGCTCCAGCTGCAAACGCAATTATCAATGCAAATGAAGCAGAGGATAAACTAGCCACTTCCTCCCCAATCACCGCATCAAGCACCGTCAAAACAGAAATGACATCAACCAATGCGGATGAGATCCGTCCAATAACGACTGATCAACCTAACACACCCAATTCGATAGCGGAATCAGACAAAGACGCCGCAACGGAAGCCAACAGCAACGATAAATCCCCCAGAAATCACGATGACCCCTCATGTGCAAGGTCAGAGGTTATTTCCCAAGAGACTACTGAAGATTTCCACGAAGATGATCTTTCGGACCTCATCGTCGATCAACCGACTGCAGAAGACGACCCACTGACTAGACCCGAGGCCTCTCCCTATGTATCAACTGGCATGACCGGAAACGTGTTTTTCTTCGCCCCATCCGCAGGACACTGCCAAGCATCATTTGCTTGCCCCACTTCGTATGAAAATGCACTGAATGATTTCCTGAATCGCTGCATCGGATAGCAAACCAAAGAAGAGCGTCATGTATAGTACTCAGTTCGAACAAGTCCGCAATAACATCAGGCACAATCTTGCCTTCGATGATCAAATCAATGCAAAAGACAGCAGAATTCGCGGGAAAGAACTGAGAAAGAAATCGCCACGATCAGCACACGCAAAATGGAATCCGCCTGAAGATCGGCCCAGCCCCATCGCCCTGCTTCTTTCGCAAGCGAAAAGTCGTGTACCCGAACTGATTCCCATTCGTTATGAGCGCATGGCGGAATCAGCCTTTGCTTTTTACCGAGGTAGCGCCTTGCTTATGGCAAACGACTTGGCTGGTACACCAAATTCGGGTATTAGGGTTCAAGCATGCGGAGACGCCCATATATCTAATTTTGGATTGTTTCAGTCCCCAGAAAGACGACTCGTCTTCGACATAAACGACTTTGACGAAACCGCTCGGGGGCCATGGGAATGGGATGTCAAAAGACTCGTCACCAGCGTAGAAATCTGCGGTAGGCAACAAGGGCTCACAAAAGAGCAGAGGAAAGCAGCGTCAACGGCAACTGCCGCTGCATACCATAATGCAATGAATAACTTCGCAGAAATGGGCACTCTTGACGTATGGTACGCCCATGCTGATATAGATAGCCTATCCAATAAAAACTACGATCAAGAATCGAAGAATTACCGTAAAGCTGTAGATAAAGTCGTCGACAAAGCACGAAAGAAAAACAGCGCCCGGGCTGTTTCCAAGTTTACCGAAATCGAAGAAGGCAAACTTCGCATAGTTAGCCAACCGCCCTTAATCGTTCCCATGAGAGAGCTTCTTAAGAACAGCACCGATCCGCTTATCATCAAGCACGGTGAGAGCCAATACGAAGAGTTTATCGCCTTGGTTCTCGCTGAATACCGTAAAAGCCTGTCGCATGACAAACAACACCTTGTGAAGCAATATCGAGCGGTTGATATCGCCCGAAAAGTAGTTGGGGTTGGCAGTGTCGGCACCCGCGCATGGATAGTAGTACTCGAAGGAAGCGGTCCGGATGACATGCTCGTGCTGCAAATCAAGGAAGCGCAGAGGTCGGTACTGGAACGCTACGTGGGAAAGTCACCGTTCCTGCAGCATGGACAACGTGTGGTTGAGGGCCAACGCGCTATGCAGACAGCCAGTGATATCTTTCTCGGCTGGACACGAGCAGTAGGATTAGACGGAAAAGTACATGACTTCTACGTGCGCCAGCTATGGGACGGAAAAGGCTCGTTTGATTTGAACTCAATTGATGCAGAAGGACTTACCACACTTGGTAAACTATGCGGCTGGACGCTTGCCCATGCTCATGCACGGACAGGAAATCGGTTTGCGCTAGCGGGCTATCTGGGAAACAGCGACACCTTCGACCGCGCGATAGTTTCATTCGCTAACGAGTACGCCAATCAAAATGAGCAGGATTTTAACGAATTCATGGAAGCATATAGAGATGGAACGCTCAATCAAACAACAGGCATGCAACCACTAAAACTATTTTGATGAATCGCTATCCAACTCACTTCCTGGAAGATCATTAATCTGGCCAGAAACGTAGACAGGGTTTGCACTATTAGCCTTAGAGGAATCACCGGCGTTCACCAACGAGGCAAAAGAAGTAACGGTAACGATTGCGGCAACAAGCAGCAGGGCAGCAGCAACCAAAAGGAATCTGAAATTTGCGCGTTCTTCTCGCATTGTCGCCATCTTTCTTCATTTAAATCGTGTGTATTTGGCGTGGCTTTACTTTAGCAGACTTAACCGCCTCAACAGCACCAAGCTGCACCATTGCCCCTTATTTGATAGCAAATTGGTTACGCCAAGATAGCCAGAATGAGCACTGGCGTAAAATCACTAGATAGCAAATAGGGCAAAAGGATGCCCAAGTGGATCCGGTGCCGCCGATAATCACCCATGAAATGAGGAACAATGCCAGTATCGAAGGAAGAGCGTGCATCACAAGCCGCCAAACACCTTTCGTTTGTAAAAGGAGTTTTCTCCAAAGAAACCGAAGAGTCCATCCAATCGACAATCATCTATGAAGATGGAGAGGCCCGTAGCGCGCAATTGCCAGAACCAAACGCAGATATAACCACAACTGACGTAACAACCGCTTTTGCAACCTCTGCACTCCACAGTGCATCGGGGAAAATCGCACTAGTTGATGCCGCATCGTTTACTCGTCCTGGCGGAGCTTATGAAGACGGCGCCTTCGGCCCCGAACAGGTACTCTGTTCCGAAAGTAACCTATTTCCCATCCTTCAGGGCATAAAGCCCCTCTATCACAGCAAAAACCGCGGATTCGCATGCGGACAACTATTCACCGATCGCGCCGCCTATATAAAAGATGTCGTCTTCAACCGCGAAGGATCAATACGCAAGGCAGACGTTATCGTCGTTCCCGAGCCAAACCGCACACGCGCGCTGGAAAACCATCGATCCGAGCGAGAGTGCGACACCTGCTTAACAAATCGCATTGCAACATTGCTGAACATCGCAGCACTTCAAGGGGTTGATACACTCATTGTCGGAGCATTCGGGTGCGGTCGCCAGGGCTATCCCGTCAATCAAGCGATTGCCCAGTTTAAAAGCTGGATTGAAGCCCATCCTGGCGCAATCGAAAACATCGTCTTCGCAGTGCCTCGTGTTCACTTCGAAACCTTCAACAAAGCATTTGGCGAACCCGAACCTCAAACAAGAACAGAACCTGAGGTAAAGCAAGTAGAAGAGGAACTTTTTGACCCTTCCGATCTACCAGAGGGAGTTACGCTTAGGTAGTATTAATTTGCAAACCTCACGTTGGCCCCAGCAAACTGCCGGGGCCAACGTGTTTTTTTGACCTATACTTTTTGGGTCATACCAGTAACCAAATATAAACAGCAAGAGATCACTGTGAGCCACAACAACCAAAAGAAAATAGCCCTAATCAACGATGTAACCGGATTCGGCCGATGCTCAGCGGCAGTCCAGCTTCCCATCATCTCGCAAATGCGCGTCCAATGCTGCGTGCTGCCCACTTCCATCCTCTCCAACCACACAGGATTTGACAGCTACAGCTTTCAGGACTTTACCCCCTACATGGAAGAACACATAGCCGAATGGAAAAAGCTAAACCTGCACTTTAATGGCATTTGCACAGGCTTCTTGGGATCTGAGCAACAAATAAACATCGTGTCATCGTTTATTGATGATTTTGGTGCAGGCGATAACGTGGTAATGGTCGATCCTGTGATGGGAGACGAAGGTCGTCCTTACGCAACCTACACACCCGCAATGTGCGAGGGAATGCGGAACCTGGTTGCCAAAGCCGATATAATCACCCCCAACCTCACTGAAGCCTGTATTTTGGCTAACCGCCCCTATAGCAAAACCATCACCATCACGGATGCTCTGGCCCTTGCCCATGAACTTACCGAGCTAGGACCAAAACGCGTTATCATTACCGGCATAGAGCAAGGGACGGAAGTTACCAACGCATGCTGGGAGGAAAGAGGGGCAGCATTTACCGTCACCACTAAACGGCTCGGAGGCCAACGCTCTGGTACGGGCGATGTATTCTCAGCAATCCTTATCGCAGACGCAGTAAAAGGCGTCCCCTTTGAAGAGTCCGTCCACAAAGCTTCAGCATTCGTTAAAGAGTGCGTAAAGCGATCTATTGAACTCAATTTGCCCCCAACTGATGGGCTGTGTTTTGAAGAAAAACTGCACACTCTGTTTTAGAAACACCAGTGTGCGCCTCTCCAAGGAGCCAACCATGAAGAAAAAAGCGATGACCATCCTGTACGAAGTCCATAAAGGTCTGTACGTAAACCTTACCAACCGATGCTCATGCGCATGTACATTCTGCGTCCGTCAAACCGATGATGCGGTAGGTAAATCAGACACGCTCTGGCTAGAGCACGAACCAACCTTCGAAGAGGTAATGGAAGCTTTCAGCGCATTTGACATGGACAGGTACGAAGAATTGGTATTTTGCGGATTCGGGGAACCGACGGAAGCCTTTGACATGCTCAAGCTAGTTGCCTCCGAGGCGAAGCGTCGCTGGAATATCCCCATTCGAGTAAATACAAACGGTCAAGGATCCCTCATCAACAAGCGGGATATTGCCCCTGAATTCAAAGGGCTGATCGACACTGTCTCTATCAGCCTCAACACCCCAAATGCCGAAGAGTACCTCAACCTTACAAGAAGCCGATACGGGAAAGCAGCATTCCCTGCCATGCTGGAATTTGCTCAGAACGTTAAAAAGTATGTTCCCAATGTAATCATGAGCACTGTGGCAACAACAATTACCCATGAAGAAGAAATGCAATGTCAAGCTATCTGCGACAAGCTTGGGGTTACGTACCGCATTAGACCTTGGATTGATTAATGCTACCGAGCAAACGGTGACCATCTCCCTATACCTACTGCTTGACTCAAACCGCCTCCCTTTTATAGCTCAAAAGGGAGGCGGTTTCTTATTTCCGACAAACAAGGAATTCGCCAGCAGCTGATAGTAATGCACAAATTTGAAGCCCGCCGACCACTTAGCGCCGGTCACGTATCACAAAGTGACCCTATAGTGTCTTTCTCTTAAATGCTTACGACACTATGGTGTTTTTATATAGTACTGTGTAGCTTTAAACCAAAACACCAGGTAAAAATTGTAGATTCCGAATACCATCCTCAAACACGCCAGTGACTTATTTGCTACACGCAATAGGAGCCTAAAGCCAGAATGAATCGACCATGTCACGCACCGATCTGCTTCCGGGAATCGTCAACTCCGTAAATAACGAAGTGGTCGAATCCTATTTGCTCCATTGCAATTAACTGAACAACCATTCCTAAACAACGTGCCGTCACTTATAAAAATGCAGAATGACTTGGTACGGTATACTGAAAGGGAAAAATGGCCGCCAACCACAGACGCGAATGCTGGCAAGGAAGAGAAATGAAACAGGATTTCATAAGGGCGCGAAGCAGTGAGCAGAAGAGCCAGCGAATGGCCGACATTAAACAGGCCACTGCCCAACTGTACCGAGAATTTCCCTATCACGAAATCACTCTTACCACGATTGCGGAACGCTTAGGTTGGTCTCGGGCAAGCCTCTACAAGTATGTGACCACCAAGGAAGAAATTTTTCTAGAGCTGTCAGCCGATGCTCGTAACGCCTATTACGAGGATTTACTTGCAGCCTTTCCTCCCACTTTTGAATTCGATGCCTCTGCAATTGCAGCAAGCTGGGCTCAAATCGCAGAGGCAAATAAAGATTGGTTTGTGTATGGCGATATCTTGATGACTATCATTGAGACCAATGTCACCCTTGATCGCTTAAAGGTGTTTAAAAAGGGGTATTTCGATTATTTAGATCAGCTATATTCGCAAATGGGAGCAATGCTGGGAGTGTCAAAAGATCGCTTCAATTACCTGATTTCCACCATTCATTTCCATGGCACAGGAATGGTTGGAGGATGCGCTGCCAACCCAATGGTTTCTCAGGCGCTCAACGAATTAGGCATCGATAACCCCAAACTTGATTTCAGATCATCCATGGAAGAATTCATTTGCATGTGCTTACATCATTGGCACGTGGAGTAATTCGATAGTCCAGTTGCTATTCGAATGCCAGTCTCAAACTAAGCCTACTAACATATTCCATAAAACCAACACTTACACTGACCTCGCAATTCCGCTTATAATCCTTGCGTTAATCAAAGCGAAGTCGCTCACCCATACGAAGCGTTCGTAGCAGTTGCTACGAACGCTTTTTTATTTTTTGGGCTAAGCGCTTCACGACCCTTAAAGAAAGGAAGTTCTTCTTCGTGACACAATCCCAAAATCCCTCTCTCCCCCAAGCGCGCGTTATAGTCGACCATCCGTACCTCAGTATGATGTGTCTGTACTTTGGCGGTTTTACCGGCATGTACAGCGAAACCGCTCTCAACATCGCCCTCCCCCAGCTCTCGCTGGCCTTCGGCGTCGAGTTGAACATCGTGCAGTGGCTCGTGGTTGCATACATGCTTGTGATCGGTTTGGTCCTTCCCTTTGCAAGTCTTCTTATGAAATGGTTCACTGCGCGTCAAATTACCCTATTCGCTCTTTGCTCGTTTCTTATCGGAGCTCTGATTAGCGGCTTCGCTGGTTCTTTTGATATTTGCCTTGCGGGTCGATGCATACAGGGCATTGGCACCGGATTGGTTCTACCGCTAATGTTCGCCATGGTTCTTGAAGTTATCCCGCCTCACAAAATTGGTCAGGCAATGGGGGTAGCAGCCCTGGTAATCATGTTTGCGCCAGCCATTGGACCCACCCTTGCTGGTTTCCTTATTGGAGCCCTTTCCTGGCGTTGGATTTTCTTCAGCTTCTGCATCACGCTGACCATAGCAATCTTGTTTGCAATCAAATTTGAAGTAAACCCTTACAAACTTACGAAACCTCGAATTGATGCCATATCGGTCATAACTTCATGCTTCGGCTTTGGCGGAATCGTTCTCGGTGCTGGCATGGTAAGTCTTTTTGGACTCACTTCTGCACCTGTCCTTGGATCATTCGCGGTTGGCATCGTGTGCCTTGCCGCATATATCAAGCGTCAACTGAGCATTAAGACCCCCGTGCTCGACCTGCGTGTATTCACCTATCAGGGTTATCGTGTGGGCGTAATGTGCCTCATGCTCAATTTCGGCATTACACTTGCCGCTATGTATGTGCTGCCGCAATTTTACCAAAATGCCATGCTCATTGCTGTTGCAGCAGCAGGCGTGCTTATGCTTCCTGGTGGCTTAATCAACGCAGCAGTAAGTGTTGCGGCAGGAACTCTTTTCGACCGCTTTGGGGCACGCGGGCCAGTTTCAATCGGTTTTGCTTGTTCGGCGCTAGCTTCCGCTATGCTGATGGTCGCCACACCGCAAACTCCCATTTGGTACATGGTGGCATGTCACATCATTATGATGATCGGTGTGCCTTTGGCTATGTCGCCCTGCCAAACGCATGCGCTCGCCTCACTCCCACCGCAACTCAACAGCGACGGAAGCACCCTTATGAACACCCTGCAGCAAGTATTGGGCGCAATTTGCACTGCAGTTGCCACCTGCCTCCTTGCAGCTGGGCAAAACACCTACTTTGCCGCTGGCGGCACCGACTCAGCACTTGCCTTCACCTCAGGATCGCATCTCGGTTTTGTCTTCACCCTGGTTATGGCCGTTTTAGGATTCCTCCTCGCCTTCCGCATCCGTAAGCAGAAGGAAGAGCCCGTACGGAAAGAGCAAAGCGCTTCAGTAGAAAGCGTACTTTCTTCGCTCATGCAAAAGGAAGTCTTCTCCCTCAACGAAAACGCCAATGCGCTTGAAGCTCTAAGGCTCTTCGCCGAAAAAGAAATCTCTGGCGCACCCGTGCTCGATGAAAACGGCTGTCTTTGCGGATTCGTCAGCGATGGCGATATCATCGGCACTTTAGCGCATCAAGACACCACTTTCACAAGCTTCTATTCCTACACCATCGATTCCAATGAACAAGGGTTCGAAGAAAAAGCTAGCACCCTGATCAGCATGAAAGTCGGCACAATTGCAACCAAAAACGTCCTTACTGTTAACCTGCAAGACGACATGAGAACCGTATGTGCAACGCTTGCCCAGCATCATCTTAAGAAAGCTCCGGTTATGGACAAAGGAAAGATGGTCGGCATCGTCAGCAGAACGGATATCACCCGCTACACTGTTGGTCTTTACGCCAAAGCAAACTAACCCACGCGCAGCTTCCAACAAAACAAATGGGGTTCCGATTACCTTCGGAACCCCATTTAATTACTGTCGAGAAGCTAACAAGTCTGGGAGCTGGACTTCGTAACCCACTCCACCTCAGCATGTTTGGGGACGGCTAGAAGCACCTTTCGCGTTTTCGATAGAGGTGCCAAGGAGTTTCCCCACATAACCGCAAGCCTTCGGTACTATAGTTCAGCTAAACGGAAAGGAACCACCATGACAGGCACCGAACTGCATAATACCGCAGCCGCTTCGCGGGACACCGAGAACTCGGCCGATGCCGTATTCCAAGAAGAACAAAACCACCTCACCTCGACGTACGAAGCAATCGAGAAAATCGAGCGAAACGTCCTCGAAAGCATGCGCAAAACTGCGCAAGAGGCAGAAGAAGACAAGCGCAACATGGCTGATGAACTTGCCTCAAATTTCGCAAGCGACGGCGAGAAGCAGGAAACCTATATCGAATACGCAAACATGAACAGCGTCATCGATTCGTACAATCGCACTCAACGCGCCAACGCGGAAAAACTTACCGCGGTACGTATTTTGAAGCCCCAACCCTATTTCGCCAAAGTGGTGCTCCAATACAAACCAGGCGCCGCCCCTAAAGAACTCTACATAGGCAATGCGGGTCTTTCCGACGATAACTATCGACGACTGATCGTAGACTGGCGTTCGCCGGTAGCCGAGGTGTACTACAACCAAGCTGACGGCAAAACTTCTTACGAAGCAAACGGACGCACGATCAACGTCGATCTTAAGTTGCGACGTCAGTTCGATATTACCGGCAATAAACTCAATGCCTGCTTCGACACCACAGTAGCCATCCAAGATGAACTTCTGCTTGCTTCACTTTCAAGACAGCGCACTTCCCAAATGCAGGCTATTACGACAACCATCCAAAAGGAGCAGAATGTCGTAATCCGCCACAAGGATGTTCCGGCACTTTTGGTAAACGGTATCGCAGGAAGTGGCAAGACGTCCGTCTTGCTGCAGCGCATCGCTTACTTGTTCTACCAGAAACGTGAGAGCCTCGATCCGCGCCAAGTGTTCCTCATTACGCCCAATCCCGTATTCCGAAACTACATCGATAACGTTCTTCCCGATATGGGGGAACGCAACCCAAACATCCTCACCTGGAATGAATTCGCCGAAGGGACAATCCCTCCAGGGCGCGATTTCAAGCATTTTGACACTTCGTTTGAAACATTGCAGCGAATCGACAAAGCAGTCGATTCGCTTGAGCTCCAGGATAAAGACTTCCGCGATATAAAAAGCCAAGGAACAGTACTGATCAACGCCCAGCAAATCGCCAAAGCTGCCGCAAAATTCAAAAACGCTCCTGCTGGCCCTCACCGAATCACGCTTATTCGCGAAGAGCTTGAAACACGTCTGCAGAGCCGCTTAGGACAAATGGCAAACAACACCGCTGCCCAAGACGTAGTAAGCGAGCTCTCATATAACGACCAACTGAGCATTTTCGGTGAACCCGTTGCCATGGATACGGAAGAAAGCGCAAAGGCCTATACGCTCAAATTCTTAACTCAACAATATGAAAGCGCGTTTGAAGCGGTTAAAAACGACTACTGGCTACGCATCGATCGAATCGGAAAGCGGATCGCAGGAATTGAAGAGCTCTCTTTTCTGGAGTGGCTCTATCTTAAAATTCGCATCACCGGCATGAGCAACCCTGATGCCAAGTATGTGATGATCGACGAAGTCCAGGACTACACCACCGCACAGCTCGCTATCTTGGCTCGATATTTCCGCCGTGCAAATTTCCTGCTCCTAGGCGATGAAAACCAGGCCATCAAACCCGGCACTGCGTCTTTCGATGAAATACGCCACGTATTCGAAGCAACACGCGGTGAGGTGAGCGAATGCCATCTGATGACAAGCTACCGTTCAACCCCAGCAATCACAGAGCTTTTCGCTAAGCTTGCCATAACCGCCGAGGGAATGCAGATTTCCTCGGTACAGCGCGCAGATACCGAACCTGAGTTCCATGAGTGTGCAACGGAACTCGAGTACATTCAGAACCTCGTTCAAGCAGCCCGGGAGTCAAAAGAGCTAGAGGGCACCACCGCTTTCGTTGCCCTTAACACCGAAGCAGCAGCACGCACCGCTCAGTTGCTCGGAGAAGATTCGCCCACCCTTATCGACGAAGGCGACTCGCTGCCCAATTCTGGAAGCATTCTGCTTACTTTGCCTTTAGCGAAAGGCTTGGAATTTGACCATGTTGTAATCGTAGATGCCAACAAGGAAGATTTCCCCGAGGACGATCTTTCACGCCGTCGTCTCTATACCGCCATTTCGCGTGCTACCAGCACGGTTAGCGTCTTCAGCAACGGCGAGCTTTCACCCCTCCTGAAATAGCACTCCACCGCCAAACGCAATGGGCTCTGTACCGAAAAGCAGCGCGGAGCCCATTTTTTACGCGCACAAAGAGATCAACAGCTATCCAGCTAGACCAAAAAATAGCCCAGATACGCCAGGGAACAGAGCCATAGAGCGGAAACCACAACACGAACAGCCGTAGGAACTCGCAGGTTTTTGCTTGGGACCATGAACATTCCGATTAGGCCGCCCAAAGCACCACCCAAATGGCCGCTCAAAGAAACGCTTGGCATAAGCAGGGTATATGCAATATTCAAACCAATAACGGAAAGCATTCCCTTGCTGTACTGAGATAGAAATGCTCGGTTCTTCTTAGACAGGAGCCCCAGTAAGGCTATGGCAACGAATAGGCCAAAAATGCTGGTAGACGCACCCGCGCTAACCCCATAAGCGCCCATCACGATATCGGCAAGATACGAAACGACATTGCCGGTGATACCCCCAATAAAATAAAGCAGAAGAAAGCTCCATCGACCAAGCAAATATTCCAAGAGCACACCAGCGCTATAGAGGGCTGCCATGTTAAAGAGGAGATGCATCACGTCCACATGTAAAAACATGGGCGTTACAAAACGATACAAATCATCTGGCCCCTGAATTGCTGGAGCAAACATAGCGCCCATATCAAACAGAACCAGAGAAGAGATATCAGGGTTAAAACCGTTTAGAACCACTTCAACCCCAAAGACAACAACATTAATTGCAATAAGGGCAAACGTGACTAAACACGAACCGTAGCGCTCCATAAACGATGGCTGGGCTTCTTTCATCATCTTTTTTAACTTAGCATCATCGATGTAGCCCTTTTCATTCTCGCAATCGTTTGAGGCAACCTGCCGAAGATCCATGCCTATTGCTCCTTATTCAAGCACCCCGATCAAGAACAGCAGGTGCACTTAATTAACAGCTTGATCAAACAATTTACCGCATCAGCAATCGCGAGACGAAACGTGCACTAAAATGTTGCGGAACAAAAACACGCCAATAAGGGATGCTTATGTCCGAATATGTAACCATAGCAGGCAGATCCATTGCCGAAATCGAAGAGAAGAAAAGCCGATTCATAGCTCATCTAGCGCACGTAGAAAGCGAAGAGGAAGCCCTTTCCTTTCTCGAGGAAATTAGAACCGAACATCGCATGGCACGTCACAACGTATATGCCTACATTTTACGAGGAGAAGGTGCGTCCGAGCGCATCCGCTATTCCGATGACGGTGAGCCGCAAAAAACCGCAGGACTCCCCACGCTGCAAACCTTGCAACACGCTGGTCTCACCGACATAGCATGCGTGGTCACTCGATACTTCGGCGGAACCCTTCTCGGAACAGGCGGACTGGTGCGCGCCTATACTCAGGCAACGCAGTCCGCCATAGCCGAATCAGAACGCGTAACCGTTTCTGTATGTGTCGACATCACACTACGCATCGCTTATCCCCTGTACGATCAGATGGTAAGAATTGCCGCTGAGTGCAACGCCAAAACGCTCGATACTCAATATGCTGATGCGGTAACTTTGACCCTACGCATGCTCGACGGAACCCAAAACCCATTTTTGGCAAAAGTCACCGAACTATGCCATGGCCAGGAAGATATTGAGATTTCAAAGCCCTTAAACGCAATCTTCTAGCAGCGCCCCCCCTACACGAAAGCCGTCCCCATGACTGAAGACCTCATATCACTAGCCGTCATCGTGCTTGTTGCTGCAGTATGTCCTCTCGCCGCCCAAGCCATCCCCAAAAAGCCCATTCCGGAAACGGTCTTTCTGCTTATAGCTGGAGCCCTATTGGGTCCAAATATGGTAGGTGCTATTCACCTCTCCGATTCAATTGGCCTTCTATCGGAACTCGGGCTTGCGTTCCTGTTTCTCTTGGCTGGCTATGAAATTGATCCAAAGAACATTACCGGGCATCAGGGAAAACGAGGATTCGCTACATGGCTGGTATGCCTCGGATTAGGCTTTGGCGCCGTTGCTCTTTCAGGCTTCGTTTCACCTGCTGAACTAAGCGGCGTCGCATTTGCCATCGCCCTAGGAACAACGGCGCTTGGAACCCTGATGCCGATACTGAAAGAGCGAAACCTACTGGGAACCCGTGTAGGCGATTCGGTACTCGCCTACGGCACTTGGGGTGAACTTGGACCCATTATCGCTATGGCCCTACTTCTCTCAACACGCGCCGAATGGAAAACCGTTGTCATCCTCTTACTATTTGCGGCGGTTGCTGTACTTGCCGCCGTCATTCCCGCAAAAGCCCGCAAAGCAGGAGGCGGGGTATATCGGTTCCTTGCCGAAAACGCTAATACCACCTCGCAAACCACCATGCGTGTTACCGTTCTTTTGCTGGTGGCACTCGTGACCCTTTCAGCCCTCTTCAACCTAGACGCAGTGCTCGGGGCGTTCGCTGCTGGATTTGTGCTGCGCTATGTTATCCCTGAGGGCAATCATAGCCTTGAGCATAAACTCGATGGCATAGCCTTTGGCTTTTTCGTACCGCTCTTCTTCGTTGTATCAGGCGCAAAGATCAACCTTTATGCAGTACTGGCGGATCCTCTGCTGCTCATAGGGTTTATCGTCTCACTGCTGCTTATCCGCGCAATACCTATTTTCGTTTCTCTTTCAACCGATCGTGAAACACGGGCCATGTCCTCACACAACAAGGTAACTGTAGCTCTATACTGCACCACCGCACTGCCCCTGATCGTTGCCGTTACCTCCGTGGCAACAAAGGCAGGAGCAATGTCTCAGGAGGTTGCTTCGGTACTGGTAGCTTCGGGAGCCATAACGGTACTCGTTATGCCCTTGCTCACCTCGCTTACCTATCGTGTGGCTGACGTGCATCCCGTCGAAGCGGCACGCGAAGTAGCCCACGACCCCCATCACATTGGTGAGATTCTTCAAGATCATTGGGCCTATGCCCACTTAACCGAGACCACAAACGAAAAGTCCAGCAAACGACGTGAAAAGAAACGCGCTCACGCCAAGGCCATGCTGGAAGTGCACCACAAGCGCCATGACCTTATCGAGCAAGCAAAACTCGAACAGCATCAGCGACATTTGGAATTAATGCGCGACCTGAAGAACATAAAACCCGAAGAGTAGCCGCCCTATCAGGTTGTTGCAGCCAGCGCAATCATCGAATAAACCTTCACCATGAAAATACGTCCCCAGATGCAGCAAACCGCCGATTATGGCAGCATGCTGCATCTGGGGACATTGATTACTGCTTCAAAGCTAATAGTGAGCTAGCTATCGATTGTCGACCTTTTCAGGGTACAAATCATGATGAGAGAGACGTTCCCATGCGACTTGCTCCCATTTCGTATCGGGCTTGCCATAGTTGCAATACGGGTCAATCGAGATGCCTCCACGAGGAGTGAACTTTCCCCAAACCTCTATGTACTTTGGATCCATCAAGGCAATTAGATCTTTCATGATGATGTTCATGCAGTCCTCATGGAAATCACCATGATTGCGAAAGCTGAACAGGTACAGCTTCAAGCTCTTGCTTTCCACCATACGCTCGCTCGGAACATAGGAAATATAGATAGTGGCAAAATCAGGCTGCCCCGTAATAGGACAAAGACTCGTAAATTCCGGACAGTTGAACTTAACAAAATAGTCGTTTTCGGGATGCTTATTCAGAAACGTTTCCAGCACACTAGGATCATAATCAGTTGGATACTGAGTATGTTGGTTACCGAGAAGGGAAATGCTCTCTTCCGATTCTCGCGTTATATCAGTCATAAAACTCTCCTTTTGTAGGGCTCCAGTCATGAATCAGATGCCGAAGAGACGCCTTAAACGCTGGAAGTCTAGCCTAAACAGAAACATGGCTTATTGCATAAGGGGATCAGTTACGCCATTGAGGTTAAACGCCCGAATGCGATCGATACAGGTGCCGCATACCCCGCACGGCTTTTCACCACCTTCGTAGCATGACCAGGTAAGCTCATAGGGAACTTCCAGCTCAAGACCCTTGCGAACGATATCGGCTTTAGACCACTGTACAAAAGGAGCAGCCATCGAAAGCTCGCCGCCCGTCCCCTCTATGATCGCTCGATTCATGGCATCAACGAACTCCTGAGAGCAATCAGGATAAGCATTCCCTGCCCAGTCGTCGTGGTGAGCACCGTAATAAAGTACTGAACAACCAAGGGATAGCGCCATGGACGCAGCAGATGACAGGAACAGCCCGTTGCGGAATGGGACATAGGTGCTTACCGGCTTTCCATCCGTTTCGCTCAGCTGCTCAGCATAGCTTTCCTCCGGAACATCTTGCGTCGAGTGCGCCAAGAGCGAACAATTGCTATCGGCGAAGATAGCCGACAAATCGAGAAAGCGCTGCTCTACGCCATAATAGCCAGCAACCGCTTGAGCGGCGCTGATCTCTTTGTCGTGACGCTGACCGTAACTGATGGAAAGAGCGTAAACATTTTGCGCTCCATAGCGTTCCACCGCCATCGCAAGAAGCGTAGTGGAATCAACGCCACCCGAGCACAGAACCAAAGCGCGCGTCGGCACATTAGAGCCCGTTGCCGTATTAAAACCGACAGAAGCAGAAGATGCCGCTTGAGGCATACTCGTTTCCATTGCTAAACTCCCCTATCCTGATCTGGCCAAATGATTTTATGCAGCTGCAATTGCAAACGAACTTCGAAAAGCCCATGCTGCTCCATAAACGAAACGATTTCAGAAGGCTCTATGCAGCTGAACACGGGGCTGAAAAATACCTCGCATCGAGCGCACAAGTCATATTGCTCAATAACAGACTTCGCACACTCAAGGTCTTCAACGCTTGCAACAACAAACTTGACGGCATCTCCGCAACCAAGCAGCTCATAATTGTCCGGAAGCATCTGGGTTGTCATCCCCGACGAAGGCATTTTGCAATCAACCGTGAAAAATACGTCACCACAAGGAGCAAATGACATCGCGCCACGGTCGATCCCATCAATAGCTGCGCGATGATCAGTTGCACGCTTTTTGCGAAATTCACTGCGCAACTCATGCAAAGCAAAAAGGTCGACCGCCCCATTGGTCTCAATTTCCACAGCGCGACCATTACCGAAACCCCAGGAACCGGAAGCAAGTAACGCAGAAACCAGAGCAGGCAAGCCAGGCTGAAGAGCTGGTTCGCCACCAGTAAGCGTCACACAAGAAACACCTGTATCAGAAACCCATTCGACAAGAGATCGCGGCGTCATGTCCTCGTGCTCGCACTTGCCAACATTAGCCCATGCGGTGTCGCACCAAGAACATGCAAGGTTGCAGCCCGCAAAACGTATAAATGCAGCCAAACGACCAGCGCGCGGCCCCTCACCGTTAACGGACACGAATCGCTCAACAACTGGCAAGAGACACGTATCGTCAATACCTGCATCGAGCGATGCTTTGCTATGCGACATCGCTAGTTTTCCCCGTAGTAAATGGCACAGTTATTGGGCGTCTCATAAACCTCAATCTGCGAGATCGGAAGACCAGCATCGGCCATTCGTCCATAGAAGTAGCGAGCTAGATTCTCTGCCGTAGTACGAAACGGCATCATAGAAAGAGTAAAGCCCTCTTTTTCGAGGCACGCCAAGGTTTCGGACATTAGCGAGCCCTCTTCGACGATAAACGAATGATCAAGCTCTTCGGTGAGTTCACGCAACACACGCTTGAATTCACCGAAGTCAATGACCATATCTTTATGCGTGCCTTCGGTCCAAAGCTTTTCTTGAGCAAGATAGGCTACGACACGCCAGCGATGGCCATGCAGATTCTCGCATTTGCCGTGATAGTCGGTGAGAAAGTGGGCTGCATCAAAGCTACTTTCGGTTTTTAGGCCATACATAAAGCGCTCCTTCATTTAATTAAACTTGCCGAAAATAAACAAGGCATGAAGAAAGCAGGGGCAAGCCCTAAGCTGCTTATGACCTAGTTTTATTTAACGACAGGAGGGTTTCGAACTGTCCGCCCATCGCACTGAAAAGTGCGTAAATGGACGATGTCAGTATAACCAGCCTCAAAGCATCAACCAACCGTCAGCCCACGACTCCATGACAAATCAGCAACACCAGAGACTTCCCATGGGAAGATCGCCACCTTAAGGGTCAGGCTGTATATGCACGACATGTCGAATGCTCGAATGAAATTTAAGAAAAACGCTCATGCGCAAAACGAAGGAAGTCACTATGTGCACTGGAATCAGATTCACTTCAACAGATGGAACGATGTACTTTGGTCGCAACCTCGATTGGGGCACACCTTTTGGAGAGCACATCGTCATCACCCCAAAGGGCTACCCACTTGCGGAAGCGTTCCCCGCAGGATCAACAACAAAGCCAGCAGGACATGCGATTATCGGTATGGGGATAACCTACCAAGGATATCCGCTCTATTTTGATTGCGGAAACGATGCGGGACTAGCAGTGGCGGGCTTAAATTTCCCTGGATATGCTCAATACGAAGTTGCTCCTGTGCAGGGAAAAACAAATGTCGCCGCCTACGAATTTCCGGCATGGATCACCTCAAACTTCTCCACCGTTGATGAAGTCGAGGAGGCACTTGGCTCCGTGGCGATTATCGGGAAACAGGTAAGCGAGAACCTGGGCGTTTCGCTGTTGCATTGGATCATCGGCGACGCAAAGCGAAGCATAGTTGTTGAGTATCTGCCAACGGGAATGAAGATACACCCCAACCCCGTCGATACTTTGGCTAACCAGCCCACATTCGACTGGCACATGGAGAACCTGCGTACCTATCTAAATGCGACAAGTGCCTTTCCGGGAACGGTTCAATGGGGCAATGCCTCACTTTCACCTTTCGGAGCCGGCGCAGGAGCTCACAGCATCCCGGGAGACTCATATACTACGTCTCGTTTCGTCAAGGCAGCATTCTTGAATGCAAATCATCCTGCCAAGCAATCCGAGCAAGAAAACGTTATGCGCTTGTTTCACACCTTAGGAAATGTAGCCATGGTAGAAGGATCAGCCCAAATGGCCGACGGTTCGTGGGAGCGGACCATCTTCACCAGCTGCTTCTCGGCAAAAACGGGTACGTATTACTACAATACCGATGACAATCCCGCTTTACGCTGCAGCAGTCTACGCGATTACCAGGACGCCCCAGTTGATTCCCTGATTGAGCCAGAAGTGGGAACTGCCCGTTTTTAGCGAAAAGCAGATTTCGCCGATGGGTGCCTACTAAAAAATACCGTTACGCAAAACAAAGGGCTCTGCCAAGAAAATTGAACCGTCTCCCATTTCGTCTGCCCAAGAAATGGGAGACGGTTCAAATCGGCAGAGCCCTTAAAGTTACAGCGGATAATCAGGCGAACAGCTCTTCGATGCGACGAACCCCTTCTTTGGTTCCATCAGCATCACCAAACGCCGAAAGGCGAATGTACCCTTCACCAGAAGGCCCGAATCCAGCTCCAGGCGTGGTGATAACGTTCGCCTTTTCTAGCAGCAAGGTAAACAAATCCCACGATCCCATTCCTTCGGGTGCCTTGCACCAAACATACGGGCTGTTTACCGCGCCGTACACTTCAAAGCCTGCACGTTCCAAGCCTTCCTTGATAACACGAGCATTGGCACGGTAGTAATCGAGCGTTTCCTCAATCTGTTTCTCGCCCTCATCGGTATAAATGGCAGCAGCACCACGCTGAATGATGTAAGAAGCTCCGTTGAATTTAGTACATTGGCGACGATTCCACATGGCATTCAGGCTCTCGCCGTCACGTTCAAGGGCTTTAGGAACAACGGTGTAGCCGCAGCGAGCACCCGTAAAACCTGCCGTCTTAGAGAAAGAACGGAATTCGATTGCACACGTTTTTGCGCCTTCGATCTCGTAAATCGAATGAGGTACCCCCTCTTCGGAGATAAAGCGCTCGTAAGCAGCATCGAACATGATAATGGATCCATGCTCATTAGCGTAGTCAACCCAGACCTTAAGTTGATCAGCATTAAGCACGGTACCAGTGGGATTGTTGGGACTGCACAAGTAAATTACGTCAGCGACCTTTTCAGGAAGCTCGGGAACAAAATGATTCTCGGCCGTGGTGGGCATGTAAATGATATTTGTCCAGCCTTGAGATTCTTCATCATATTCGCCAGCGCGGCCAGCCATCGCATTGGTGTCGACGTACACGGGATAAACAGGATCGCAAACAGCGATGACATTATCGGTAGAAAGGATGTCGCCGATATTGCCGCAGTCGCTCTTAGCACCATCGGAAACGAAGATCTCATCTTCGTCCACCTCAACGCCGCGAGAGCGGAAATCGTTATCGGCAATAGCCTTGCGAAGGAAATCGTAGCCCTGCTCGGGACCATAGCCGTGGAAGGTGTCGATACTCGCCATATCGTTAACAGCAGCATGCATTGCATCAATTACGGCAGGCGCCAAGGGTCGAGTTACATCGCCGATGCCCATCTTTATCAACTCTGCATCAGGATGCGCCGCTGAATACTCCGCAGTACGACGTGCGATTTCGGCAAATAGATAGCTACCGGGCAACTTTGCATAGTTCTCATTGACTTTAGCCACGAACATTCTCCTTTAACGTATGGGGAGCCAGCCAGAGATGCCAGCCGCTTTTTTAACGTCAGTATTTTAGGAGCGCAATATGTCGAGAATATTTCAAAAGCGCCGAAAACTATATATCGGCAAGACGGGGCAGATCGACGATCTTCGAATCAAACACAGCCGAAGTCAAGGTTGCCTTTAAGCATAGCTCTCCGTTCGGACGCGAAATCGTAACCTCGGCAACCACAGCCCGCTTCCCTCGCTTAAGGACTGTGCCAACCACCTCAAGATATTCATCGGTAGTATAGGCGGGGCGAAGAAAGTTGGAATTCACTGACATGGTGGCATTCTCGCGCCCCAATGTATCAATCGCCCCCGTGCCGGCCGTGTCGGCCAAGGCAAGCAAGAAGCCTCCATGCACTGTGCCAATGTTATTGCCGCAGTCTGGACCTGGATGGGCATGCATAACAAAACGACCCTCTTCGGCCGAAACAAGCTCCGATCGATCAAAGCCGCTGATATTGATGATGTCTTCTTCGCAATACGCATAAATCCTAGGATCGAGCATAGTACCCCCATTCAGCATTTTGCTACGCCGCGATATCATTACCGACTGAGCCCATCATACCAGCAGAGCCTAAGCTGCCGTGCCGTACGTCATCGAAAGGGAAAACCATGCGAGCATTAATACAACGCGTCTCCTCGGCTTCAGTTTCCATAAGAGAAGGCAACGTCAACAGCATCGACCAAGGTTTTTGCATCCTGCTGGGTGTCGGCCCCGACGACACCGAAGAGATCGCCGAAAAACTGTGGTCAAAGATTTCCAAACTGCGCATTTTCGAAGACCAGGATGGAAAAACCAACCTATCGCTACGCGATGTAAACGGTGCTGTGCTTTTAATTTCTCAATTCACGCTCTACGCTGACTGTCATAAGGGCAACCGCCCCTCATTTACTAAAGGCGCTTCCCCCGACATGGCAAACCGCCTGTACGAATACTTCGCACAACTCGTTCGGAATGATGGCGTAGAGCTGAAAACTGGCTGGTTCGGCGCCATGATGGAGGTAAGCCTGACCAATAGTGGCCCTTTTACGCTCTGGCTAGATACCGACGACCTGGTGAAACAAAAAGCACAAAACTGATAAGCGCTTTCCAACGCGCAAGAATCATCTTTCGCCAGATCGCATGCAAGCCAACCCTTGCGCAATTGTCCTTCAGCTTTTACCGTTGAAAGACAATTTTGTTAGGAGCCCCATGCTAGGTACCATCGTAAACACATGCTGCATTCTTTTGGGCAGCGCAATTGGGTCAATAGCGAAGAAAGGCCTGAAGCCAAAGTACCAGGAAGCCATTTTCACTGCTCTTGGCATTGCCACTGTTGGCATGGGACTCAATGCCGTCACCCAAAACATGCCCCACAGCTCCTACCCTGTACTGTTCATCGTCAGCATGGCCATAGGCGCCGTAGTTGGAACAGCGCTCGATTTGGAAACCCGATTTAAAAAAGCCGTCTCAAAGCATTCGAAGGATGGCAGCGAATTCGCAAAAGGCCTCTCAACTGCAATTATGCTGTTTTGCGTAGGTACGCTCTCCATTTTAGGCCCCATCAACAGCGCGCTCTACGGTGATGAAATCTACTTGTTCACCAACGCCACCCTCGACCTTGTTTCCTCTATGGTTTTTGGGGCCACCTTTGGTTTCGGCATTGCTATTGCCGCTGTAGTGCTTTTTTGCTGGCAGGGCGCTATCTATCTACTCGCTGGCACACTTGCCCCACTTATGGGCGATGGAATGATGACCGAAATCGCTATCATTGGAGGCTTGCTCATTCTTGCAAGCGGCATAAACCTCTTGAAGCTCAAAGAGATTTCCACCATGAATCTGCTTCCCGCCCTCTTTATTCCGCCCATCTGGTTTGCTCTGCTTTCAGCAACGGGAAATCTCTGGGGGATAATCTAATGTTCAGCGGGCCCCACATAAATGGGACCCGCCAAGAAGAAGTAACTATTGATCGAATCAAGGCCATATCGCGATAAAGAGCAGATCGTTAATCACGCCAGGCGTCCACCAATTCCCTTGCTGCGGCCTCGGGATTATCAGCACCACATACAGCAGAAACCACGAAGAAGCCATCGACACCGGTGCTCTTCACCAAAGGGATGTCGGCAATTTTTACGCCACCGCCCACAACAATGGGCACAGGGCTTGCGCAGGCCAGTTCTTTCAAATCATCGATACTTTTAGTGATGATGGTTCCGTCAGCCGCTAAACCGCAATCGGTCTTTGTGGGCGTTTCATGCAAAGGGCCAACTCCAAGGTAATCCACCAAGCTCATATCGGCGGTTTTTACGTATTCGAGCATCTCATCGGCACGAGCGGAAAGACCCACAATCGAATCTGAACCAAGGAGCTTGCGACATACTTCGACTGGAATATCGGTTTGGCCTACATGCACGCCATCGACTTTTGCCCCCGCTTCACGTGCAGCCAGAGCAACATCCAATCGGTCGTCCACCAAAAGCGCAACCGATTCGCTTTTCCCCGCTGCAGCAATAGCATCAGCCGCTTGGATGGTATACGTAATAAGATCGCGAGCCGAACATTCCTTTGAGCGAATTTGCACACAGGTGAATCCAGCGCGCAAAGCCTGAGTAATAACATCGGAAACCGGACGCCCCACCGTGTTTTCGGGACCGATAACCAAATAGGCAGAAATATCAAGGTTCTTGCGCATGCTATTCCCCCTGTTCCAGAATCTCGTTTACGGCATCAACTTTACGGCTCATCATGTTAGTGCGACCTGGGCGAACGTCTGCTTTCAAAATAACTTCGGTTCGAATGCCCTTTTCAGCCAAGATAAAGGTAGCGTCCTTTACAACCCTCATAACCTCATCCCACTCACCTTCAATTTCGGTGAACATGGAATACGTATGATTAGGCAACCCCGATTCGCGAATCACCTTTACGACCTCAGCCACTTCAGGCGCAAGCTCGTCGCCCACGCCAAAAGGAGCTATTGCTACAGCAATAAGCGTATTCATACTAAGCCTCTTCAACAGTAAAAGGATTATCAGCAATATCTCGAGCTGTTACACGATAAAGCTCATCAATAAATGCCGTCTTGAAAGACGCAGGAGCATCAGCAACCTTAGCTGCGCGGGAGCCGGCAACATTGTAATGAGCCACCGCCGCCAACGCTGCAGTAAACGAATCGGTTACCGTAGCATACACAGCCAAAACACCGCCCTGGGAACAACCGAAGCCCGTAACTTTTTCCATCAGATCGGAGCCACCTTCGGAGTACACGACCTTTTTACCGTCGGTTACCAGATCTTTTTTCCCAGAAACCGCAACAGCGCCCCCTGTGAAACGAGCGAGGGCAACAGCGGCATCACGAGCAGCTTCTACGGTATCGGTAGTGTCCACACCGCGAGGACGCGAAGATTCACAAGCATTAGCCTCAATGCCCCACAAACTTGCTAATGCAATGATCTCAGAGGCGTTGCCGCGCACAATAGCAGGCTTATATTGCTTCAGTTCTTGGAGCAAATCGGTACGAAGCTGACCAATGCCAATACCAACAGGATCCAAAACCCAAGGCTTGCCATTCTTGAAAGCCGCTGCAGCCGTTCGAGGCAGCGTTTCCTGGTAGATGGGAAGCAATGTGCCCATGTTTAGATAGACCGCTCCACCTGCTCCAACCAGGCATTCGCCCTCATCAGGCAAATACACCATTGCGGCACTGCCGCCCACAGCAAGCTGAGCGTTGGCAACGAAATCCATTGTCACGCCATTGGTAACCGAACCCGCCAGCGGGTTCTCGGCTCGAACTTTCTCAACCGCTTCAATGATGCCGCTTTTCAACTGGTCCATCTCTGTCATGCGTTTTCCTTTCGCGCAAATAAAAGGGACGCCAGCCATAGCGGGCGCCCCAGAATGAACCTGAGATGCTCCCTACGCCAGCACTAACTGACAGGTTCAAAGAGTTAGGCCGAATGCCCTCTCAGCCATGCCAGCGCGATTTGAACGCGCCGCAGGCACCCCTGCATCGAATCTGTATCTTTTATTGTGAAACTAGCATGTTTATCGCGCAACATAAAGCTAGGGAGCGGCAGTTCCAGCTTGCAGAATGGCAGACCACCAAAGCACGCAGCTCGATGTTCCGTTGGAATATGCCCAACGCCAAATTGAGCCGCCCTGGCTAGAACATACATACCGCCAGTCTATTGCCGCTGGACACGAGCCGCCTCGATTTCATCGGTCCCTTTGTTAAGCAGATACACACCACCGATTACCAACAGCACCCCTACCGCTGTAAAAGCCGTAAAGGGATCATGCCAAACCACCACGCCAACCAACATAGTTACAGCGGAACCCACACCGCCCCAAATGCCATATACCAGGCCAAGTGGAAGGTTCTGCAGGATTTTTATCAACAAAGAAAACGCGATGAGGTACCCGATCACCGTAACCAAGGTAGGCAGCGGAACGGTCAAGCCCTCTGAAGCCTTCAAGCAGATGGCTCCCGTGACTTCGGCAACAATGGCAATGCCCAGCAGGACAAACGCAAAACGCTTCGATTTCGCCTTTTCTCGGACAAGCTGCTTCTCTTCTTCGGCAACGCTCATGCTTAAACCCCCAACTTCAACAATGCCACGCCAACAATAATCGCAACAAGACCAATGATCTTTTTCGCGTTAAAGCCCTCATTCCACAGTATGTGTCCCACCACAGCGGTCAACGCGATACCGAGCCCCGTCCACGCCGCGTAAACAGGGCCGAGCGGTAACTGAAGCAATACATGCGACATCATCCAGAAAGAAACAGCATAGCCAACCACTACGCCGACGATGGGAAGCTTACGTCGAAAGCCATCTGAAACTTTCATCATGGTGTCAGCGAACACTTCAAATACCACCGAAACGCAAATCATGAGATAAGGAAGCATACGAACCTCTCGAAGAAATGGACGAAGGAAGCACGAAACGATCATGCGTTTCCTCGCGGTGCTACAACGGTTGTACATGCTAAACTCTGCCATAAGGGCAGAGTCAAGGAGCCACCATGAAAAATGAATTGCTCTCCATAGGCGAAGCAGCAAAACTGAAACAAGTTAGCGTCAAATCACTTCGATACTACGAAACCATCGGAATCCTCAAGCCTGCCTACGTAGATCCGTCTAGCGGCTACCGCTACTACTCCCCAAATCAAATGATAGACCTCGATGTAATACTCACCTGCATTGAGCTTGGCATCCCTCTAAAGTCGCTGGCAGACCACAAGACAAACCGAGGATCACTCAATCTTAAAGAATTGTTGATATCAGGTCGCGATACCGCCCTTGCCAATATTCGTCGCGCAGAAGATTCACTCATGCGCATCAATTCATGCATCGATGAAATCGCCGAACAGGAAATCCTCAGACACAAAGATGTCCCCTACACACGATGTCTGACCAAAAGGAACATCTTCATATCCCCCTGGAATGAAAAAGAATTCTCGGTGAAATCGTACACAAAAGCGATGGCGGAACTATATCGGGCAGCAGAAGAATCTGGTGCAACCCCGCTCTACTTTCAGGGCTTTACCGTTGCCTCGTTCAGCAATGAGCTGAAAACCAATGCTTACGTAGAAGTGGGCAGAATGGCACATTCAGCTCCAAGAAAGCCCTTCACGCAAACAACGCTCCCAAAATGCGAGAATCTGGGATTCAGAATAGAAGGTCAGTCGATCACCGAATGCATGAACAAAGCTTTTAGCCACATCGAAAATAACCCGGGCCTCTATTCGATAACCGAAGTGTGGGACAGTGAGCTTCCAGAGAATGTCTACGTGGTTGAAGTTCTGCGTGAAGTTAACAGGGAGAAAATAACGAAATCGCGCTGAAACGCATCGACAGGATTCATCGCACCCCACCCATTACTGAAAAGATTACCATTCAGCTCAAACGATGCGCATTCCAGCTGCAGTGACATTAGATAAAGCAATCGGATGCCAATGACCAAGTAGCACATTTTGCACAACGAATGCTGCAATTATTTGTGTTTTGAAACACCCATTCCGCAAGCGGCAATACCCCCTTCTCTCAGCGTTTTTGCAAAAACCGCTGAGACACCCGTTTGAGCCTGAACACGAGTTCACTATAGGTAACTTCACCTTCAAGGGTGTTTGCTGTAACCAGAGCGAAACATAACTCTTCCAAACGAACCCTGGACCATATCTCGCGGTTCCGAATAGCCGCGACGAAGCTCCAGAAAGACCAGCCCAAACGTCTTTAAGAACGGAGGTTCCATGGAAGCAAGAAATCTCACTCAGACGGCAATATCCGACGATGAGCTTCACGGCATCCTGGACGATGCCAAGGTTGACCCAAAGGATTGCTACCAATGCGGGAAATGCTCAGCTGGTTGCCCTGTCGCATCCGATGCCGACATGACTCCTCGCGAAGTGCTACGCCATTTACAACTAGGGCAAATAGAGCCGGTCTTAAAATCAAATATGCCCTGGCTTTGCGCTGGATGTGGAATGTGCCTGGCTCGCTGCCCACAAAGCGTTGACCTTCCCAATCTCATGCTCGCTTGCCGACGCGCAGCCGAAGCTCAAGGAATCAAGCCTATCGGAGAGGTCGCTCGTTTCAACCAGTTGTTTGTCAACGGCGTGCGTGAAAAGGGACTCTCAGACGAAGCCGTCCTGGCCATGCGCTTCAACCTTACAACGGGCCATTTCCTACAGGACGCATTGAGCGCACCGAAGATGGTGGTTCGCGGAATGCTCGGCTCAACCAGCAAGGAACAGGCGAATGCCAATGAGGTTAAAGAGCTCATCGACCGCGCACGTATGGCCGCTTCCCAAAACACGCCTTCCCCCGAAAAGGAGGCATAGCCATGATGTATGCCTATTTCCCAGGATGTTCGGCGCATTCAACGGGTATCTCTTACACCAATTCATACAGCTACGTCGCCCTTGCAGCAGGCATTGAACTGGCAGAAATCCCTAATTGGAACTGCTGCGGCGCATCAGCAGCGCATGCCGAAAGCGAGCTATTGGGAGATGCGCTTCCCGCACGTTCGCTTGCTCTTTCGGAAGAAGCGTTCGGCGATGCTCCTGTACTAGCGCCCTGTGCTGGCTGCTATTTGCATCTGAAAACGGCCACCGCCCACGCCCAAGAAAGCGAAGAAGCCAGAATCCAGCTCGAGCACATCATTGATCGTCCTTGGAATGCGTCGGCTTATGTTGCCAACGGCCTGGAGCCCTTCCTCCCCGCCGAAACGCAGGAACGACTCGCCCAGCGCGTGTGTCTTCCCCTCGATGGACTGAAAGTTGCATGCTACTACGGTTGCGCTCTACTACGCCCAACCGAGGTCTGCAGCTTCGACGACGACGAACAACCCCACACCATGGAAGACCTCGTCGCTCTTTCTGGCGCTTCCCCCATCGAATGGAATTTCAAGAATGAATGCTGTGGCGCATCACATCAAATCTCCGTTCCCAAAACCGGCAGAACCATGATTCGTCGAATCCTCGAAAATGCTGCAGCAAATGGTGCCGATGCCATAGCTTGCGCTTGCCCATTGTGCATGCTCAACCTCGACATGCGTGAAGCAGAGATTAACGCGGCACGCGCAAAAGAAGGTTTGCCGCCGCTTGACATACCCATCTATTACTTCACGGAGCTTTTAGCTGCGAGCATGGGTGCTCCTGCATCTAAATCCGGCATCAATAGGCACTTCCATCCGGCAGGAAACCTCCATGAAAGGGCATTAGCCGCATGGAACAAGCAACGTGCCGCCGAAAAAGAAGCCGAGGAAGCAGAAAGATCCGCAAAAGAGGCGCAACGGAAAGCACGTGCAGCAGCCCGAGCTGCAAAAGCGAAATCGGAATCGAAGCCAGAAACCAACGCAACAAAGGAGGTGATCGCATGAGCAGAATTGGCGTTTTCGTATGCCACTGCGGAACAAACATTGCCGCAACCGTTGATGTTGAGGCAGTCGCGGAAGCTGCAAGGGTGATGCCGAACGTAGCATTCGCAACAACAAACAAATACACCTGCTCCGACCCCGGTCAACAAGCAATCGTAGATGCTATCAAGGAACACAACCTCGACAGGCTTGTTATTGCCAGCTGCAGCCCGCGCATGCACGAACAGACCTTCCGAAAGATGTTGGCCGAAAAGACCGACATCAATCCTTACATGTTTGAGATCGCAAACATCCGCGAACAATGTTCATGGGTTCACAAGAGCAAAGAGGAATCCACCCCTAAGGCTATTGATCTTGTTGCGATGGCTGTGGCGAAAGTCGATACCGACAAAAACCTCTACACGCAAACAATCCCAGTAAACCGCAAAGTGCTGGTTGTTGGTGCAGGCATCGCGGGCATCCAGGCAGCCCTCGATGTCGCTGATGCGGGCTTCCCCGTTACCCTGGTTGAGCGAAATCCTTCCATTGGCGGCAAAATGGTCAAATTGGATAAAACCTTCCCAACCATGGACTGCTCTGCTTGCATCTGCACGCCCAAGATGTCTGAGGCGGGAAACCACCCCAACATCACTATCAAAACGCTTTCTGAGGTTGAAAAAGTTACGGGCTATATCGGCAATTTCGAGGCCACGATACGCGAAAAGGCGAAGTATATCGACTACGACCTATGCACTGGCTGCGGCGCCTGCGAAACCAAATGCCCCAGCAAAACAACGAACGAATTCGACGAGGGTCTATCTCTGCGCAAGGCCATTTACAAGCCATTCGCCCAAGCTGTTCCCAGCAAGCCAACCATCGATCCCAACTCCTGCCGGAAACTCACCGAGGGCAAATGCGGCGTGTGCGCAAAAATCTGCCCCACCGGCGCAATCCGCTACGACGACACCGACCGCACCACTACCGAAACATTCGGCGCCATAATCCTTGCCACTGGCTACGATCTTATCGACTGGACAAAACTCTATGGAGAATATGGCGGCGGAAACTACCCCGACGTAATCACAGGTCTTCAATTTGAGCGCTTGGTAAACGCATCGGGCCCCACCGAAGGTCACATCCAACGCCCCAGCGATAACAAAGAGCCAAAGACCATCGCAATCATCAAGTGCGTTGGCTCCCGTGACCCCCACAAAGGCGTTTCCTACTGCAGCCGTGCATGCTGCATGTATTCCGCAAAGCATGCGCACCAGTACCTTGACAAGGTTAAGGATGGACGTTGCTTTGTGTTCTATATGGATGTTCGTTGCGCAGGCAAGGGATATGACGAGTTCTATATGAACACCCTGCACGATGGAGCGGTTTATGTGCGCGGGCGCGTTTCGAAGATCTATCCCGAAAACGGCAAACTAGTCTGCATGGGAGAAGACACGCTCTCGGGTCAGGTAGTGCGAGTAGACGCCGACATGGTGGTTCTCGAAACGGCCATGGTGCCCAATGAAGGCGCTGGGCAAATCGCTGGCGTACTCAACGCCCAACGTGGCCCCGAAGGCTTTTTCACCGAAGCCCACCCGAAACTCCGCCCGGTGGAAACCAATACCGCAGGCGTCTACCTTGCAGGCGTGGCTCAAGGACCTAAAGACATTCCCGACACGGTCGCCCAAGCCGGAGCCGCTGCATCTAAGGTCATCGGCCTTCTGGCGCGTGGGCAAATCGAGTCAAACCCCATGATCGTCCACGTTGACAATGCAAAATGCTCAGGATGCGGTGCATGTACCGACATCTGCCCCTATGGGGCTCTTGAACTTGTTGAAGTCACCCTGCGCGAAAACTCGCAGAAAGTCACCCGCACCGTCGCAAAGCCCAACCCAGGTCTGTGCCAAGGTTGCGGTGCATGCACCGTTGCTTGCCGTTCGGGTGCCGCCGACCTGCTGGGCTTCACCAATGAGGGAATCATGCGCGAAATGGAGGCGTTGCTCCGATGAAAGAGACCACAAACGGCGCGAACTGCTCGCCCGAGCAAAGCGCCATCGACACAACCTGGAAACCAAAAATCTTGGCATTCTGCTGCAATTGGTGCACCTATGCTGGCGCCGACCTGGCCGGGCTCAATCGCATGGAATACCCCGCTGACATTCGCCTGCTTCGCGTGCCCTGCTCCGGTCGCGTTAATCCGCAATATGTTTTGAAGGCATATCAAGACGGCTGCGATGGTGTCTTGGTTTGCGGCTGCCATCCCGGCGATTGTCACTATGCCACCGGTAATTATTATGCGAAGCGTCGCATGATGGTATACAAGCGCTTACTGGAATTCTTGGGTCTTGAGCCCGACCGTTTCATAGTTCGCTGGATCTCAGGCTCCGAAGCTGGGAAATTCCGCGATACCGTAATGGAAGCCACTGAGCGCATCCGCGAGCTTGGACCGCTCTCCAACGATCTTCCCAATCTTGCACCAGAGGATATCCCCCATCCCATTTCTGCGAAATATGAATGGCTTGCAACCCCTAAAAACGCAAGGGAGGGACTGTAATGAACTTCACTGATATTGTGCGCAATCGTGCAACACAGCTCAGTGAGGACGGTACCGTCGCTTGCGTGATCGGCTGGACTGCGGGCCGATTCGAGTATCAGCGCACACCGTTTTGCGCAAATGACGCTGAACAAGCTGCACTCCTGGTCTGCGATCAACATTGCGAGCACGCATTGGGAAAATATGTGCTCGAGCAGAAAGACAAGGGACGGGTTGGTCTTATCACCAGGGGATGCGAAAGCCGCGCAATCAACCGTCTCATCGCCGACAACCAACTCAAGCGCGAAGACGTGTACCTCATTGGTATCCCTTGTACGGGATGCACCACTCGAGATGGTGCCGAGCTCAAGCGCTGCTACGAATGCCAGTTCCGCAATCCGGTTGTCTACGATGAACTGGTGGGAGAGCTTGCTCCAGAACCAAAAAACGATCGCTTTGCCGACGTGCGAAATCTCGAAGCGATGACCCGCGAAGAACGTCGTGCATTTTTTGATCTGATGTACGAGACATGCATCCGCTGCCATGCATGCCGCCAAGCATGTCCCTGCTGCACATGTAAAGTGTGTTTCGCAGAACAGGAGCGCGAGGGATGGCAAGGTAAGCAATTCGATGTCGAGCAGGCTCGCTACTACGGCGTTACCCGCTCTTTCCATGTTGCGGACCGCTGTATTGAATGCGGCGAATGTGAGCGCGTATGCCCTATGGGCCTTCCGCTAATGACACTGATGCATAAGCAGATCAAGGACATAAACGAGCTGTTCGGCCCCTACAAAGGAGGCGGCCTTTCCCTCGACGCCCCCGATGCACTGCGCACTTTCAAGACCGACGACATCGAAGAATTCATGTAGGAGGCCGCAATGCTGTTCAAGAAAAGCCATCTGAACGAAGTGCTCGAAACCACCTCGGAATCCATGGACGTCTTTGTTCCTGCCATAGTGGATGGGACTTCTCGTTTTGCCCTTTACGGTGAAGAGGGAGAAGTTACCGAGCCGAACTTCCAGCTGCAGAATACGAAGATCCCCCCAAAGGGGCTTCTCTTTCCCTCCACCGAAAAGCTGTACACCTGGGGCAAGGGTCCCGAAGGCACCTTTATCGATAGCGCCCTAGAAACACCCCGCCCCTTCGTTGCCTTTGGCGTTCGTCCATGCGATGCAGCTGCCATCGAGCGAATGGACCAAGTATTTCTATCAAAGGGCTATATTGACGAGTTTTACCAAGCAAAGCGAAACGCCCTAACCTTAGTCGCCATGGCATGCCCCCGCACAAGCGATGCATGCTTCTGCGACTCAATGGGCCAGAGTCCAAACGCCGCCCCTGAAGCCGATATTCTGCTTCTCGAAGGCAAAGATGCCTTTGAGGTTCACGTCCAGACCGAACGCGGCCAAGCGCTTGCAGATGCCTGGAAGCCATTCCTTGAAGAAGGGGAAGTTGATCGTCAACCCATTGAATGCGCTACCAAAGTCACCATGGAAGGCGTAGCCGAAAAGCTCCATGGAATGTTCGACAGCCCTTTGTGGGATGAGGTCTCTACAGCCTGTCTCACCTGTGGTAGTTGCACATTCATCTGCCCAACTTGCCACTGCTTCGATCTCAGTCAAGCACGAAAAAAGGAAGAAAATGCCCGCTTCCGCTGCTGGGATAGCTGCATGTTCAAGGATTACACACTCATGGCGGGCAATCACAATCCCCGTGAGCAAAAGCGAAATCGTGTACGACAGCGCTTCATGCACAAGCTGTGCTTCTTCGAAGAACGATACGGAGAACCACTCTGCGTGGGATGCGGGCGCTGCCTGGTCGACTGCCCCGCGTCCATGGACATTACTGCGATTATCGACCGTGTGAATGCAGAGCCCGCACAGAAGGGAGAAGACCATGCCTGATATCGTAGTCGAACACGGATGTGCGGGAATCTGCGAAGGATCTTCGCTTGTTCCAAACATCGTTGTGGTTACCGGTATTAAGGAACTCACCCACGACGTAAAGCTCTTCACTTTCAAAACCCCAGAAGGAGATGCGCCTTTCTCCAGCAAACCCGGGCAACTCGGCATGTTCTCTGTGCCCCCATTTGGCGAATGCATGTTTTGCATCACCTCGCGGGGAGACGACTATGTTGAGATGGCCGTAAAGAAAGTCGGCGTAGTTACCGAGCAAATGCATAAGCTCCGGGTTGGCGACTCGGTGGGTCTTCGCGGACCGTACGGCAATTGGTTCCCTTACGAAAGCACCCGCGGTCGCAACATGCTCTTCATCGCAGGCGGCATTGGCATGGCGCCGGTGCGCTCCTTCTTGGAGTATTGTTTACGCCACCGAGAAGAATACGGCCGCATCGATTTGGTATATAGCGCATCCACCTATGATGACATGGTATTTAAAGAAGAGTTGTTCGAGATTTGGCCCAGCCAACCCGATACCCATGTCCACGTAAGTCTGTACCACGGTAACGAAACATGGACTGGACCTGTTTCCTACACGGCACCCTATCTTGAACAGGTAGTCGCGAACGAAGGCCTCTCAACCGAAAACACCGCTGTAACGCTTTGCGGAGGACCGAGCTTGTTCCGTACTTGCCGAGAGTCGCTGACGAAGCTTGGGTACAAGCCCGAAGACATCATCACCACACTCGAAGCGCGAATGAAATGCGGCGTGGGCAAATGCGGCCGTTGCAATATTGGAGGCCGATACATCTGCCTTGACGGCCCAGTGTTCACCGAAGCCGAATTGGCAACAATCCCTCGCGATCTGTAAACCGAGCTCGATTCAAAGAGGCCCTGTGATTTCTACGGGAAATCACAGGGCCTCTTAATTCCAATCCGAATACCTTTGAACAAAACGGCAACACGAGAAGGCTATGCGGTAATGTCAGCTTCCTTAACAGGAATGGCTGCCTTCAGCGAATCGAGACTTGTTTCTATCTGACAACCAATCCTGCCACCGGAAAAATAAATACGATCGTACAGTGCCGCCGTTTCATCGACGGTAGTGGCAAAAAGCCTTTTCATCCCTAACGGCGAACACCCACCGTGCACATAGCCTGTAAGACCAAGCAGTTCCTTTGATTTGACCATATGAACCGATTTTTCACCAACCGCAGCGGCAGCCTTTTTTAGATCTAGCTCCATGGCAACTGGGATCATGAACACATAATGCTCCCCGCTCTTGCCGACAGTCACAAGTGTTTTGAAAACGCAATCAGGGTCTTCGTTTAGGAGCCGAGCAACCTCAACACCTGAAATCGCCTCAGGGCAGTCGAACGAATGCGCTTCATAGGACTGACCCGCACGCTCGAGTTCACGCATTGCGTTGGTTTTCTTTTCAGCCTGCTTCGCCATAGCGAATGCCTCCGTAGCTTATTTCTTTTCGCTCCAACCTTGAACCTGCCGAAATAAGGCAAAAGTTGACGGGTTTCAAACAAGAAACCAGGTGTCCATCGATCGTAAACCTACTGGGTCTGATCCTATTCCTGCTTACCCACATCAGCGGAAACTGTCATGTTATGGAAACGCTCTTGAAGCCATTCATCAGGGAAAGCTTCGTCAAGCATCACGTCAATTTGAGTGGCTGGCGGAATACCTTGCGTACGCTGACCTTCGCGATGCAAAACCAAAACGGTCATAACGGCATCAACCAAAATGAAAACAACCAAAAGCCAGCTTATAACTTTGAATGCTCTACCGCCTTTATGGGAAAAACGCTTCTGAACGCCCTTGATAATAGGCAGAACAAAACGAACCCAGAATAATCCCAACGTACCCCACATGACACCAAAGAAGAAATTGGTACGGCCGTTGATTGAGCCGAATGTTCCCGTGTAATCCCAGGCAATGGCGTGCCAGAAAGTTTCCATCATCCAACTGGCGCCATACTCAAGGGAAGCGCCAACCACCATGGCAACAAGAAAAATAATCAGATCGTGAGT
This sequence comes from uncultured Eggerthella sp., assembly GCA_965147435.1. Lineage (GTDB taxonomy): Bacteria > Actinomycetota > Coriobacteriia > Coriobacteriales > Eggerthellaceae > Anaerotardibacter. The sequence goes on along the minus strand of CBCTKC010000002.1, from coordinate 68,828 downwards.
GTAATAAAACCTGTTAAGAAAAAGGGTCAGAGCCACTGCCCCCACGCCATAAATCGGAGAAAACGGACCCCACACAAAGCCAGCACGACTCTCGTAGCCACCATATACCAGGACATGGAAGACATCTTCTAAGACAAGCCCTAAAACCGAAGCTGAAACAAATACCCAAAATAGAAGGAGGAAACTGAGATTTAAATACCCTGGAGCAAGCTGGGCGCGAAATGAGCGCACCACCGTCGAATCAAGTAGGAACTCCCCAAAATCATGCAAAGACCTAATGCGCTTAGCGGGCAGCTCGGAGGGGCGTTCGGCGCATACGTCAGCTCGACGAAGGGCTGCAGCGAAATCAGCTTCTGCGGGCAGGGACTTTTCGCGGCCTTTTTCTTGTGATGTGTAGTGTTGTTCAACCATATAAAAGGACTATAGCAAAGCACCGCGCTTGAACTCAGCCTGTTACCCGAAAGAGACAAAATAATGCCAATCCCCTCAGCAAAATGCACCGCCTCCCCACAGAACAAAAGAAAAGTGAGTTAGACTAACGACATCTTTATACCCAACTCCAAAGCCAGTCCTCACTGGCATCAGAAAGGATGACGCCCTATGCGTCTGCTCGAAGAGCGAATCCAACGCGACGGCATCGTTAAGAGCGGTGACGTCCTTAAAGTTGACTCTTTCCTCAACCATCAGATGGATGTGGCTTTGTTTGAGGAAATGGCCTTGGAATGGAAGCGTGCCTTCGACGGCAAGCCTATTAACAAGATTCTCACCATCGAAGCTTCCGGCATAGGCATCGCAGCAATCGTGGCCCGCGTATTCAATGTTCCTGTGGTATTTGCAAAGAAGGCTCAGAGCATCAATCTTGACGGAACGGTGTATGCCACGCGTGTTCAGAGTTTTACTCATGGCAAGATCTTCGATGTCATCGTTTCAAAGAAATTCGTTGGACCCGAAGACCACCTGCTGCTCATCGACGATTTCATGGCAAACGGTTGCGCCATGAACGGACTCATTGAAGTTTGCGAAGACGCGGGTGCGACGATCGAGGGCATTGGCATTGCCATCGAAAAGGGTTTCCAAGAAGGCGGCGCAAAGCTTCGTCAGCGCGGTTATCAACTTGAATCTCTTGCCATTGTTGATGCAATGGACCCCGAATCAGGTGAAATAACTTTTCGATGAGCACGCAAACCTCCCCCTCGTCCCCTCAAACCACTTCGCACCCCAAATCTGAGCTCGAGGATTTCGACGGCAAGATATCCATAGCGCGCGCATTCCCCTACGGCCTACAGCATGTCCTTGCCATGTTTGTTGCAAACCTGGCACCGATTGCAATCATTGCATCTGCTGCTGGCTTCGATGATGCGACCACTGCGATGCTTATCCAAAATGCCATGATCGTCGCAGGCATCGGCACTTTTATACAGCTATTCCCCATCTGGAGAGTTGGCGCCCGAATGCCCATCGTCATGGGTGTGAGCTTCACCTTCGTAACCGTGTTGTGCGGAATTGCTGTCAATTATGGCTATCCCGCTGCAGTCGGAGCCGTTATCGTCGGCGGTTTGCTCGAGGGCGTATTGGGCTTATTCGCTAAATACTGGCGCAAATTCATCACACCCATTGTTTCCGCAGTTGTAGTTACCTCCATCGGCTTTTCTTTGCTATCGGTTGGTGCGCAATCGTTTGGCGGAGGTTCCGGCGCTCCCGATTTTGGCTCTCCGGAAAACCTAACACTGGGCTTCGTCTCTCTCATTTCCTGTCTGGTTTTTCAAGGATTGGTAAAAGGGAACGCAAAACAACTCTCGGTCTTGTTCGGTCTGTGCGTGGGCTATATTTTGGCGCTCATAATGGGTAAGGTTGATTTCTCTGCATTCGAAGGAATCGGCGTGTTTAGCATGCCCCAGCTTATGCCCTTCGTGCCTGAGTTTCACCCTGGAGCTATTATTGCCGTTGCGCTTCTATACCTGGTTAGCGCCGCAGAAACCTTAGGTGATACTGCAGCGCTCGCCGCTATTGGGTTCAAGCGCATTCCCACCGAACGCGAATTTTCAGGCGCGGTAGCCGCCGACGGCATTACCAGCTCCATTGCTGGCTGCTTTGGCTGCTCTCCGCTCACCACGTTCGCTCAAAACATTGGCCTTGTGGCTATGACCAAAGTCGTTAACCGCCGTGCTATCGCTTGCGGTGCGGGAGTGCTGGTACTTGCAGGCTTCATTCCAGTTATTAGCGCCGTATTCGGCTCTCTCCCTGATGCCGTTTTGGGAGGATGCACCATAATGATGTTTGGCAATATCATCCTAAGCGGCTTCCAGATGATCGCAAGCGCAGGTTTTTCGCAGCGCAATATTACTATTGCCGCTATTTCACTGGCATTAGGCATTGGATTTACTCAAGTTGGAGAGATATTCGTTTACTTCCCTGAGCTGCTACAGAACATCTTTGTAGGCAACAGTGTTGCCCTCACGTTCCTCTCTGCCGTTGTGCTCTCCTTTGCCCTTCCGAAAGACACTACCGTAGAAGGTCCCCTCGTAGTCGATAACGGAAGAAACGAAGGTGCAGGAGAATTTCCGGAAACGCCGCCAAGCAGCACAGATAGAAAACGCGACTAGCCAATACCCCAACAAAGAATCTCGTGCGCTGCCGTACAATATCGGCAGCGCTTTTTTATACCTTTTACCGCTGAAGGAGCGAATTTGATGGATACTGCGGAACAGAAAACCGTACTTATAGGTGTAAGCGGAGGAGTTGCCGCCTATAAATCATGCGAAATCGTACGAGGACTCCAAAAAGCCGGCGTTCGAGTTAAAGTGATGATGACCGAACATGCCACGCACTTTATCGATCCACTCACTTTCCGTTCCCTCACCCACGAACCGGTTGCAGTAGGTCTATTCGATGACCCCTCCGATCCAATTCATCACATTTCATTAGCAGCAGAAGCCGACATCGTGCTCCTGGCACCGTGCACGGCAAACGTGATGGCAAAAGCAGCACACGGCATCGCGGACGATCTATTCTCCACCACCCTTCTCGCCACCACAGCGCCTATCGTGGTTGCACCCGCAATGAATGTTCACATGTACGAAAACGCTGCCACGCAAACCAATATGGAAACCCTCAAAGCACGTGGTTTCCATTTTGTTGAAGCCGATGACGGCTACCTTGCCTGCGGCGATGTTGGGCGCGGCCGCCTCGCCGAACCGGAACGCATCGTTTCCGCTGTCCTTGATCTGCTCAATGGAAAAGAAGTAAGCAAAAACGACTTTGCGGGCAAGCGCGTAATGGTTACTGCTGGACCCACAGTAGAGCCTATCGATCCGGTCCGCTACCTTACCAATCGCTCTTCCGGCAAATTCGGCTATGCGCTGGCAACGGCAGCCGCCAAGCGAGGAGCTCAGGTCACCTTGATTTCTGGGCCTGTTGCACTCCCAGCACCCGCCGGCGTAGAAGTAACGTACGTCGAAAGCGCTTGCGACATGCTTGCCGCTGCAGAGGCCTCATTTGCCAATGCAGATATCGCTCTGTTTGCTGCAGCAGTGGCAGATATGCGCCCCGCAAACCCAGCAGACAAAAAGCTAAAAAAGGGCAAGAACGATAGTGAGCTTTCAGCTATTCAACTCACCGAAAACCCCGATATCTTGGCAACGCTTGGACACAAGAAGGAAAACCGAGTTGTGATTGGGTTTGCCGCTGAAACAAATGACGTAATCGACAATGCCCGCAAGAAACTTGCCAAAAAAGGCGCAAATATGATTGTCGCAAACGAAGTAGGCGCAAACAAAACATTCGGAAAAGATGACGATGAAATCTGGCTTATAACCGAATCCGGCGCGGAGCATATCGACCCCGCCCCTAAAACTGAACTGGCTCATGCCATTCTCGACAAAGCTCTTTCCATGGCAGAGGCGAATTAGGTAATCGTTCTAATTACCATCTTGACCTGGGAATACAATCGGATCTAATAAATTTGAAAAAATATTTTGAAAAATCCCTTTGCATCGCTTTGTTGTTTGGGTTATTATAGCGGAGCTGCTTCGGCAGTAACCGAACGGGTTGTGGCGCAGTTTGGTAGCGCACTTGACTGGGGGTCAAGGGGTCGCAGGTTCGAATCCTGTCAACCCGACCAGCTAAATCAGCAGGTCAGAGGATTTAATTCTTCTGACCTGCTTTTTTGTTTGTACTCGGGAATAACCCTACTGGTGCTGCTTTAGTAATCCTGGCTATATTGCCTATTTCTTTTCCCATCACCAGCCAAACCAGCTGGCCCATAGAATTCCTATCCGGCTGGTTTATTCGAAGGACTATTATTTCGTATATCGGGCACCGCACGATAAGCTAATCGAAAGGGATTTAAGCAGATGCTTCTTAGCGAGCTTGAACCGGGACAAAACGCCATAGTGGAATCAGTGGGTGGATCGGGCGCCATCAGACGCCATTTGCTCGATATGGGGCTCACCCCCAACGCTCTGGTAACCCTACAAAAAGTCGCCCCCATGGGAGATCCGATACAGATCACGGTACGTGGGTTCGAATTGACCCTTCGTCTCGAAGAGGCAAAAAACGTACGAGTCACCCCTTCAGACAAGCCAGCAACCCTTCGAAAGAGCCATCACATTCACCAGGACATTGCCCACCCTGGCTTAGGCGAGCTTTCGGGAGCGGGCGATTACCGACGTCACACCCAAAGAGAAACCGCGAAAACTGGTCCTTTGACCTTTGCTTTGGTTGGGAACCAGAACTGCGGCAAAACCACTTTGTTCAATCAGCTAACCGGAGCAAATCAACATGTTGGCAACTTTCCCGGCGTCACCGTTGATAGGAAAGACGGCACCATCCGCAGTCACTCCGAAGCCACGGTTACCGACTTGCCTGGAGTTTACTCGCTATCCCCATACTCAAATGAAGAAATCGTAACGCGCGACTTCCTGCTCGAATCGAAGCCCGATGGCATTATCAACATCATCGACGGCACCAACATTGAACGCAATATGTACCTCACCATGCAGATTATGGAACTGGGCATCCCTATGGTGCTTGCGTTGAATATGATGGACGAGGTCGAAAAGAACGGTGGAACCATTCGCGTCAACGAACTCGAAGCAGAACTCGGCATCCCCGTTGTTCCCATTTCCGCTGCGAAGAATCAGGGTGTGGACGAACTCGTAGACCACGCTCTTCATGTTGCTCGTTTTTACGAACTGCCGGAACAAATCGACTTTTGCCCCTCAAGTGAAGAAGAGCGCAACCCATTAGGAGCAGTGCATCGCTGCATCCACGCAACTGCCCATCTTATCGAGCCCTACGCCGAGCAGGCTTCCGTACCCCTTCGATTCGCTGCAACCAAAATGGTCGAAGGCGATGAGCTTATCAAGGAAAAGCTCAGCCTACCTGAAAGCGCCCTGTCTTCGATTGACGAACTTATTACGTCCATGGAGAAAGACGCAGGAGTGGACAGCGAAGCGGCTTTGGCGAATATGCGCTTCTCGTTCCTTTCTGACCTATGCAGCAAAACAGTAGTACGACCCCACGAAAGCAGGGAGCACAAGCGCAGCGTTGCCGTAGACAAGCTTCTAACCGGCCGTTTCACCGGCATCCCCTGCTTCTTCGCCATCATGGCCTTTGTTTTCGCTATGACCTTTGGCCCTATCGGTGGAACGCTTTCAGATTTAGTAAGCGAAGGCGTCGATATCACCCTGAGCGCTTTAGCTACAGGGCTTGAATCATGGGGGCTTAACCCAGTTGCAGAGTCATTGCTAATAGACGGTGTAGGAGCCGGCGTAGGAGCAGTTATTGGCTTTCTGCCCACTATCGTTACCCTGTTCTTCTTCCTCTCCATTTTGGAGGATTCTGGTTATATGGCACGCGTCGCCTTTGTTATGGACCGCGCTATGCGCAAAATCGGCCTTTCTGGCAGAAGCATCGTTCCGCTTCTTATGGGATTTGGATGCTCAGTGCCCTCGATCATGGCCACACGCACGCTTTCCAGCGAACGAGACCGCAAAATGACAACGATGCTAGTGCCCTTCATGAGCTGCAGCGCAAAACTGCCCATCTACGCTTTGCTAATCGGCGCATTCTTCCCTCGCCCCATGCAACCCGTGGTAATGATCGGCATGTACGTATTCGGGGTGATATGCGGTATTGGCTTTGCCGCTCTGCTAAAGCGCATGCGCTTTAGGGGCGAGCCCGTACCCTTTGTTATGGAGCTTCCCAACTATCGTCTCCCTGCAGCGAAAAGCGTTGCCCGATTGGTTTGGGATAAAGCTAAGGGTTTTATCAAGAAAGCATTCACCGTCGTTCTTGCCGCATGCGTCATTATTTGGTTCCTGCAAACCTTCGACGCCCACCTGAACGTCGTAGAAGATGTAGATACTAGTCTCCTGGCATGCATAGGCGGCTTTATAGCGCCGCTTTTCGCCCCGCTCGGCTATGGGGACTGGCGTGTGTCTACCGCCCTTATGACGGGCTTTATGGCCAAAGAAAGCGTGGTATCCACCCTCACCCAAGTAATGGGTGAAGGAGTAGATCTCACCATGCTGTTCACGCCGGTAACCGCGATGGCATTCCTGGCCTTTGTTTTACTGTACACGCCATGCGTTGCGGCCATCGCTACGGTCCGCAGCGAACAAGGCGGCACTCGTGCAGCACTCGAAATGATAGTGCTGCAATGTGGCATCGCCTGGATCGTTTCGTTTGTCGTATACGCTCTCGGATTGCTCGCAACTGGCGGCATTAATCAATTAAGCCCTGTCGGATTTGCCGCTGCCGCCATACTCGCACTCGGCATATGCGTGTATCTGAAAATGCAGAACAAAGATATCGAGCTTGCCCCTGCATGCTCGAACTGCAGAGACTGCGATAACACTTCTTGCGGCTGCCATTAACGAATTCCAGATACAATCACGCAGCGTCCTGAGCTTTATCTGCGCAGGACGCTGCCCCAATCCCTGCGATATTAAGTTAATCGCAAAAAGCTAATTGCATTCCTGAATCAAGCGAAGCTCCAATAGGCTGGACGTTCAGCAAGCATCCCCACATCGCTTCTCCACGCGCTCCAATAGATGTTCGCGAGGTTTAAGTAGGTCGTACAGATTGACATGAAGCCCTCGATAGTCTGGGCAAAACCGTTCTAGCACCGAAATACAGCTTTCTGGCGTAAACTGCGCTATCCAGGTGACTTCTTCTAACAACACGCTTATCCAGGCTTCCAAATAATCGATCCCCATCAAGCCATCATCTACCGGACAACTAAGCTGATACTGGATGTCACAGGGAACCTCATGAGCACGAAATCGAATATCGTATAGGGCCCTTAACTTGCCTATGCTCTCCAACGTATCGCGCAAAGAAACATTGCGAAGAGGCGGCATTAGCTCGCAGACTCGCTTCCATTTCACCAGAAGCGCTTCCATGCGCTCCTCCAAATGCTTTACTTGACGTTCATACAAGGCAAACGGATCATTGGCTAGTGCTTTTTCTAAAGAAGCTGGTGACAGATCGGACGATCCAAGGACATAGCAGAGGGAATTAGCAAGCTGACCCGCCTCGAACTCGGAAATCGACAACGATGCTCCATGCGTTCGCAACGCCACCAGCCTACCAAACAATCGGCCAAACCCTTCGAGAGCCGCCTGATCGATCTCGTGTGGTAAAGATTGAGCAACCGGCTCCCTCAACGAGCCGGGGCTACGTGGGCTAAGACTCCGCACATCATTACTCATCATGATCTGAACCCCATTCTTCCCCATCCCAACCAGTTGAAAACTCGTCATATTCCCAAATCGACGAATCCTGGTTGTATAAGCCGCATCTATCAACTGCTTCCTCGAAAGCATCCCGAGGATCGCAATGAGAAACAATCAGAGTATCTAGATCAATGAGTTCAACTGCGCCCTCGCTTGCTTCAAAAGCAGCAACGAGTTCTTCAATTAGTTCGATATCACCGACCTCGGAAGAACACGACGAGCGAAGAGCGTAGTACAGCTCGATAAGATCGCAGGCTGTTTCAACTGCATGATAATCTGGAAACACAGACGATTGCCCAAGGGAGGTAAAAAGCATCTCGAGGGCGCTCGAATCAAACTCCAGCAACCCATGAGATCTAAGCGATTCACTCCTTTGTTTTTCTACATCAATGATCTCTTGATCCGTTACAACAACTCCAACTGTCCTCAAAATTGCAGCAAGCCGCTCCCCCAAACAAACGGAATTGTTGAGCTGCAAAAGAATACCTCTAGATTCCATATCAAGCCTCCTAAGAAAACATCGGATAAGGCTTAATACACCCAACAAAACACCAGTTCAAGTCTTATATCGGTTCTGAAAAGATGGTAATGTACAGTAAAAATAAAGCGATTTACACCTTACTTCTTCCCCACAAATATCAAACGGCACCGTGTCGAGCACGACCTCGGTTTTACAATCTGATGCGTTTTGTTCCGCCACAGAGAGGTCATGATCCCATGAGCAACGAACGCCTCATAGCCGCCGTGAATCAATTCAAACGTATATTTCTCGACAACAAACTGCTTGCGATCGCAGTTGTTTGCACCACCGTATATCTGGGCATCTTAGACAATGTGCTCGAAAGCGAAACAATGAAACTCGATGAAGCGGCATATTGGCTCATCGTTGAAAACCTTCGCCAGCCCTGGCTAACGCCCATCATGGAAAGCTTTTCTAATTTGGCAACACCTGTCACCATCGTGGTGCTCTGGGTTCTGGTAACCGCCTTTGCGCCGGGAAAAAGAGTTGGATTGTGCACGGGAGTGAACCTGATACTGGCTCTTGCCCTAAATCAAGTAATGAAGGCCATCGTGCAACGTCCCCGACCCGAGGGGTTTCGTCTTGCCGAAGCCAGCGGTTTCAGTTTCCCATCAGGCCACTCAATGGTTGCTATGGCATTTTTCGGCTTACTTGTTTGGTTCGTTTGGAGCTACGAGAAAGACAAGGTGCGCCGCGCACTCATCATCATTGCCCTCTGCGTGATTATCGCCATGATCGGAATTAGCCGCATTTACCTAGGGGTTCATTTTGCAAGCGATGTAATAGGCGGATTTTGCCTTTCGCTTATCTGGCTCGTATTCTTTACAAGAATAATCGCGCCGCTATTAACAGCAGGCAAGGATGTCGAGAACACTCCCTCTTCCACCCAATAGCCATGAGCTTATCAACAAATAGAGGCCGTTCAATGGCGACCTCTATAGCTGTTTGACCAGCACATGCGCAATCTTCTCACAGGATACGCAGCCATGAATTCCTTTACAGAAACGTAAATGAATCAACCTCTTCAGCAGTCTTGCCTTCAGGAAGCTGGATGCCTCGGCCCTCACTGCAGTACTTAAAGAGTACTTCCCTACCTGCATCCGTAAGACCAATTCGACGGTTCTGCAGTTTACGAAGGGTATCCTGCAAATCGATCGGCACAGGAGCCAAGAATTCCATCACCTCACCCGTACGAGGATGCTCAAACTCTACAAAATAGGAATGAAGGAATTGACGCGTTAAACCAAGGTTGTCAGCTTTACCAGGAGTGCCATACATGGGATCACCAACGCACCAATGCTTGATGTATTCCATATGCACACGGATCTGATGTGTGCGCCCAGAGTACAATTTGCACTCGATGAGCGAAAAGCCGTTGTCTTTATCGGAAGACTCAAAACGCTCCAGTACCTTGAATGTGGTTACCGAAGAACGCGCCTGGGGCTTATCGGAAACCTGCATACGAGTACGGACTTTATCGCTGCGGAAAATTGGCGCATCGATAAGACCCGTATCACTAGCAATATTTCCATGCACCAGGCACAGATAACGTCTATTAACATTGCGAGAGCGGATCTCGTCCTGCAGTTCAAATCCGATTTCGTCGTTTTTGGCCACAAGCATAAGTCCTGAAGTGTCACCGTCTAAGCGGTGCACAATACCTGGACGATCATCACCTTGAATATGCGCCAAATGATCGCGGCCATATTTATAGATAAGCGCATTGGACAGCGTGCCGTCAGGATGACCCGGAGAAGGATGGCAGATTAAACCAGCTTGCTTGTTAATGACGGCCATATCGTCATCTTCAAAAAACACATCGAGCGGGATATCCTGAGGCTCAAGAAACACCCGATCGTTGCTTTCGAATTCCTCGTAAACAATAAAATCGCCCGTATGTACCAAAGTCTTTTTTGTCGGAGTTTGCCCACCTACAAAAACTTTGCCTGCTTCAATCTGCTTTACCGCTTTACTACGAGATTCATACAACCCCGATTCGTACAAAAAGGAATCAAGGCGCATATCGTTATATGCTTCGGTAACCGTCGTTGAAAGGCTTCGCGCCATACGCTATTCCTCCTTAATTGAAGAGGTTTCATGAGGACTTTTTCCCTCATGAACAATCTGAACTATCCAGCAAATCGCCAACAAGGCAATTCCGCAGGTAACGCCAATGTCGGCAATATTAAAAGTAGGGAAATCGATAAAGAGCGGTGTGATGAAATCGACAACATACCCTTGAACGATGCGATCGTACAAGTTACCAATTCCTCCCGCAAACAGCAACCCAAGACCAATCATCTCAGGCACCGAGGATCGACGCGCCCAGTAAAAGGAAAAAGCAGCAATACCGACACACATCAAGGAAGTTGCGATTGCGATTATGGGGATATTGCCCGCAAAGGCACCCCAGGCAACACCCTTGTTGTGGACCAAATTGAGCTGAACCACGCCAAGGATATCGGGAACCACTATTTGTCCAACATGGAAATTGCTATCAAAATAAGCTTTTGTGAGTCGATCTACAAGACACCACAAAAACGCGCAACCCGCCCATAAGGCAAGGTTGCGCGCAAAGCAGGTGCCGCCGTTTTTGGCGGCACCTGTATCTTTTTTAGAAGCGTTGGTCATCCCAGGCAAGAGCCTTACTCTTCGCCTTCGAAACCAATAGCATCAAGCGCATCGCCGCAGCGCTTGCATACATGAGGATGGTTTGCGTTGCCGCCCAACTCGCGGAAGTTCCAGCAACGAGGGCACTTTTCACCTTGCGCTGCAACAACTTCGCAACTGAGTTCGGAGCCCTCAACGAAGCGAACGCCCGCAACGATGAACAGCTCTTCAAAAACAGCTGCATCGAAAGCACCCAGCACAGCAAGGGTGGCAGCGGGAACAGTAACCTCTACGCTAGCCTCCTGGCTCTTCTTGATAACCTTGGCACCGCGCGCCTCTTCGAGCGCTTTGGTAACCACGTCGCGAACTTCCATGATGGTTGCCCACTGGGCCTCGAGCTGCTCCGTTTCAGCAGGAAGAGCAGGAACGAAGCTTTCTCGTGTAGGCCAATCGCACAGCTGTACAGAGGATTCACGACCCTCGCGACCACGAGCCGCTTCGGGATAATGCTGCCAAACTTCCTCAGTGGTGAACGTAAGAACGGGGGCAAGCACGCGAACCATAACTTCAAGGATGCTCATAAGGACAGTCTGAACCGCACGACGACGGAGGCTTTCCGGAGCTTCAGAATACAGGCGGTCCTTCGCAACATCCATGTAAACGTTCGAAAGATCGGTAACAAAATCGTAAGCCACGCGATAAACGTGATGGAAGCGATATTCGTCGAATGCCTTCGTAACCTCGTCAAGCATGGAAGCAGTTTTCACCATCATGTACTGGTCGATGGGCTCTAGCTCATCCCAAGCAACGCAGTCGGTCTGGTCGTCGAAGTTGTCCAAGTTACCAAGCAGGAAGCGGAAGGTGTTGCGGAACTTACGATAGGTCTCAGAAGTACGCTGAAGGATCTCATCGCCGATAGAGACATCTTGGCCGTAATCAACCGAGCTAGTCCACAAGCGAAGCACTTCAGCGCCCAAGGTCTTGTTCACATCGCTGGGGTCGATGGTATTGCCCAAGGACTTGGACATCTTTTTACCATCTTTATCGAGCGTGAAGCCACAGCTGATAACGTTTTTGTAGGGCGGAATACCGTATGCCGCAATGCTTGTGAGCAAAGAAGACTGGAACCAACCACGATGCTGATCGGAGCCCTCCAGATATACATCGGCGGGACGATGGAGATTCTCTCGAGCTTCGCAAACGGAAGTATGACTTACACCAGACTCCCACCAAACGTCCAATACGTCTTTATCGGATTCCAGGTGATCAACGCTGGCACCGCACTTAGGGCAGCAGGTATCTGCCGGCAGGAATTCGGCGGGCGTTTTGCGATACCACGCATCGGCGCCTTCGGTCTTGAAGAGATCGATCACCGCATCGAACGTTGCTTCGGTTGCCACGGTTTCGCCGCAGGAATCACAGGTAAATACCGGAATCGGAACGCCCCAATAGCGCTGACGGCTGATGCACCAATCAGGACGATCGGCGACCATAGCACCAATGCGATTGGAAGCCCAGGAAGGATACCAAGTAACGTCTTTCTTGATAGCATTAGATGCCTTTTCGCGAATACCGGTCTTGTCCATGGAAACAAACCATTGGGTAGTTGCACGGAAAATAACGGGCTCATGGCAGCGCCAGCAGTGCGGATAACTATGATCGATATCCTCGTGAAGGATAAGGAGACCCTTTTCGTCGAGCCACTTGATGATCTCGGGGTTGGCCTCATTGACATCCATTCCACCCCAAGGGCCACCATAGCCGATACCCTCGCCAACATAGAATTTGCCATCGTCATCGACGGGCATTACAACGGGGATATCGAATTTCATGCCAGCGTTGTAGTCGTCAACGCCATGGCCAGGAGCACCATGAACAATGCCCGTGCCATCTTCGAGCGTTACGTAGTCGGCGTAGATGAATTTACCGATTTCGCCTTGATCGGCAAAAATAGGCTGCTTGTATTCATTGCCAGCAAGATCCGCGCCGGTCATAGACCATTCGCTACCGTCAGCACAACAAGCAAGCTCATTATTCCAGCCAAAACGCTCGCAGCATTTCTCGACCAAGTCACGTGCAACGATAGTGGCGCGACCGTCGACAACAATAGCTACGTATTCTGCCGCAGGATGAAGAATGACGCATTGGTCTGCAGGGAGCGTCCATGGCGTAGTAGTCCAAATGGCTACATCCATCTTGCCTTCGTACGATTCAAGGCCAGCAGGGGTAGTAGTCATTTCAAAACGGACGAAGATAGCGGGGCTTACTTCGTTGCTGTATTCAATTTCAGCCTCAGCAAGTGCCGTGTGGCAGTGGCTGCACCAATGAATGGGCTTGCGACCGCGATAAACGCTTCCATCGAGATAGAGCTTCTTGAAAATCTCAATGTTGCCAGCTTCATATTCGGGCAAGTAGGTAAGATAGGGGTTATCCCACTCTCCGCGCACACCAAGGCGCTTGAAGCCCTCGCGCTGACCGTCAAGCTGCTTAGTAGCGTATTCACGACAGATCTTACGGAACGTAGCCGTATCGATCTTGGCCATCTTCTCTTCGCCGAGCTGTTCCTCAACCTTATTTTCAATTGGCAAGCCATGGCAGTCCCAGCCAGGAACATAGGGCGCGTAGAAGCCACACATGGACTTATACTTAACGATGAAGTCTTTAAGGATCTTATTGAAGGCATGACCGATATGAATAGGACCATTTGCGTACGGAGGACCATCGTGCAGGACGAAGGGTGCATTATCCTTGTTCTTTTCAAGCACCTTTGCGTAAATGTCAATGTCGTTCCAATACTCAAGGCGCTTAGGTTCGTTTTCAGGCAAGTTCGCACGCATCGCGAAGTCGGTGCGCGGCAGATTCATGGTTTGCTTGTAGCTGTTGGCCACGATGCACCCTTTCTTCATCCTTGTATTTGTATAACCATGAAATTATACCGAACTTAACCAAATAGCGAAGCAGCTGAATCATTAAGCAGCCTATCGACCTCAAATCATCATGTTTCGGCTGCGCAATAACCTGCTAGCTGCATAAACAGCGACGCTACGCACAATGCGATAAGCCGAGCCCCAACCTTGAAAGAAGAACGGCAGAAATCTCGCCTCATTGAAAAGTAAACAGCAGAAAGCGCACCTCAAAAACGATGGAGGCAATTGACTATTCATATATGAATTTGACTCATACATGCGGTTTCAGATTGCATTATTTTCCCGCTTAACCGAGCAATACAATGGATAAAAAAGGGGGGCCAGGGCAAGGAGGGCGTCATGAACGATGGAAAGACCAAGAGCGCCGCAGGTCTCTATACCCGCGTCGATCTTGACGAGGTTCTTTATACTGACAATTTTTCGGTATGCAAAAGCTGCATAGGCTGCGGCAAATGCAGCCGGATCTGCCCTGCCGAAGCAATTAAGATCAAAGATGGACATCCCGTCTGGACAAAAGAAACGTGCCTTATGTGCTTCGGCTGCCTAAGACTCTGCCCCACTGCCGCCATTCGTTACGGCGACATCGAGCAATCGAAATGCCCCATCGCAAAGGTCTCATAGGCTAAAGCACAGCACGCAACCACATAACGCTTACCAAAGCTCAAACCGACAGTGCTCTAATGTCTCGAGATGAGCAAGTTACCCAAGTTCTACAAAACGCAAATGGACCCCGCTGAAGCCAGCGGGGTCCATACTGGACCGCAATCTATGATCTGCGGCACTAAACGTTCCTGTCTTCAGTGCAGCCCCTATTAGGTTCCGAGTTTGTTTAAAGGCTGCAGCCGAAAACTTACGCAACAGAAGCTTGTTGGCCGCGTATGCCAACCGTAGATGAAACCTTAACGCCAAGCTCCGACAAATCAGCTCGCGGCTCCGAACGAACAAATGCCCCATGCTCAGGGCATACGCCATGGTATACAACTTCTTCAGGCGCAACTTCGACGGTAAGATTCAATAGGACTCCGCATTTCGGACAAGTCCCCATGGTTTCAACACTTGGAATCTTACTCATGGCAATACCGCCTCTCCATGCACGGGCTAATCCCGCCTTATTGCCGTTTCTTCAATAACGGCAAATTTGAACGTGTTCACAATTACTACGACCCCACTATAACGCTTTCATAGTGAAGAATGAACACGTTCACATAGAGAATACGCAATCGTAAATCAATCAATACACCAATTTGCCTCCGCTTCGGAGACAGACCTCAAACCGCAAGATCAAAAGCGTCAAAAGTGAAAAATAAGAAACAAGGGCATCAATCTAACGTAAGAAAACAGCTGATACGCCACGCTCGATCGCGGAATAAAGTGAGGAAAGAAAACTAAACAAACACCCCGCTTCTCCTCAAGCTGCCCAATTGGCCCTATGCCACAAAATCCCAAACAACTTTCACGAAGAAAACCAGCAAAACAACGATGGTGATAGGGCGCGCGATAGCACCCCCGTTCTTGGTAAAACTATGAGAGCCCAGATAATTGCCGATCATGTTGAACAAGCCGGCCAAAAGGCCAAGAAGTATGACTACTTGGCCATGGAACAGAAACACGATCAACGCTGCTAAGTTGGTGGTGAGGTTGATAGATTTCGTAACGCCCGCCGCGGAGTCCAAACGCAAATGGGCCAATCCAGTAAGCATTAGCATCAAAAACGTTCCCGTTCCCGGACCATAGAACCCATCATAAACACCAACTGCGAAGGCAATTCCCATGCAGAGCAAAGTGGTCTTACGAAGCGAAAACGATTGAAGACCCGCTGCGTCAAAACTTTTGGACTTCATTACATAAATCGCCGTTACCGGAAGCAACACCAAAAGAAATAGACGCAAAAACCCGTCATCAACGAGCAGCAATACGTTAGAGCCGCAAAACGACCCCAAAAAGGCAAAGACGATGCTTGGCAACGCAAGGCGCACATTGATAAAACCCGATTTGGCATAGTGAAACGTTGCCACAGTAGTGCCCATACAGGAACTGAGCTTGTTGGTGGCTATAGCGGCATGCGTCGGAACACCAGCAATAAGATAAGCAGGTAGAGAAATTAGCCCGCCTCCCCCAGCGATAGCATCGACATAGCCGGCCAAAAAAACAAGCCCACAGACAATTGCTAAACCTAGGGGCTCGATTCCAAAAAAGTTAGAGATCAATTCAAAAATCATATCCATAGCGTATGAATTCTACACCGTACTAAAGCGATTGCGAAAAAAGAAAGCGGCAAAAAGGAAACAGGCCTTTTTGCCGCTTTAATGAACTCTCAGCTAGAAGGACCAACTAAAGAGCGTTGCAAACGAACCGTGAGGATTATGCGCGCGTGGTCTCCACTTCGCTTTCGGTATGGAACTCGGTTGTGTTTCCCTCTTCCGAGTGCTGCTGCTCTGCCTTGAGCTCTTCAGCGAGGTTCGCTTTCGCAACTGAAATCATCAGTTTGATGCGATTAAGCTGGTTTACCTCAGAAGCACCAGGGTCATAATCGACCGCAACGATGTTAGTGCCCTTATAGCGACGACGCAGCTCCTTAATAACCGCCTTGCCAACAACATGGTTCGGCAAGCATGCGAAGGGCTGAGCACACACGATGTTCGGAGCACCATTGCGGATGAGTTCGCACATCTCAGCGGTGAGAAGCCAACCTTCACCCATTGAATTGCACAGAGACAAGATCTCTTCGGCATAGCTTGCCAGCTCGAAGATGTCCGTGGGCGGCTCGAAGCGCGTTGACTTCGCCAACGCATCGTTCATGGGCTTGCGCAGCTTCGCAATAGCAGCCAAACCCGCCTTTGCACCCATCGCGCCCTTCTTCGATTTGCCTACGCCTTCCTGTTGGAAGATGGAACCAGCAATACCGAATAAGAAGAAGTCAACCAATCCAGGCACAACCGCTTCGCAGCCTTCCGCCTCAATGACATCGACCACCTGGTTGTTTGCCGTGGGATGGAACTTAACCAAAATCTCGCCAACAACACCGACGCGCGGCTTGGTTCCTTCGCCCTGCAGCGGCAAGTTGTCGAAGTCGTCTACGATGGCGCGAACCGTCTTTTTGTAGCGACCGAATTTCTCGCCTTCGGCAATTTGTAGCTTGCACTTTTCCATCCAGTAATCGAACAACTGCTCTGCCGCACCCTTTTCAATTTCATACGGGCGCGTACGGTACAGGCACTGCATAAGCAAGTCGCCATAGAACAACGCGAATATGGCATTGTACAGCATGGTTGCCGTTACTTTGAAACCAGGATTAGATTCATCCAGCTTCTTAAACGCAAGAGAGATAACGGGGATATGACCCAGGCCCGCCGCCTTCAACGCCTTGCGAATGAGGCTGATGTAGTTGGTTGCGCGACAACCGCCACCTGTTTGGGTGATGATCACGGCAAGCTTATCGGTGTCGTAACGGCCAGATGTAACCGCTTCCATGATCTGGCCGGTAACCAGAATGGATGGGTAGCAAATATCATTGTTCACATACTTCAGGCCAGCATCCACCGCCCCATGGTCGACCGCTGGCAACAATTCAAGGTTGTAGCCATTTGAGCGGAAGATCGGTACAAGCAAGTCGAAATGGATAGGAGCCATCTGGGGACAAAGAATAGTGTACCCGGCATCTTTCATCTCTTGAGTGAACTGAACCTTCGGGAAAGCAGTAGATTCAGCTTCACGAATATGAGGGTCACCATGCTCATCAATCGTCCCGCACGAGCAGCTGCTTCCCTGGCCGTTGGCAATCTCTGCAGCAACGGCAGCGCCAGCCTCAGCTTCGCGAGCGCCGGTCTTGGCATTGATGACAGCCTCGCGTGCAGCAACATCCGCCTCAAGCTTATCAGCATCAATGCCACAAACAGGACAGCCGCCCTCGATTGCATTCTGCTCAGCTCGCTCGTCAGATTGGTCTTTCAACGCAGCCAGCAAAGAACGAACTCGAATACGAGCAGCGCCCAAGTTGGAGACCTCATCGATCTTCAAGACGGTATAGATCTTGCCCGAGCCTTCCAGGATTTCCTGAACCTGATCGGTAGTAACGGCATCCAGGCCACATCCGAAGCTGTTCAATTGGATTAAATCGAGATCATCACGCTGGGTTACCACCTTTGCGGCACGATACAAGCGCGTATGGTACATCCACTGGTCAACAGCGCGAAGAGGACGTTCAACCTGGCCCAAATGGGCAATTGAATCTTCGGTAAATACTGCCAAGCCGAAGCTGGTAAGCAATTCTGGGATTGCGTGATTGATTTCAGGATCGTCGTGATACGGACGGCCAGCCAGCACAATACCGTGCACCCCATGCTCTTCTATCCATTTCAGGGTTTCCATGCCCTTGTTGTGGATGTCTTCGTGAAGCTGTTCGTCTTCAGCCCATGCGACATCTACCGCAGCGTCAATTTCAGCCTGCGTAGGAGCGGGGCCGGAACCCATAAGCTCAGGATGTTTCTCAACAAGCTCGACATACAGACGCTCCTTCAGTTTGTCCTTCATGTGATAGGGAACAAAAGGATTCAGGAACTGAATATCGGTCTCGTTCAGAGCATCGACATTGAGCTTCAACGCCTCGGAATAGCTCATTACGATAGGGCAATTGAAATGATTGCCTGCGGTCTCATCTTCCTGACGCTCATACTTAGCACATGGCATCCAGATAAAATCGATGTCTTTTTCGAGCAGGTTCATGATATGCCCATGAGACAGCTTGGCTGGGTAGCACACGCTCTCGGAAGGCATAGACTCAATACCTGCTTCGTACGTTTTCTTGGTTGAAGGATCAGAGAGCTCAACGCGAAAACCAAGTTCGGTAAAGAACGTAAACCAGAACGGATAGTTTTCGTACATATTCAGTGCACGAGGAATACCAACCGTGGAACGAGTTGCCTCCTCCTTAGATAGGGGCTGATAATGGTCAAATAAGCGATGGGTCTTATATTCGAACAGGTTTGGAACCTTGGCGGCTTCTTCAGCCAATCCCGCGCCCTTTTCACAACGGTTGCCCGTAATAAAACGACGGTGTTTACCCGTTTCCTCGTCAATGCCGAAATCGTTGATGGTGAGCAAACAGTGATTCGAGCATGCTTTGCAGCGCACATTGCGATGCGTAGGCTCAAGCGCACGCAAGGCATCCAATCCAAGCATGGTCGTTTGAGCGGGAACACCCGATGCTGCTTCCTTAGCATGAGCACGGTCGCGCGCCAACAGGGCAGCACCATATGCACCCATGTTTCCCGCAATATCGGGGCGAACCGCATTAGTTTCAGCCAACTGTTCAAATGCGCGCAAAACGGCATCATTCAGGAACGTGCCGCCCTGAACAATAACCTTATTACCCACTTCGTGGGGATCGCGGATTTTAATTACCTTGAACAGGGCATTTTTGATAACGGAAAGAGCCAAGCCAGCAGCGATGTCACCAACCGTGGCACCTTCCTTCTGAGCCTGCTTAACGCGACTGTTCATGAACACCGTACAACGGCTGCCCAAATCAACAGGATTTTCAGCCTTGATAGCGCTCTGAGCGAATTCGGAAACATCAAGATTCAAGCCCGATGCAAAGCTCTCGATAAACGAACCGCAGCCAGAGGAACACGCCTCGTTCAACATGATGTGATCAATCACGCCGTCTTTAACGCGGAGGCACTTCATGTCCTGACCGCCAATATCCAGGATGAACTCAGCGCCTGGAAGCATTTCCTGAGAGCCACGGAGATGCGCAACCGTTTCAATCTCGCCGGAATCAACACGCAAAGCTTCGAGCAACAACGCCTCACCGTAGCCGGTAACCGTAACATGGGCGATGTTCACCTTGGGCTTGCCCGATTCATCGACAGGAAGCTGCTGATACAGCTCGGCAACGGCACGCTTCGCACAACCTAAAACGTCACCTTTGTTGTTGACGTAGCTGCTCCACAAAAGACTGCCATCTTCACCGATAAGGGCGCTCTTGAATGTGGTCGAACCAGCATCGATGCCAAGAAAAGCCGCCCCTTCATAGGCTGCAAGGTCGGCACGACGAACCTTTTCACTATCATGGCGCTGCTTGAATTCGTGATAATCGGCCTCATCTTTAAACAGAGGAGGAAGGCGAACCACTTCGCTACCCTGCACATCGCCCAGATTTTCAAGGCGCTCGACAACGGCAGAAAGCAACTCGGCCTTAGCTTCAGAACCAGCCAAAGCACAACCGCTCGCCACAAAAAGATGAGCATTATCAGGAACGATGATATGTTCGTCATCAAGCTCAAGCGTTTCATAGAAGCGCTTGCGAAGTTCGGGCAAGTACTGCAGCGGACCACCCAGGAACGCAACATGACCGCGAATCGGACGACCACATGCCAAACCGGAAATGGTTTGCGTAACAACGCTCTGGAAAATCGATGCAGCAATATCTTCTTTTTTAGCTCCCTCGTTCAAAAGGGGCTGTACGTCGGTCTTGGCGAATACGCCACAGCGACTAGCAATCGGATACAACACCGTATGATGCTGAGCGAGCTCATTCAGCCCCGTTGCGTCAGTGTCCAAAAGCGCGGCCATCTGATCGATAAATGCACCGGTACCACCAGCGCACGTACCGTTCATGCGCTGCTCGATGCCATTATCGAAGTAGATGATCTTAGCGTCTTCGCCACCAAGCTCAATAGCGACATCGGTCTTGGGGATAAACGTTTCAACTGCCGTTTTGGAGGCGATTACTTCCTGAACGAATTCGATACCGAGCCACTGGGAAAGCAACAGACCACCGGAGCCAGTGATGGCCACCGTAACCTCTTTATCGGGGAATTGCGCTGCCGCTTCTTGCAATACCTCCAACACCGTCGCACGCACATCGGCATGATGGCGTCGATAGACCGAATAGACGATTTGATCGTCTTCGTCCAAAACTGCAACTTTTACCGTGGTTGATCCCACGTCGATACCCAGATGGAGTTTAGATACTCCAGCTTCGGTTGCCATGGTGAATCTCCTCACATTCGAATAGGTTCCCCCGGTCTGATGAAAAGCAAACGCATGGCAATAAGCGCCATTTCTTCTGAGCTTTCCTTCATACCGGTTTCAATCCAATGGGTTATAACGCCTAAATATGCTGAAGCATAGAAGGCCAAATAGTAATCAACAAATGCACTGGGGTCATTACGATACTGCTCGTGAAGCACGCTCTGAATAAGGTGAGTGCAGACCGAATCTCGCAAGCGGGGACCAAAACGAATATCGCCCCCAGGACCCAATACTGCATGCAGAAAAGCACCTTGCTTGCTCAGGTAATCGAAGAGTTCCACCAAAAAGGGAAGCGGACGTTTTGCAAATCGTGCCGCAACTACCTCTTTTATATCGATAGATTCCATCTGAGCCTGAATAGCGACTAAATCGCGCATCACTTCATCTTCGAACGATTCAAGCAAGTGCTCTTTATCACGAAAGTGATTGTAGAAGGTACCGCGATTAAGGTCGGCCGCAGAGCACAGGTCGTTGACCGTAATGGAGTCGAACCCCTTTTCCTCCATCAGAAAGATGAGCGCACCGCGCAGTGCTTTTTTGCTACGCGTGATGCGTCGATCCTCAAAACAAGGCTCAAGGGCCGTAATAGCGTTTTCGCTACGCGAGTGCATACTGATACCAGCTGGCACGTTAGCCCCTTCCCCTTGCACGGTCACAAACAACTTCCCCGACGTTACATCAATCACACTAAACGTTAATGAACACAGTGTGCAATAACATAGTACCAAGGGGCTGCAACTCGGGCAAGGAATGGACCTAAAAACAGCAGCATTGTGACAATTGATGAACCATGAAGTGGGTGTGCCCCATCGACACTCGTGAGACCATATAGCAAAACAAAAAATAGGAATCGAGCATCTTCAAACCGCGAAGTTGCTCGATTCCCAACAAGTAGCAGAATATTTGGCTTAGTATACCGGCCTAACCCATAGCCTCTGCTGTAGCTTTTTCCACAATACGCTGGCGAGCCAGATCCTGGCCTTCGATTGCTTCGATAAGACGCCTGCGATAATAGGTTGCCCCCTTGGAGATATCTATACGCAACCCGATTTCGGCCTGCTGAAACAACGACAGCGCACGGAGGGGATCGTATTCTTCTCCCCACTCTTCACATGAGGGGTTAACGATTGCCTTAGCGATTCGCACAGACGGCTGAGCCGCTTCAACAACGCTCCCGGCAAGTTCAAGACTGCGCTCCCACAGCTGACAAGCCTTCCCCATGCTGGATGGCACAGCCTCACCACGAGAATACATATCCCCCAGCTTATATACGGCCTCGCAAGACGGCTGCAAGGCGGAAGCCAATGCGTAATACTGAAACGCCTTTTGATGGTCAACTTCACCTGTGCGACCATATTCGTAGATATAGCCCAAATTGATAATCGACTGAAAACAGCCATGGTCCATCGCTTGCTCGTAGAGCTTTGCAGCCTTTGCATAGTCCTGGGGAACTAGTTCCCCCATGTAGTACAACGCGCCAAGGTCATTCATGCAGGCAGCACTACCAACCGAAATGCCCAGCTCATAACCCATTATCAGTGCAGTGCAGACCTCTTCGCTTCTGAATGCAGCAGCTCGGATAGCAACCATATTTTCTGCGACATAGCAGGCGAAGCCATCGCCTCTATCGGACAATGCGACTTCGGCAAGCGTTGCAACCATATTCGGATTACCAATTGATGCAAGATCCGCCAATGCCTCTTGATTGGTAGCGAAAGAAGCTGCAAAGTCCGCAATGCGCTTTGCCAAACTATCTTCGCTTAAAGTAGATTCCTTCGTCATGGCAACCTCCCATTTAGTTCACGTCAGATAGTCATGCTATCGAATTTGGCCTTCTGAAGAGTACACGGCAATGGACAGGCTGTAATTCGATTGCGTCTCTCAAGGCAATCCCGAATAGCAGCTCGCAGAAAATCACGACATCAACCCAAAACAAAACGAGCAATGAACCCATTAGCCGAAAGAACAGCATGGCAATAAATCCATCCGCACTTATATGCACCTTGCAGTGACCGTGTTTCTATAACGAAGGGCACGCGTTCGCAGCTCCGCCCGCATTTAGCAGTGATAAAATTACCTGATTGATGAAACCGCAACGAAAGGGACCGTTTCCATGCAGATCACCCCGGAAGAGATCGCTGAAACGCTTGCAATGGTAAGCAAGCAGCACCTCGATATTCGTACCATCACCCTTGGCTTGAACCTGCGCGGCTGCACTCATGAAGATGTGAACGTTATGGCCCGCAAGGTATACGATCGCATGACCACCGCTGCCGAAAAGCTTGTTCCTACCGCTGAGCAGCTTGAGCGCGAATACGGCATTCCTATCGTCAATAAACGCATTTCAGTGACGCCCATCGCCGAAATCTGCGCTGCAACCCAAGCCACCGACCTTTCCCCTATCGCTATCGCAATGGACAAAGCTGGCAAAGAAGTTGGCGTCGATTTTGTAGGCGGTTTTTCTGCACTGGTGCACAAGGGCGCCTCTCGCGCCGACAACAATCTGATGGAATCAATTCCTGCTGCCCTTGCCGCAACAGATAATGTATGCGCATCGGTAAACGTGGGATCAACGCGCGCCGGTATCAACATGGATGCTGCATTCAAAATGGCTGGCATCATCAAACAGGCCGCAGAGGCAACCAAAGACAAACAGTGCATTGGCGCCGGCAAATTGGTTGTGTTCTGCAACGCCGTCGAAGACAACCCCTTCATGGCTGGCGCATTCCACGGCTCGGGTGAGGCTGATGCGGTAGTCAACGTTGGCGTTTCCGGGCCCGGCGTTGTGAACAACGTCCTACGCAACATGCCCAAAGATGCCGATATGACCTCCATCGCAGAGGCCATCAAGGCAACTGCCTTCAAGATCACTCGTGCAGGCGAACTCATGAGCCGCGAAGCCAGTCGACGCCTGGGCGTGCAAAAAGGTATCTTGGACCTCTCTCTTGCGCCCACACCAGCTGAAGGCGACTCGGTTGCAGAAATCCTGGAAGCTATTGGCGTTGGCCAATGCGGCGGCCCGGGCACTACAGCAGCGCTCGCTATGCTCAACGATGCAGTCAAGAAGGGCGGCGTTATGGCAAGCAGCAGTGTTGGAGGTCTTTCAGGTGCCTTTATCCCCGTATCCGAAGATGCCGGCATGATTCGCGCAGCAGAATCTGGTGCGCTCCGTCTGGAAAAGCTCGAAGCCATGACCTGCGTTTGCTCCGTTGGCCTCGACATGATCGCCATCCCAGGAGACACCAGCGTCGAAGCAATCTTTGGCATCATTGCCGATGAATGCGCTATTGGCATGATCAACAACAAAACCACCGCAGTTCGCCTTATTCCCGCTATTGGCAAGAAGGTTGGCGACAAGCTCGACTTCGGAGGCCTGCTCGGTTATGCGCCAGTCATGCCGGTAAACGAACATGCTGGCACGGTATTCGCCCATCGCGGCGGCCGCATGCCCGCACCGCTGAATTCCTTGAAAAACTAAGGAACTAAACAACAGAAACTAAATGGGCCCCATTATTGGGGCCCATTTAGTTTCTGGTCGATAAAAAATCAGTAATGCCTTATTGGCTTAAAAAGAAAACGGTCGGATACCTCTTACTGCAATATCCTTCATGCCAAGGAAGCTACGCAGATCGAAATAGACTTCGTCGTCAATTTCCAATCCCTTTTCCAAAACGAGCATCTCGCCAAATGGAGCCTCGAACACACCGCAGTTTCCCGCTTTCAGTCGAGGAACATCTTTATCACGCACAAAACGAGAGTGGAGCTCAGTCATATCGGCGCAACAACCTTTTGGGCTAAGGGGCTCTACGGCAATGCAGTGATACCCCTTGCGATCCATATACTCCAAGAGCTTTTCGGAAGCGTTGATTTCAATGTGTCTCATGCTTCGCTTCCTAGGAACGTAGCATGAACAAGGTATTCCACATTTCCTTCAGCACCCTTGATCGAGCTTTCCACTACCCCGTTCACTCTAAAGCCCACCTCGCGCAACGCCTGGGTAACTTCATCAACCACACGCTGACGAACCGCTTCGCTACGAACAATGCCATGATCGGTTTCTTCGTGCTGGCTTTCAAACTGCGGTTTAATGAGCCCCAAAAAGATGCTGCCCTCTTCGCATAGATTGGCAAACACATCGGCTAGCTGGGCCAACCCAATGAAGCTCAAGTCGCATACCACCATATCGAATGGAGCACCAAGGCTCTCGGGGCTCGCTAAGCGGATGTTGGTGCGCTCGAACACACTCACGCGAGGATCTTGGCGCAAGCTCCAAGCAAGCTGACCGTAGTTAACGTCTACGCATGCCACACTGGCAGCTCCCGCCTGAAGAAGACAATCCGAAAAACCGCCCGTAGAAGATCCAACGTCAACGCAATGAAAACCCGTAACATCCTGCTGAAAGTGATCAAGCGCACCCTGAAGTTTATGCCCACCACGGGAAACGAATTTCTTGGTGTTTTTGACGAAAAGATCAGCATCAGGACGAACTTTTAAAGCAGCACTCGACACATATACATCGTCTACACGCACCTCGCGCGCTATAACCGCGCGCAAAGCCGCATCCCTATCAGCAAAGTAGCCCTGCTCAACAAGCAGATCATCTAAACGAATCTTTGCCATAATTAGTCCGTTTCGTTCGCTACAGGAGCAGCCGGATCTTGATGCCCTATCTCTTCGGTAGAGCCGCTGGCTGCAAACAAGCCAGTTTCTCCCCCACGCTCTTCAGCAGCTGGGATCAATCCGGTTT
Source organism: uncultured Eggerthella sp. (assembly GCA_965147435.1). Lineage (GTDB taxonomy): Bacteria > Actinomycetota > Coriobacteriia > Coriobacteriales > Eggerthellaceae > Anaerotardibacter. Next base: position 43,250 of record CBCTKC010000002.1, on the reverse strand, counting down.
TGATCAATTCCAGGAAATCCCGCTCGGTCAAAATAGGCACTCCAAGACTTTCGGCTTTGGAGCGCTTAGAGCCTGCAGCCTCGCCGCAAATAACGTAGCTGGTCTTTTTGGAAACACTTCCAGAGACCTTTGCCCCGTACTCTTTCAACCTATTACCTGCCTCGGTACGCGTCATACCCGATTCAACCAAACTACCAGTAAGCACAAACGTTAGGCCCACGAGGGTTTGGGGCAACGTGTTTTCGCGAAGCTCCTCTTCCATGGTTACGCCTGCAGCCGCCAAGCGCTCAACTACCTTCAAATTATCTTCAGTTGCAAAGAAGTCACAAATGCTCTGCGCAATGATCGAACCAACGCCATCGATTGCCGCTAGGTCGTCAACCTTTGCGCCACGAAGCAAATTCACAGAAGGATACACTTTAGCGATTGCCTCTGCCGTGGTTTTGCCAACATGGCGAATGCCCAATCCGAAAAGAACGCGCGCCAGCGAACGCTTCTTGCTTTCGTTAATCGAGAGCATCAGCTTCGATGCCACCACAGGGCCCAGCTCAATCCGCTCGCCCTTGGTGGTGGTGCGACCAGTATCCAAATGCTCCAACATGTCCTGCGTAAGATCGTAATAATCGGCAACATCGGTTAAATTGCCCGACTCAATGAGACGAGCGACGATCTCGTTACCCATGCCTTCAATGTCGAGCGCGCCTCGACTTGCCCAATGGGTCAATCGCTCATGAGCCTGAGCCGGACAGTCAATAGACACACATCGATATGCCGCTTCACCCTTCTCTCGGACAATAGGAGATCCGCAACTGGGGCATGCCTTCGGCATAACCCAAGGTTGTGAACCCTCAGGACGCAACGAAAGGATAGGACCCAAAACCTCGGGAATAACGTCACCCGCTTTGCGAACGATAACGGTATCGCCAATGCGCACGTCCTTGCGCAAAACTTCGTCTTCGTTATGGAGAGTAGCGCGAGCAACCGTAGAACCAGCAACCAAAACGGGGTCAAGCTCAGCAACAGGCGTGCACGCACCCGTCCGACCAACCTGAATGGTGATATCCCGCAAAATGGTAGTCTTTTCTTCGGGAGGGAATTTGTAGGCAATAGCCCAGCGGGGAGCACGCGCCGTGAAACCAAGCTCGTGCTGCAAGGCAAAAGAATCCACCTTTACAACCACGCCATCAATTTCATAAGGCAAATCAGCACGCTTCTCCAAGCAATCTTGGCAGAACGTTCGCACCTCTTCGCGTGTGACGCAACGCTTAACATCGGGGTTTACGTGAAAGCCGCAACCACGGAGCCACTGCAGCAGCTCCCACTGTCCTGAAGCCTGGATAGACTGATCGCGCGCAATTGCATACATGAAAGTAGACAACTCACGCTCACGCGTAACAGAAGGATCTTTCTGTCGAAGGGATCCTGCGGCTGCGTTACGAGGATTGGCAAACGTACGATTCCCCAATGCCTCAGCCTGCTCGTTGAGCGCCTCGAAGCTCGCCTTCGACATGTATATTTCGCCACGGACTTCAACTGAGGAAACACCTTCGACAACATCCCCAGCCCCTTCATCCCACAAACGCAAAGGAATGTCGTTTACCGTACGCACATTAACTGTAACGTCTTCGCCCGTAGTGCCATCACCGCGGGTGGCGGCACGAACCAGCCTGCCGTCTTCGTAGGTAAGCGCCAGAGAAGAGCCATCGATCTTGAGCTCACAAACCAAAGGAGGGAGCGTGCCCAAAGCTTCTTCGGTCCGATCCATCCACGCATCAAGCTCGTTCAGGTCCATCGCATTGTCAAGAGAATACATACGCTGTTCGTGAACTACAGGGGAAAATTGATTACCTACAGCTCCGCCAACACGCTGGGTTGGAGACGAGGGGTCTTGCAATGAAGGATGCTCATTTTCCAAGTCACGAAGCTCGCGCATAAGGGAGTCGAACGCAGCATCTGATATTTCGGGATCATCAAGGACATAATAACGATGAGTGTGATATTCGATTTCGCGACGCAGACGTAAAACACGCTCTGCCAGTGTTTCTTCGGGCACGGAACCCTGTTCGTTGGACATGAAAGAAATCCTCTCGTTTACCCACAACGTTGATGCACTACAAGCCAGACCGCAAACGCACCATAGACTTAGCGGAAACTCAATAAAAGCAAGAAGCTGGCATCAGATGCATCACACCAAGACAACATCGGTGGATCTAGTCGTGCTCTATTTGCCTATACGCATAAATGCCTCAGGCACAGCATCAAGCACGTCTTCGGCGCAAGTGCCAACAATGCCTTTACGCTCTGCCGCAATAATACCCGCTTCTGCATGTATGTATGCCCCCAGATGAGCACCATCGAAAGCATCCATGCCCTGAGCAAGCAAGCCTCCAATTATCCCAGCAAGCACATCACCCGTACCAGCTTTTGCAAGCGCAACGGTACCATTCGTTACCCTGCAGCTATGCTCCGCCGAGGCGATAACCGTATCGGGTCCTTTCAGAACAACAATGGCACCATAAGCCAAAGCAAGGGAATAGGCTGCTTCTTCTTGCGACATATCATCTAGGTTCAACCCAAAAGGAGCACCAAGACGTGCAGCTTCGCCCTTGTGTGGCGTTAAAACGGTTACACTCCCCCGCTCAGCGCGACGGCGCAGCGCTTTGCGCATTTTTAGCGATGACATGAACGCGAGAGCCCCTCCATCCACCAACACTGGCGCCGAAGCCTGCTTCAGAACGCGGCGAGCTACATTTTCAGCATCTGCATCCGAGGAATCAAACCCCGGTCCAACCACAAAAGCGCCAGGATGCTGCACCGGAAGAGCCGAGGCAACATCCAGTGAGGCAAAAGAGCCAACCACAAGTGAAGGGCGAAACGCCTGAATCAGCGACATATTGCTTTTTGCCGTGAAAACCTGCGTATAACCCGCACCAGCAAGCTGCGTCGCACAAGACGACAGGCATGCAGCACCTGGATAAGCGGCAGATCCAGCGACAACTATCGCTTTGCCTCGGGAATACTTATGGGCATCAGCAGGGGGAATAGGCACAAGCGATGCATAATCCGTATTGCTGTCCATGGGTCTAAGCTCCTTCTTTCCCGTCGGTAGTCGGCAAATCGTCCAGAAGGGAACGGGCCTCTTTGAATTTACGCGACAAATCTTGAGCTGGTGTGGTAACGCGCGCTTTTGCCTTCGTGCGAGAATCCTCAGTCAAGGCAAGCGCGCATGCAACTGCTTCGTTGTGAGTGTATGAGAGCGAAAGCGGAATCTCTTCAATGCCTAAATGAGCGGCCATCTTCGCGGCGGCTCTATGAAGCCGAACGCGAGGCTTGCCTTTGGCATTCAAGTACACCTCAATATCGTTAGGCCTGATACCGTGTCTAAAACCCGTGCCCAACGCCTTAACCACTGCCTCTTTTGCGGCAAAGCGCGTAGCATAATGAAACTCAGGTGAAGCTGTTGCATCACAATAGGCTCGTTCTTCGCACGAAAACGAGCGTTCAACGAAAGCGGGCGAACGCCTCATGATTGCACGCATACGCGCAACCTCAACAATATCTACGCCCATTGATACCGATTCGGGCAAAATACCCGCCTTCTGCGCTTTTTGGGCAGCTTCACGCATAGCGGAAGTTGCCGATGCTTCATTGAGAGCGGTAGAAGAAACGGCACCGCCCTTTTGAGCAGTGCCGTCTTCAACCATGTCTCGATTTCCTTTCGAAGGATCAGACATGAGCATACCTATTCAACCGTTACCGATTTTGCCAAGTTACGAGGCTGGTCGACGTCACAGCCACGAGCAACCGCCACCGCGCGAGCAAGAAGCTGCAATGGGACGCTTGCAGTAATGGGCATGAAAGCATCACGCACCTTCGGGATGTAAATCACATGATCGGCAACCTTCTTGATAGCCTCATCACCTTCGGTTGCAATGACAATAATCTTCGCCCCGCGCGACTTAGACTCTTCAAGGTTGGAAACCGTTTTATCGTAGGTGGCGCTCTGCGTTGCGACCGCAACAATCGGGAACCCTTCATCGAGCAGAGCGATAGGGCCGTGCTTCATTTCGCCAGCGGCATATGCCTCAGCATGAATGTAGCTGATTTCCTTCAGCTTCAACGCACCTTCATAGCAAGTTGCCTCGCCCAAGCCACGACCAATATAAAGAGTTGACTGGCGACCATCAAAGAAGTGCGCCGCATCTTCAATAGCAGAAGTGTCTTGCAAGATTTCTTCGATTTGATCGGCCGTATCAGCAAGTTCAGTGAAGAGCATGCGCGTCTGGTTCAAGGTAAGCTTGCCTTTGGATCGGCCCAGAAGAAGCGCCAAGAGGGTAAGGCTGACCACCTGGCCGATAAACGACTTCGTTGAAGCGACCGCAACCTCTTTGTTTGCCTTGGTGTAGATTACGCCATCCGACTCACGAGCAACCGGGGAACCGATTACGTTAGTGATACCGAACACTTTTGCGCCCTTGATACGCGCATCGCGAATAGCAGCGAGCGTATCTGCCGTTTCACCAGACTGAGAAACAGCAACCACCAAGGTAGTGGGCGTGATAATGGGATTGCGGTAACGGAATTCGCTGGCAACTTCCACTTCGGTAGGAATGCGAGCCCAGCCCTCGATAAGGTTTTTGGCAATGAGGCCCGCATGATACGAGGTGCCGCAACCAATGAGATACACGCGATCGATGAAATTAAGTTCTTGACGGGTAAGCGTAAGCTCATCAATGGAGATCTCATGACCGGACATACGCCCCGCGAGAGTATCGCGAACAACACGAGGCTGTTCGTGAATTTCTTTCAACATGAAATCGGGATAGCCGCCCTTTTCCGCAACATCGATATCCCAATCAACATGGGTGATTTCGGGGGTTACCGAATTACCTTCAGCATCGAAATAATCAATATGATCAGAATGCATAACAGCAAGCTGATTGTCTTCAAGAATAACCACATCACGGGTTGCGTCGATAAGCGCAATGATGTCAGAGCCCAGGTAGCTACCGTTTTCGCCAACGCCCAACACAATCGGAGAATCCTTGCGAGTTACCACGATTTCACCAGGATGATCGTGGTGCATTACCGCCAAACCATAGGCACCGGAAAGCGAGTTCGACACCACGCGAACCGCCTCGAACAGATCACCGTGATAGTTTTCCTCCACCAAATGCGCAATGCACTCTGTGTCGGTATCGGAAGTGAACGTGTGACCCTTCGCGATCAGCTCTTCGCGCAACTCGGCAAAGTTCTCGATAATGCCATTATGAACAACGGCAATTTGATTGGTGCAGTCCGTGTGCGGATGGGCGTTTCGTTCGCTGGGAGCACCATGCGTTGCCCAACGCGTATGACCAATGCCGCACGTTCCCTGGCACATACCGTCTTGGATAGCATCAGCGAGACCGGAAACCTTGCCCAAACGTTTAACCACATTGATCTTCTGGCCGTCTTCGACGGCAATACCCGCCGAGTCGTACCCACGGTACTCAAGGCGCTTTAAGCCCTCAAGCAGAACACCTTTTGCCTGGAGGGTGCCCGTGTAACCAACGATTCCGCACATATAGGAACTCCTAACGAAGAGGAATAAATCTATTAAACTGCTCCATTTTACCGTATACCCGTTTCAGACCCCCATAAGGGCACCATCGCTCCATAAACTCACGTCGACAGAATCGATCGATGTCAGCTTTTCTCGACCCAAGTGGGCGCGCAAAACGCCAAACGGTAAAGGGCGTATCGCCCCGCAAATGCTACAGACCAATTCCTGCTCTAAAGGCATGAGGCAGAACGGTAAGTTGAAAGACCAGCTTCAATCAAATTGAGCGTCTCTGATGGAAATAGAAGTATCAACGAGGCACCATTACTGGTGCTTGCTACGATGAGTACATGATTACCTCGACATCGCGGAAACAATCCGCCCCCTCAAATCATTCCAAGAGATCATCAAACAGCAGGCTTCCCATTGTCATCGTTGCCGCCATCGTTGCGATAATTGCGCTGTTTACTATGGTCGCCATGAGCTGCTCCAACCAAACAAAATACGACTGGAACAACCTTAAGCTTGAAAACGGTCGCATGGTCTATTACGAAGACGGTAACGCGGTTTCCACCACAGGCATCGACGTATCTGATCTACAGGGATCCATTGATTGGCAAGCCGTGAAAAATGACGGCATCGATTTCGCCATGTTGCGATGCGGCAGACGCGGCTCAACCGAAGGCCAACTCTATACAGACAAAAACTATTACGAGAACGTTGAGGGTGCCACCCGCGTGGGACTCCCCTACGGCGTGTATTTCTTCTCGCAAGCCACAAGCGAACAAGAAGCTTTAGAAGAAGCAGAGTACGTGCTAAACCTAATCAACGGCGCTGGCGTAACGTACCCAGTAGTCTACGATCAGGAACCCGTCACTGATTCATCCGGTCGCGCAAACAATCTTTCCGCAGATCAGCTTACCAAGAATGCCCAAACCTTCTGCAAACGCATCGAACAAGCCGGATACACGCCTATGGTGTATGGCAACCAGTACGACCTCTCTCGCCTCAATATCGACCAAATCAATGCTGCGGTTTGGTATGCCGAATACACTGACACACACCCCACCAGCAACTACCACGATTTCGTGATGTGGCAATATTCCCATACCGGTAAAGTCAACGGAGTCAAAACCGATGTTGATATGGATATCCTGTTCGAGGCAAGCTGGATCAGCCCCGAACGATAGACCAAACCAGTACGTACAAGCATGAGCGAGCAACCGCAAGCTTTCCCCGCAACTACAAACAAATGCAAAGAGCTCCCCTCTCGCAACAAGAGGGGAGCTCTATTTATGCTTGGTATCCGAGAAAGACGTGTGGACGCTATTCGGCAACAACAAATTCCGTATTAGCCATAATCCAACCTGCTGCCTTCATGCGAGAAGCGCCTTCCTTGAGGAGGGTGCTACGGCCTGATTTCTGCATTGCCTCGAACGCTTCCTCTTCGCGACCAGGAGCGATGTTGCGCATAGCGGCAATCATATCGCCTGGCTCGAGCTTCAATGCCTCATGACGGAATATCGCATCAAGGATAAAGCCCTGAAGCAATTGCATCTTTGCCTGTGTTGCCAAATTGGCGCGTACCTCTTCTTCAGTCAGATGCTGCTGAGCAAAGAAGGCGTCCAGCGTAATGCCCTCCTGCGAAAGCTGAGCCAGGAACGTCTCATAAAGCTCCTGCGTCATGACCTCGATCATCTTCTCGGAGATTTCACCCTCGAAACGCTTAGCGTACTCATCCATAGCCGCAGCCATCTTCGCCTGAGCATAGCGATTCTCAAGCTCTTCTTCCGAAGTTGCGCGGAAACGATCGCGCAGCTCAGTCACCGTCGAAATTCCCATGGGACTCATATTGTCGGCAACCCATTCATCGGTAACCTCAGGAACCTGAAGCGAACCATCGTCGGGTTGAACGCCCTGCTGAGCAGCGGAGAATTGGCGGACCAGCATGCTGATCTGCTCATCGATATCTGCCTCGTTGACCTCAGGCTTAGGCTCGATCTCAACCTTCACGGGCTTATAGCTGGAAAGCTCGAATTCAGGCTTCACCAGAACCGTCATATCGAATGAGAACATCTTATCGGGCTCGGGGGTTTCATCGGATTCAATGCCATACGTCGATACCGGCATAGTTCCCTGCTTTTCCAATGCAAAGGGAACCAGATAGTTGATTACCGCGTTGTAAACTGCGGCTTTCCCATCTTCCTCACCCAAAGCGTTGTTGATCTTCTCCAATGAAGATTCGCCCTCAAGTTGATCCATCTGATACTGAACGACAAAGGCGTCCAAGCCATCGGTGAAAGCCTTGCTCATTTCAGCCGCCGAGGCAGAGACGCGCAGACGCACCTCTTCGCCATTGTCCTTGATCTGCTCGACCTTCATAGGTCTCCTTTCTTAAAGGGAGCGCTTCGCAAACAGAGCGCCGCAATCGTATAATTCCCCATAGCCAAATAGCGATTTACCACCGCAGGGCAGTGGCAAAGCTTGCTAAAACAACCTGAGCGCAAAGGGGAATAATTCCGTGACATTCAATGATAGCGAAACCAGCGCCAAGCGCTACACCTTGCGTCCCACTTTCACGCCCCTTCCCGAAGCCAAAGACACCCAAAAGAACAAGGCGGTCGATAGCGAAACTAACACTCGGGCAACAGCGCAGAAGAGCGACGACAGCCTGGCCCGAGATTTGTCAAACAGCGTAATTCGCGCAGCCAACGAAGACGATGACCTGTACGACCCCTACTCGGATTACCACGACGGCACGTTAAAAGCAGCAGAATTCGAAAAAGATCCTTGGCGATAAGCGCGCAACTAACCATCATTCACCGCAACAATAAAGCAGTCAGCCAATAAGCCCTACCGGCTAAATTGCGAGTATCCAAATTCCACCTATCCAACCGACGTAAGGATAGTTACAGCCACCTTACCAATATTGCATGACGATCCTTGCAAAGCTGCTGGCACCATGGGTAAACCTAACCTACCCAATCGTTTGTTCAAGATTCTTTCCAAAACGAACCGCTGCAACACAGCTCACAAATGCAACAGCAACCAATAGCAACGACATAGCCCATTCAGCCTCCCAGCTTGCCTCAGCAACTGCAGCAAACACGGTTGCTGCCGCAGCACCAGCAAGGTTAACCACAATTGCTACTCGTGAGTAAATAATAGTGTAATCCCGAGGACCTACAATCTGTCGGGTGATAGAAGGAGCCAATGCGTCAATAGCGGCATAGAGAACGCCGCCAAGGGCACCACCGAACATAATCACCTCGGGCGAAGACGAACCAAACCACATACAGCATATGCTGACCACTCCACCCATAAAGGCAATAGCGAGTGCACCTACCATGCTCTTATCAGATACCGCTCCGAGCAGAACCTTGCTACCAGCAGAAACAGCCATTAGGCAAGATGCGATAACGGATGCCATCATCACAGCTCCTTCTGGCGTAATGCCAGCCAATCCTAATGCCCCGAGATGATGGATGTACGTGGCATACAGGTTTACCGTCACCGTAAGCGAATTGAATATGCCCATAGACAAAACCAGCAAGTAGAACACGGGCGAGCGAAACATAACCGATGCAGAAACGCCGCATACCTTTGGTCGTTCCCCGTCTTGCATCGAAGAAGCATCCCTGCTCGAAAGCCTTGCTCCAAATGGACGTAATCCAACTTCATCAGGGTAGCTGCGTACACAAACAAGTGTTGCGAACAAACCAATAACAAGAACCAATGCAGAAAATACCTGATAAGCAACACGCCATGAAGAGGCATCGATAATCAAACCACCAACCATGCTCCAAACCGCGCCACCGACCCCAGACATGGCGAAACATATTCCCATAAACAGGCCCGCACGTTCCGAAAACCATCGATTGATAAGAGTGGGAATGGCAAGGAACATCAAAGAAACGATTCCAAAGCCAACCAGAACGCCCGATACATAGAACAAGTAAATACGGTGCCAAAATGAGCAAAGGAACAGACCCAATGCGACCATCACGACCGATGCGGAAAGGACAATCCGAAGATCATGCTTCTGAAGAAGGTTGCCCGCGAACGGAGCGGCAATGCCGCCAACAAGGTAGACCAAGGTAATAAAGAACGTAAATTGACTTGAAGCCACACCGAGTGAAGACGAAACAGGGACAACGAAGATAGACCAGACGTTATAAACCAAAGCACAAGGACCAAAAGCAATAAGCACCCCTGCAGCAATGATCAGCCAATGACGGCAAGTCATAGGCTCGCGGATGCTAGAACCATCTTCGGATACTTTGGTGGGCGGATTCGCAAGCGAGTTCAAGGCGGGTCCTTTCCTTCATCGAAGCTCCCTATACGCTGAACTCTAACATCCTAAAAATCACCCGTGAAGAACCGCCGACCACATTTAAGTCAGCCAAATAAAAAAGCCCCACTGTTTAGCGGGGCAAAAAAGAAAGCCCGTCATATGACGGGCTTTGGCATTACAGAGCCTTCTTAGCAACCTCAACAAGAGAAGCAAATGCTTCAGGATCGTTGATAGCCATGTCGGAGAGCACCTTACGGTCGAGCTCAACACCAGCCTTCTTAAGACCGTTCATGAAAACAGAATAAGAAAGACCATTGATGCGAGCAGCAGCGTTGATACGGGTGATCCAAAGACGACGAACTTCGCGCTTCTTGTTGCGACGATCGCGGTACTGGTACTGCAGCGAATGCTGAACCTGTTCCTTAGCAGCACGATAGGAACGGGACTTTGCACCGTAGTAACCCTTTGCACGGTTCAGAACGGTACGGCGCTTCTTATGTGCGGATACAGCACGCTTTACACGAGGCATACTTGTTTCCTCCTATTACTTATATCGATTAGCGAAGACCAAGGTTACGAGCTACTACCTTCTGATCTGCAGCAGCTACCTCAGTTTCGTGACGGAAATTACGCTTACGCTTCTGGCTCTTCTTGGTCATGATGTGAGACTTGTAAGCCTTAGCGCGCATGATCTTACCGGAGCCGGTTACGCGGAAGCGCTTAGCGGTGCCGGAATGAGTCTTCATCTTGGGCATTAGTTGTCCTTCCCTTGTTCGTCCTTCTTTTTCTTCACCGTCGTAGGCAACGGAGCGATTAGCATATGCATGTTGCGGCCTTCCATCTTAGGCTGGTTTTCGATGACCGCTACATCCTTAAGATCGTCCGCCAGACGCTCCAGAATGCTCAAACCCTGTTCAGGGTGAGACATTTCGCGACCGCGGAACATGATGGTGATCTTAACCTTGGAACCTGCCTCCAAGAAGCGAATTACATGCTTCTTTTTGGTGGTGTAGTCGCCCACATCGATCTTGGGACGGAACTTCATTTCCTTGGTTTCGATCTTGCTCTGGTTCTTACGCGCCTGCTTGGCCTTAATAGCCTGGTCGTACTTGAACTTACCGTAGTCCATGATGCGACATACTGGCGGCTTTGCCTGAGGTGCGATCTCAACCAAGTCATAGCCCTCATCATCGGCGATGCGCTGGGCTTGCTCGATAGGATAGATCCCCAACTGCGACCCATCATAGCCAATCAGGCGACATTCCTTGACCCTGATAGCCTCATTGAGCCTTGGTTCTTGAGCTGCTATGGTGCCCACCTCCTTCTTTCTCTGTTTCGGTGCTACCATGCACGAACCATTTTATACGCTGAAAAAAGAAAAACCTGCGATCACACGATTGCAGGCCACACGAATTCTTGCTTAGCAAGATTATATTCATATAACCCATCAGCAACCTTGCGGCGCCAAACCAGGTGGAAGCAATTGGCTTCTCTTGAAATCAGCTTTAGTAGAATACCATGTTTTCGTTGCAAGTAAACGAAAAAGACGGTATTCAAAAAATATTTTTTCACTACTGCTTAACGAATATCATCATACTCCCGCAATCCCAGACAGCAAAGTCATGACAACTGCCAAGAAGAACGGAATAGCAATCCCCACTATCGGTACTTCGGCATATAAGGGCAAGCGACGCAGCATGGGATATTTCCGCCACAGCAACCGCCTATCAGAAAGTTCATAGGCAACACAGGCTGATGCAGGAGTCAGAAAAACGAAGTATTCAACTACACGGAACCATAACGGATAACCAGTTTCGGGAATATCAGAACTCGGCCATAAACAATTACCTACGCTTACGGCAACCACGAAAAGCCAAGCTATGCAGAGAAGCATATTCCAGGCTAAGCCTAGGGGAATGGGTATTCGTTGTACGAACGAGGAGAGAACGCCTCTCCCAGAGGCAATGCGCTTCCCACGAAGCCAACAAGGCTCAAGCCTACTCGCTTCGCCCTCGACTGCCTCGGTGACATGGCCGAAATCACGTACCTGCCTATCGGCTGCAAGAGCGAAAGCACGCTGCAGGTCTTCAACCGAGCCGTAGCGATTGCAGGGATCAAAAGCACAAGCACGCTCGATGATCGAACGATACTCCCCGGGCACCAACGGATGAGCGAAAGCAGACTCCCGATCAGCCACCTCGGCAGTACGTCCAGTCAGACAATAAAACAAGACCATGCCCAAAGCGTAGACATCGCTTCGTGCGTCAGTTTGCCCGAAACCATATTGCTCCGGAGGAGCATAGGCACGCGTACCCAGGTGGGAGGTATCGGCGGTACCGCCGTTACGATACACTCGGGCAATTCCGAAATCGATCAGGAACACCTTGTCATTTGAAAGAATGATATTCGCTGGTTTCAGGTCACGATGAATCAAGGAAGGGTTAAAGCGCTCATGAAGTTCACGAACAGCTTCGCACACCTGGGGGAACACTTCTTGCGCCAACTGAAACGAGGGGCCACAACGAAGCACAACATCCTGCAAAGTTTCACCCTGCAGGTACTCCATAACCACAACGAGTTCGTCTTTCAGTTGGTAGACAGCATAGATTCGAGGCAAATGGGGAAGATACGCACCCCGTTCTTGAGCCTGGTGAATAGCGGCATAGGCTAAACCAACTCCTGGACCAGACTTAAGATACTTTCGTATGTAAGGGCCCCGCTCAACATGGTTATCAGCAACGAAGGTTACCTTTTCAGTCACCTCGGATGCCGACTTCTTCATAACCTCATCAACGCGATAATGGTTATCGGATTCAACAAGCAACAAAAAGGCCGACAGCTCATCATCGTGCGCACAATAATGAGAGCAAGCACGGCCCTGCTCCCCTTTTTGGGGTACAGGGCCGCTAGAGCACTCGCATTCTTTCCGCGAATCATCTTCAACTATTTCAACACCAAAAGGCATTTAGCAGATGGTTTCTTCCCCGAAACGATACAGTTCTTCGTTGGCTTTTTGAAGGGTATATCCCTTCTGTACTGCGAAGATAATAATGGCATCGCGTCGATTTTTGCAATAAAGCTCATTTGCTCCTGCCGCCTGCAGAAGGCGGTCGGTCTCCCGAAGACCTAAATGCATAGCAAAAGCCAGCTGCAGAACTTTGTCCCGAGAAGCCTTTCGTGTTCCCTTGAAAATCTGATAACCGAATGTATCGTTCAAGCCCGCATCACGAACAACCTTCGAACGCTCAAGCCCTTTTTCGCCAAGAAGCTGCTGTAGGTATTCAGCCAACGACCGCTTTGAAGGATTTGCGCTCAAGAGGAAACTGCTGGGATCAGGAGAGGAAAGCAGCTCGTTAAGCAGCTCCTCGGTTAATGGTTCCCTCACGCGACATTTCCTCCTTACGCAGTGTTTCCGTTTTCCTCTAACCATTTTAGCGACAGCCAAAGAAGTTTGCGGAACGCAAGGATACCTAAAAGAACCCCTCATCACAGATTGGCAATAGCGTAATCTGCTTCGCTTTCCGTGAACTGTTCACCGTACTGAGAGGTGAGCTGATCGTGGATAGCGGATTTAGACATGCTTCCTTGATCCTGATACAGCTTTGCCTTTTCAAGCGCATTCGCATTCCAATCGGCTTCAACGTTATCGATGGCGTACTGGGCGGCATCGGCAGGGAACTTCTCGCCATATTCGGAAGTAAGCTGATCGTAGATGCCCTGCTTCGACATGTGCATCATATCGCTATATTGCTGAGCCTTTGCAAGCGCATTGCGATATTCGGCAGACACCGAAGAATCCGCAGCCGAAGATCCTCCAGAAGCGGAGTTAGAGGCTGCCGTCGACTCGGTGCTAGCAGTGGAAGAAGCGCTTGTTGAAGTGGTGGCTGCTGAAGATGTCGCGCTGTCCAATGCGGCACTGTACATACTCTGCGTCCCAAGCACCACTGCACCTGACACAACGCAAATAACGATGGCTGCGATCGCAAGGCCTTTACCGCTTTTCTTGCTTTTCGAGATACCGACCATACCAACAATTCCGAAAATCAAACCAAGTATCGCAAGGAAGAACGAGAAGTTATTGATGATTGGCAAAAACGAAGTAAGCAGTGCAATGATGTCCAAAACGAAACCGGCAATAGCCATCCCGGATTTCGATTGCGGAATAGGCGGCATCTGCTGAGCAGGTTGAGGATGCTGCGGATTCGAGTTTTGATTATTCATACATATTCCTTTCGCAGGTTCTTGCGCCTTATGCAAAGCGCTTGATTAACTGCGAAAACAATAAAAGGCTTGGAGTTTTATTTCATTAGCTGGCAGCTAATATCGGCATTAAATAACCAAGAAGGGCAGCCGAAAGAGATCAACGGCTTAATAAGTACCCCTATAACAAAAACCAGCCACAGCAAAATGCTTGTGGCCGGTTTCGTCAACTTAGAGATAGAAAGAATCTGTAGGTAAAGCTATTCGCGCATGATGGAAACGACTACCTTCTTGACGGTATTCGCCAGATTGCCAGTGGAATTCGCCTCGTCGTAGTCGTAGATAAGCGTTACTGTCCAAGAATAAGACGAATCTTCCGACTGCGCCGTACCACTAAAGGTATACGTTTCGCTAGTTAGCGTTTTACGGTCGGGCCCATACGTTGAATACTCCTTGCGGTCAGGCAGCGCAACGCTCCCCTCCTCCACGCCAGAAAGGCCCACCTTTCCAAGCAGCTTTTCTACAATATGGAACTCTTCTACGGCATCAGAAAAAGAGAGGTTACCGTATCCGAGCAATGAAGTTGGAGCGCTATACGATGCCGCCGCAACTGTCCCGTTGCTATCAAAACCCAAAGTGACGGTAGGTGTACCAGAAAGGGCATCTCCCTTTTCGTCGGTAAGCACAACGGTCTCTTCGTCCGTGAAGCCCACAGAACTCATAGGGGCTTCGTCCTGCACTGCGGCACCATGCCCAATTTTCTGAACCGCATCTTCGGCCGAAAGACCCATAAGCCCAACCAAATTGATCACCTGCGTCGTTGCGTTGGTGACCGTCGGCTTATTGCTCGAAGCCGCCTCTATAGCCTCTTTGTCGTCCTGAGCCGCAAAGCTATGCAGCTCCGAAGCGGAATTGAAGGCAAACGCAACAGCCAGACCAATTGCAATCAAGGCCATAAGCGCAGCCAAAGCGATTAGCCAAACTACCCCCTTCTTAGCTTTGGGGGTTTCATCGGTTGCAAACACTAGTCCTCCTTGAGGCTAACCATGCATAACAGCGAAATATACGATGAATGCCACCAAGCACACCACCACTGCCGCAATGATAACGCGCTGCATCCCAGCCATGGGGACGGGACCCTCTAGATCATCGCTACCGTCATAGCTGTCGGTTTCAACGGGTTCTTTTAAAGCTTCATCAGACAAGACGGACTCATCCGAATCAACAGCATTCGGCGAAGAAAACCTTTCTCCGGAAGAAGCCGCCAAATCACTCCGCTGCCGCCTTCCATCTAACTGGGAAGCAACCTCTTGAGGGTCGGAAGAAATGCCTCGATGCACGCCATGAGCGTCAACGCGCACAACCTCTTCTTCGGGTGCAACATCGACAGAAATCAGCGAGTATGTATCTTTTTCCTTCGCCATGACAAGCCTTATTTCATGAAAACAGCCATCGCGCCAGACAAAGCATCAGCAAGACCTTCTGCCTCAGATGCGCTTTCTCCAACAGTGAACAGATACACCTTCACTTTAGGCTCAGTGCCACTGGGGCGGACGATGACTTTATTACCCTGTTCAAGATCAAATTCGAGCACATTCGCAGAAGGCAAACCGCCAACTCCTTGTTGGTAATCGAGGAATTGTTCAACCTTATACCCTGCAATCTCGGAAAGTGGCTGGCTGCGGAAACCAGCCATGATAGAAGCCATGGTCTCGGCACCCGCAGAACCCTCGAATGCATAAGAGACGGTCCGGTTGTGGTGGAAGCCAAACTCGCGATAGATATCTTGCATCGCTTGGTAAAGGTTCTTACCCAACGTACGGTAATAACGAGCCATTTGGCAAATAAGCATAGAGGCAACCACGGCATCTTTATCACGTGCATGAGTGCCAGCAAGATAGCCGTAGCTTTCTTCGAACCCGAAAATGAAACGTTCTTTTTCGTCCTGCTGCTCAAGATCAGCGATCACGCCGCCAATATACTTGAACCCGGTAAGCACGCGGCGCATATCAACGCCATATTTAGCAGCTACAGGGTCTACCAAACTCGTAGATACAATAGTGGTAACCGCCACAGGATGCTCAGGCAACGTTCCATTTTCCTTGCGCATGCGACAAATGAAATCGAGAAGCAGCACACCTACTTCATTACCGGAAAGAAGCTGGTAATCGTTGCCGTCTTTCACCGCAATGCCCACACGGTCGGCATCGGGGTCGGTCGCAAGAAGCAAATCGGGGTGAACTTGCTCGCACAATGCAATACCGCACTCCAGCGCTTCACGAATCTCAGGATTGGGATAAGGGCACGTCGGGAAATTGCCATCGGGCTTCGACTGTTCTTCAACCACATGAATATCAGTAACACCAATACGTTCAAGAATGCGCGTTACGCACTCCAAACCCGTGCCATTCAAAGGCGTGTATACCACGCGCAAATCCGACTGTTCCTGCTCTACATGCTGGTCATATACGGCATCGAGAAAGGCATCGAGCACTTCTTCTTGAATATATGTTGCAAGACCTGCAGCCTGAGCATCCTCGAAAGGCATAGTGCGCACGTCGTCGAACATGTCGACACCTTCAATTGCATGCGTGATTGCATCGGCAATCTCAGAGGCAATCTGACAACCATCAGGACCGTAAACTTTGTAGCCATTGTATTTGCTGGGGTTATGGCTTGCCGTAACGTTAATGCCAATAGCGCACCCCAAATAGCGTGTAGCAAATGACAACGCGGGCGTGGGCTGAAGACGCGGATACACATATGATTTGATGCCATTGGCAGCCAAAACACTTGCTGCAGTATAAGCAAATAGCTGGGAATTGATGCGGGAGTCATAGCAGATAGCAACAGTACCGGGCTCGCCATCGTTCGCCTGTCCCTTGATGAAGTCCGCAATACCCTGAGTAGCCTGGCCTACGGTATGAATATTCATGCGATTGGTGCCAGCCCCCAAAACACCGCGAAGACCTGCCGTACCAAATTCCAGCGTGCGATAGAACGCATCTTCAATTACCGCTTCATCACCAGATTCGTCCATTGCCTTCAAGTCAGCCCGGAGCTCAGGGTCGGTAACCTTTTCGCACCAGAGGTCATACAGAGAACGGCAATCCATGAAGCACTTCCTTACTAATGTAGGTTGAAACGCAGATAACTTCGTAAGTATAGCAAGGTTGCAGACACTCTAGCGGCTCTTCGCATAGTTCGCGAAACGCGCGAAAGCTGCATACGGGGACAATACGATTTCCGTTTTTTGCCGCACAACAAAGCACGCCAAACGCAAATCACAAAACCCAACATTAAGCTGCTTCGAATAAAAAGAAACCCCGCCGCTTTGCGGCGGGGTGCACACGACCAGACGATAAAGCTCTTACCCTGTACCCTCTGATTCGGGATTGTCCCGATTTCGGCAATATCACCAGCGGGGTTTACCATCCCGCAAAAGGCAACTTGCTGCCCGATGGATACTGTTATATATCGCCCTTTCCAATTAGTAAAACAGTAATCTATTATAGGGGCGTTAAGTAATACTAAAAGATAGAAGCACGCATGGATACATCACGTTACCGCGCTTTCGTTCAAGCCGTTGATCGGGGCAGCCTTTCCAAAGCGGCAAAAACGCTCAACTACACTCCATCTGGGGTGAGCCAATTGATTACTGCTCTTGAACGCGATCTGGGTTTTTCGGTACTCGAACGCAACTCGCACGGCGTTCAGCCCACATCCGAAGGCTCACGCATCTTGCCCGCAGCACGCGCCGTAATCCAAGAAGAGGAGCGACTCCTGCAGGTGAGTTCCGAAATCAAAGGGTTGGCAATCGGCCAAGTGACGATCGGGTCCTATCCAAGCGTTGCCGCCCATTGGCTACCGGGCGTCATTAAAGCATTTCACGAACGATATCCCAACATTGAAGTTCGCATCATGGAGGGCATTCATCAGGAAATAACCGCATGGCTTGATTCCAAAGAAGCCGACGTTGGGTTTATGAGCTATGAGCCCTCACTTACCTACGATTGGATCCCCCTCGCGCGAGATCCAATGGTCGCAGCACTGCCCCTGAACCACCCGCTTGCGACGGAGGAAAACTACCCCATCGAAGAATGCGCTAACGAGGCATTCATTATGCCTGGCAAAGGCCAGGACATTGATACCACGGGAGTGCTTTCACGCCACGGCCTCAATCCGAACATCGCTTACGAAACAATCGAAACCGTCGCAACCCTGGGAATGATCGAAGCAGGGATGGGAATGACTATAATCAACAGCCTTGCTGTTAAAAAATACGGTTTCAACCTGGCTCTTGTCCCTATTGAGCCACCCGAGTCAATCCTTTTCGGTATTGCCGCCTCTTCGCTGAAAACATGCGCGCCAGCAACGCGTCACTTTATAGACTGCGCCGTAGCCCAACTAAAAGAATGACTTCACCCGTTCTTTTAGTTCACCAGAGAGTCGCCGCGATCTTCGACAATTTGATAGCCAATACGATCCATCCTCATATCAAGGCACCAACGGCATTCGGCGGCCTCTTCGCCTGTGCAGATCTTGTTATCGTAGAGGCTGTAGTCTTTGCGATGCGCAACCGGCGAAAGGTTAGGCATCACAACATTGGCACCGGACAGGATTCCCTGTTCCCTACCATCTGGAGCAATGGTTCCCAGCGCGGTAGTTGCAGGAATGAGCGCATCAGGAAACGCTAAACGCAACGCCGAAAGCATAAACAACGTAAGTTCAAGCGCACCTTGAGATTCATGGGCAAATGGCGTGTCTTTGTGCGGAACGAAAGGGCCAATACCAATCATATGGGGCTTGAGCTCCTGCAGAAACACCATGTCCTCGGCGAGGCACCGGGCAGTTTGGCCCGGCGATCCCACCATAAAACCGCTACCTACCTGATAGCCTAGGGAACGTAAAACCATTAGGCATTTCTTGCGAGAGCTGAGGCTCATCTCATTCGGATGCAGCAGACCATAATGATGGGGGTCTGCAGTTTCGTGGCGCAGCAGATATCGATCAGCCCCCGCAGCACGAAGTGCGCGATACGACTCCTCGGAGCGCTCACCAACTGAAAGCGTTATCGCACACTTCGGATATGCTTCGCGAATCGAAGAGACGATGGAAACCATACGGGCATCGGTGTAATACGGGTCTTCCCCACCCTGAAGCACGAATGTACGAAAACCAAGCTCAAAGCCCTGTTTGCAACATTGGAGAATTTCTTCTTCGGAAAGGCGGTACCGATTCGCAAGCTTATTGCTTCTACGAATACCGCAATAAAAGCAATCATTCTTACAATAATTAGTGAATTCGATCAAACCGCGCTTGAACACTCTTTTGCCATAGCGCTCGTCCCTCAATGCGCAAGCGCGAGATTTCATATCTTTCGCAAGGTCAGGGATACGACACGAAATAAGATGCTCCCATTCACCACGCGAGAGAGCGTGTTCACATTCGAGCTTACCGAGCAAGGTGTACAGCGAATCCGGCAACACAACCTCCGATCATTCCGCATTATTGTAACGACATACAAGCAGCCAAAAGGCCAAAACCTCATAGGCAATAAAAACCTGACAAGCCGCAGGGAGCATCCCAAGAAATCGGGCCATCAAGTACAATGCCTACCATGAATAAAGAAACCTACAAGAAAATGACGGGGTTCCTGCATAGCCACCCTACGCAGGCAAAAATCGTTATTACCACCAATAAAATCATCACCTACGCAATCTATCTCGCTTACCCATGCCTTCTTCTGTGGCTCATGCTCCACAACGGAGCAGCGGCATTGCTTGAAGGACGATTCGACCCCTTGCTTCCAAAGGCGATTCTCGTTCCCGCGGTAAGTTTCGCCGCTGTTAGTTTTTTACGCGCCCTGCTTAACGCCCCACGCCCCTACGAAGTATTCGCCCTTCCACCAGTAATCGCGAAGGACACCAAAGGCAAATCGTTTCCGAGCAGACATGCGTTTTCCATTTTCGTAATCGGTATAACCTTCTTGGCAGCATGCCCTCTGCCCCTAGCTGGATGGCTAATCCTGGCGTTAGGGATCTGTCTTGCATTGGTACGCGTACTTGCTGGCGTGCATTTTCCCCGCGATGTTGCAGCGGGTGCTTTGCTGGGCATTGCCTGCGGCTGTTTTGGATTCTGGATTATCTAAAAAGCGCCCACAATCAATGCCCGGCACCGCACAAAGTTTTGTCGTCGGTACCACCCAGCAGCAAAATAGAAACAAAATTTGAGCCAAAAAACGAAACATAACCGAAACAAAACTAAGAGCAGAACACCTTTCACCGAGCAAAAAACAGGTTCAAACGGAGCTTGTTACTCTTTTGTCGCTATTTCGTAAAAAAGTTATTGCGCACACGAAACAAGACGCGCATAATCACCCCCACAACATATTTCCGTGAAGCTTTTGGAATCAAACACGAAACCGAAAGTGGAGAAAACTCTGGAGAATCTCTTAAATGAGTGCCGACGGTGCAAGGCTTCAAGCCAAACGTTCTCAATCAGTGGAACGGCTTTGAAGCTGAATCTCTCAGGCAAAAGGACAGAGACGGGTTTCAATCCGCCCCTTATCTTATTCAAGGTTTCCCTAGGGTTTTCCCAAACAAGAACCCTAGGAGGTTACCCAACGTGGATGAATTGCTGTTAATCGTCCAAACCATCAACTCGTATCTGTCGAACTACGTATTGATTGTCCTGCTTATCGGTACGGGCCTGTTCTTCACTATTCGCACCCGCTTTGTGCAGGTTCGTTGCTTTGGCGAAGGTCTTAAGCGACTCTTTGGTGGATTCAACCTGAACGGCGAAAAGCACAAGAGCGGCATGAGCTCATTCCAGGCTGTTGCAACCGCAATTGCAGCACAGGTTGGTACCGGCAATATTGTTGGTGCCTGCGGCGCAATCCTCATTGGTGGCCCAGGCGCTATCTTCTGGATGTGGCTCATCGCATTCCTTGGTATGGCAACCAACTACGCAGAGGCAGTATTGGCGCAGAAAACGCGCAAAGTTGACGCAGACGGCACAGTGCATGGCGGTCCTGTTTATTACATCAAGACCGCATTCCACGGCAAATTCGGCACTTTCTTGGCTGGATTCTTTGCAGTCGCCATCATCTTGGCGCTGGGCTTCATGGGCTGCATGGTTCAGTCGAACTCCATCGCATCCACGATGAACACCGCATTCGGTATCCCCACGTGGCTGATGGGCATCATCATCGTAATATTCGCCGGCTTCATCTTCCTGGGTGGCTTGTCCCGCCTGGCATCGGTAACCGAAAAGGTAGTACCTTTTATGGCTATCGTATACCTGATCGGCGGTATCGCAGTCCTTATCGCAAACGCTTCTCACGTAGGCGACGCATTTTTCCTGATCTTCGAATTCGCTTTTAATCCCAATGCAGAGCTTGGCGGCGTTACCTTCGGCATCATCGCAGCTCTTTCTCAGGGCGCTAAGCGTGGTCTCTTCTCCAACGAAGCAGGCATGGGCTCCACCCCTCACGCTCACGCTATGGCGAATGTGAAGAACCCCCACGATCAGGGCGTTTTGGCACTCATCGCGGTATTCGTTGACACGTTTGTTGTTGTTACCATCACTGCTCTGGTAGTTATCACCGTTCTGTACACCGGCGATGGCGCACTTGCTCAGGGCATTTACGACGGCATCGACAAAACAAATATGGCTCAGATCGCATTCGGCAGCCTGTTCGGCGAAACTGGCGGCAACGTATTCGTCGCAATTTGCCTCTTGTTCTTCGCATTCTCCACTATCCTGAGCTGGAATCTGTTCGCAAAGATCAACGTTAACTATCTGTTCGGCAAGAAAGCCGTGCCTGTGTTCAGCGTAATCGCTCTGTGCTTCATCTTCACCGGCTGCATCCTCTCCAACGACCTGGTTTGGGAACTCGCCGATATGTTCAATCAGCTGATGGTTCTGCCAAATGTAATTGCTCTTATTGCCTTGGGAGGCGGCGTGTCGATGTGCGCACGCACTCGTGGCAAAAAGTTCGAGCTAAAGCAGCAGGCAGAAGAGAACGCTAAAGCAGAATAATCTCAACCAAACGCTTCACGAAATAGCCTCACCCTAGAGGCAAACTCCCCAACAAAGAAGGCAGCCATTACGGCTGCCTTCTTTGCGTATATCGAAACAACAATTCAAGCCGATGGTCGTTTATTGCAACTGTGGCAAATAATGAATGAAGGCAATGAGCAAACACCTTCGCCTATTTAGTTTTCTCCAAGCAAACCCAGCTCAGAGTCAGCGCATTGCAAGCATGCAGGGCGGAACGCCTTGGGTAAGTCACATAGCGCCAATCCAACGCGGAAATCAGACAAACAGTGAGACGTAATGCGGAACCGCTCCCAGTAGGTTAAGTCCCATGATTGCCATTACTAACGTAGCACCTTCCCCAATTGCCATAATGGCAAAGCTAACGCAAAGCGGAAGCCCACCTCGAACCATACGCCCAAAATCGCTTCAAGGCACATCAAAACCCCAAATCAGACCCACTACTTAAAAAGTAATGATGGGTTTGATTATACGTATCGTAAGGCTCATAGAAGCCTAGTGATGTTCTAGAACGTGTTCATATCTAGTATTGAATCAACGACGTGAGGTTTAGAGCTTTTAAGTAAGCGGGGATCGGCCTTACGTCACAGCCACACAACAAAGGAGGACACAATGGCTGATTACTATGGCACTGATACGGTTGTATCGGAACTTCGCGAAGACGGCTTGCTGATCATTCGCATCAATCGCCCCGATATGGCAAATGCGCTTAACGGAGCAACTTCCAAGGCCATGGAAAACATCATGAACAACGCCGAAACCGATCCGGCTGTTCGCGCAATCATCGTTACCGGCACTGGCAAGGTATTCTGCGCTGGCGAGGACCTCTCCGAGCTCTCCGAAGGCGGCGAATGCCAGACCGTAACCGAGCATGGTTTCGGCGGTCTTACTGCTCGCACCTGCTCCAAGCCCGTTATTGCAGCTTGCAACGGCTCCGCAGCTGGCGGCGGCATGGAAATCGCTCTTTCCTGCGACATGGTTGTTGCTTCTGAGCGCGCTAAGTTCGGTTGCACCGAAGTTGGTCTGGGCATCATCGCATCTACCGGCGGTATCGTTCGCCTCGCTCGCGACATCAACCGCAAGGACTGCATGGAGCTCCTGCTCACCGGTAAGAAGATCAAGGCTGACGAAGCTCAGAAGCTTGGTTTGATCAACTATGTTGTTCCCGCTGAAGAGGTTATGGACAAGGCTATCGAGCTCGCTGAGCAGTGCCTGAAGAACGCTCCTCTCGCTCTGAAGTGGACCAAGTACCTGGTACATGCATCTGATCAGATGTGCGAAGAAGATGCAATGCGTTACTGCGACGCTGCATATCGCTTCCTCGAGAAGACCGAAGACGGCATCGAAGGCCCTGCCGCATTCGTAGAAAAGCGCGAGCCCAAGTGGGTTGGCCGCTAATCATCCCCCACTCCTTCCAAAATACCCTTCCTAATCAAAAATAACCCTTCCTAAAACCCTTCCTAATCACCCTACATATACCCTCCTAAAAGAATGGCGCTCGTAATGGGCGCCTTTCTTATTGCCTAGAACACGGACTCCCTCCCTGTCGCAAATCTCAACAGCCTACTGCAGACATCACTCACCTTTGATTCATTCTTGCCAACCAAACCGCAGAACTAATCTCTGTTTAACCAACAGCAACAGACGACGCTCCGCGCAAGGATGCGACATCCATGCCTGCCGCACACCTCAGCACGGCCCCGTCTTCCCTTGGTGAAAGATTCCGACAATTACTCATAGCCCGATAATCAATAATCCGAAAACCGTCCGAATCGAATCGGCGCTTCACGCCAAGCACCACATCCCCTGAGTAGAAACAGAGCTATTCAAGGGTCTACCAGGGGCAATACGGCCTTAGACGGATTCATCTAAGGCCCATTAAAGCAAACATGGCAACATAAGCCTTGTTGCTAGGCTGCATCAACGATGTTGTCTTATTGACCTAGATCCTCACAGCAGGAAGCAACGGTTAGCTGCGTTTGCGAAATTCAATGAGCCGTCTGCGGCATCCCCACACAAGCCACTCTCTCAGTAAATAACAATGCCTCAGCTCACCTTTGCCCGCAACGGGGGTCATCCAGAGGCGAAACAACAACCCACGACGGCTTTTACAGGCAGCGAATCAACCCTCCTTCCTTATCCGCAAATCACACCCACAATTGAACCCATGATTAACTAAACAAGAAAGCCCCTCTAGATCCCGATGATCCAGAGGGGCTTTACGTTGGCATTATCACCAGCGAAAGAAAGGTAACAGATATCTAAGAGCCTACAGCTTGCTCGCTTCAGTAAGCGACTTTCCTTTTGTTTCAGGCGCCATGATAATCGAAAGCACCAAACCAACCAGAAGAAGACCCGAAGCACACAACATAGTTGGTCCAACACCAAAAGAGCTAAGCATTATTGGCAAACTATACGTTGCCGCAATAGTCCCAAGGCGAGAGATGGCAATAGAAACGCCTACAGCCGATGCGCGAACCGAGGTCGGGAACAATTCATTGGGATAGAGCCATTGGAGAATTCCCGGACCACCGCTGAAGAAGGCATACAGGCCAAAAGCAGCAATAATGACGAGAGCAGGAGCGGTTGGGAATAGGCCCAGAATCATCATTCCGATAGTCATAAGGGCGAGAGATACTATCAAGAGCCTTCGTCTTCCCAGAGAGTTAAGCCAGAACATAGCCGGGAATGTGCCCACAAGGAAGAATAAACTTACGGCGCTTTCGCCCAAAATCGCTTCCTGACCTGCACCTAATCCAAACTCGGTCATAATCTGAGGGCCAAACGTATAAATTGCGTACATAGGAACGACTTGGCACAAGGTCAAGATTCCCAAGAACACGATGCGTTTTCCGTAACCGCCGCGGAACAGTGCCATGATCGGCACCTTTGCACTGGGCTCCTCATACTCCAAAACAACGTCTTCGCCATAAACGCGCGCAACAATGGCATTTGCCTCTTCGGAACGACCATGCTGATTAAGCCACATAGGGCTTTCAGGGACGTTGCGGCGACCAACAAGCAGAATCACGCAGGGAATAACGGCACTGCCCAGCATCCAACGCCAACCATCGTCGTATGCGTAGAGAGCATACCCAACAAATGCTGCCGCAGTAGCACCTAGATACCAGGCCGCTGAAACCATCCCCATAGAAATGGAGCGATGATGCGTAGGGGTAAACTCGGCGATCATCGACGTCGCAATGGGATAATCCGCCCCTACAAACACGCCGATGAAGAAACGTGCAATTACCAAACTCAAAGGATCGGCAGCAAAAATCGAGAAAATCGAGAACGCTGCAATAGCTATCAAGTCGATGATGAACATAACGCGACGCCCAATAAGGTCGGTAAGATAACCACCAACAACGGTGCCGATCAAAATGCCCAAAAATACCGAAGCACCGATCAATGCGCTCCATGTCTCAGTAAGATCAAACAGAGGAGTAATCTGCGTCAACGCAACGCCAATCAACGCAAGCACATAACCGTCCAGAAACGATCCGCCGCTCGAAAAGAAAACAATCTTACGAAGGAACGGCGTCATTGACACATCGTCGATGGTGCGTTTTGCCGTTCGCTTAGCGGCGCTCTTGGCCTTTCTTGCAGTATCCCCCAGACTATTTCCTATAGAAGCGGTAGGAGGTCTTTCCGCTACAGATTGGTTATTACTCGATGCGCTCATTTATTATCAACCCTCTACGCGACGCTACACAATCCCACGCGCCGCTCTCCTCATCGCGAGGCAATGCCTCACCATATGATAAGGAGGAGCAGATCATGTGCTCCCCCTCCCCTCTTGCCCCGTTGAAAACGAGCTATTACAGAAGCTTCTTCTCGATTTTCATGCTGCATGTTCGAGGAAACTCAGATACGATCTCAAAAAATGACGGTACCTTAAACGATGCCATATGCTTTCGGCAATACTCCTCAACCTCTTCAGGGGTCAGTTTTGCGCCCTTTACAGGAAGAACGAATGCCTTAAGCGCCATGTCGCGAATCGGATCTTCGACGCCAATTACCGCAGCTTCTGCGCACAAAGGATGCTCTTCGAGAATCTTCTCGATTTCACTAGTAGAGATATTCTCTCCGGCACGCTTTACCATGTTCGACTTTCGATCAACGAAGTAGAACCAACCATTGTCATCCTGATAGCCCTGATCACCTGTCTTCAGCCAGCCATCGGCGCTAAAGGTTTCTTCTGTTGCCTTGGGGTTGTTCAGGTATTCAAGCATCACTGTTCTACCACGTACGCCCTTAACCTGGATCTCGCCCGTCTCGCCATGCGGTAGCTCGTTGTCGTTCATATCGGCAATACGAACCTCATAGCTCAATCCGGCACGACCGACAGAAGGCCACATGCGTTTGCCAACAGGTGGATCAGTCAATACCCAGCCGATGCTCTCGGTGGAACCATAGGTATTCATGATCTTAACGTTAAAGCGCTCCTCAAAGGCTTCCTTCTCTTCATCGGAAACGCTGATGAAGTACAAAGCCTCACGTACGCAATGGTTCTTTTCTTCAGGATCAACCTCCTGAAGCATTACCGTACGAAGCATCATGGCAACAAGCTGGATAACCGTGGCATGATAGTGCCTTACCTGCTTCCAGAAGCGATGAGCTGAGAACTTTTCGACAATGATAATCGTCGCTCCAGCGGTAACAACCGGCATAAGCGCGGCAAGCTGGAAGTTGGAATGGCATGCCGGCATTGTCGAAAGAACGCGATCAGAGCCACGAAGGGAAACTTCCCAGTCGCCATACAGGCCGGAGAAAATCATGTTCGCATGGGTAACCACAACGCCTTTCGGACGCGAAGTGGTGCCAGACGTAAAGATAATCTGAGCAGGATCAGAGGAGCTAAGCGGGCGCTTTTCGCGTAATACGGGCTGCTCAGCGCAACGCATACTCCAAAAATCGTAAAATGCCTGTTCTTCCTGAGGCTGCTGCCTAGAACGGCAGAACATGGAAGGATATTCAATATCGCATACTGGCGAATCCTGACCTGCGCGAGCAACAAGAATGCCCTTCTCGAACCTACGTCCACGTCTTACAAGCTCTTGGTAGGTAGCAAGATACAAAGGCTCGACAACTGCGCATTTAACCTGAGCAGTGTCAAGAATGTACTCGGTCTCATCCGCAAGATACTGTTCGTTCACAGGAACAGCGACAGCGCCGATTTTCGCAAGGCCGAACAGGCACATCAAAAACTCTGGAGAGCTATGCAAATGAAGAGCAACAAAATCGCCCTTCTGCACATCAAGGGAAAGGAAAACGTTAGCAATTCGGTTAACGTCTTCGTCGAACTGAGCGTAGGTATACTCGAAAACACTACCTACACGATTCTCAAAAACCATAAAGTCGCGGTTAGCGCATCGATCGGCCATGGTTTCCCATAAGCTGCGAAGTGTTTCATTTCCCACGATATCGGTCATCTTGTTCATCCCCCTTTATTCAACGAAGGGCTTTAGCCTTTCGCACTTTAACGACACCCCCCATGCCGTTTAACATTTCTCAACGAAAGGACGGACAACTCCCAGTAACCCGTCCGCCCTTTCGCGGAGAAACGCAACCCCTCTCATTCACCCCTCCTGGAAAACCCAGGAGGGGCACAGGAATAACGAGCCAACCAATAAGGGAGGGGGAAGAAGGTCAAATTGGCGGCTATGAGAAAGGATTCTTAGCTGGCTTTTACCACACCGGCTTCGAGGAGCTCATTGATCTGATCCTCGGTGTAACCAAGCTTGGTGAGTACGTCGACAGTGTCGCCGCCCTGGTGAGGCATAGGACGCCAGATCTCACCGGGGTTGTTCTTGAACTTGGGGAATACG
Source organism: uncultured Eggerthella sp. (assembly GCA_965147435.1). Lineage (GTDB taxonomy): Bacteria > Actinomycetota > Coriobacteriia > Coriobacteriales > Eggerthellaceae > Anaerotardibacter. The sequence goes on along the minus strand of CBCTKC010000002.1, from coordinate 15,322 downwards.
CCCAAGCCATGGAAGGTATCGCCATCAGCGGTCTTCCAGTCAACCCACGTGTTGCGCAGAGCAAGGTGCTCTTCCTTAACCAGGTCTTCCATATCAAGAACGACCTGAGCAGCAATGCGATGAGCAGCGAAATCCTCTTCGATCTCGTACTTGGAATGCTCGAGGCAGTAGTCCTCAAATGCCTTCTGGATCTCATCAGCATGAGGATTGGACAGCCACAGACCGGAGGTATCCTCGGGGATATCCTCGGTACCCCACAGGTGACCAAGACCGATGGTCTCCAGGAAGTGCTTGTTCTGGTCTACGCCGTAGAGGCATACGCCCAGGAAGCCATCCTTGCACTGGAACTCGCCGATACCGCAGAGGTTCTGGTTACGTGCGCCAGGACGAGGCCACTTGATGCCTGCGTTGAGGTAGTCAACGAGGTAGTACTGACCGATGGACAGCAATGTCTCGTACATAGCAAGGTCAATGGACTCGCCCTTGCCGGTCTTCTCTGCACGATACAGAGCAGACAGGGTGGATGCAGCAATCATCAGGGTGTTCAGGTAGTCGCCCATGTAAGGTCCAGGAAGCATAGGCTGCTCCTCGGTACCGTTCTGCATGATAAGACCGGAGTAAGCCATTACCGTCAGGTCGTAAGCAGCGCGCTTAACCATCTTAGGATCACCCTCCTGGCCAAAGCCGGAGATGTGAACGATAACGAGCTTAGGATTGATAGCCCAGAGAACCTCGTCAGTGATCCCCTTGCGTGCCCAGGTGCCGCCCTTAGATGCCTCGAGGAAGATATCGGCATCCTTGATCATCTTGAAGAAGATTTCCTTACCCTCTTCAGAGAAGTAGTTGAGAGCAACAGAACGCTGGTTACGGCGTTCAGCCTGCTTGATGTAGGCGGTGTCGCGGATAGTGTCACCTGCGCCAGTGTTCTCGAGCCAGATAACGTCAGCACCCCAGTCAGCCATGAGGTCGCAAGCCTTGGGGCAAGCAAGTTCTACTGCTGCGTAAACGACCTTGACGCCGTCGAGTGTACCGAATGATGGTTTTTCAGTTGGCATTGCCATAATATTTTTCCTCCTTGATGTGGGGCCCCAGAGGGGCCCCTCTTAGCAGAAAATCCGTCACAACTCCGCGATCCCCTCGCGGTGCTGAGAGAGAAAGCTACTGACGATACTTCTTCAGAGCGTTCTTAGCGGTGGTGAGAATCATCATCTCGTCAGTACCGCCGGAGATACGATCAACACGAAGGTCGCGCCAGATGCGGTTGATGCGATGCTCAGAAGCAACTGCGATGCCGCCCATGATCTGCATAGCGTCGTCTACGACCTCGAAAGAAGCATTTGCGCAGAAGTACTTGCACATTGCGGCTTCACCTGCGTCGAGGTTGCCACCGTTCATGTCAGCCTTCCATGCGGTTTCGTAAAGCATGTTCTTCATGGCGTCGAGCTTGATCGTCATTTCAGCGATCTTGAGCTGGTTGAGCTGGAAACGACCAATGGTCTTGCCGAATGCCTCACGGGTGTTGGCATGCTTAAGAGCATCCTCGTAAGCGCAGATTGCCGTACCGTAGTCGCAAGCGCCTACCAGCCAACGCTCGAAGTTGAAGTCGCCGATGCCGCGGTTGAAGCCGTTGCCTTCCTTGCCGAAGATGTCGGACTCTTCGAGCTCAACATCGTTGAGGTAAACCTCGCAGCAGCTGTCCATGCGAAGGCCGAGCTTGTTCAGAGGGCCAAGCTCAACACCGGGCTTAGTCATGTCAACCATGAACTCGGTGAATACGGAAGGATCGTCGGCGTTCTTGGCCATGATTACCAGCCACTTAACGCCCTTGGAAGAGGTGATGAAGGTCTTGGTGCCGTTCAGGTAGATCTTGCCGTCGCGACGCTTGTAGTTGGTGGTCAGGCTAGAAACGTCAGAACCAGCGCCGGGCTCGGTGCAAGCGGAGTTCCAGATCTGCTCACCGGTGCCAAGGTATGCCATTACAGCATCGATCTGCTCCTGAGTGCCCTCGCGAATGATGGTCTCGAAGCCAGGAAGCTGATACAGAACGTAGGTAGGTCCACCGTACTGACCAAGAACCTCGTAAACAGCCATCAGGGTTACGAGAGGCTGCTCAAGGCCAGCACCGCCATGGCTCTCGGGAAGCATGATCTGATCGAAGCCAAGATCGCACAGGCCCTTAACCCAGCGAAGCGGATACTCATGCTTTTCGTCGCACTCCAGGAAGTACTGGTCCCAAGGCTCACTCTCCATGTAGTCCTTGTATGCCTGAACGATGAGTTCCTGATCATCACTCAACTTGAAATCCATTGTGTCCTCCTTTTCCGACGGCCCGTGCCGTCAAATTTTTGTTCTGCCCTTGCAAGTCATCGTGGTTCCTCTCCCAGGACTTGCAAAAGCTATTTCGAACCCCCGTCGCTCACAGCGCTGGGATAATTCGCTAGTTGATACCCCTCAAGCCCATGCCGCATACTTCACGGAAGAAGCTGGCGCCATGCTCAAGAGCATCGTTTGCATCATCGAGCACTCGCGTGTAATGCAGGAATGCGTGGATGGTGCCTTCGAACACCTCGTACTTGCAAGGAGTTCCGTACTGTTCGCAAATTGCTGCGAGAGTTGCCGAGTCGTCCTTCAGGGGATCGTACTCAGCTGCTGCGATGTAGCACGCAGGCATGCCGCGAGACAGATCGTTGAGGAAGAGGTTGCAATACGGCTCGTTCAGAATTGCCACAGGGTCTTCAGCGTAATTGCTGAGATAGAACTTCCAATCCTCTTCAGTCAGACCATCCCAAGCACCGCCGAGAAGTCGACGAGATGCGGAATCGGTCAAACCGTAGCAGCCGTAGTAAAGAAGCAATGCCTTGATGTAGGAGGCATCGCCCACTTCCTGGCGAAGGTAAAGGGTTGCGGCGAGATTCAGGTGTGCTCCACCAGAGTCGCCAGCCATACCCATGCGATCAGCATCGATACCGTACTGATCGGCATTTTCATGAAGATGCTTTGCTACCGCAGCAACTTCATGGACTGCCGAGGGGAACTTAGCTTCGGGAGACAGGCGATAATCAACTGCCACCACAATTGCCTCGCTCTTTTCGGCAAGTACACGACAAATGCGATCGTGCGTTTCAAGGTTGCCCAGAACCCAGCCGCCACCGTGTACGTAAACAATGGTCGGGGTCTTCGTCGTACCGTCGGTACGCCCCTTGTAAGATTCCTCAGTGGGATAGTAGAAGCGAACGGGAATTGCGCCGTTAGGACCGTCAATCTCCGAGTCGAGCTTAGCCACCATTTCGGGACCGCCAGCAACCCAGAACTTTCGTCCTTCAATGTAATTCGCGCGCATCTGCTCGAAGCCTACGCTGGTGTCGTTAGCGTCGCCAGCAAGGCTGTCCTCCACTTCCAGAACCGCTTTCATCTGCGGGCTGATCAGGTTCAGAACGTCAAGCTTGTTCATGGTACTTCCCTTCTTAGCGCCCGGGCATTGCTGCCCGGGCCGATGAGTCGTAACTACTTGCCGCTATTCGGCAGTTTTCTCAGTCTCAGTAACCTCAGTGGTGCCAAAGTGCTTCTTAACCGTGCGGAGAAGCATGAACAGGCAGAAGATACCGATTACTGCGAGAACGATCTCGATAGTGAAGATGCCGGAGTAAGCAGCGGTACCCTGAGCATCGATCATGGAGCCGTACCAGGTGTGGATGAATACGTCAGGCATGAAGCCAACTACGGAGAGCAGACCAGCTGCGGTACCGAAGATTCGCATCGGAATCTTTACCTCGGACAGAGGAGAAGAGCCAATGGAGAATGCACCGTAGGTGGTGAAGCCGAAGAGAACAACCAGAGCGGATGCAACGAGTGCGCCTTCGGTGGACTGCGGGAACATGATGAAGCCGATAAGTACCGCAATCGTGAGGATGAACGTACCGATGATGGTCTTAGAGGGGCTCTTGATCTTCGTAGCGATGAAGCCAACTACCGGGCCAGCGAGGAGGCCAATACCATAGGTACGAATGAGGCCTACAACGTTTACCAGGTTGCCGTCAGCGCCGAAGCACTGAGTGAGGTAAGGCGTGGTGTAGGTTGCGCCCTGGTATACAGCGTATACGCAGAAGTATGCAATACATGCCCAAATAACGCCGGGATGTTTGAAAGCTTCGATTGCCTCGGAAAGGCTGAAGAGCTTAGCGTCCTTGTTGATTTCGCCCTTGAAGTCAGGGATCAGGAAGAAGGAGATAACGCCCAGGATTGCAATAACAACACCAAGGAAAATGATCATAACCTGAACGCCTGCAGCAACACCAAGCGTGTTGGAGAGTGCAGCGATGATAGCTGCATTGATAAGACCAATGATGAGACCGGTTACACCATAGATAGAGTAGCTAATGCCGATCTTGGATGCATACTCTTCTTCTTCGCAGCACAGACGAACAACCTTGAAGCGGGTGCCCCACCATACGAGGATGGAGGTTACGCCCATTGCAACGAAGAGCGCCAGGCAAACACCTACAGAAGGAAGCGTTGCGTAGATAAATACCAGAACTGCCGTTGCGAGGAAGCCTGCCGTAGCCAAGGTGCGCATGCGAAACTTGTCTGCAATGATGCCGGAAGGCAGGTAACAAATCATTGCGGCCAAGCCGTATGCGGAAACCATCATGCCGAGGTCCGCATTGGTGCATCCGAGAGCCTGCATCAGCGGATCGTAGAAAACGTTCTTAAGGTACATAGGCGCATAGATAATAGACGATCCCATCGAGATCAAAATTACCAGTGCCCACTTGTGCAGGGACGAGATGTCTTTATATGTCACCTCACCCATGCTTTTAGCCATAATTGCCATTGCGGTTCCTTTCTCCTTGCAATAACTCCAATGGAAAGCCTCGTCAGATCCATCCCCATGTCTCTATTGGACGAAGCCTTTCGGCATTTCTTCTTTTCGATTGCCGATACCTGGATTATTGGAAAAAATATGAACACGTTCATCGCAAAAGTGGCATGATTACCAAGCTGCAGAGAAAATAGTGATATCTACTGTGAATGAAAATGCCGATTACCTATAAACTAGTGATACTTAGTGAGGGATAGTCTAATAGGATGGAATAACCGTCTGATATGGGGTTATTAATGCAGAAGGTTATGGAGGGACCATGACAACATCCAAAACGGACCTTGAAGGCTCAATTCAAGAGCACGATGAACAAATCGATAAAAAGGTGACTCAAGAAGGTCAGAACACCAAAGATTACGTACGTAAGGTGCTCACAAACACATCGTTTAAGTACCTTGGAATCTCATTCCTGCTCACGTACCACTACATTCTTTGGTTCATTCCGGATTCATTTTTCGGCACAGAGCTTCTAAATGATCAGGTAACCGAAGCATGGCTTGTAAACCTGCTAGCAGGATCAATAACCATGCTCTTTACCGCATTCTTAATAAAGAGGGGGGCGCATCTCTCCGACAACAAGAACCTTGCATACGGCATCCCGGTAGGTTTGGCGCTTTGTTCGATCACCTTGCAATATTTGCCAGGAGTTTTGCCAACTAACCTGTCGATATACGTTCTAGCCTGTGTTGCGGGAGGCCTTGAGGGCATAATGCTTATCTTGTGGGGCGAGTGCCTAACGCGAATGCATGCACAATTTTCGATGCCGCATATCGGCATGGTTTTTGGTGGATCGCTTTTTATTCTCGTTTTAATCGGCCTTGCCTTACCTACCGTCCTGGTTCCTGTGTTCACTGCTGCGCTTGTTGTAGTTTCGGGAATCCTGCTTGTATACGAAGAAAAGCAGGAGACACGAGATTTTCCCGTACTACTGCCAAAAGACACCACGAAGCCAGCGCTGAGCAATGCCGTTGTTATTTGCTTCATTGGCTTTTTGGTCGGCGCCGCATGCTACTACCTGGCCGCAATCATCCCCTGGGAAAACCTTCCTTTGGAGCAAAGCTCCTTTGTCGTAGGCGTAATTACCATGGGCGTCTGCTTCTTCATCGCCTCAGCCGCAACAAATTATTTCAAGCAGCAGTACGGCATCTTCAAGATGTTCCCTTGGTTCTTGGTGCTCACCATTCTTGCCTTCTGCCTCTTTATTGCAGATGATATGTTCAGCACCCCAGCATTCCTGATGAGTCTGGTTATCTCGTGCGTGCTTGAGATATCGCTGCTTGTGTACTTCGGAATCCTGGTTAAGCGAGGCTTCTTCCCGCCCACCATTTCCTTCGCACTCTCAATCGGATGTGCGCGCATGGGCATCGCCATGGGCAACGCATTGGCAGTTTTCTACGAAAGAACCGGGTTAGCTTCCAGCGATGTAGTGACCTACACCTGCCTCGGCTTCATTTGTCTTATTGCTATAGCGCAGGTACCTATGAGCAAACGCGAATCAAACATTGTGCACTTGATCAGCGCACCGGCAAGCCCAACGCAGGTTGATATTGTTTGCAATCAGATCATTGACGAATTCGCGCTATCAGAGCGCGAAGGCGAAATCCTTAAGCTTATCGCCCGAGGGAACACCGCATCGAACATTGCAAACAAGCTGGTGATATCACCCCATACCGTGAATACCCACATTCGCCATATTTATGAGAAGGTGAATATTCACAAGCGAAGCGAGCTTATCGAGTATATCAATATGAGGAAGAGCGACCATTAAAGCCGCACCCCCCCACAGCACATAGCCCACAAAAGGAAGGAGCCCCGAGAGGCTCCTTCCTTTTGCATCTGCGCTTTCCAAGCACGTTTCGATTTTGCACGATGGTATTTCGCATTTCCATGAGCACCATAGCCGCAGGCGTAACCGTTGTACTTCGGCATTTTCGCTAACGTAGCCTGCTCTGAAGACATATGCCATACCGTGCCTTTGCTGGAAACATGCCTTGCGCGTTTGCTCGTCATCAGCCTCACCTCCTCCGTAAAGTCGAATCAAGGGAATTATAGCCTTGATCCCTTCCCTTTCGACCCTAGAGACGACACGGCTGTCTCCGTTAGAGCTAAAACCAGCACAAGCCAGCAAATGACGATCAAAGCCGCCACCGAACAAAAGCGCAAGCGAATCTAAAGCAAGGTGATACGGAATGTGCGCGTATCAGATTCACCAGGCTGCAGGATGGTCATTCCTGCCTTTTCTTCGAAAATATCCCCTTCATCACATGCCGTTGTATGGCCTGTCCAAGGCTCAAGCGCAACAAAGGGGGCATCATTAGCCGCTGACCAAACGCCTAAATACCTAAAATCAGGAAAATCGATCTGAATTCCATGCTTACTCTTTGAACCCAACAAAGTCACTCTTCTTTCAGGGACATCGGTAAAAACCAGAGCATCATGATCAAAGCAACGATGATTGATTTGGACGAAGTCGGCACCAGCCGGGCACTCACGAAGCTTATCCCGACGCATAAGGCCGTCTTCCCCGATTGTTGGCAGCATGCAATTCCAAGGCTTCTCGAACTTCAGAACGTAGTCCTCGAGCGATTCGCCAACCGCACCAGGGACAGGGATGTTGAAAGCTGGATGACCTCCAATGCAAAAGGGCATTGGAGCAGAATCATCATTCGTAACACAGAATGTTTGAGACAGCGTTCGTTCGCTAACCAGCGAATACGTAGTTTTCAGCGTGAAGTGAAAGGGGTATGCCTTCAGCATTTCCTTATTGCTAGCCAGCTTAAACGTTACTGAAGACTCGTCTCTGCTCTCGATGCCATGTTCGTAGTTTCGAGCGATGCCGTGGCGCCCCATGGTGCAAGTTCCTTGAGCAGATTCGGCCCTGCCATTGCGAAGTGAGCCCACTATAGGGAATAAAATTGGTGCACGACGCGACCAGAAAGCCGGGTTGCCTTGCCACAAATACTCGCTTTGGTTCAATTTCAGACTGCACAGTTGCGCACCCATAGGATCGACTGTAGCAGTCAAATTCCCCATATTGAGCGATATCAAATCAGACATAAGCACCCCTTAAAATGACTCGCTCAATAATATCAGCCAAACAGCTCCCCTACCCCGCAAACAAAACGGGATATGATTCAGATAGCTTAGTTTCGGGTTTCATTCGCATAGGAAGCACTCCACCGCTGAAGATGGGGAAGCACGGCACCCATCAACGATACCGCTTCATCATTTGTCATACCGGTGTTTTCCGCTAAGCGAGGCGCACAATCTTCTATCATTGCCTCCATAGTTGTTTCGTAGGTGTATTTCCCCTGCTCAAAGCACCATTTGCAATAATGATCGGTCTTAGCGCCGTCGCTATCAGTACCATACTCATCAGGTGAGAGCATCATGCCGCAGCTTTCACAATAATGCTCTGGCATGTCAAGCAAGTGGGCGATAGGCTCTTCGAGAGTTATAGCGATAAGCTTTAACATGTCGATTCCAGGAACAACTTCACCTCGCTCCCATCGAGAAACTGCCTGGCGTGTCACATAGAGCTTTTGCGCAAGCTGTTCCTGAGTGAGTCCTTTGCGTTTCCTCGCTTCTGCTATCGTTTCATTAAGCTTCATTGCTATCACCCTTTTCATTGAACTATCAGGCATTTCCCACTGTAATGCCCCGCATCCGGTGAAACCAGCAACAAATTGTTGCTAGACAAAACGGGATACAATAATTCAAGCACTGACACCCCCTCTAAAGGCGGCATCATGATTCAAAAAAATTATCCCACTGAGCAGGGATTGATAACCTATTGGATCAACACTTCCAAAATCCCAACGAAACCATGGCTTGTTTTCCTCCCGGGCCTTACCGCCAATCACCACCTGTTCAAAGATCAGCTAGAGCACTTTAAGGGAAAGGCGAACCTACTTGTATGGGATCCACCATCACACGGAAATTCCCGACCGTTTAATGCCTCCTGGACCATTGGACAACTTGCAGAATGGCTCAACAGCCTCCTGGAATCGGAGGGTATCAACAATCCAGTACTCGTAGGTCAATCCATGGGAGGCTATATATCTCAGACGTTCATAGAGCGCTTCCCAGGAAAGACGCTAGCCTTCATTTCAATTGATTCCGCACCCCTTGGGCGCAGCCATTACCGCACATGGGAGCTCTGGGCCCTTAAACATACTTATTTAGTTTACATATGCCTTCCCTGGCAACTAATTCTCCGGTCAGGCGCAAACGGTTGCGCCGAAACCGCCAAGGGAAAACTGCTAATGAAGAAAATGATGCTCGACTATCGAAAAAAGGAGTACTGCAAGCTCGTTAGCCATGGATATAAGGCGCTATCTCAAGAAATAGAGAAGAACAAAACCTATAAACTCGAATGTCCAACAATGCTTATTTGCGGGACTAAAGACCGGGCAGGGTTTACCGCTCGATACAACCAGCAGTGGGCAAAGGAAGAGGGCAACCATGTCTGTTGGGTAGAAGGAGCTGGTCATAACGCGAATTGCGACAATCCAGCTGAGGTTAATCTGCTAATTGAAACATTTCTTGAACGGCATCATCTGATTTAACGCAAGTTTCAACTGGACAACAGCCAAATTGAATGAGGCCGTCTAGAAATGCAGCGAATTGCAATTCGCGCTTCCCTATTCAGCCTGCAGCTCCGATGAAAACCATCATCGATCGTTCAACAAACCAGCAAAGCGCAGGTGATAGTTTTGTTTTGCCTAGTAAGCGATGTGCTACCCTAACAGGGAACACGCATCTTTATGGGGAGGACGCACTATGCCTTATCAGATTGTCACCGATTCTTCTTGCAACCTCACTGAGGCTCTTATCGACGAACTCGAATTGGAAATCCTCCCCCTAACCTTCATGGTCGACGGCGTACAGCACCAAAGCTACCTTAAAGGAGAAACCACCGACCTGAAGCAGTTTTACACCATGATGCGCGAAGGAAAAGTAATCACCACATCTCTGCCGAATCTCTCAAACTCCGAAAAACTGCTTACCGAAATTCTCGAATCGGGAAAAGATATCCTTTACCTGGGTTTTTCCAGTGGCCTTTCTGGCACCTACAATTCCATCGAGACGCTGAGCCACGATCTGCGCACGCGCTTTCCCGAGCGCACCATCGAGTGCATTGACACCCTCGCGGCATCCATGGGAGAAGGCCTTCTCGTGTACTATGCCGCAAAGATGAAGCAAAAGGGCGCTTCTTTGGCTGAAGTTGCCGCGTGGGTGCGGGAAAATAAACTGAATCTAGCTCACTGGTTCACCGTAGATGATTTGATGTTCCTATACCGCGGCGGACGCGTGTCCCGAACGGCCGCCTTCGCTGGCAGCATGCTTAAAATCAAACCTGTAATGCATGTGGACAACGAAGGCCACCTTATCCCCCTCGAAAAAAAGCGTGGACGTAAAAAGAGCATCCAAGGCCTGGTTGAGCACATGGAAGCTACGGCAAATGCTCCTGTTGCCGATCAGGTAGTTGGCATTTCGCACGGCGACTGCATTGAAGACGTGGAATACCTGCAGAGCCTCATAACCAAAAAATTTGGCGTAACAAAATATCTGGTAAATTACGTCGATCCGGTAATTGGCGCCCACTCTGGACCCGGCACTCTTGCTCTATTCTTCTTGGCAAGCGAGCGCTAATCAAACTTCCTCGGACACCTTCAACAATCCCAACGCCAACGCCCTGCGCTGCGATTCGTATAGGACGAAGAAACCCAGCCCGCTATACCATTACAATCCAGTAGCCCCAAAAGGCTCACTGGTACACTGGTAACATGATTCAAGCTGAACCACATAGCCATCCACTGCGCCCCTGGAATGGAACAGCCATAATCCTTATGGATCTTGATGCTTTCTTCGCATCGGTCGAGCAACTCGACCATCCAGAATGGAAAGGGAAACCCGTCATCGTCGGAGGGGATCCCACAAAGCGCGGTGTCGTATCCACGGCATCCTACGAAGCGCGTACATTCGGCGTACATTCCGCCATGCCCTCATCCACCGCAGCCCGCTTATGCCCACAAGCCATTTGGACACCTGGCAACTTCCATCGATATCGCGAACTATCGCAGAAGGTCATGAGCATCTTGCAAGACGAATCACCTCACCTGATGCAGGTGAGCATCGATGAGGCGTTTCTCGACATCACACCAACGAGGACCAATCGCGAGCACCCAGTAGCCATAGCAAAACGCATCCAGCAACACGTCGCCGAACTCGGCATTACGTGCTCGATCGGTCTTGGTGAATCGAAAGCGGTGGCAAAAATCGCCTCAAATCAAAACAAACCTCGTGGCCTTACCGTGGTGTATCCCGGCGAGTCAGCGGCTTTTTTAGCTCCCCTCCCTGTTGCCGAAATGAGTGGGATTGGACCTGTGGCACAAAAAAAGCTGAACGCCTACCACTTACGCACATTAGGGGACGTAGCTAACGCGGATCCAACATTGCTAAAACAAGTTTTTGGCAAGAACACGAAACTGATGATGGATCGCTGTCGAGGGATCGACACCGCCGTGGCGAGCATTCACGAGCCAGCAAAATCGATTTCTAACGAAATCAGCTTTGCGGTAAGCCTCACCGATAGAAAAGAAATCCAAGCTCGCATTGCCACCATGGCTCATAAGGTTGGTAGACGTTTGCGCCGCAAAGGAATAGAAGGCGCCACCCTTCATTTGAAGATTCGAAGAGAAGATCTTTCGGTACGCACCTGCCAACGACATAAAGCCGACCTCGGAACGAACGATCTTGCGTGGCTTCCCGAGCTCTACAGCATGCTCAATGAGGTTTGGGACGGATGGGAGCCTTTACGCCTCGTAGGCGTTGGGGTAAGCGGTTTCAACGACGATCCTGTACAAGGAACGTTGTTCGACATTGCGCCAAACAGCGAAACAAACGAGGGCAGCATCAATAGCCCCCTTATCAGAAAAGCGGAAGCAAACAAGAAGCTCCTTGAAGCAAACGATCTGATAGCCCAACGCTTTGGAGAAAACGCTGTTCGATTTGGCCACGAATTGCGCACTTACCAAGAAACCACGGGAAGTAGCGCCAAAAACCCAGAGGACTATAAAGACTAGCCACTCACGCACCCTAAAGAAAGGCACAAGGAATTATCGGCAAGCATGGGCGCTATTACCGAAAACTGGACCCTAACAACCATTGATCGGCTGGTACCCAATCAACCCAGGCATGGGTTCTTTAGGCACATCAGCAGTGAACAGCACGGCTCGCCCTGATAGCAAAAGTGCCGCCCAGAGGACGGCACAGCAATTAATTGAACTTGAAGATTTTAAATCCGCCATACTCCAACGAAACCCGCGAAACACGGGAACATAAAACCGCAGTTCAAACGCCTATGTCGAAAACTCGCGAAACACGGGAAAGGAACGAAACGGGACGATTCTTCCATAAATTCTTCCATGGAAGAATGAGAGGTCGTGACGGACGGTGACGGGTCGTGACGGTCGGCGCGGTCGGCGCTGGTTCAGCGCGGGTTCGGCGCGAATGGCGAAAGATGGCGCTGTTCGAACTCCTGGCAGCAGCTACTAACGCAAACTGCCCAAAACTGCCCAACCCCGCACAAACAAAAAAAGAGGGGCACCCAGCAAAAAGCCAGGTGCCCCGTTCCATTGCCCGATCGACCAAAGATCGGGCTCTATATTTGGCCGATTCGCCGATAATCCTCAGATTGCCTGTAAAGCTTGGGTTTTCTTCGGTCGAATGCCAATGGCCTGCCGCCAGGTTTCGCTTGCGTCCAGCAAGCTCGAACCTGCTCGAACCTGCTCGAACCTGCTCAAACCAAGAGGCGTTGGCGGCTTCAGCAATGCTGATTGTACGCCAAAAAGCACTGGTGAAAAGTTGGTGCAAAGTTGGCGTGAATTTGGTTACGCAGCTTTCAGGTAGTCCATGCAAACCCAGCCAGACGGAATCCGCGCCCAGTTGCCGGACGTTTGCAGCACGGTAACGCGGGTGCCATTCTTCAGGCACCCGTTGGGGTACGCGTGCGCCTTCGCGTTGGCGGTGAGGTTGCGGTAAGGAACCTTGGAGTAGCCAGTGCCCGCGCCATAGCGGACGTGAAGAGCCGATGCGGTCACTTTATACGTGCCGTTGCCCGTGCTCTTGACCGTGCCGCCAGACTTAACGGCGGCCTTCGTGGCGTAGTCCATGCAGACCCAACCGCTGGGTGTGCGGCCCCAGTTGCCCTTTGTTTCGAGCAAAGTGAAGCGCAGGCCATGCGGATAGGTGCGGACGATGCCGTAGTTTACGCTGGCACCGCTGCGGACATGGAGTGCGGAAGCAGTCACCGTGTATGTGCTGCCGATGCTGTAGCTCTTGGAGCCGTTGTAGCTCGAAGGTGCCTGTGTTTCGGTGGCTCCCTGCTCCACGGTGCCGCCAGTCTGACCAGTCTTCATGTAGGCTGCAACCTCGGCCTTGAACTGGTTCCAGGACTTGCCGTACTGCATGAAATATTCCAACGGGTCCGTGTGATCGGAACCTCCCCAACGCATGCGCGCGTCATTGTGGGAGATCATGCGGTCGATCCCCCATCCGCGGGAGTTGAGGTAGTCGCCCGCCCACTTAACCGCTTCGTTCCACTGCTTGTCAAAGTCGGATTTGTTGGTGGCGTGGCAAAGCTCGATATTCACGCAGTAGGAGTTGCCGTTGCCAACGGCCCATGCCTTGCGGTTGTCGGCCATCGTGTGGTACACAACTCCGCCATCCAAGTCCATGACGTACTGCACGGCGTACTTCCAGCTTCCGCTGTACAGGCACACATGGTTGTAGGCACTCGCGCCTGGGTTGCTGGTCTCGTGGATCACCAGGTAGCTAGGGTTTAGCGAGCCGTGGCCGCTGTTCACGATCTGCTCCTTCTGGGTGTAGGCATGAGCCGTGCCAGGGAGCATGAGCGTAACGCCCAGGATCAGCGCGAGCATAAGCGCGGCAAGCTCGGCGAAAGCCTTCTTCTGGTGCTTATTCATGCGAACCGCCACCCTTCCCGACATTGAAGAGCTTGGACAGGCCGCTGCCGCCTATCTGCGGGTTGAGCACCGTCGCATTCTCGAAGATGCTCATGACTTCGGACAGAATGATGTAGCAGCATGCGGGGACAACCAACGGCACCGTGAAGCCAAGGTCGATGTGCTTGCTACCAACCTCGATCAGGACGGCAAGCGCGATGATCAGGACATATCCAGCCTTGTGCCAGATACCTTCTCGCATCTTCGAGCTGGACAGCTGACCTTGCTTCGCGCCCTTGGCGATGCCAGACACCACGTCAAGCACGATGAACGCGACCGTGATCCAAATCGCCCATGCCTGACCATCAGTTAGGATCTGCTCCATGCAGACCTCCTTTCTTGAATCGCTGCTTGCTTATCCATGGGCATTCGCGACTTGCCCATCGACCCTGGTAAAAGAAAAATCCCAGGCGCACACACGCTTGGAGAAGCGCATTTGCGTCTGGGATTTAGAACCGAAATATGGAAGGAAATGCCGAAAATGAACCTGAAAGAGATCGCCTACAGCCACTACCTGCCCGCCAAGCGCAAGCGCCGCCGCGCCAACACGTGCGAGGGCTACGCGAGCGCCTTGCGCCTTCACGTGATCCCGCGATTCGGTGCGATGGAGTTGGAGGCCATCACGCACGAATCGATCCAGGAATGGGTTGACGGCTTCGAGTTGCCAGGAGCAGCCGCCAAAGCTTTCAAGACGCTTCGGCAGGTGATCCGCTGGTCGATAGCCAATCTAGGCATCCGCATCTGGGATCCGACGATCGGCATCGAGCTGCCGCGCAAGCCGAAGCCCGAGAAGCACGTGCTGACCGCCGAAGAGGTGGCAACCACGCTTCGCGGCTTCTGGGGGCATGAGCTGGAACCAGCCGTGATCCTCTCGTCGGTGCTGGGGCTTCGACCGGGCGAAACCTACGGCATGAGGTGGAGCGACATCGACATGAGAAGCGGTGCCGTGCATGTGCGCAGGACGCTTCAAGAGGTGAGAGGATTGCTACACGTTTATCTGCCGAAGACCGAGAAGAGCGAGAGGACGGTTTACCTACCACGCTTCGCCCTGGATCGCCTTCGTGCCGTATGGCGCGAGCAAGGCAGACCGAAGGGGCGCGTGATCGGCTCATTCAAGCCGTCGCAGGCAGCAAGGCGCATCAAGGCTTGGTGCAGGCGGCAAGCGCTGCCGTACATCAGCATGTACGCTCGCCGCCACACGTGGGCGACGATTGCCGTTGAAGCTGGTGCGGGAATCGAAGCCGTTGCAATGATGCTTGGCCACGGCTCGATCAACACGACGCAGCAATATTACTTGCAGCCGACACGTAAAATTTGCGCATCGGTGCAAGCGCTGGTGTCAGAGCGGATCGTCGGGGCGTGATTCCGTATCGCAGGCTGGAGAAAACGCGGCAAGTGCCAAGAAGGTAGCCGA
>CBCTKC010000001.1:0-484190 GCA_965147435.1 uncultured Eggerthella sp. | reverse complement strand
ACTGCGGTGCAGTCCGTGGGAGGATAGGCCGTTCCGCTCATGCAGGGCGTTTCCGCTCTCAAGGGCCTTGAGGGCCCTTTCCGCTTTTCCGGGGGCACGGGCCCCCTCCCCGCCGGGGCCGCTCCCCTCGGGCGTGCGGCGCGGGCGCGGCTTTTCTGCATCGGGCTAATGCGTGCGGCGCGCAGTAATTCGTCATTATTGCGGCTGTCTTTAACAGGGGATCAGTTCTAATCATTTGCTCCAGCAATGTTTTTGAAATTCATAGGGTAACTGAATCATTAATCGGTTTTTCCCATAGGGCTACGAATTCGATTTACATCTGAACTGGTATTATTTCCTTTTTTAAATCGCCAAAACCAAATTTTGCTCGCTATACATTCACAATAACTATTAGAATTTGCTAACATATAGAACCAGAC
The DNA here is from genome assembly GCA_965147435.1 of uncultured Eggerthella sp. Classification (GTDB taxonomy): domain Bacteria; phylum Actinomycetota; class Coriobacteriia; order Coriobacteriales; family Eggerthellaceae; genus Anaerotardibacter. The sequence continues at coordinate 483,771 of CBCTKC010000001.1, read as the reverse complement.
GGTAATTCGTTGCTCAGGAATCAACGGATATTTATATTCCGGATTGCTATCTGCAATCAGCAAAGAGGGGTTATATGAATCTGGCGCAGTTGTATTACTTTAGAACACTTGCTAAATTCGAGCATTATGGCAAAGCTGCTGAGGCGCTTTATATTACTCAGCCTTCGCTTTCTAACTCTATTAAGAATCTTGAAAAGGAAATTGGCGTTCCTTTTTTCGAACGGGTGGGGCGCAACGTTCGCCTCACTGAATATGGTGAAGAATTCAATAAGCATATCTGCTGCGCTTTGGATGAAATTGATAAAGCGGTCGAAATTATGAAGGCCTACAATTCTGGTTTGAGCGGCAGGATTCGAATCGGAACTGTTATCAGCATTCAGCGTAACTATCTCCCTCGTTTGCTCAGCTCATTTAAGGGCGCTTTTGGTGACGACGTTGTCTTTGACATCTATCAGGGAACAACGTCTGAATGCCTTAAAGGCTTAGCTGACGGTAAATTTGACGTGGTATTTTGCGGCAAGATGGATCGTTTTGACGATATTGAGTTTGTGCCGCAATTCTCGCAAAACGTTGTACTCGCAGTTAATTCCTATAACGAGCTTGCCGATAGAGAGATGGTTTCCCTCAATGATTTGAAGGGGATTACCCTTACCTCTTATCGCAGCCAGTCGTATGCCCATACTATCTTCGAGGGTTTCTTCCAACGCTATGGCCTTGACGTTAAGCAAGGATTTAATGACGAGATCAGTGCTGCTACGCTTGTCTCTTCTGATCGGAATATAGCTGCTATTATTCTTGAGACGTTAGATGACCTTTCTCTTGAGAATCTTGTGACTATTCCTATCGAAGAACTGCAAGAGCCGTTCCATATCATCTACCTCGGCTACAACAAGAAGTCATTCCATTCGCATTTGGTTGAGGAATTTATTAAGTTCACGCAAAAGCACATTAAGTTTCCCGCCGGTGTAGTTCCATTGGAAGAGTGTTACATCAACGATAGCGACTTGTAGGATTTTTGCCTGTATATAAGTAGACGTAGAAACCCGTTCCAGTAAGCCTGGGACGGGTTTTTGTATATAGGGAGCTTGGTTTGATGCTGCATCGGAGTACGGGCCGGCGCTTATGCTAGCAAATCACTCATGCGAGGATTTCCTCTTAGATAGACGGTTCAATTGAATGCGCTTTTGTTCCAGTGGCTCGTTTGCTGGGGGTGTCGTATAAATTGGGCCTCTATTGTGATGCGGTAATTCGACGCGTCTGTTTATTCCTTAAAGCGTCTTTCTTTCTTATCGTCATAACATTGTGCATCTTTGTGGTGTGGTTTGCTCGTGTTGCGGTAGTCGTACTAAGTTTTTAGTGAGTCTTGTTATGTTGCAAATGCCCATTAATAAGCAGCAGTAAATGGGTTGCTTGATATCGATACAGCAAAAGAATGCCTTGTTGCCGTTACGTTAGATTTCGCGCACTTATGAAATGATTCGGTGTGAATGAATCGCCGATCTTCGATCTATGATTTTGTCCAAAATCAAACAAATCCATAGGGAAAATTAGAACGCGTTCTATAGGTTAAAGAAAACCGATAGAACTAACTGAATATCATTGGGCTTTGCTATTAGAAAGCACTCCGCGGCAATTAGACCCGCTTTCACTTCTGGGCGAATATACAAACAGCTTCGGAAACGAAAGCGAAAGGTAATTCAAGGGACACTCACAGGAGTACGGTTCCCTTGGCAATACAGAGGAGGGTTTTAAATGTCCGAGAATTGGTTCGCAAAGCAGCCTAAGGAACATCTTGCAGGAAAGTGCGCCATCGTAGTTGGCGGCAACTCCGGCATCGGTAAGGCAGCAGCAGAGGCTATTGCTGCAGCTGGCGCTAACATGGTTATCGCTGGCGTACCTGAGGCAGGTTGCCATGAGGTTGCTGAAGAGCTGAAGGCTCAGGGCACCAAGGCAGTTGGCGTTGCATGCGACGTAACCAGCCAGGAGTCCATCGACAACGTAATCAAGGTTGCAGAGGAAAACTTCGGCCAGATCGACATCCTCGTAACTTCCGCCGGCATTGCATTGCCTCGTATGAACGCTGTTGACGTTGCTCCTGAGCAGTGGGACAAGCTGTTCAGCATTAACCTGAAGGGCAACTTCTTCCTGATGACTTCTGTTGCTCGCGCAATGGAAGCAAAGAACATCAAGGGCAAGATGGTTGTTGTAGCTTCCGCTCGTGGCATCAACTCCATGGAGAACATTGCTCCTTACTGCATCGCTAAGGCTGGCGTTATGGGCATGGTTCGCTCCTTGGCTGTTGACTTCGCCAAGAAGCAGATCCTGGTTAACGGCATCGCTCCTGGTTATGTTTACACCCCGATGGTTGCCAAGGTATTCGAAGAGCAGCCTCAGCAGGAAGCATACGTTAAGAGCCGCACTCCTCTGCCTAACTACACCGGTACGCTCGACGAAATGGGTGCTGCAATTCTGCATCTCGTTCTTCCTGTTACCGAGTACACCACTGGTCAGACTCTGGTTCTCGACGGTGGTTGGTCCATCCAGTAACAACGAATTATTGGCCAGCGCTTGATGCGAGGGGGCTACAAGCGCTGGCTTCCTGTTTGAACTCTTCGAAAGGAAGTTACCCATGGAAGGTAAGATGAACGCACTTCTCAAGACCGCCGCTGAGCCGGATGCAATGGAGTACGTAGAAGATTTCGATATTCCTCAGATCAAGGATGACGAAGTACTGATGGAGATCAAGGCTGTAGGCATCTGCGGCACCGATCACTCTCTCTATCGTTGGAATCCCGCAATCGCAAATTCCTATCACATCCAGTATCCTGCAATCTTCGGTCATGAGTTCTCTGGCGTAATCGCTGAAGTTGGTAAGAATGCACCTGCAAACCTCAAGGTTGGTCAGCGAGTAACCGCAAACCCGGTACTCTTCGACAACACCTGTGAGTACTGTGATCGCGGCGAGGTAAACATTTGCGACAACCGTCCGTTCTATGGCACCGACCTTCCTGGCGCATTTGCTAAGTACATGGCCATCCGTGCAACCAATATCATCCCGATGCCCGATGACGTTACCTTCACCCAGGGCGCTCTGCTCGAGCCTCTCTGCGTAGCAATGAACGCTGTAGAGCGTGTAAATCCGCAGATCGGTGAAACCGCAGTCGTAATCGGCCCTGGCGCTATTGGTCTGCTCATGGTTGCCCTGTTGAAGCAGGCTCGTGGTATCCGCAAGGTTATCGTAACCGGCCTCGATGCAGACGCTAAGCGTTTCAAGGTTGCAGAGCAGCTCGGTGCTATCACGGTTAATGGCTCTGAGTGCGATGTTGTTGAGAAGGTTAAGGAACTCACCGGCGGTAAGGGCCCCGAGTGCATCTTCGACGCAGCTGGTCATTGGACCGTATCCGAGCAGGCTGTTCAGATGGTTGCTAAGGGCGGTCGCATCGGTATTACGGGTCTTCCCGCAAAGCCTTCTTCTATCCCGATGACCGACATCGCTATGCGCCAGATCAGCATCATCGGCAACCGTGCTTACGAGCGTAAGCATTGGCGTCAGGCTCTGAGCCTGTTGGCTAATGGCTTGGATATCTCCATGATCTCCAACATGGTTATTCCTCTGAAGGATTGGCGTAAGGGCATGGAGTTCATCGAGTCTGGCGAAGGCCTCCGCGTAGTTCTGGAGCCGTAAGAAGAACTCATTCTTGTTACATGAAATAGCAAGAGACTTAAAAGGGGTGCTGACACCACGGTGCCGGCACCCTTTTTCGCAAAATTTCGATGTGTCGAAAGGCATATTTAATCGTTAGGAGAATCCAATGGCAGGATTGCAGGGAGTTAAAGTAATTGAGCTTACCCAGTATGCAGCTGGCCCGGCCGCAGGTCGAGCTCTTGCTGAAATGGGTGCTACGGTTATTAAGGTTGAACCGTTTACGGGCGATGAACAGCGTACTCAGGGCTTGGCTTGGGGCATGAGATTCCGCACCGAGTTTGACGATGTGGCATATGACTGCGGTTCCTTCAACAAGGAATGGACCGCAATCAACTGCAAGAGCCCTGAGGGTCTGGAAGTTATGTATCACCTTCTTGAGACGGCGGATATCTTCCTTACTTCTCTTCGCTCGGGTGCACTGAAGCGTCTCGGCCTTGACTATGAGACGTTGCACGAGAAGTTCCCTCGTTTGGTTTGGGCTCAGAACCGTGGCTATGGCGAGCATGGCCCCATGAAGGATGCTAAGGGCTTCGATGCAACCGCATTTGCTGCCCGCTCTGGCTTTGTAAGCGCAATTCCCCAGGCAAACGCACATTACGAGCCTGGCAATTCTCCCATCGCTTTTGGTGACTGGAACACGGGTTGCGCACTGACTGCGGGTATTCTGGGCGCTTATGCTGGCGCTCTTCGCACCGGTGTTGGCGATAAGGTCACGGGCTCTCTGTATCATGTTGGCACTTGGGGCATGACTTCTGCCCTGATTGCTCAGCAGCAGGGTTGCGATTACCCGAAGGACCGCATGGAGGCAAAGTGCCCCACCAACAATTCATATGTATCTTCCGATGGCATCTGGTTCCTCATGTGCTTCGGCAACTACAACAAGTATTGCAAGTTGGTATTCGATACTTTGGAGATGGATCCGAAGTACTACACCGAAGAGCAGTACAACACGCTTGAAGCGCTGGCTGACAATGGCAAGTATGTCGAGGTCGTAGCTGAGATGCATCAGGCATGCAAGAAGTTCACCTATGAAGAGCTTGAGAAGCGTTTCCGCGAGAACGATATTCCGTTCGAGAAGATCCAGACCGTTACCGACGTTCTGCAGGATCAGGAAGCGTTCGACAACGACCAGCTCCGTTACATGAAGTACGAGAAGCAGGGTCCTTCGAGCCCCTATGGCGAAGAGGAAGATTACGTAATCACCACCATGCCGTTCCGTCTGGACAGCATTGGCGACCCTGTTCTGCGTCGCTCCCGTCCTACTGGTTACGACACGCGCAGGATCCTCAACGACTATGGCTATGACGATGCAACCGTCGACAAGCTTGTCGAGGACGGCGCAGTAATGTGCTACACCGGCGATCCGCTGCCCGCTTCCGTTTTGGAGCCCAGCTACGGACCGAATTCCAAGAGGGACTAGGAGGATACTGACATGTCACGTGCAAACACTCCATTTTCTGGACTTACCGTTCTCGACTTCTCCCGTTACCTGCCAGGCGGTTATGCAACCCAGGTACTCGCTGACCTTGGTGCAACGGTAATCAAGGTTGAAGATACTGGTCTTGGCGACTTCATGCGTCACGACTATCCCACCAAGGGCGGCGGCATTTCCTACTACATCACCGCACTTGGTCGTAATAAGAAGTCGGTTTCGCTGAATCTCAAGAACGAAGAAGTTGTTGATTGGTTTAAGAAGATGGCTAAGGAAGCCGACGTTATCGTCGAGAGCTTCCGCCCTGGTGTAACCAAGAAGCTGGGTATTGACTACGATACGATCAACGAGATCAATCCTCGTATCATCTATTGCTCGATTTCCGGCTATGGCGCCGAGGATCCTCGCTCCAAGAAGGCCCAGCATGACTTGAACATGCAGGCAACGAGTGGTTATCTGTCCGTAAACCATGGCTCCACCTCGCCTTTGCATCTGTGTGATCTTTCTTCCGGCATGGTTGCAGGTCAGGCTCTTCTTGCGGCTCTGTATGCTCGCGAACAGACTGGCAAGGGCACGTACATTGATACTTCGATGTTCGATTGCTTCGTTTGGTGGAACTCGCTTCTTGATTCTCGCTGGTGCTTCAACGACGGCGAGTGCAAACGCGACGACCTCGAGTATCCTTCCACTGCATACAACGTGTACGAAACGGCAGACGGTGGCAAGCTTGCTCTTGGCATGGTTGAATCCAAGTTCTGGGAGCCCTTCTGCGATGCAATCGGTCATCCTGAAATCAAGGGCGACGGCTTGAAGCGTCGCTGGGAAGCTCCTGAGTCATTCAAGACCGTTGAAGAGGTTATCAAGAGCAAGCCTCTGGCAGAGTGGATGGAATGGCTTGAGGACAAGGACTTCTGCATTGCTAAGGTCAACACCAAGACTGAAGCAGTTGAGCAGATTACGCGTGAGAACCCCGAGGCTTTGGCATGGGTTGACTTCCCCCGCGTAGGCCGTGTTCTTCAGACTGGTCTTCCTCATCATCTGTCCACCATCCCGGTTAACATCGCTGATTTCGAAGAGGCTTCTGTCCTCGGTGGTGATACCGCTGAGTACCTTAAGAAGGTCGGCGCAGACGATGAGACCATTGCTCGCCTTAAGGCGGAGGGCGGTATCCGTCTCGGTGACGACATCGTTCCCGAAGAGGATCGTGCTCCTGTAGCTCCAGTTGAATAGAAGTTGACAGTTCAAGCTGCTTTGATGAAAGGCGCCCCTAGTGGGCGCCTTTCTTGTTGTTCTGCTGCGTGTGAGATGGGGGGGTAGTCGATCTTGATCAAGGTGTTGATGGTGTCATAGGGGCATTCCTGTGGCTTCGTCAGAGTTTTGCGTTTCGTGGGGCAATCCGCCGAACGTGCGCCAGCGAAACGAACGGCGGTTAACCTGTGTCTGCAATTGGTGGTCTGTCTTGTGCAGAGGCAGAGAAGGTGGCTTGCTGACTGCCGTTAAATCGTTCTAGCTGAACGTGTTTTACCTGTTTGCTCGCTGAATAACTATTTTCTTGCGATAAACCAATTATTCAGGCACGACAACCAAAAGCTATTCATTTGCCTTATAGCTTTTTAAGAAAACTGACACCCTTCGGAATTTGAAATATAACCTGTTCACCGTAAAATAAGACCTGTAAGCAAAAGCTTATGAAACTGCAACGGTTAGGGGGACCAATGAATCCTAAAGCTACCATTACGGATGAGCAGTTCCAGGCGTACCTCAAGCAGATCCGCGAATTGGCAGAGGGCCCATTCGACGAGATGCAGAAAGAGATTGAGGTAACCAATACTTTCCCGGAGAAGTTCTATGAACTCGCCAAGGAAAACGATCTCTATCGCTTCTATCTTCCCGAAGAGTACGGTGGATGGAACCTCAACGAGCTCGAGATCCTGAAGGTTCAGGAAGAGTTCTCTCGTGGCCCTGGCGGAATGCGTATGCATCTCCATCATGCTGCTGACATGAACTGGCGTATCCTTGAGGACTACGGCAAGCAGGAGCTGAAGGATCAGCTCATGGACAAGTTCCAGGACAAGACTATTTACTGCAACTTCGCTATCACTGAGAAGACCGGCGGTACGGGCGCAGACCTTCACACCACCGCAGTTAAGCAGCCTGACGGTTCTTATATTCTGAACGGCGAGAAGTGGCTCATCTCCCACACTGACTGCTCCGATTACACCTATGTAATCGCAGTAACCGACCAGGAAAGCGACAAGGACTCCCGTCTTTCCGCATTCCTCGTTCCCAACGACGCACCTGGCTTTGAAATCATCCCTATGCCCCACATGATGGGCTGCAGGGGTGCTGGCCATGCAGGTTTGAAGTTCACCAACCTCAAGCTCGATCCTATCTACCTGCTCGGCGAAGAGGGTCAGGGCATGGAAGTTGCTATCCACTCCCTGAGCGTTTCCCGCGTACACATCGCTTGCTCTAACTTGGGCATGGCACAGCGTATGCTCGAGATCTCCCTCAAGCGCGCTGCTGATCGTGTAACCTTCGGCAAGCCGATCATCAAGCGTCAGGCAATCAAGATGAAGATTGCTAACATGCAGATGATGATTCATGCACTGCGCACCTTGGTTTACGACTTCGCTCGTGACTTCGACATCGACCAGAACAACGAGTTCATCGACGAGAAGGCTGCAATCTGCAAGCTGTTCTCCATCGACACGGTTCGCCTGGTTTCCGATGAGATGCTCGAGATCTTCGGTGGCGACGGCTACTTCGAGGATTCTCCTTACGGTCCTACCGAGCGTCTGTATCGCGACTGCCGCGCTATGTGGCTCGAGGAAGGTGCTCCTACCGTTCAGCGTATCACCATCGCTCGCGAGTGCGAGAAGCATGGCGGCCGCATCGAGTACCTGCACTAAGGCTTCCTGAAAGATTGCGATTGCGAATCTTTTGACAAACCTGGTCATTTAAAGGCCTCTGTCCTATAAACTGGACGGAGGCCTTTTTTTATGCGAGGTGTGAGGGGTCGCAATGAATCTATCGCAGTTAAGGTATTTCAGAAAACTGGCACAGGTCCAGCATTTTACTCGGGCAGCGGAAGAGCTGTTTATTACTCAGCCTGCTCTCTCCAATTCCATTAAGCAGTTGGAGGGCGAGCTTGGCATTCCCCTGTTCGAACAACACGGTCGCAACGTTCGGCTTACGAAATTCGGCAAGGAATTCAACGAATACGTGTCTGAGGGTCTCGACGTTATAGACAAGGGAATCCAAGTAGCGCAGGAACATGCGAATAGTCTGTCGGGAACTATCGATATTGGCACAATTTTTACTCTGCAGGCAGACTACCTGCCGGCTCTTTTGAGGGAGTATCGTTGTCGGTATGGCACCCATGTTGATGTGCGTCTGTATCAAGGGCTAACCCAAGGTTTGGTCGAAAGCCTTACCGACGGAATGTACGATATCGTGATCGGTGCGTATGTCGAAAATCGTCCCGACTTGGAATTCGTTCCGGTTTCGGCTCAAGACTTGGTGGCCATTGCCCACGAAGATAGTCCTTGGGCTAAGAAGGACAGCATTTCGCTTGACGAGCTTAAGAACACCGAGATTGTTACCTATCGCCCCGAAACGCCCGTTGGCGCTGAGGTGAAAGAACTGGTTTCCGCTCATGACCTTACTGTGCGTCAATGGTGCGATGATGAGATCACTTTGGGAAGTGTGGTTGATGTTGAACCTGAATTGGTGGGCATTTCGCTGAAAACGCTGGGTCTTGCTCCATTCCCTCAGCTGCATACGCTTCGAATCAAGGAAGTCGAGCCCGGTTTCCACCCTGTGTATTTGATTTACCGCAAAAACGCTCATAAGACTCGTGCGGTAGAAAACATCATTTCGCTTGCGGAGAGCCTTCGATGGGATCCAGCAACCGAGACGCTTCGCGAGAAGGGTGCGAAGGCGGATAGCTAATTGCGGGGGTTGGGACCAATTGCCAACCTGCTTTTTCGTGATCATCGGACATGCTTTGAGTGTCTATAGTTAAGTTCCCCGGAGGGGAGGGCGCATGCTAGACAGGATTGCCAACGTAGTTCCGTACGTAGCATTTCTTGTTGCGCTCTTTTTCGTGGAACTGCAGTTGTTTGGCGTAGAAGATGCGCTGCTGGGCGTTATTTTTCAGTCGTTCGCTCGAACAATGGTTGAATCTGCGGGGCTTTCGTTTGCCAATTACCTAAAGCATGCTGCGTTGTTTCTTGTAATGAGCCTTTGCTCGTCGCTTGCGGGCCTTCATCCTGTGCTGTTGGTGGCTGGTAGCGCGGTATATATGTTCTGCATTACCTTGATGAATTCCGATGATTACCTCCCTCGAAATTTCTTCATGCTGGGTTTGGGCTTCCTGCTGTTGGAGATCTATCCTATTTCTGCGCATGAGATACCGATGCGCATGGTGGCAACCTTGTTTGCTGTTGCCTGTACCACCGCGTTTATTTATGCCATGCGCTACTTCTCGGCGCAAAGCGAGATAACCCAAGATCGAGGCTTCGTTATGAGGGCGTTCGATGACATCGGATTTCAGCTGATCGATCTTTCGAACCTCGATGTGAGCAAACTTGATGCTCATAGGGTGTATGACATTACTCGAGAGTATTGCAACAAGGAGTATGGCAACGTCTTTCGCCAAGGCGGTGTATTGAGCGGGCGGCAGCGGTATACGTTATCGCTTTTGATATGCGCCGAGCAAATAGCCGACATGATGCACGGCGCCTCACGCAACGTGCATTCCATGGAGCAGGCAGAACGGGACTATCTGCTCGATCTATCCGAAGTCTTTCTGGGCTTTGGGCAAGGGCGCATCAAGCAGGTTCGCGCCATGATATCGGCGCTTCAGGAATTTCTCGATACGCATCGGTTGGAAAACCTTGAACACGATACGGCGTGGCGCGCAACGCTAGAGGCGATGATGTACACGTTGAGCGACAGTAAGGCATCGCGTGATAATTCGACGCCGTTTGGATTGGGTGTTCGTTACCGACTGCACTTTATCAAGGACAACTTCAGTCTTAAGAATTCTCAGCTTAGGTTTTCTATTCAGCTTGGCGTAATCGTTGGAGTGTCCTTTGCGGTTTCTGAGCTCATGCTGCTCTATATGGATACGCGCTTCGGCGCATGGATTCCCATCACTTCGTTCCTGATGATGAACACGTACCGCGATGAAACGATGAGAATGATGGGAAAACAGCTTTTGGGCATGCTGGTTGGCATGGCGGTGTTCGTGGCCGTCACCCATTTCATCCCCGAATCTGTTCGGATACTCTGCGTTCTCATTATGGGCTATGGCGTTATCTTGATGAACTTTGGCCCTGCAGTTTCTATGGCTGCTGGTACACAGCTGGCGCTTGCCGCCCTGTATCCCACCATGTCGCTCGGGGATACGCTGATGATGCGTTTGGTGTTTGTTCTTTTGGGGACTCTCGTAGTGCTGTCGATTATTTTCGTTTTCTTGCAATCGCGCAGATCCATGACGATTTCCCACAAGATGAGCGAAATGGAACGTGTGGACGAAAGGCTGCTGGATCAGATACGAATCGATATCGAACATGGGCAAGCCGACAGTGATCGAAGCATTCAGTTGCTGTACTACCTCCACATGAATGCTTCGATTCTAGGTTCGCTAGCAAATAAAGTTGGCGATACTATGGCCGATGAGGTGAAGCGGCTTATTGAAGCGAATTACCAGTTCGCCATGGACGCCGCCCATGCCATTGTGTTCTTGAACTCCGATATCAAAAAGCAGCGTTTTGCGCACTTGAGGGGCACTACGAGCAAGCTACGGCTTAAGATCGATGACTTGCCGCTGACCAACAGTGATGGCGATTAAACGAGCGTTGACACGGCGCGCTGTAGGATTGGCTGCTGTTGCGTGCGCATGGGGCATCGAGTCTGATGTTCATGGTATCGAAGATCGGAGCCGTGATTTCTGCATGCGAACTTCGTTCTCTAGATTGATCGGAATTGCTTCTTCGCATGGCGGTGCCGTTGGTGGGGTGGCAAACGATGCTGGAGGCGGAATCTATGCAAGGCGTTCAACCTCAAGAGCGTTTGTCCGCGATCGAGCCTAGGCGGAAGATAGGTCCTGCCGAAATCCATCAATCAGGCTTAGCAAGCTTAAGCCATCCTCTTGCTTCTTGGATAGAGGCAGGAGGATGGCTCATGTATGGGATTTGGCGTCTATTCGTCGATGAAGAGGTTCGAAGCTTCGTCCTTGAAGGGCTGGATGGATTCGATCATTTTCGTAAGCTTTTTCTCGAATTTCTTAATGGAGTCTTTGCCGACGGGTAGCCAGAAGGGCAGGGGGTTCGACGAGCTTACCACCTTGTATACAAACTCGGCAGCTTTTTGAGGGTCGCCGTGTTGTTGGTAATTGTGGCCCAGGCAGAACTCTTCCGCGCCGCGAGCAGGCGTGTTGTCGTATGCCTCAAGAGGGGCATCGGGCGTGTGGATGGAGGTTCCGTCGAAGAAATTGGTGCGGAACATGCCCGGCTCTACTACCATGCTTTCAATGCCAAAGGGTTTCATTTCAAGTGAAAGCACTTCGCTTACTGCGGCAACGGAGAACTTTGTTGCGTCGTAGAGGGCTCCGCCAGGATCGCAGGCAAAACTAGCCATGGAGCCAATGTTTACAATGCGTCCTGAGCCCTGTTTGCGCATATGGGGTAGTACCGCGCGGGTAACATTCATCATGCCGAATACGTTGGTGTCGAAGATGGCGCGAGTCTCCTCGTCGGTGGTCTCTTCGAGCGATCCGAAGATCCCGTAACCTGCATTGTTCACCAAGACATCGATGCGACCGAATTCCTTAATTATCTGATTTACGGCTTCTTTGATTTCGGATTGGTTGGTCACGTCGAGCTTTACGGGCAAAAGCTGCTCGGATTCCCCGAAGGCTGCCTGTACCGCTTCCGGTTTGCGGGCACCTGCTGCGACGCGGCAGCCATGATCGAGCGCTGCCTGAGCGAATGCCTTGCCGAATCCTCGGCTTGCGCCGGTGATAAGCCAAACGGGAGTTTCCATTTCAGTTCCTTTCTTCGCGCGTCTGCCTGCGAAGAACAAGAAGCCGGGCAGTCGCTCGTATTCATGCTCTGCGGGTTAACTTGACTGCGACACCTTATTTGAGAGCGTTGCGATGTTGTCGCTGCTCTTCTTGATTTTAGCTTCAATGCGGGTTTTTTCGTCGCCCGTTGCCGGAGTGGGTTGGTAGTTGTTCGAATTGGAAACAGAAGAAATCGAGCAGGGGATAACGTTGATGTTGTCGTCGGTGGCAACATCGTTGCCCGTTACCGTGAACGTTTGCTGGAAGATCATGCAGTCTTTATCGGATGGGTTGGGGTTGCCGCCGAAGCAGAAGTTGCCCAGGCTGTATACGATGTAACGGCCGTTGTACTTCTCGTATCCCTGTATTACGTGAGGGTGGGATCCGATAACAAGATCGGCTCCTTCGTCAACGGCAATGTGCCCCAGCTGAATTTGCGTTTCATCGGGGACCGTTTCCTTTTCGGTGCCCCAATGGAAATAGACGGCAACAAGCTGAGCTCCGTTTTCCTTGGCGGTTTTGATGTTTTGCTTGAGCTCGTCTTGGATGCCGAGGTGTTTTGCCAGTTCGTAGGTGCCAATGAGGGCAACCTTCACGCCGTTGACCTCGCGATAATCAATGCGGTCGTAGCCAAAGGTTCCGATTCCTGCATTTTCCAGAGCGGAAATGGTGTCGGTGTAGCTTTGCTCGCCGTAGTCACGTGAGTGATTGTTGGCGAGTGATGCTGTTTCAACGTTGCCCTTCACGAGGATTTGCGCATAATCGGCGGGGCCTTTGAAGGCGAAGGTCTTATCCTGGCGTGTAGAGGAGGTGGTTAGGGTTCCCTCCATGTTCACCACGGTAAGATCGTCGTTTTTGAAGATGTCGGCAACGTTGGCGAGAAAATAGGACGGGTCATCGACCGCTTCATATTTAGTGTTGAAGCTGGTATCGGAGCTGAAATTAACATCAGTTCCCAAGGTGCAGTCGCCAGCGAACGTAACCGTAAGCGTAGTGGGCGTTGGTGCTGCATCGGCGGCGGTAAGCGTCTCTTCCTGGGTGTTTTGGCTCGAGCCGCCAAGAGCTCCGACCAGGGTGGTTACGAGAAAAATAACGGCAACGAGGGCTGCTGCTCCACCAACGAAAAAGGGCAGGTTACTGCGTTTTTTCGAGTATCCATGGCGAACGTAGGTGCTGGTTCCTTGGCGAGGCGTGAGCGTCTGGTAGGAATGCCGTTCGTGGATAGGCGTGTGACTTGCTCTACGAGAAGACGGGGTGGCTCGGTGGCTGGAAACGTGCCGTTGGTTGGGGCGTTGCTGGCCTCGTTGCGGTGGCTGTTGCCGGCGGTCCTGCTGCTGGCGTGGGCGTGCTGATTGTTCCGATTCGCGCGGATCGGTACGGAAGGTGCTGCTGCGGGAAGGTTGCGTGAAGGCACCTTCCGAATAATCGGATGCATGGCTGGCCTGTCGGCGAGGTGCGGGGCGTCCGTCTATCTGGTGGCGCTGCGTGGTGCGATTGCTGCGCGTTTGAGCACGGCGGTTCGTGTTGCGTTCGTTCATGGGGTTCCTTTTGTTGTGCGATGAAATCATGGTACCAAAGCTCGCCGCCATCAGGGTGGATGTGGCCTAGCTTTCCTTGAGTGAATTGTGTGAATAGGGGACGAGGCTCATATACTGGAAGAGAGAAGCGGTGCATGGCACCAGCGTCGTATGTGGGCTGCAGGAGAGAAGGGGCGTTGCTCATGGGCGAAGACTCATTGTTCGCAAAACTGACACGAGCTGCATTGTGCGTAGCGGTTGCGACGACTCTGACGTTTCCCCCCTTGGTTCTCTGTTCATGCGACTCACCCGATCAGAAAACCCACGTTACCGTTTCGGTATGGGATGACTCTGTGCTCACTTCGGGGTTTGCTCAGTACATCGAAGAGCAGAACCCTGATTATGGAATAGAGTGGATCGTGGGGGACGATTCTCTTGATTTCTATGATTATCAGGCAAAACACGGATCGCTGCCCGACGTCATCCTAACGAAGGACTTCAACCGCGTAAGCGCCGAATCGCTGTCTGCCTCGCTCTACGATCTCGGGGGAACGGATATCGCGGCATCATATAGTGAAGATGCGCTCAGGTCTATTCCTGGCAATTCCGACGCGGTGAAATATTTGCCAGGTGCGAGTGGCTTTGAGGGCATAGTAATCAATAGCTACCTATTCGATTCGTACGGCATTTCCGTTCCGAGTGATAAGCAGTCGTTTATCGAGGCATGCAAGGCTTTCTCGGAAAGGGGAGTTGAGCCGCTTGCTGCAGGCATGGCCGACACTGAAACCTGTTATGAGGTCATGCAAGGGTTCGCCGATGCTTCGCTGGTGTCCGAGACGGAAGATTTTTTGAGCCAGGTATTGAAGCGCGATTCGAGCTCGGTTTCCGTAGATACCTCCTCGTTCCCCGATGCGCTTTCGTATTTGGGCGATCTTATGGCACAGGGCGTTATCAGTGCCGAGAGCTTCAATGAGACACCTGATCAAGCCGAGCAGAAATTCCTAGATGGGAAAGCGGCAATGCTGTTCTTGCCCGATGGGCAGGCCTCGTCGTATGGCGCCCAGCATAATATGACCGTGAGAGCCCTGCCATTTTTCGGGGACTCTTCGAGTTGGGCATTTGCCCAGCCGGTATTTATGGGAATGGTCAGCGATGTGAAAACCCAAGGGGTTGCCTCTACCGCGAGCGACGAGGTTGTACACAAGGCTGCGGTTGATGTACTTTCGAGCATTATGAACGTCGATGCCCAAAATTATTATCTGGGTCTGTATGGCATAGATAAATTGGTATCCACTTCCGCAGACGATCCGATTCAGCTTCCCGATGCACTTTCCTCTCTTTCGTCGAGCCTGGAAGAGGGAAGTGTCCGAACGTTTCTGCCAAATCGGCTCGCATCGAATGCGGTCGGCGAAACACTCTCAGATGTTGTAAAGGGAGAGGTTGACGCTGCGGGTGCCCTTGATGAGGTGGAGGGTCTGTTGAAGGCTGAGCAATCCGAAGATAAAAAGGTGCTCACTTCATTTTCGGAGGGCGTGAGCGGTCTTTTCGACGACACGAAGGGTAACGTTGCTGCTCTGGACATCGCCCAAGTGTCCTCGCAGGTGCTGAATACTGATGCATTTGTCGTTTCGCCCCATGCTGCGCGCTGTCCCCTGTATGCGGGAGATAAGACGGCAACGGATTTAGCCTATTCGGTTGCAAAGATGCCCGTTGCCGTGGTCTCTCTTTCGGGAGATGAGCTTACCGAGTATCTTTCGCGTTGCGTGGCGGCGGCAAAAAGTCCCTACGATTTGCCCGTTGTAAGCGGGCTGCATCTGGAGATAGCTCAGAAAAACGGCACTTTCCAGCTTGAATCGGTGGCGAAGATCACCTCATCAGGCCTGCAATCTGGTGGAACCGACACTTCTTCGGCCAACGAAGGACGAGAATCCACGGTCGATTTACGTTCTGAGGATGCCTATACCGTGGGCATCTCATCGTTTTCCTGGGAGACGGAACTCTCTGAAGTGGGCGCTTACGACCCTGTTGAACAGAAAGGCTCCCTACAGGATATCTGGGTAGATGCATTTCGTGATGGCAAGGTTGCCGGCTTGCCTGCCTATCAAGATTACTTCGCTTTTTCCTAGGATGCTTTCGGTGTATTCTGACTCTGATAAACGTGTCAGAAAGGTAATCAGAGCATGATCATAAAGAAGACCCCTCATCAGATTGAGGAAATGGCTGAAGCGGGCCGCTTGTCCGCTAAAGTTTTGCGTGAAGTAGGTGCGCGGGTAAAGCCAGGCGTGTCTACTGCCGAACTGGACCGCATCGCCGAGATGATTATCCGCATGGAGGGCGGCATCCCCGCTTTCAAGGGATATGGCGGATTTCCTGGTAGCATTTGCGCATCGGTGAACGACCAGATCGTTCATGGCATCCCCTCCAATTCTGTCATTCTCCAGGAGGGCGATATCCTTTCTATTGATACGGGCGCTATCGTGAAAGGATGGGTCGGAGATAACGCTTGGACGTATCCGGTTGGCAAGATTTCTCCCGAAAAGAAGCGTCTGCTCGAGGTTACCGAACAGTGCATGTGGGCTGGTATCGAGGCCGCTCGCCCCGGCAATCATTTGGGCGATATCGGTCATGCTATCCAAGAGATTGCCGAGAGCGCTGGCTACGGTGTTGTGCGTGAGTATGTGGGTCATGGCGTGGGTCGCGATATGCATGAAGACCCCAATGTTCCCAACTACGGTCGAAAGCACACGGGTATTAAGCTTGAGCCGGGCATGGTTATCGCTATTGAGCCTATGATCAATATCGGTACCTATAAAACTAAGGTTATGAGCGATGGTTGGCTTGTTTGCACGCGCGATGGTAAGCCTTCTGCGCATTTCGAGAAGACCGTTGCTATCACCGAAGATGGCCCCCGTGTTCTGACCACGGAGCCTGATTATCGCCGCCCGGTGAACAAATAGCTTCGACTTGAGGCCGAATAGCCCTCATCGGGCGTTCGTTCGGTCACCTCTTTTGTACCGGCTGACTTAGCCCTTAATACTATTCGTTTCCCTAAGCGCCTCCATGGAGGCGCTTTTTTATTGCCTGATTGGCTGCGGGCTGCGACGGCGAGCATGCTTGGGGTTAAGGGTTTTAGCGTGGCAAAGGGGCTTTGCGCGGCGGTTGCCTCGTACAGGCTTGCTTGTCAAAGTGCCCACGGTATTTCGATGTTGTTTCCATATTATTGAGCGCTCTGTTAACTGCCAATCTACCTGCGTTTTTAGAATGATTTGCGGAATATACGCTTTTGACCTGGTGTTTTGTAAATCACTCATCAGCTTGATGAGCGTTCATGTTAAGCGTGCGTTTCGAGGTTTTTGACCCTTTGTTAAACAGGACGCATCGCGCTTGTCGCGGGCAAAAGCGGTTCTAATATGAGCCTGTCGAGTTCAACGAAGAGCTCGAATGTGTGATTGCCCTCGATGCGAAGCCTCTCTGGAAGGCATTTTGGCGAGTACGGCAATATGAATGGCTCAACGGCGAGTCTCTGGCAGCTGCGTAAGTGGCTGGCGCAAGAATATCGATCTTACGCAAAAGGAGTGATCGCCTTATGACACCGCCAACAGATGCCGCCGTTTTGGGTGGCATAACCGCAGAATCGAAAGAATACTTTGAAAAGCGCTCCCTTAAGAAGGGCGCCGTAAACTGGGTACTGCTTATGAGCTTGGGCATTGCCTACGTAATATCCGGTGACTTTTCTGGATGGAACTACGGCATAGGCTACGGTGGCTGGTTCGGAATGCTTATCGCATTCTTGGTCATGGGAGCCATGTATTTGTTCATGGTGATGGGCCTGGCTGAAATGTCTTCTGCTATGCCCGCAGCTGGTGCTGGCTATGGCTTTGCCCGCCGCGCCATGGGCAAGGTAGGTGGCGCGCTGACCGGGTTCGCCATCTTGATTGAGTATACGATTTGCCCCGCCGCTATCTCGACGTTTATTGCTGCGTATGTGCATGCGTTGGGCCTGTTCGCCGATATTCCCTCGGTTGCCATCATCGGCTTCTTCTTTATCGTCTTCGTTGGTATTCACCTTATCGGTGTTGGCGAAGCATTGAAAATCGTATTTGGCATTACCGCTATTGCTATGATTGCCCTTATCGCTTTTGTTGTCGGCATTGCGCCTCACTTCGAAGTGGCAAATCTCTTCAATATCACCCCTGCTGTAGATGGTGGTACGGCGCTTCTGCCTTTCGGTGCAGCTGGCGTGATCTCTGCTCTCCCATTTGGCATTTGGCTGTTCCTCGCAGTTGAGGGCGTTCCCCTGGCAGCGGAAGAATCGGCAAACCCAAAGAAGGACATGCCCAAGGGCATTATCGGCGCAATGCTGACCCTCATGGTTACGGGCGCTTTGGTTCTGTTCCTTACCGCAGGTGGTGCTGGCGCTGAGTTTGCCGGCGCCGCAGCTGCCCCGTTGGTTGACGCATTGAACGAAGTTGGCGAAGGTCCTCTTGCGACGTTTGTAAACTACGCTGGTCTTGCTGGCCTGGTCGCTTCGTTCTTCTCGACGGTATTCAGCGGCTCCCGCCAAGCATTCGCCCTTTCTCGTGCTGGCTATTTGCCTAAGTTCCTTTCCGTTACCGGTTCCCGCAAAACCCCGTTTGTTGCCCTGCTTGTTTTGGGCACCATCGCCTTTACCTTGGCTGCCGTAGTTCAAGACGGCGACATTCTCCTGAACATGGCAGTATTCGCCGCATGTGTTTCCTACGCAATGATGAATCTTTCCCACATCATCTTGCGCAAGAAGGAGCCAAGCATGGAGCGCGGCTTCAAGGCCCCTGGCGGAATTGCCCTTACCGGTATCTCTTTCGCTCTTTCCCTGGTGGCTATTGTTTCGACCTTCACGGTTGATGCCTTTGCTGCAGGCTGCACCCTCGCAGTTCTTGCGGGACTGATGGTGTACTTCTTCGCCTATTCGCGAAAGCATCTGGTGGGCAATGCACCCGAAGAGGAATTTGCCGCTTTGAAGGCTGCAGAAGCTGAGCTGAGTTAGGCCGTTGCCGCAGGGGGGGGCGGTTTGACCCCTGCGGCACGTATTCCCTGCTGTGAGGGAAAGGAGATGCTGTGATTGATTCGGTGATTTTCGATTGCGACGGAACGCTGCTTGACTCGATGCCCGCATGGCATGCACTGCAGGAGCGATTTGCCCAAAAGGCAGGAATTGCCCTCAACCCTATGCAATTGGTTCGTTTGAATGCGAACACTCTTCCCGAAACAGCAGCCTTTTTCCATCGGGAATGCGGTTTGGGCGGTTCGGTCGAAGAGGTTCTGGATGATGCCCACCAGATCCTTCTTAGCGAATATCGCGACAACGTTCTGGCCCGAAACGGCGCGGTGGAACTTGTCCGCCGGCTGGGTGACGACGGAGTGAAGCTTGCGGTTGCCTCGTCAAGCCCTGTCGACTTTCTTCAAGCGGGCTTGGAGAGAGCGGGCATCTTCGACCTGTTCGATGTGGTTGCCTCTGCAGAAGGCGAGGGCAGGACGAAGAGCGACCCTCAGTTCAGCGCAAGCGTCGCTTTCAGGCTTGGCGCGAATCCCGCCAACAGCTGGTGCGTTGACGATTCGGCGTATGCATTGGGCGCAATGGCGCAGGCGGGTTTTATGACTTTGGGTATCTACGACTCCGATAACGCAGGCACGAAAGAAGATCTGCGTGAAGCAGCCGATAGCTTCATAAACGGTTTCGAAGAATTGGATTACGAGTGCTTTGTGCGCGGTTGGAAAAGAGAGAGCGTTGCCATCCGTTAAGGGAGGCAAGTGGAAGAGCCGGCACAGGGCTGAATCGACTTAAGTGAGAGGAAGAAAATGGGTTGCAAGAGTGAAGACGTTGGCATCCTTGAATCTAATAGCTTCAACGTTGCCAATATTGATTCTTTGGAAGGCGATTTGAAGGGCTTAGTTGAACGCCGAGCGGTGTTGGGCCCTTGTTATCGCCTGTTTTACCAGAAGCCATTGCATTTGGTTCGTGGCAAGGGAACGCGCTTGTTCGACGCTGATGGCACCGAATACCTTGATATGTACAACAACATTCCCTCGATGGGCCATAGCAATCCGGCAATCACCGAAGCAGTTACTAGTCAGCTGCAGCTGCTGAATACGCATACTCGTTATGTGCATGAGAATATCCTGGACTATGCCGAGGACTTGCTTTCAACCATGCCCGAGGAAATCGATCGCGTAATGTTTATGTGCTCGGGTTCGGAGGCCAATGACCTGGCGGTACGCTGCGCTCAGCTTTACACGGGCGGTGAGGGAATCATTGTTACCGGCGAGGCGTATCACGGAAATACCGCCTTGATCTCCGGTCTTTCCCCTTCAATTGGCAAAAGTGTTGCCATGAGCCGAACCATGCGCATGATTCCTTCCCCCGATACATTCAGGCTGGAAGTTGACGATTTGGGCGCATGGATGTGCGAGCAGATCTCCATCCAGATTCAGGACATGCGTCGCCACGGAATCAAGTTTGCTGGCGTGCTGTTCGATGGCATCTTTTCCTCCGATGGTGTTATTCCCGGTACGCCAGGCTTCTTGAAGCCAGTGGTTGACCTGGTTCACAAAGAAGGCGGTGTATACATTGCCGATGAAGTGCAGCCAGGGTTCTGCCGTACCGGCGATGCCTTTTGGGGCTTTGCGCGTCATGATATCGTGCCCGATATCGTAACTATGGGTAAGCCCATGGCGAATGGCATTCCTTGCTCTGCCATGGCCATAAAGAGCGAGGTTCTCGATGCGTTTGCGCAGGACAACCCCTACTTCAACACCTTTGCTGGAAACCCTGTTTCCATGGCTGCAGCTCAAGCGGTTCTTAATTACATCCGAGAAAACGATATCTTGGAGCATACCCGCATAATGGGTGAAAAGCTTCGCGCTGCTGTGAGCGACATTGCAACGCGCCATCCCCAGCTTGCCGATGTACGTGGCGCTGGCCTGTTTACCGGCGTAGAGGTGGTTCGCCCTGGCACGAAGGAAGCCGATCGGCCTTTCGCTGTTTCCCTTATCGAAAAGCTGCGTGAAAACCATGTGCTTATTTCCCTGTGCGGTCCTTACGGCAACGTGCTGAAGGTCCGTCCGCCGCTGGTGTTTGACGACTCCGATCTCGATATGTTCGCAAGCGCTCTGGAAGCCTCGCTTTCTCAGCTTGAGGCTTAGTGCATGATGTCTGCCCTGTTTTGGTGGGCGAATTGGAAAGGATGCCCTCATGGCTAATAATTTTGAGAACCCCGAAGTATTTATGGAAGTGGCAAAAGCCGCAGCTGAACACTATGCCGATTCATGTGCGGTGAAGCTCCTTGCGTTTTCCGAGAATGCTACGTATTCGGTGTACGACCCCGCAACCGATGAAAAGCTGTTTGTGCTACGCGTGGGGCGCCCTGGCTATCATACGCGCGAAGAATACGAAAGCGAGATAAGCTGGCTTCGCCAGATCAACGACTATACACCGCTTAAGGTTGCCAACCCCATCCCTGCAACTGACGGGTCCTATATCCAAGAGATTGAGAAGGACGGAGTAACGTACTTCTGCGTGGCGACTGAATTTTTGACGGGCGAAACACTGGAGCACGATAACTCTCCAGAAGCGGCTCCCGCCCATTTCCGAACGCTGGGAGAAACAACGGCCTATTTGCATCGCCAAACCGAGATTTGGAATGGCACCAAAGACATCAAGCGCTTTCACTGGGACTACGAGAACATGATTGGCGAAAATGCCGTTTGGGGCAATTGGCGCGATTATCCCGATCTGTACCCAGAGGCGGAAGCGAAGATCGAACGCTGCTGCCAGATCATCAAAGCGCGATTGGAACGCTATGGCAAAACCGATCTGAACTATGGCGTGATCCATGCTGACTTGCGCGATACCAACATCCTGGTTGATGGCGATGTGATCAAGGTTATCGACTTTGACGATTTCGGTTTCGGCTGGCATCTGCATGATCTGGCAGGTGCGCTCACTTTCATTGAGGATAGGGAAGATGTTCCCGATTTGGTGAATGCTTGGCTTGATGGATATCGCAAGGTTCTTCCCTTTACTGATACCGATTTCGTGGAAATCGACACGTTCATTTTGCAGCGCCGTATCCAGATGATGGCTTGGATGGGAAGTCATCAGGATTCCACCCCTGTTCAGGGATATATGCAGGGGTACATGGAAGGCACCATGAATTTGGTGGAGCGCTACCTGCGTCTTTTTGGTTAAAGCGCAGGCCACGTGGCTGGATTGACTTCTGCCGTCTTTCAGCACCGAGGATATCCCCCGAAGGCTCTACCGCTTTGCGGCTTACCAATTTACGTGAACGAAAGAGAGAACACTTATGAAGGAAATAGAGATCATCATCAACGGCGACAAACTTGAGCGAGTAAAGCGCATCCTGTCCGCCTTCAGCAAGAACGGCATTTTCGTGAGCCAGGGTTTTGGCTATGGCCATCAGCAAGGCTATCATCAGGTGTACACGCGTGATGACAACCGTGGCGTGAACATGCTCCCCAAGGTTTCGGTCCGCACCGTAGTAGCGGATGACTTGGTTGACCCGATTGTGAACGAGATGGTTTCGAGCATGGGCAACGCAACCTTTGGAGATGGCAAGATCTTCATAAAAGACGTTGCCGAGGCAATTCGCGTGCGAACCGGCGAGGTGGGCGATGCGGCTCTGTAGCGGAGAGCCCGACGGTTTAAGTCCTAAATGCTGCGAAGCGGCTCTGCCCGCCTGGTTTCAGGAGGGCAGAGCCGCTTTTGTGTTGGGGGCTTGCAGGGAAAACGAACGTGGCGGTACCGCGCTCAGTGGTTTTGCACTCGGGTTGTTCCTGTAGTTTCGTCAACCTTAATTCTTCGATTGGATACGGAATTCGGACAAGCTTGCGCAAGCCCTGGCGGGCCGCGACAACCCTTATGGGTTCCATCGGCGGCCCTCTCCTGTGCGCGCGGGCATCCATCGATGTGGAAGTCGATTACGCGGTTCGTTCGGTCTTGCGGATCATTCGGCCCTGTGAGGCTCGAGCCTTATGGATCGCGTTCTGGGTCGCGCCACGGGCGATGATGCGGAAGTATTACAGACTTTGCGCGGTGTCACACAAGAGTCGCAAACCACAAAAGGCGTTAGGCTGCAGACCTACGCAAAGAATTGTGCAGGGTGCCTTTCGGGTCTTTGATAAGCAGATAAAACGCCCACGCGACAAGACCCGCAACAACGACCACGCCACCCAAGATGGCATCGTTGAGCAAGGCAGTAGTGTCGGCGATTTCGATGAACGCTTCACCTTCAGCGAGGCATGCGATGCCGTCGACGATCCACATGAGCCCCGCGCCCCAATACATAAGGGCGAGCACCCCGATTTTCATGGTGCTTTTTGGGCCGGCAGCATACCACGCGATGGTAGCGATTGCAGCGGCGAGCAAGGTAATGACGAGTGTCATCTAGGCCTCCTTTGCCGCGGTGACGGGTTTTGCTTTCACGGCCGTATCGGCAACGAAAGTTGCGATGAACCACACGAGCGTGACCAGAAGGGCCATGCCAACGCCGATGGTCGCCATCTCATGAAGCATGGCAGGGATTTCCGAAGGGTCGTTCATGGCGGTGAGGAAAGGCGGGAAAGGGACGACTTCGCCGTGCCACATGTGCTCTATACACAGCAGAATTACGCCGCCCCATAGCATGTTGAGCAGCCATCCAATTTTGCGGGTCCAGCAGATGCCACCTTCGGTGGGGTCGGTGAGCTGGTTCCCGTGTTCGTCGACGATGCCCTGCTCCATTTCCTTCTTCTTGACTACTGCGCGAACTGCGGTGCCGATGATGGCTTCGCCGCCACCAACGAGAAAACACGCCATTTGAAACCTCCAAACTTCTATGGATACGGTGTTACGAAACTATATCCCGTAACAACGGGAATATTAGCACTTTCATCAGGCAGTGTGAAGAGTTCTGAAATAGTAATACCAGAATAGTCGTGGTTGACTCAGGGGTGTTGCATTTTTGGCATGGTGAGTTAACCTGCCCGAGCTTGGCGCGATTGAGCTTGGGCGCGGTGTTCGCGTTTTGTGGTGGCAACTGCGCTAGAATCCAAAGCGGTATTTTCGGAAAACGAAAGGGCGGACTTACTTCATGAGCGTGCTGTTTTTGGAATATCCAAAATGTTCCACCTGCAAAAAGGCCAAGAAGTGGCTTGACGAGCATGGCGTGGAATACTGCGATCGTGACATCACGACTAAGAACCCCACGGCGGCCGAGCTCGCGGAATGGCATGCGCGTTCGGGATTGCCGTTGCGCCGTCTCTTCAATACGTCTGGCATGAAGTATCGCGAGCTTGGCATTAAAGCGAGGCTCGATGCCGGTATGAGCGACGCCGAGTGCTTCGATTTGCTTGCGACCGACGGCATGCTCGTGAAACGTCCGCTGCTTGTGGGCGACGATTTTGTGATTCCTGGTTTCAGAGAACAGACGTGGGCAGAGGCGCTGGGGTTGAGCCTGTAAGGTGAGCTTTTTCTTAGCCTATGGTGTTGGGCTTGGCAGCCGGCTTCCGAGTCTGGGTCGAGCTTGCTTTCGTGCTGGGTGAGAAGGTCGTATAGGTTAACGGACAATCCTTTGTTGCCGGAGCGCGATAGTTCTAGAGCCTCTATACGGCTAATGGCTTGCTTCGTAGCCCAAGATAATCGCTTCGGCAACTTCCGTTAGAGGCTTGCGCGTGTTCATGGAAATCTTCCGCATGCGACCGAAGGCCTCTTCTTCTGTTGCTCCTGCTTCAATGAGCAGGCATTTTGCCTTATCGATGAGACGTCGTGATTCCATGCGTGCTTTTAGCCGATCAAGCTCACCGTGCAGCTGCTCTTCTTGCTTGAAACGGCTGGTGGCAACCTCGATAGCGGCAACCAGATCCTTTTCGGCGAAGGGTTTCGTCGCGTAGCCGAAAACGCCCATCTTGGACGCTTCCTTGACCTTGTCCGTCTGCGCGTAAGCGGTAACCATCACAACGGGGCATAGCTGTGCCTGTGCGATTTCCTGAGCTGCCGTGAATCCGTCATCGCCATCCATATGGGCATCCATAAGCGCGCAATCGGGTGCAAAGGCGAATGCCTTTTGAACCGCTTCGCGTCCGCTGCGTGCCTCTGCGACAATTTCGTAGCCCAGATCTTGCAGGGTTTCTTTCAGGTCCATGCGGATGATCGCTTCGTCTTCTGCTATTAGGAGCTTCATTGTTCCTCTTCTGGTGCTTGGTTCTGTTCGTTAAGGATGAGGTTGGGTATTTCGAATGTGAAGCATGCCCCAATGGGCGTTGCCACTTCTTCGAGTTCGCTGCGAAGATCGTCCTCGACCAGGGTGCGCATAAGGGTCAATCCCATGCTGGTTTGTCCTTGGATGGTGAATCCACTGGGTAGCCCGCAACCGTCATCGCCGATGGTTACGCGCAGCCCTTTTTCGGTTTGCTTGAGACTGATGTTCACGTTCCCCTGCGTTTCTTCGGCGAATCCATGCTCGAAGGAATTGCACGTGATTTCAGCTATGACGAGCGCCAAGCTTATGGAAACGGATCCGGGAATAAGGCGTGGGGCTCCGGTAACTGTGATGCAAAACCGACTTGAGTCACCGCACATACTGGTTTTGACCTGCTGCGATACACGCCGAGCAAGTTCGATGGCGT
Organism: uncultured Eggerthella sp.; assembly: GCA_965147435.1. Lineage (GTDB taxonomy): Bacteria > Actinomycetota > Coriobacteriia > Coriobacteriales > Eggerthellaceae > Anaerotardibacter. The sequence continues at coordinate 458,383 of CBCTKC010000001.1, read as the reverse complement.
CCACCTGTTCCTTGGTTGCCTCAGAGAGCATCTCATGCGCTATCGCCATGGAGCGAAGGCGCCCCGCCGCTTCGACCAGGACGCTTCTTGCCTCTTCGGAGGGGCAGCGGCGAATATGCAGGCGCATCAGTGATTCAACGGTTTGCAAATTGTTCTTCACTCGATGATGGACTTCATGAATGAGGGCGTCTTTCACGCGTATCTCACGGGCAAGCGCTTGTTCCCGCTCTTCTGCAGCGGGCCCGTTTGGCCCAGTGCGCTTTTCCATGATGAGCCTCCTTCTATGTGCGCATGGTTTCCGCAACCGATTGTAGGAAGGCGGTATTTCGAGTCGGTTTCTTTGTGGTTTCCAAACGATTTGCTTTGATGTACAGATTTGAGCAGGTGGCTTAGCTTGGCTCGGGCTTCATCTGGTTTGCCGGGCCATGCCTTGAGGCGCTTGAGTTGGTGCGAAACGAAAAACGCCCCGCTTTTGGGCTTCTTTTGGCCCTCAAGGGAGGGCGCGACTACCAAAAGCGGGGCATGGTAAGGCGAAACGGGCTTGTCATTGTGCGGCAAACGGTTCTTGCTATAAGCGTTTCGGTTACGAGAAGAACACGCGTGAAGTGCGGCCGTAAAACGATTCGGCCTTGTAGCGCAGCAACACAGTGGGCTCTTCGCCCGATTGAACGATAACGCGGCGGATGGGGCGATCGATGGGAATAAGCTCGCCATCGATGAACATGGTTGCCTCACGGTTTGCGCTCGAAGGGTCCATTGCGATTTCGACGATATCGGAAGGGCCGGTAACCAGCGCTCGAGAGTGCAGGGAATGGGGCGCGATGGGCACTACCACCAGGCCGCTGTAGCCAGGGGCAACCAGCGGGCCGCCTGCGGAAAGGGCGTAAGCGGTAGACCCAGTTGCGGTGGCAACGATGAGGCCATCTCCCTTAACGTCGGCAACTTTTTCGCCTGCAACCGTGTAGGCGCAGTCGATGACGCGACCCTGGGCGCCACGAGCAAGGGTGAGCTCATTCAGGCCGAAAAACTGCTGTGAGCCCTTCATGGGAGCATCGGGACCGCCATTGGCCCCTTCATCGCCTTCGCAGAAGACGTCAATGCGCAGGTTCGTGCGGTATTCGGTGGTCAGTTCGCCGGCGAGTGCGGCTGCAACTACGGGGATAATGCCGTCTTCGTTGGAATTGGCCATGAACCCCAGATGACCGAAGTTCACGCCCAGAATAGGGATGCGGCGGTATTTGATTTGAGCGGCGGTACGCAAAATGGTGCCGTCGCCGCCCAGTACTACGGCAAGATCGAAGTCGTCGATATTTTCGACGCGGCGCTGGAAGAACTCGGATGAAGCGCGGAGGTCGTCCGTATCGAAAGCGGTGAATTCGACGCCCTGGGAAGCCAGGTACACCTCGAGGAGCAGCGCTGATTCGAGCGCCTTGGGGTTGTAATTATTGCGAACAATAAGAATGCGCATAGATTATTCCTTAGTATGGTTCCCTGGAATCTGAACAATTATAGACAACCTTGAGGACCAATGGCCAACGACTCTAAAGACAGCATACTTAAAAATACGGGGCTCATTACCCTGTGCACGCTCGGTTCCCGTGTGACGGGGCTTTTGCGCACGTGGGCGATGGCGTTTGCCTTGGGCAACACGTTGCTCACCTCGGCATATCAGATTGCATACAATATGCCTTCCATGATTTACGAGCTGGCGGCTTCGGGCCTTCTTGCCACAGCGTTTTTGCCTTTATATTTGCTCCAGAAAGAAAAGAAGGGTGACGGGGAAGCCTATAAGTTCGCTTCAAATATCCTGACCCTTACCATCGTGCTCTTGGGCATCCTGGCGCTTGCTTGTTCGGTGTTTTCTCCGCTGGTTATCGAGACGCAGACCTTTACCGTCGGACAGGGCGACTCGAAGACCTTGGCCATCTTCTTCTTCCGTATCTTTGCTATTCAGATCTTGTTCTATGGCGTTGGTGCGGTTATCACGGGCATCTTGAATGCTGAACGAACCTACCTTATGCCGTCGTTGGCGCCGGTCATGAACAATATTGTGGTAACTGTGGTGATGTTCGGCTTCGTGCCGCTTTCGACTTGGAACGGGGAGTTTGCGCTGTGGTGGCTGGCTATTGGCACTTCGCTGGGCGTGCTGTGCCAGTTCGGTATCCAGATTCCCGCATTGGTGAAGCAGGGTTTCCGCTACCATCCTCACATCAATCTGCGTGACCCCATGATCATAGAAGCGCTTAAGGTTGCCGGCCCTATGTTCCTCTACATTGCGGGCACGATGATCACCTTCAGTTGCCGCAATGCATTCTCGCTCGAGGCGGCGCCAAATGGCCCTTCCACCTTGAACTACGCGTGGACGTGGTATCAGCTTCCCTATGGCGTCATCGCTGTTTCGCTTTCCACCACGCTGCTTACCGAGCTGTCCGATTGCGCAGCGCGCGAAGACTGGGAGGGCTTCCGAGGCTTCATTCGCTCGGGCTTGCGTTCAACCTTTTTCCTCATTATCCCGTTGGCGTTGTTGGTGGGCGCTTTGGCTCAGCCGCTGATGCAGCTGTTCCAGGCTGGTGCCTTTACCGCCGACGAGGTTAACAACGTCGGAAGTATCCTTGCTGTGTGGGTTTTGAGCTTGCCGTTCTATGCGGGGTACATGTATATGTACCGTGTTTTTGCGGCATTGCGCAGCTTCTTGAAGTTCGCCCTTATCGATTTTGTAGTGCGTTTTGTCCAAGTGGCGGGATACTGGTATTTGTGCCAGCCCAATGTGTTGGGGCTGGCGGGCATTCCCGTTGCCGACTTGGGATTCTACGCAGTGATGTTCGTGGTGTGCTCGTTTATCGTGCGCGGCAAGGTTGGCGGCTATGGCAATCGCGGCATTGTGGTTATGGTGGTCAAAACGGTTGTTGCCAGTGTGGTTGGCGCCGTGGCGGCAGGCGTGCTTGCCAATGGCATGGGCGTGCTGCTTGCTGGTGTTGCCATCAGCGCGGTAGTGAAGGCGGTTGCCATCCTGGCTGTTTCGGGCATCGTGGGCTTGGTGGTTTCCTTTGGCTTGTGCAAGGTGTTGCGCGTGGAAGAATTCGCCGTGCTCTCACGCATCGGTAGCAAGTTTGCCGGTAAGCTCGGTCGCGGCAAGAAGGGCAATCACGCGGCGTAAAAGCGTCAATGTTACGAATCTGAAAACACTTCGAAACAGGGATTCCGCGTGGCTCCTTCTCGCTAATATAGAAAAGCGTTTGAAAGCAGTTTTGTGCCTTCAGGCGCTTTTTTGTTTGTAGCGTTCATTCGTTCATGAAGGAGAATCATGGCAAAGCATATCTTTGTGACTGGCGGCGTTGTTTCTTCCCTGGGCAAGGGGATTACGGCGGCATCGCTGGGTCATTTGCTCAAAGCCCGTGGATACAAAGTAACCATGCAGAAGATGGATCCCTACCTGAACGTGGATCCGGGCACCATGAGCCCCTTCCAGCATGGTGAGGTGTTCGTTACCGACGACGGCCACGAGGGTGACCTTGACCTGGGTCATTACGAGCGTTTTATCGATGAAAGCCTCTCTCGTGAATCCAACTTCACGCAGGGTTCCATTTACAAGAGCCTCATTGCCCGCGAACGCCGCGGCGACTTCCTGGGCGGTACCGTGCAGGTTATTCCTCACGTTACCAATGCCATTAAAGAGCGCCTGTACCGCATCGCGGAGCAGTCGAACGCCGATATCGTAATCTCTGAAATCGGCGGTACCATCGGCGACATCGAATCGCAGCCCTTTATCGAGGCGGCGCGCCAGTTCAAGAAGGAGCGCCCCTACGGCGATGTGCTGTTTGTGCATGTAACGCTGGTGCCTTACATCGCCGCAGCTCATGAGGTGAAAACCAAGCCAACTCAGCATAGCGTTAAGGAGCTGCGTTCCATCGGCGTTCAGCCTGATTTCATCGTGTGCCGCTCCGACCATGAGATTTCCGAGCAGGTTCGAGAAAAGATCGCCCTGTTCTGCGACGTTGCCCCCGAAGACGTGCTTGCCTGCATTGATGCGCCTTCTATCTATGAAGTACCGCTTTCTTTGTTCGATCAGCAGTTTGATACCAAGGTGCTGAAGCGTTTCGGCTTGGAGCAGCCCGAGATCAACCTTGATCCGTTGAAATCGTTCCTTTCCGCGGCGGATGCCGTTGAAGGCGCGGTTGATATTGCGGTGGTAGGCAAATACGTAAGCCTGCCCGACGCTTACCTCTCCATTATCGAGGCGCTGTACCATGCTGGCGTCGCCAACGGCGTCCACGCTGAAGTGCATCTGATTGATGGCGAAGAGCTAAATGCCGAAAACGTTGAGGAAACGCTTGGCTCCATGGACGGCATCTTGGTTCCCGGCGGCTTTGGCCAGCGCGCTTTCGAAGGAAAGATCGAGGCGGCTCGCTATGCCCGCGAAAAAAACATTCCCTTTTTGGGCATTTGCCTGGGCCTGCAGGCGGCTGTGTGCGAGTTCGCGCGTAATGTTGCGGGACTTACCGGCGCCACCTCTGCCGAGTTCGACGAGAACGCTGACTATACGGTTATCGACCTTATGCCCGAGCAGGAAGACGTTGAAGACAAGGGCGGCACCATGCGCTTGGGCGCCTATCCTTGCAAGCTGGAAAAGGGGTCTCTTGCCCATGAGGTGTACGGCGAAGAGGTTATCTACGAACGCCATCGCCATCGCTACGAGGTGAACAACGCCTACCGCGACACGTTGACGGGTGCCGGGTTGCGCATCTCTGGTCTTTCTCCCGATGGGCGCCTGACGGAAATGGTGGAAATTCCCGGTCATCCTTGGTTCTTGGCAAGCCAAGGTCACCCGGAATTCAAGAGCCGACCCACCAAGCCCCACCCGCTGTTCGTGGGATTCGTTGGCGCGGCCTTGAAGCATCGCGCGTAACATCGGCTGTTTTCGCTTTGCTATTGTGGGGGGCTCGCTTATTTATGCGGGCCCTCCTTTTCTTTTTTTCAGTTCGGCAAGTTCTTTTTTGCGTTTTGCACTTAGCAGTTTATCGAGGTCGAGTCCCTCTTTTCGGCATCGGGCAAGGAGAGGTGAGCCCCATCCCTTGGATTGAATGTCCTCGTCGAGTGCATGTTTGAGATCGGGCCAACTTGAAAGCCACTTTTTGATTCGCTCACTGCCGGTGGTTTTTTGCTCATGGGCAAAGAGCCGCTTGCGTATGGCGTCTATGCTCATTTCCTTTTGGAGGAATAAACGCCTAGCCCATGCCTTCGATTGTGCCGTTCGTTCGTTGTGGGCTGCCTCACGGCATCTATCGCTGCAGTATCTCTTTTCTATCCCGCGGTGACCGGCTGTTGAAAAGCCTTTGCCGCAGCGAGCGCAATAATGAATGCGCGCTTGTCCGATTCCTAACGAGAAGTCGTACCATAGCCAGCTCAAATAGCTCCCGAACACGAAGGGGCCTGTCGATTCGTCGGTTGAGAAAACATCTACCTGGATATCGTTCATGTGGGCAACAGCGAGTGTTCGACAAAGCAGCCCCAGGATTGGCCGATCTTCTTCGTTGAAGGAAAGCTCCGTTTCGGTGAGGGTGTGATCGCCCGGTCGCCCAGGTTGGGTGGGGACGGCGTTCCTTTTGCCCGTTGCCGCGCTGGCCTCTTCGGCAAGTTGGGCTCCCGTTTCGATGCTGAGGTCAAACGCTCTCATAAGTACGGAAAAATCACTTGCAGCGGGTTCTTCGGCGAATAGCGCGAGGGCTATTTCGAGCGTCGATGGAGGATAACCGGTTTCGTTTCCGAGCAGGAAGGCGTAACCGATACGTTCGCCAATCACTTCGCGACGTATAAAGCAGGGGGCGCCAAGCCAATGGGCGTATGACGCGCTTGTGGGGCGGGAGATCAAATACAGCTCAAATGACTTGCCCTCATTGGCTTGCAGCCTCCAATGGGAAAGGCCCGCTAGGATTTTTTGGGCGTTGCGTATCGGAAGTGCTCCTGATGCGAGCTCTGCTGCCAATGTCGCGATGTTAGCTGTCAGCGCTGCGGATGCCCAGAGGGATGTGCTCTCTTCGATGGATTGCAGACGACCTTGCGCGCAGAGGTTTACGCAAGATGCCGGTTCGCGTGCGATGAGGGGCCCATGCTTCTTCGCGAAATCGATCAAATCGGCGGATTTGACGTGTGTTTGCAGGCGCATAGAGCCGTCTGGATCTATCGCTGAGCCTGCTGATGCGCAGGAAGCGAGCTCGAGCAAAGTCATCGAGGCACCTGCTGGCTTACGATGTGGATCTTCTGCGCTTCTTGGCTTTCGGTTGGTTTCTGCTTTCGGGGTGAATAGAACTTCAGAAAAGGGTGCGGCTGTTTCGCTTTCCGGCATCTGTTCGCTTCCCTGTGCAGGGCAGGCGTCAAGACCCGTAACCTGCCCAGTTGGGCTTCGGCGCTGAATCAGGGGGTCTGTGGAGATCACGACATTTTCCTTCTGTGAGACTTTTCTGCCGATGCTGAAATTTTTAAACGGTCAAAATTGCTTTTTCGCGTCCACTGATAAGCGTACTATACAAATCGCTGAAATGAGCTACGACGAAGGAGAAAAGCGATGTACTGCGGCGAGTGCGGCAGCAAGATATCAGATGATGCAAAGTTCTGCCCAGCGTGCGGGGCGAAAACGGAGAAGGCGGCATCTGCGTCTGCCGAGGCTTCTTTCTTTACTGCTGAGGAATCGGCCAAAGAATCCCCTGCGCCCTGGACGGGTTTTGACCATGGGCCCCTTCAAGCCTCGAGGGCGGGCGGGGCAGGTGATCTTGGTGGCCAAATCAAGGCCGTCCGTGCGCGCAGTCGACGCAAAATGCCCCAACTGGTTCTTGTCGTTATCGTGATCTTGGCTCTTTCTTCTGCAACAGCGTTTGCTGCTATGTGGGCTTACCGGACTTTCGTTGCGCCTCAGCCTGTCGCTGTCGAACAGGGCAACCCTGAACCAGCTGACCCTTATGCTAGCCAAAAGGCAGTTTTTGATGATGTGCTTACTCATTACAAAAGCGCATCCGACAACGGTTGGCCGACAACATCGTACGATGATGATCTTTCGAACATAAGCGAGGTTCTTTCGGGGAGGATGCTCTATGTTGGCCAAGCCCACCAGACGGATTTCCAGGGTGCAATACTTTCCTATGCCTACAAAGACCTCAACAGCGATGGAACGCTTGAACTCGTTATTGCGGCGGTAACTGCAAGCGATTACATTCCCGTTGCTGCATATGGAATCCATAATGGCGCGCCGCAGTCCCTCTTCGAAGGGAAAGGGTGGCAAACATCGACCTGGACTCTGTTTGCCAGCGGCAAGATGTCCCTTAGCGGTGGCGGCCAGTACAGTGCTGGAGTGACGGTATTTACCCTGGAGGACGGCATGGCGCAAGAGGTTGGGGAATACCGGCTGTCTCGCGGCGATCGGGCTCCCGACATGGGTGAGGCTTACCTCCTTTCTGATTTCGAATGGACTCCTTTGACCGACTACCAGCCAACTAAGTGATGTGTTTACTTGATATCCCAAATGAAAGGAACAGCTATGTTTTGCCAGAATTGCGGTGCAAAAGCATCTGACGAATCGCTGCATTGCCCCGAATGCGGTGCCAAAATCGAAGTGCCTATCGAGCTGGGCCCTGGGGTCGACTCGGCTGCAGGCTACCGTGAAAGTGCAACGAGCCCCTCGGGAGGGACGCCCAATAGCTCGGGCGACGAACCGCGCAAGCGCAAACGGATCACGGTAATTGCCGTGATAGCCGTTCTGCTTGTGATTGGTTTGGTGTTCGGCGTAAGTGCGTGCCAGGCTAACAATCAGCGTACCGCGAAACACCACGTGACGTTTACGGTAAATGCTGGAGGGTTGGACACTTCTACGGGCACTATGATTCCGCTTTCCGTTAAAGGGACCGATGTAAGCGGCAATTCGGTAGAGGAGTCGTGCTACGTTGGCAATGATTCCGCTTCGCTGGATCTGGTGGCTGGAACCTATACCTTCGAAGTAACGGCTTCGCCTATTGCTGCCGATGGCACTCTGTATTCCATCGAAGGTGCCTATGCGGAGGAAACGGTCGGTGAAGATGGAACCCTTTCTCCCGGAGAGGCAATTACCTTGAAGCCCTTACCGGCCGGCAAGACCACTTATAAGCAAATCGAAGACGCCTATGAAGCCGCAAAGAACGGTGGAGCGGCTAGTGAAGAAGCTGCTAGCAAGCTAAAGGATGCAGCCACCAAGCGCGTCGATGCGGCGAAGGCGCAGCAGTCTGCTTCCAGCACCTCAAGCCAGGCAACGAAGAGCGAATCCGCTTCTGGGGGAGACGCTTCTTCAAAGTCCACGACGGATGCTGAAGGCACCTATTCTGGCACGGTGTACGTATTTGCGAGTGATGCCGAAATGGCAGAGGCGTTAGGTATAGAAAACCCGAACGGACCAAGCTCAATAAAAATTGCCACGGCGGTTATGAAGCTCGATAGCGCCAAAACGGTAAAGGCCAAAAACGGCGATGGCTCTGGATCTCGCAGCGGCACGGCTCATTACCTTGTACTGGCGCACGGAACGGGCGCAGGTTCCTGGACGCCGTACAACGGCAAACATGTTAGCGTTTCCGCCCCTTCGCTTGCCTGGCCTTCTGACACGAGGATGCCCCTTGGTGAGCCCGGCGTTGTTGGCAGCGCATCGGTTGTCGGCTAACTGCCCGCTACGCGCACTTTCATTGAAAAGCCCCTCGATCTTCTTGCCTGTTGGATAATGGTGGGAAGTCGAGGGGCTTTTCTGTGGAGGCGTTGGGTGTTTTACCTTGAGGATTACATAGGCTATTTGGTTGCCGAGCGTGGTGCTTCGCCGGCAACGGTGAGCGCTTATCGCGGTGACTTGCAAAAGTACTGCCTTTTTTTGGAATCGGAGCGCGATGTGCACGAAGCCTCTTTGGTGCAGCGTAAAGATGTGGCGGCATTCGTTGCCGATATGAGCAACCGCGGATTTGCCCCTAGCACCATAGAGCGGCGGCTTTCGGTGGCGAAAGGATACCATCGCTTTTTGGTGCGCGAGGGCTTTGCTGAGGCTGATCCAACGCAAACGGTGCCCTTGCCCCGCAAACCCCACACATTGCCTGACGTGCTGTCCGTTGCCCAGGTGTCGAAGCTCCTCGATAGCCAGCCGAACTCGACCCCTATCGAAATGCGCAATGCATGTCTGCTCGAGGTTTTGTATGGCTGCGGTTTGCGCGTAAGCGAACTGGTTGGCCTCGATGTGGATCGCGTCTACTTCGATGAAGGCTATCTGCGCGTGTTGGGAAAGGGCTCCAAAGAGCGCATCGTTCCTTTTTCTGGGGTAGCCGTGAAACGAATGCGGGAATACTTGGAAGAAGCACGTCCCCAGCTGCTGGGCAATGCGCAGCATCCTGTTCCTGCGGTGTTCCTGAACGCTCGCGGCGGTAGGCTGACCCGGCAGAGTGTGCATCGCATTGTCGCGAAAGCGGGTATGGCCATCGGGGTGGAAAACCTGCATCCCCATACGCTTCGTCATTCGTTTGCCACTCACTTGCTAGAAGGGGGCGCCGACTTACGTGCTATCCAGGAAATGCTGGGGCACTCCGACATCTCTACAACGCAAATCTATACGCACATTCAAGCAGCCCAATTAAAGGAAGAGTACTTCGCCGCCCACCCGCGTGCCTAGCGCTGCGCTATCGTGTGCTTGCCAAGGACCTATGGGCTGCCTGGGTCCGTTTATCACGGCGGTTTTCAATTGCGGAAACAAAAAAGTTGCAATCTAGGCCAGTTTTTTGCCTCTGGGGTGGCCTCGAAGCGGCGCGGGACTGTCGTGTGCGGCGTCGGTTCACGTATAGGAAAGAAAACAATGCTATAGATGAGGCAGGCTTGGTGTTGTCCGTAGGATGGTTGGGTTTTGCGAGCGACGCCCTGGGCGCTGTTTCCGCCAGATCTGCGAAACGAATCGTGTTCAAAGGCATGAAGCAGTGAGCGCATGAGTGCCCCAAAACGCTGCCTTGGAACCCGAACAGCGGAGCGGGCGTCTCGAGCAGACCCCTGCCGTCCCGCAGAGCCCTTAGTGGATCTCCCACTTTCTCCCCCTTTTACCCCCCTAAAGTGAGCGAATAGGGCCGTTTTGCCTTGAAATCGATGATTCAATGGCGCGATTTATGGCGAAGATGTAGACAAACACGGGGTGGATGGAAAAAATCCCCCACCTTCCCCCACCGTTTCCAAAACCGATACCTAGGGGTGTATTTTGGCCTATAGGCACAATATGTAGTGAAGTATTGAGAAATAGTACGCCTTTCAACAACATTAGGTGGGGGAGTAAGGGGGAGAGAGTGGGAGAAAATCCCATTTTGTGTTGCGAGGTGGCGAAGCCTGACCTAAAATAGCTTTCACGAGATACCCCCAAGGAAGGAGGGAGGCGTGAGCGAACTTCTTGGCGAATTCAGCCGCAAGCTTGATGCCAAGGGACGTTTGTCTTTGCCTGCCGATTTCCGCAAGGAACTCTCCGACAATCTCAGAATGACGCTGAGCCTTGATGGCACCTGCCTGTATATCTTCGAAACCGAGGATTTCAACAAGTGGGTAGATAGCCTTTTCGAAGCTCGAGGCGGCTTCAACGTTGGCGATAGCAATATGGTCAGACTTAAGTTGAAGCTGAATTCTCGTGCTTCTAAGTGCGAAGTCGACAATGCGGGTCGTATCAACATCTCGCCTTCTCTGCGTGAGACGGTGGGCTTTGATAAAGACGTGGTCATTGTTGGCAATGGCGATCATATTGAGATTTGGGATGAAGAGCGTTGGAACCAGTTCCTGCTTGATACGGATCTTACCGCCCTGTGCATGTGATTGGTTAGGACGCGCGAACGATGACAAGCGAATATCGGCATATTCCCGTTTTGCTCCCTGAGTGCATGAAGTATTTGAAGCTTTCCGAAGGAAAGACGTACGTAGATGCAACGCTCGGTGGGGCAGGGCATTCCCTTGAAGCCGCAAAGCTCATTGGCCCAACTGGCCATCTGCTAGGCATCGACCAAGACGACGTGGCACGTGCTGCCGCATCTGAGCGCTTGGCCGCTTTGCCCGATGATGTCCGTCCAGAGGTCGATGTGCTTGCTGGCAACTTCGGGGAATTGGATTCTCTTCTTGTGTCTGCCCAGATCCCCTCTATCGATGCGATTCTGTTCGACATCGGGGTTTCCTCGGTGCAGATTGACACGCCTTCTCGTGGCTTTTCCTTTAAGGAAACTGGCCCTCTTGATATGCGGATGGATCCGAGTAACCAAACTTTAACCGCAGCTGAGATCGTCAACACTTATACCGCAGCAGATCTCGCTCGGGTCATCCGTCATTACTCAGACGAGAAATGGGCTAGTCGCATCGCCGATTTCATCGTGGCGGCTCGCGAAGAGGCGCCACTTACGAGCAGCGAACAGCTCGTAGATGTCATCAAGGCCGCGGTGCCCGCTTCGGCGCGCCGTGCAGGCGGCCATCCAGCCAAGAGAACATTTCAGGCTTTGCGAATCGAAGTGAACGGTGAGCTTGATGTGCTGAAAAGCGGACTCGAGTCGGCTGTGCGCTGGCTTGCTCCCGGTGGGCGCATCGCAGTAATCAGCTACCACTCCCTCGAAGATCGCATCGTGAAGGACTTTTTCCGTGAGTACTCAAAGGGCTGCACGTGTCCGCCCGATTTGCCTGTATGCGTTTGTGGGAACAAGCCGATACTCAAAGTGGTCACGCGTAAGCCAGTGCTCCCGTCTGAAGAGGAAATTAAGCGTAATCCGCGTTCGCGTAGTGCAAAACTTCGCGTTGCCGAACGCCTGGACGAAAACGCATAAATTGATATGTCAAACAATAGGTCGTAAAGCAAGGAGGTAAGCAGATGTCAAGCGCGCCCGCATACCGCTACGATCATGCCGCTACGCGCCCTGCTCGCCACCTTGAAAGCGCCCCTTCTGTTCGCGTTGTTCCCGGCCGCAAGCATGCGGTATACCCTACGCTTTCCGATGGCGCCGTATTGGGCATCAAGGCCATCATTGCATGCGTAATCGTTTTTTTGGTTATTGGCTTTGTCCGCGTAGGCCTTTCTTCTGCTGCATACAGCATTGCCTCGCAGTCGAGCGACCTGCGCGCCCAGATTTCCGATGCGCGCACCACGGGCGAATCGCTTGCTGTGCAGGAGAGCCTTCTTTCTAATCCTAATAACATTCGCACCGAAGCAGGAGAGCGTCTTTCCATGACGGCTGCTACGAATTCTTCTACCATGACGCTTTCTGTCGACCCCGTTGCTATCGATTCCGCGGGCAACCTTTCCTTCTCGGAAAGCGTTTCCCGTCTTGCCTCTGAGGGATAAGCGCTTATGGACGATAGGTCCTCTTCGCGCCGCCCCCAGCGCCAAGGCTCGGCTCCTCGATCTCAACGCCAGCGGCCTCCCGTGCGCCCCCAGCGTGGTGGTCGCGGCATGCATATGGATATGGACGTATTGAACGGCCGATTGGCAATCTTCTTTGTGGCGTTTTGCGTCTTCGCTCTGATTCTGGCCATTCGTCTTTTCGGCTTGATGGTTATCGATGCTCAGGCGAACCTCAATCGTGATTCTTCGCGTGAGGTCACCGTTGACGTTCAGCCGCGTCGCGGCACCATCTACGACCGCAATGGCACAATTCTCGCAACCACCGTTGATGCTTACAACGTATTCTGCCATCCCCATATGGTTAGTTCCGACAAAGTAGACCAGCTGGCTCAGGCGTTGGCCGATGCATTTGGCGGGGAAGTGCAAGATTACAAGAACAAAATCACTACCGACTCCAACTTTGCGTACCTCTATAAAGGCGCCGACGAAGACGGTATGAAAAAGATCAAGGATCTGGGTATCGAAGGCGTCGACTTCGAGAAAACCACTAAGCGCGTGTATCCATGTGGTGCAACGGCAAGCCAGATCATCGGCATTTTGAATTCCGACGGTAAGGCCATTACCGGCTTGGAGCTGTATTACGACGATATCTTGGGCGGCACAGCTGGCCACAAAACCACCGAGTACAGCAAGGAAGGCGTACCTGTTCCTGGATCGGAAAAGGTAACTGCGGAAGTGGTGAACGGTCAGGACATCGTTCTTTCCATTGACGTTGATATGCAGCAGAAACTGGAAGAGTCGCTCGCCCTTCGCGTAGAAGAGGTGCAGGGCAAAGGCGGCTCGGCTATCTTGATGGACTCCGCAACTGGTGAAATTTATGCGTGCTCCTCTTCGCCGACGTTTGATATCACCGATCTGAGCGAGGTTAAAGAGGGCGCCACGAATCTTTCGGGTATTTCTTCGGCATATGAACCTGGTTCGATCATGAAGCCGCTAACCATGCTCGCCGCATTGCTCGATGGCAAGGTGACGCTCGACTCAACCTATTATTGCCCTGCGGCTCTCAAGGTGGACGACTACACCATCACCGACTCTCACGAGCGTCCTTCGGAGGACATGAGCGTATCTACCATCATCGCCGAGTCCTCGAATGTCGGTATCTCGTTGGTGGCGAAAGACCTCACCTTTACGCGCTTGTACGAATACATTCAGCAATTCCAGCTGTGCGATAAGACGGGCGTCGACTATCCCGGTGAAGCGTCGGGCACCATTGCGCCTAAAAACGAATGGTCTACCGTGCAGGGCTACAACATCAGTTTCGGCCAGGGCCTTACCACCACGCCAATAGAAATGGTGCGTTTCTACGGCGCACTCGCCAATGACGGCGTGGCCTGTACGCCCCATTTCCTGACCGACGTCCCCAGCGAATCCGAACGTCGTAGCTACGAAACGGCCCAAATCACCGACAATGCGGGTGCTATCAGCGATCTTGAATCGATGATGCAGCAGACGGTAGAGCGCGGTACGGCAACAGATGCCCAGATCAAGGGCTATCGCGTTGTGGGCAAGACTGGCACGGCGGAAATAGCCTCTGATACCGGCGGCTATAAGAAGGGCATGTACAATATTTCGTTTATCGGATATCTGCCCGATACGTCCACGAATCTTGTGTGCTTCGTGGGGGCTACGGATGTTCCTGGCGAAAGGAAAACGGTAGGGACGTTTCGGGATATAATGGCGTTTGCGATTGATCGCTATAACATCACTCAGAATTGAGGTTCTCATGACTCAGAAGACATGCGGAGAGCTGTTCGAAGGTATTGATTGCACCATCATCGGCAATGCAGACGAACTGGTTTCCGGCATTGCGTACCGAAGCGATTGCGTAAAGCCAGGTGATGCATTCTGCTGCATCGTAGGCTTGAAGAGCGATGGTCATTCCTATGCTCAGGACGCCATCGATCGTGGCGCGCGCGTTTTGATTGTTGAGCGCAAGATCTATTTGGCGGATGCCACCGATATCACGGAAGTCGTGGTAAAGGATTCCCGCAAGGCCATGGCGCGCATGGCATCCCGATTTTACGGCGAACCTTCCAAGGAATTTTCCCTGGTAGGCGTTACGGGTACCAACGGTAAAACCACAACCACGTACCTAGTTGACCACATTGCCCAGCATTTGGGCAACCGCACCGGCCTTATTGGCACGGTGGGCATCGAAATCGGCGGTGAGCATCGCCCTTCGAGCCATACCACCCCCGAATCTCCCGACCTGCAAGAGCTGCTTGCTCAGATGCGCGATGAGGACTGCGGCGTCGTTTCCATGGAGGTAAGCTCCCATGCGCTCGACCTCGACCGCACCTGGGCAACCTCTTTTGCGGTTACTGCGTTTACAAATCTTACGCAGGACCACCTTGACTACCACAAGACATTCGAATCGTACTTCGCAGCGAAGGCTCGCCTGTTCTCAAAGGATTACCCCGCCAAGCGCGTTATCAACATCGAAAGCGCGTGGGGCAAGGAGCTTCTGAAGCGTTGCTCAGCAAACGAAGACGCAATCATCACCACAGGCTTCGATGCTTCCGCTCAGATTCATCCGGTTGCCGTTGAGTACGGTTCCGCAGAAACTACGGTTACGCTTTCCGTGCGTGGCTCGAACATCACCTTTACGTATCCTTTGGTTGGCCGGTTTAACGTTGAGAACATCATGACCGCATTTGGTGTTGCCATGCATCTGGGCTACCTGCCTTCCACTATTGCAGAAGCGCTTCGCGATGCGCCTGCTGTCCCAGGTCGTTTGCAGCGCGTTCGCACCGAGCATGACGGCGGCGTTTCGGTGTACGTTGACTATGCCCACACCCCTGATGCTCTGGAAAACGCCATCGCCTCCGTTTCCGCCTTGGTCGACGACGGACATAAAACCCTGGTTGTGTTCGGCTGTGGTGGCGACCGCGATTCGAGCAAGCGCCCTATTATGGGCAAAGCTGCGCTGGCTGCCGATTATGCGGTGGTTACCTCCGACAACCCCCGCACCGAGAACCCGCAAACCATCATCGATGACATCCTTGATGGTATGCGTGAAGGCGAGGGTCGCTTTGACGTCGAACCCGATCGTCGCAGCGCTATTGCCTGTGCGATTGCCCATGCTTCCGCTGGCGATGCCATCCTTATTGCAGGTAAGGGCCACGAGGATTATCAGATCATCGGCACCGAAAAGCATCATTTTGACGATCGCGAGGTAGCGGCCGAAGAACTCGAGAAGGTGTTTGGTTAACTCTATGCGTCTTCCTATTGGCAAAATCGCTGAATACACTTCGGCTGATTACCTGGTAGAGCCTCAGGGTCTCGAAAAGGAGGCATGCGGTGTAACGTGGGATTCCCGTGAGGTGAAGCCCGGTTTTGTGTACGTTGCCTTGCCTGGCGAGCGCGTTGATGGCCACGATTTCGTAGAAGGAGCCCTTCGTTCTGGTGCCGTTGCCGCATTGGTGATGCACGAGCTGCCCGATGTTGTGCTCGAAACTGCGAAAGCGGAAGGAGCCGCCATTCTGCGTGTCGATGAAACGGCTCGTGCATTTACCGCTCTGGCTCGTGGCTGGCGCGGTCATTTGCAGGGCAAAGTCGTCGCGCTTACGGGATCAATGGGCAAAACTACGACGAAAAACCTTGTGCGCGATGTTCTTTCCACTACCTTCAAGACGGTGGCAACCAAGGCAAACCAGAACAACGAGCTGGGTGTTCCCCGCACGCTGCTGGAAGCCAACGCAGATACCGAGTTCGTTGTTGTCGAAATGGGCATGCGCGGCTTGGGCCAGCTTGAAGAGCTATGCGCGTTCGTGAAGCCGGATATTTCGCTTATCACCAATGTGGGCGAATGTCACATGGAGCTTTTGGGCTCGAAGGAGAACATCGCACGAGCCAAGGCCGAAGTGCTCGATGCCCTGGCTGATGGTTCGGGCATTGCTGTGCTGAATGCTGCCGACGGATACTGCGCCAAGCAGCGTGAGTGGGCAAAGCTCGACAAGCGGAACATCAAGACGTTCCTTTATGATGGTTCGGGCGTTTGCGCTAGTGGGCTTCCCGAGGCTGAGCTTGCTGCTTATGCGACCGACATCCAGCTCAACGAAGAGGGTTGCCCTTCGTTTGCGCTCCATCTTCCCGACGGGGTCCACCCTTGCGCTCTTGCGTTGCGCGGTGCTCATAATGCCCATAATGCTTGTGCTGCAGCTGCTCTCGGTTGGGCGTGTGGCGTTTCTGCCGATGCGATTGTTGCCGGTCTTGGCGCATCGCAGGCGGAATCGGGCCGCCAGGAAGTGGTTCGCGCCCAAAGCGGTATCACCGTTATCAACGATGCTTACAACGCCAATCCTGATTCGATGTGCGCTTCGCTTGCTTTGCTTTGTTCGATGAAGGTTGAGGGTCGCAGGTTTGCGGTGCTAGGCGACATGGGCGAATTGGGGGATTTCACGCAAGAGGGACATGAAAAAGCCGGCTCATTCGTTGCGTCTTCGTCGCTTGATTGCCTTTTATGCGTTGGCGAGCTGTCTCGCTTCATTGCTCAGGCGGCAATCCGAGATGGCTACCCTGAGCAGCACGTGCACCAGATGCCCAGTCGCGAAGCGGCGCTTGCCTATTTGAAAGAGAATATGACTTCAGGGGATGCAGTCCTGGTAAAGGCATCGCACTCCATGGAACTTGACCGCATTGCTAAGGGGTTGTTGAACTAGCATGCTTTCTTTTACGCAATATCCGACGTTCGTAGTATTTCTGGCTGTTTTCCTTGGTGCGATTGTCGCCATGGCGCTCATGCCGGTTTTCATTAAGTTCCTGCGCTCGCATCTTATTGGCCAGCAGGTTCGCGCCGATGGCCCGGAGAGCCATTTGGTGAAGCAGGGTACGCCAACCATGGGCGGCATCATTATGCTCATTGCCGCTACGGTTGTGGTTGCCGTTCTTGCCGAGCCGGTTCCTGAAACGTGGCTCATCATGGCCGCCGTGTTGGCAACGGGCGCGTTGGGCTTATTCGATGATGCATCGAAGGTTGCCCACGAGCGTTCCTTAGGTCTTACGCCAAAAGCAAAGCTCATCGGTCAGTTCTTTATTTCGACGGCATTTGTGCTTGCTGCGGTTAACTGGCTGGGGGTTCCTCCTACGGTAGACATTCCGTTTGTCTGCACGCTTGACCTTGGTGTACTTACCACCACGTTGCCTGTACAGGTACCTGCCGGTGGCGAGTTCGCTATTCCTTGGATCTATCTGATCTTTGCCGATATCCTGCTCATGGGCATGAGCAACGCAACCAATCTCACCGATGGTCTTGACGGCTTGCTCGGCGGCACCATTATGGTTGTTATGGTGGTAATGGCTGCTATCACGTTCCGTGCTGGCGTGCTTGATGCCGCTATCATATCTGCGGCAATTGCTGGCTGCTGCATCGGCTTTTTGTGGTTCAACTCGTATCCTGCTGACATATTCATGGGCGATACGGGATCTCTTGCTCTGGGAACGGCGCTTGGCTGCTTGGCGATTGTCTCCAAAACGGAAGTGCTTTCGCTTATTATCGGTGGCCTGTTCGTTGTGGAAGCCCTTTCGGTAATCATCCAGGTGCTCTATTTCAAGAAAACGCGCAAACGCCTGTTCCTTATGGCGCCGCTCCATCACCATTTCGAGAAAAAGGGCTGGAGCGAAGTGAAGGTTGTTATTCGTTTCTGGATTATCTCTGCAGCATTGGCAGCTATTGGATTCTGCCTGTACTTTGCGCAGTCGTTGATGGGATAAAACATGTCTGCTTCTTTTGATACCTCTAAAAAACACGCGCCCAATTCCTTGGGCGCTGTCCTGATTTTGGGCCTGGGCAAGTCGGGTGCCGCCACGGCGCAGTATTGTACTGCCCTGCTTGGTTCGCGAGTTTCGGAATTGGTGATCGCGGCCGGTGAAGCCACGGAGAAGAGCCGTGCCGCTGCCGCCGAGTTCGAGGCGAAGGGCGCTACCGTGCTTTTCGACACGTATAGCTTTGAAGGCTCATTCGATACATGCATCGCTAGCCCGGGCATTTCCGAGAATTCCGACTTCTATCATGCGGCTCAGGAGGTTTCGGCGGAGGTTATCAGCGAAGTTGAGTTTGCATGGCGTGAAAGCGCCGCCGATTCTGTATGGGTTGCCATAACGGGTACTAACGGTAAGACCACAACTACGGCGATGGCTGCTCATATCCTTGCCGCATGCGGAAAGAAGGCCCAGGCGGTAGGCAACATCGGCGATACATGCATCGATGCGGTGGCATCGGGCGACGTTGAATGCTATGTTGCTGAGGTTTCCTCGTACCAACTTGCGTCCACAAAGCTCTTCAAGCCCGAGGTTGCCGTGCTGCTGAACATCACGCCTGATCATTTGAAATGGCATGGAAGTTTCGAAGCGTATGCTCAGGCAAAGCAGAAGATATATGCCAACTGCGACGAAAACTGCACGGTAGTGCTCGATGCCACAAATGATATTGTGCGCTCCTATGTGCGCGAGCTGAAGAAGCAGCCTGTCGAACAGCGCAAGTTCGCATACATCCCACTGGGCACCTGCCACGGTCTTAACGAGAGCATGCGTGAAGATGCATGCGGGTCCGATGCCGCGGCATTCCTTGACAATGGTGTGCTCACGGTAGATTTCAAGGGCGTCAAGCATGCCCTTTGTGCCGCTTCTGAGCTCCAGATCAAGGGCGAGCACAATGCGTCCAATGCGCTTGCGGCGGCTTCTTGCGCCATCGCGCTGGGGTGCGACGATGCAAAAATCAAAGAGGGTCTGAAGTCCTTCGCTCCATTGGAACACCGTATCGAGCCCTGCGGAACCATCGCAGGCGTTCACTGCTACAACGACTCCAAGGCAACTAATGTTGATGCGACGTTGAAGGCGCTCGCCGCATTTGGCGAAGAGCGTCCCATCGTTTTGTTGGGCGGATGCGATAAGGGCACCGACCTTGCCGATTTGGTGGCTGGTGCCGAGGCCCATTGCAAGGCAGTGGTGTGCTTTGGTGCGGCGGGCGCTCGTTTCCTTAAAGCGTTTGAAAACGCTCAGCTGCCGGTATACGCTGCGAGCAACCTTGAAGGGGCGCTCGATGAAGCGCTCGAACATGCCCAAGCGGGCGACATCGTAACGCTTTCCCCTGCCTGCTCGTCGTTCGACGAGTTCTCGTGCTTCGAGGAGCGCGGTGAGGTATTCAAGCAGTTGGTAGCTGATCGAAGCGCAAAGCGAGGTGCATGATCGGTTTATGGCTCGGGAGCGAAATACAGAACAGAAACGCAAAAAAACGCCCCCGCGATCCCTTTTCCAGAGCGCACCAGCGCAGGTGATGGCCCCTCGACTCATGGTCATTTTGTCTACGCTGGCGCTCTTGGCAATAGGCTTGGTCATGGTGTACTCGTCGTCTTCTATTACCTCGTATGTGGAAGAGGGGGATGCGCTTGGCGAAACCCTGAAGCAGTGCGCCTTCGCCGTGCTGGGAATTGTCATGGCTATTGCTATTGTGCTTTTTTTTAATCAGGAGAGAATGCAGGGGACAGCCGGGGTTCTTTTCTGGGCCGGTTGTTGTGTGCTCATCCTTGTAACGGCTCTTCTTGGTACGGTGGGCTTGGGCGCAAAACGTTGGCTCGTTTTGGGTCCGGTCAGCATTCAGATTTCCGAGTTTGCGAAAATCGCCTTTGTGATGATGGCGGCTCGTATTGCAGCTCAGTATCGTGAGGGTGAGATCGATTCCGGACTTGCCGCTAAACTGACAATCGGTATGGTCCTTTTGCCTCTCGGTTTCGTGTTTATTGCGCAAAGCGACATGGGAACAACCATGATCTGTTGCATCGGATTGTTTTCGGTCGTTGTGCTTTCGGGCCTTTCCGGCAGGGCCATTGCGGTGTTGGTGGGTCTTGGCGTTGCTCTCGGATTCATTGCAGTGCTCTCGAAAAGCTACCGCGCCGACCGTCTGGGAAGCTTCGCCGATCCATGGGCCGATGCACAGGGAACAGGCTATCAGTTGGTCCATTCGTTTAAGGCCCTTGCGTCGGGCGGTTTGCTAGGTGCGGGTATTGGTAACTCTTACGAGAAGTTGCAGTACCTGCCCGAGGCCGAGACCGACTTCATTTTTGCGATCATCGGTGAAGAGCTGGGCTTGGTCGGCGCGCTTCTGGTTATCATCGCCTTTTTGGTATTTATGCGTGGCGGCTTCCTCATTGCCAGCCAGGCAAGCACGCCATTTGGCTCTTTGTTGGCGGCGGGCCTCACCGTGATGATCGTGTTCCAGGCTTTCCTGAACATATCGTGTGTGGTGGGTTTGTTCCCGACAACAGGCAAACCTCTGCCCTTTATTTCGTCGGGCGGCTCTTCATTGCTTTCATCGCTTGCTCTTGTTGGTGTGCTTCTTTCGATATCCTTTGATTCGAATAACGAAGGGGAGTATCGTCAACGTCGCGATAACTTACAGGTAGTATCTCGCGTTTCGCCGACCGATCGATCTGTTCGAGGTGGACGAAACTCGAAGGGGAGGGACGTGCGGGCTCGACGCTCGTCGTCTTTGAAGCGTGACGGATATCCGTCCTTGCATATTGTCAGGGGAGGCAAGGCTCCGGTATATGCAACAGAGGTTCGCGCAACGCGAACGCAAAGGAGGTAGCACTCATGCGCATAGTGCTTTCAGGCGGTGGCACCGCTGGTCATATCAACCCGGCACTCGCATTGGCGGAGGTTCTTATCGAGCGTGGCCATGAAGTGATGTATGCAGGCACACCTAACGGTGTTGAATCAAAGCTGGTTCCTGCGGCTGGCATTCCCTTTAAGGGGTTCGAGGCGGCGGGCTTTGATCGCAGCCATCCTTTGTCCTTGGCTAAAGGTTTGCGCAAAATCTCGAAGTCCTCAAAGCTGGCAGTGAAGTGGTTCCTGGAAATTCGCCCTGATGTGGTTGTGGTTTTCGGCGGTTATGTGTGCCTGCCGGTAGCCCAGGCTGCAAAACGTATGGACATCCCTGTGGTAATCCACGAGCAGAATTCCGTTATGGGCATGGCGAATGACTTTATCTCAAAGGATGCTACTGCCGTTTGCCTGACTTATAAGGCTGCCGGTCATGGCGTTAAAGATCAGTCGAAGGTTTTGGTTACCGGTAATCCCGTGCGCTCTTCGGTGCTTAAGGCAACGCGTGAAGAAGGTCGCGATTATCTCGGGATCCCTCAAGACGCCACAATGCTTTTGGTGTTTGGTGGCAGTTTGGGCGCGCGCCATATCAATACGGCCCTTGTTGCCATGAAAGATCAGCTTCTGGCAATGGACAATGTATACGTGGTGCACATCACCGGCCCGAAAGAGCTTGATACGGTAACCGAAGCGCTTTCTCTTACCGATGAAGAGAAGAAGCGTTACTTTGCTATGGGATATCAGGACCATATGGGTGAAACCCTTGCCGCTGCCGATTTGGTAGTTTCCCGTGCCGGGGCGTCGTCGTTGGCCGAGATCTCGGCGCGTTGCATTCCTTCGGTTCTTATTCCGTTCCCTTACGCCACCGCCGACCATCAAACGGTTAATGCCTCGGAATATGTTGGCCGTGGAGCTGCGGTATTGATCGAGGACGACAAGGTTGAAGACCCCGAATTCGCCAATAAAGTATTTGAGCTGCTCCGCAACCCCGAGGAACGTGCAAAAATGAGCGAAGCGGCTGCTAGCTTCGAAACCCAGGATGCGGCGAACAAGCTTGGTGACGTAGTCGAGCTCGTCGGCTTGGAGCGTAAGAACAAATAGCGTCGGCCTGCGCAGAAGTTGTGATGCTGCGTGGCGTTCAGAGGCATTTCTATACAATGAAGAGCGATCTCAAGGAGGCTATTCGTGGCGGAGCATCGCATTAATAAAGTTCATTTCATCGGTATTGGCGGAGTTGGCATGAGCGGTATTGCTCGTGTTGCAAAGGAAAAGGGCATGGAAGTGTCCGGTTCTGATCTTCGCGAAAGCCGCTATACCCAGCAGCTGCGCGAGGCGGGCGTCAAGATCTTTATCGGTCAGAGCGCATCCAATCTCGAAGGGCTCGATCCCGACGTAGTGGTGGTTTCTACTGCTATTCTCGAAAACAACGCTGAGTTCATCGAAGCAAAGAAACGCAACTTGCCCATCTGGCATCGTGCCAAGATGCTGGCTGCGCTGGGTGTCGGCCATGATACGTTGGCTGTTGCCGGCACGCATGGCAAAACCACCACTTCTTCTATGTTGGCTTCCACTCTTGATGCCATGGGCTTCGATCCCACGTTCCTTATCGGCGGCATCGTTCGCGCTTACGGTTCGAATGCTCATTGCGGAAAAGGCGAATACTATGTGGTAGAAGCTGACGAGAGCGATAAGTCGTTTACGTATCTCGACCCCACTTCGGTGCTCGTTACGAACATCGAAGCCGACCACCTCGACCACTACAGCGGGTTGGATGAAATCTACCAGCTGTTTGGCGATTTCATGGGCTCGGTTCATGAAGATGGCTGCTGCGTGGTGTGCGGTGAAGATGCCGGCTTGGTGGAAACCGCTAAGAAAACGGGTAAGAAGGTGCTTACCTACGGTTTCTCCGAGGGGTGCGACACGGTTGTTTCCCAGTACGAAACGCATGGGGTGTCCATCTCCTTTACCGTTACGTTGCCCGATGGCACCGCGCTTCCCTGCAGCATAAAGCAGAACCCTGGTCGTCATAACGCGCTTAACGCAGCAGGTGTGCTCACGCTTTTGATGACGCGTGGCGTGGATATGCAGAAGGCCGCAGAGGCTCTTTCTGAATTCATGGGTGTGCGTCGCCGCTTTGATTTGGTTGGCGAGGCTGATGGCGTTACGATCCTCGACGACTATGCCCACCATCCAACCGAAATCGCTGCAACTATTGCTGCGGCCAAAGAGCTTGATTTCAAGCGCGTATGCGTGGTGTTCCAGCCGCATCGCTATTCGCGTATCCGCCTGTTCACCGAAGTGCTGAAAGACGAGTTCGGCAAGGCGTTTGATCAGGCTGACATGGTAACGTTCTTGGATGTCTATCCTGCTGGCGAAACCCCGGTTCCAGGCGTAACGGGCCGGACATTCATGCAGCCGATCTATGACAATCCGAACCACCCCGCCGATCTCAACTATGTGGATCGCCGCATGCAGGTTGTTCCGTTCTTGACGAAAACGCTTCAGCCGGGCGACTTGGTTATCACGATGGGTGCAGGCGATGTGACTTCTGTCGGTCCTGAGCTTTTGGCGGCATTGCAGGAGCGCGAAAAGAGCCGCAAATAATGGCTGCTCGCCATGCCTCTGAGTTGGAGCTCCTTCGTTTCGACGATGAGTTCGAGGGAGATATAAGGCTCAACGAGCCTATGGCTCGCCATACCACCTACCGTATCGGTGGCCCTGCTCATGCCTACGCCCAAGTAAATAGCATAGCCGCTTTGGCCACCGTGCTGAAAGTTTGCGCCGATGAGGAGCTTTCATGGTTTGTCTCCGGCAAGGGGTCGAACCTGCTTGTGTCGGATGAAGGGTATCCGGGCGTGGTCATCGCTTTGGCCGGTGAGTTTAGGGCGTGGCAGTTCGATGAAGAAGAAGGCACGGTGGTCGTAGGTGCGGGCACCATGCTTTCCCGCTTGGTGCAGGAGGCCTTCCACCATGGCTTTTCTGGAATGGAATTTGCCGTGGGAACGCCAGGTACGGTAGGGGGCGCCCTGGTCCAGAACGCTGGTACTGCTCAAGATTGGATTGGCTCGCGCGTCGTTTCGGTTACCACGTTCAATGCGGAACGCGGCCTCCGTCGCTATTTCGCTTCTGAGCTTTCCTGGGGATATCGTTCCTCGTCGTTTTCTTCCGATGAAGTGATCGTTGAATGCGAGCTTCGCTTGCAGAAGGCATTTTCGAGCGCGGTATCGGAGCGCATGAATTCCTTGCTTTCACGCAGAAAGGAAAGCCAGCCGCTTGAATACCCAACCTGCGGCAGCGTCTTCATGAATCCCGAGGGCGAATCGGTTGGCAAGCTCATTGAGGATGCTGGTTTGAAGGGCAAGCGCTGCGGCGATGCTCAAGTGTCCGAAAAGCACGCCAACTTCATTGTGAACAGGGGCAGCGCTACATCGCAAGACGTGGCGACTCTTATCAAAGAAGTGCGACAAGAGGTTAGGAGGCGATATGGCATCGAACTCCAGACGGAGGTCAAGTTCCTCGGGTTCCCGGGCGACTTCTTCGAGGAATAGGGTTTCTACCAGGCCCACTTCGGTAAAAGGTCGCCCTAGTCAGAGTCGCACTCTGCGCAGTTCGCAACGATCTGGCTATGCCTCCGCTCCTGCACCGCGTCCATCTGCGCGAAGGTCCGCTCAAGCAAGCACGCGTAGACCGTCTTCGGGAGGCGGTGCTCGCTCGGTTCGCGGGAACCCTGCTTATCGACAGGGCAGCGGATACCGTGATGGTGATTTGCGTTCGGTAAGCGTTTCTGAAGTGCGCAATGCCTCGCGGTACAGCAAGGCGCGAAAGGGCTCCTCGCGAAAGGTGATGGGTGTTTTCGTCACCATTGCGGTGCTGCTGGGGGTATTTGGCATAGGTGGGTTTGCGCTTTCGAACTCTGGTGCATTTGCGGTAGAACAGGTTACCGTTTCTGGCGCGGATCACCTTTCCGGCGATGAGCTTACCGAATTGGCTGCGGTGCCGGCGGGTTCCACTTTGCTCAATGTTGATGCAAATGGCATTGCTACAAGGCTGGCCGCTAATCCGTGGGTGAAAAGCGTTTCGGTTGATCGCGTGTTTCCCAACACGCTGAATCTGAACATTACCGAACGGAGCATTTCCGCGGTGGTTGCCGTAACGGTTGATAGCTCGAATACGGTTGAGCGTTGGGCTCTTTCTTCCGATGGCATGTGGCTTACGAAGATTCCCGACGATCGCAACAGCGCCGAAGGCAAGGCTTTGCCCGATTCGGTGTATAACGATGCGGAAAACGCGCTCGAAATCACCGATATTCCGTATGGATCCACGCCAGAAGCTGGTTCATACTGCAACAACTCAAATGTTGAGAATGCGCTGGGAGTAATCGACGGAATGACTACCGAACTGGCGGGCCAGGTCAAAAGCGTGGCGGCAGCCAGCAGCGATTCAACCACGCTCACCTTGCAAAACGGCATTGAAATCGCCTTTGGAGACTCTAAGGACATTCGCGACAAAGAGCGCGTGTGCCTGCAGCTCATGAAAGAGCACGAGGGGAAGATTTCGTATATAAATGTGCGTGTTGTGAATAAACCGGTTTGGCGCTCCGTTTAACGCCTAGCAGGAAGCTGGTTGTTTTGCAATCAGCAGGCCATTGTGTAAAATAATCCAAGTGTCTCCAGGGGCTTTCTGTCCTTGTGGGGCAGCGCTGAAATGAAATCGAAAGCGAGCACATAATGCAACAGATTCTTGGCAACGATAATCTTGCGGTTATCAAAGTTGTCGGCGTTGGCGGCGGCGGCACGAATGCCGTAAACCGCATGGTTGAAGCCGGCATCAAAGGCGTTGAATTCATCGCCGTTAATACTGACCGTCAGGCCCTTCTTCTTTCCGATGCTGATAAGACTATCCATATCGGCGAAGAAATTACCCGTGGTCTGGGCGCAGGTGCCAACCCCGAGGTTGGCTGTCAGGCAGCAGAGGAATCCCGTTCCGAGATTCGCGAAGCTCTTGCCGATGCCGATATGGTTTTCGTTACCGCAGGTGAAGGCGGCGGCACTGGTACCGGTGCAGCTCCTGTAGTTGCAGAAATTGCTCGCGAGGAAATCGGTGCCCTTACCGTCGGCATTGTCACCAAGCCCTTCAGCTTTGAGGGTCGTCTTCGCCGCAATCAGGCAGAGCAGGGTATCGACTATCTCTCTCAGAAGGTAGACACCCTCATCGTTATCCCGAACGATCGTCTGCTCGAGATTGTGGAAAAGAAGACCAGCATGCTCGATGCATTCCGCATCGCCGACGATACGCTGCGTCAGGGTATCCAGGGCGTTACCGATCTCATTACCATTCCTGGTCTGATCAACCTCGACTTCGCCGACATCCGTACCGTCATGAAGGACGCGGGTACGGCAATGATGGGTATCGGCCTTGCTTCCGGCGATTCCCGCGCATTGGATGCTGCACAGCAGGCAATCAACTCCAACTTGCTCGAAACCTCTATTGCGGGCGCTTCTCGCATCCTGTTCTCTATCGCTGGCGGTCCTGACCTGGCTCTTTCCGAGGTTGATGAAGCTGCTAAGGTCGTCGAAGCTGTTGCCGACGAAAACGCTAACATCATCTATGGTCAGATCGTTGATGAAGAGCTGGGCGACACCATCCGCATCACGGTTATCGCAACCGGCTTCAAGGCTACAAGCTCGCAGCCTGCTATTGACTTCGGTCGCCGCGATAACGCATTTGGCTCTTCTACCGCTTCTGCTCAGAAAGCCAGCAGCTCTCAGCGCCCGCTGTATCCTTCCGAGCCCCGTTTTGCCGACGAGGATTACATCCCTGATTTCCTGAAGCGTCAGTAAACTACATACTTGCATTGTTTGCTTTCAACGTAAGAAGGCTTTTTATGACGACCCTTGTTCTACCCGACCCTGAGTTGACCAAGGGTCGTTTTGCGTCTATTCCCGCTTATTCCGACGAAGCGCTCTACGCTGCTACCGGCGTGCGCATCGCGTTTACCACGCGCGAAGGCGGCGTGAGCGAAGGACCATACAATTCACTCAACCTTGGCTCTCATGTGAAGGACGACCTTGTCAGTGTCCAGGAGAACCGCCGCTGCGTTCAGCAGGCTTTCGCATGCGAAGATGCGCCCCTGTTTGTTCCGAATCAAGTTCACGGTGATACCGTGCTCGAGCTGGGCGATCCCAGGAGTATTGACACGCCGCTTGCACCTGCTCAGGCGCATGAATTAGCTTTGCAGGCGCAAGACGGAGCCGATGGGTTGGTGGTGCATGCCTTAAATGCAGCAGCCCTTCTGTGCTATGCCGACTGCG
Organism: uncultured Eggerthella sp.; assembly: GCA_965147435.1. Classification (GTDB taxonomy): domain Bacteria; phylum Actinomycetota; class Coriobacteriia; order Coriobacteriales; family Eggerthellaceae; genus Anaerotardibacter. The sequence goes on along the minus strand of CBCTKC010000001.1, from coordinate 431,080 downwards.
TACCCGTTATCATTGTTTCTCCAACGGGGCGCTTTGCGGTAGTGCATGCGGGTTGGCGCGGGGTGGACAATCTTATTTCCGTGAAGGCGGTGCGCAGTATGGCGTATGCGGACGAGGCCCTGTTGGGTGCCGACGCCGCTTCGACCTACAGCGTCTATATCGGTCCGCATATTGGGCCAGAGTGCTTTGAGACGGGTGCTGATGTACATGCTCGTTTCGTGTCTCAATTCGGGGGGGAGTGCGCTTTCGACGGCAGCCATATCGATTTGGCGGAAGGGCTTCGAATCCAACTTGAACGGGCAGGCGTAAGTCGCTTGCGTATTTGCGATTTGGCCAAATGCACGGTATGTGAGAATAGCGAATTCTTCTCATACCGTGGGCAGGGTGGTACCTGCGGACGACATGGTGCCTTTGCCGTTAGGACCCGCTAATGCCCGATTCGGGCAGGGGAAGTGGTGGCTGGAAGTTCATGCTGCCTCTTCTTTTGCTTGCAATCGAGGCGGGAATCGCGTCGTTTTGGTCTTCTGTTGCTGGTTCGTTGCTAAAAATATGCCTGGCAGCATGGTAGGCGCGGTATGCTAAAACGTAAATCGAAAGGAGCTCCTTCTATGAGCACGGCAACGAGATATAAGCATGTACGTTCTGAGGTTGACCAAGTTTGCAAGGAACTTGGTCGTGATCCGGAAGAAGTTTTGCTTCTGGCTGTTTCCAAGACGGTAGACGTTGATCAGGTGCAACTGGCTATCGATGCGGGCGCAAGGGCGTTTGGCGAAAACCGTCCCGATGAACTGGTACGCAAGCAAAGGGCCTTCCCTGATATGGAGTGGCATTTCATCGGCAACATCCAGTCGCGCCGCATTCCTGAAATTGTTTCTGCTGCTACGCTTATCCATTCGGTATGCAAGGAAGCGCATCTTGCCAAAATCGATGCAGCCGCTGCGGCAATCGACAAGTGCCAGCGCGTTCTGCTCGAAGTCAACGTTTCAGGCGAGGAAAGCAAAAGCGGCTTTGAGCCCAGTGAGGTTAAGGGCATTATCGAGCGGGCACGTAGCCTTGAGCATGTTAAAATCGAGGGCCTTATGAGTATGGCGCCACGTGCTGAAGAAGAGCTCATCAATGCAACGTTTTCGGGCCTTGCCAACTTGGAAAGTGAGCTTAACGACACGTTTTCCCAGGAAGAGGGTACTGCTCGTTTGTCTGCTCTTTCTATGGGCATGACCGAAGACTGGCCAGTGGCGTTGCGCTATGGCTCTACCATAGTGAGGATTGGGCGTGCTATTTTCAGCGATTCGTTCGAAAACGCGTAAGGCAGCCTCTTTATTTGTTTGATTGATCAGAAGGGAAGACCATCATGGATTTTCCGCGTCCCTCTATGTCGGCAAGTGAACTGTTCGGCGATTTGAAGGACAAGCTTGGTTTCGGCGGCGGTCGTTCGGATCGTCGCGACGATTACTACGATGATCCCTACTACGACGACTATGCCGATCCCGAGCCAGCTCAGGGTCCTTATGATTCTGGTTACGACCCGGATACCTACGGCGATCCTTATGATCGCCTGGAATATACCACGCGTTCCACGGGGTCTTCCCGTTCTGCAGGTTCGCGATCGAGCCGCCTCTCTTCGGCTCAGTTGGTAAGCTCGGGCGATATTCGTGCAACCACGAGTGCTTATGGCGTATCCGATGTTGCAGCAAAGCCCACCATGGAACTTCCCAGCGTGTCTCATCGCACGGAAGCTGAAGAAAAGAAATCGGTCTCCAAGATTGCTGAAGATTTCAGCATCCCTGCATCATCGTATACCGATTTCGTTTCGCCCTATAAGCAGAGCTTGTCTGCAAGTGCTTCCTCTTCGGCCGGCCTCGACTCCCTGTTCACTCCATCCGCGGCTCCTTCCGGTTCTGTTTCGGGTTTGTCTGATGGTGCCAATGTGGGCTCCGCCCATGGTACGAGTCTTGCTCGCGAGATCGTCGTCCTCAAGCCGGCGTCATATGAAGACGCGTCCTCGATCGCCCAATCGGTTCGTGCGGGCAAGATTGTGGTGCTGTACCTTCGCCAAACCGATCCGGCTCTTTCCAAGCGCGTACTTGATTTTTCGTTCGGCGTTGCTTCTGCCCTCACTGCGCAGGTTGATTGCCTTGCCGAGAAGACGTTCGTAGTCCTTCAGGGCAAAGAACTCACGCTCGAAGAGAAACATAACCTGGCTAAACAGGGTGTGTTGAAGTCGTAGTCTTTTAAGGTGCCCATTACGAGCATAAGGAGTTTTAGTACATGATCAGCATGCTTTTGGTCAGCTTGGCCGATGCATACAGTTTTGTGATCTTCGTGTATGTGATGATGTCCTGGATCCCCATGGGTGGGGGCATCGTTACCGATGTTTACCATGCGCTGGGAAAGATCTGCGATCCGTTCCTTGACCTGTTCAGGCGCTTCATTCCTCCTATTGGAGGAATGGTGGACGTTAGCCCAATCGTGGCATTGCTTGTGCTACAGTTTGGAGTACGTCTGATAGTAAATTTTTTAGCTGTACTTATCTAACGCAGCTGTTTGAATAGCCAGATAAGGGGAGTTTTCTATGGCCATCACCTCTTCCGACATCCAGAATCAGAGCTTCAAGATCGAGCGTCGCGGTTACGACGTTGACGAAGTGGATGTATTTCTCGAGCGCGTTGCTTCCGAGATTGACGATCTGAACGACGAAATCGCTCGTCTGCGCGTTCAGGTTAAAGAGGCAGCCTCTGCTTCTCGCACTGAGGTTATCTCTGAGCGCCCGGCTGCTGCGTCTGACGAAGAGGCAAAGCCTGCAGGCATCGATCCTGCTTTGGTTGCCGAGAAAGACGCGATGATCGCCGAGCTCGAGGCGAAGTTGCGCGACCGTAAGAGCGATGACACCGCTATCGCGCAGGCTCTTATTGTTGCTCAGCGCACCGCTGATGAAATTGTTTCCAAAGCCAAGGCCGATGCTGGGCAGACCCGCCAGAACGCCGAAGACGAAGGTCGTCGTATCCTCGAGAAGGCCAATGTCGAAAAGCAGAAGGTCATCGATCACATCAACGAGCTTTCTTCCAGCCGCGAAAAGGTTCGCGAGCAGTACCAGGATATGCTGAAGGAATTCATCGGCTCCGCAACTCAGCGCCTTGCCGAAATCGGTGGCGAGGTTACTGCCGGTATCGACATTCCTGCCGAATTGCTTGAAATGACTACGTTTGATGCTACAAGCTCCGCTGGCACCCAACAGAAAGCTGAGGCCGAAAAGCCCGCTGCTGTCACTTGGGAACCCAGCCCTGCTGTGGCAACCTACACTACGCCCACAGTAACGCCCGGAGCCTCCGCTCCTGCAACACCGAAGCCTTCAACCGCATCGAAGGATTTCTCCGGTTATGGCGATGCAGACGATACCTTCTCGTTTGACGATATGGACTAGTTTTAAGGGCTTGCCTACGGCAAGCCCTTTTTTTTCGTGCGAAACGCAATGACGCTGCGCAGTTTGGTTGCGCCGTCCTAACGGACAGCGCAAGTCATGCGAAACGCAATGACGCTGCGCGACGTTCTGACGGCGCAAGAAAATTTCAAAGCCCATGGGGCGGCACATTAGGCCAGCCCCATGGGCTTTTCAATTTCCCTGCACTCGTCAGAACGTCGCTCGCTGATTTGCTGGCGCATGCTCGGACTTTTCTCGTCATCATACTCACCTGAAAGGCACTCGCTGATTAACTGGCGTATGCCCTACGCCGTTGCTGCTGCCCGCCTGTGGCTGCCGCCCGCTGCGCCGCTAGTCTTGTGCCATTTACAGCTCCGCTGCACCTGCGCCCAATGTCCGTCGCTGCTGATGCGGGAGTCCTTTCGCCATCTGCGCCTGCCAGAGGGATTCTCGCTCTTTTGTCTGCATCCCTTTTCAGGATTCGCCCCGTTATAGTGATCTTCCCGTTGCGAAAACAAATAATCCGGCGTCCGTGCAACTTTTTTGCGATTGCGGACTCTCTTTTGTCCGTGCAAAGTACAAACTGACTGCCGATCAGCTGATTTGCTGCGCTTTTGCGCCTAGATACGCGCTTTGGCGCCCCGCAGCAATCCCCAATCGCAAAAAAGTTACAATTTAGGGCGTTTTTCTGTTTTTGGGCTCCCAAGATAGCCTCGAACGACGCAGCGGGATGAACCTTGGCCCGCCGCGTGAGCAAGGTGGACCTGGCGGCGCTGCGGGCGATTTCGGGAGGGCGCTGGGGTGGAGTGCCCGGGTGCAGCGCTGGGCGGCTTTGGGGACGGGCCCGCTGGCCGGCATCATGGAGTGGTACCGAGCCTGCGTTATCAATGAGGTGTTTGGGCTCAATGCCGGGTGTTTAGAAAAAGAAATGCCGCCCAAAGGGACGGCATTGAAATGTGAGTGAGCCTATAAGCCGGGTTCTGTAATCGGCAACCATTTATCTCGACTTTGCGTCGCCGCAAAGCTCAAGCACGCAACCCGAATGCACGGAAGAAAGGTGACGCTTTCAGGTAGATCAACCATGTTGTCGAGCTGGGGTGATTGTGTCAAGCCAGGCATCGCCAGGATAACGGCGACGAACGAGCCGTCCTGATTCATGCCTTTGTCGTTGTTAACCTTGATGATCTTGGGATGCTCGGTATCGAATGAAGCAAAGGAAGCCATAACGTACGGCTCTTTTACGTTGCGCGAAGTGCCGTCTACGTTTACCGTGGTGGCGGTGTTGTTCTCGTAGTCCAAGGAAGCTTCATTGCCGGCAACGTTCTTCAGCACTGAAGGGTCCACAGTTTCATTGTTCAACTTACGGCCTTAGGTAACGGAGAAAGGCAGCTCCTTGTTGGTGATACCTGAGTAATGGACGTCCTTGCTGTTTGTACTCCACTTTGGTGTCGTCTTGCGCGAAGGTGATTATGTCGTCGTTGGGCGCGATGGCCTGCAAGTCGGATTCGTCGGACGTCACATCAGCCCCGAAGGGCTTTTCGGCCACTTGACTACGGCAATGTCTTTGTGCTCGCCAGAAGGAGTGGTGGTCGCCTTTGAGCATTCAGCCTTTTTGTGGGTGGAACCATGGGCGGTGATGGAATCCTGCTCTTGCTCTTAGGTGTGCTGTCTTTGCGCAACGGTGGCGGTACTGGTCTGCTCGGTAGTTTGTGCATCCTATATGTTTTCCGCTTACGCTTTGATATGGACTTTGGACGGCTTTCGAGCAACGGAAAGGGCTTCGTGTGCTATTGCTTTGCTGGGGTTACAGTGAAAGAGGACGCATGAAGTTTTCAGATAGTGTTGTTATGTTTGATTATGCCAAATTTCCGATTCTCGGAAATTTGGCAACTGGGGTAGTGATCGGATTAGATTCTGCCGAAGAGCGTGTTTGCAGAGATGCGTTCGAGGCTGGGTCTAAGGAGTTATCTACGGACGATTTTTCTCCTGAGTTCTGTAGCGCTTTGAGCGAAGGGAAATTCTTTCGAGAAGAGCACGATGGAAATCTATCAAGATCTGCATATCTTCATGTGACACAAAGATGCAATTTGAATTGCGTCGGGTGCTATTCCGTGAATTCGAAACGTAATGCTTCGCCCGATCTCCCTCTTGCGGATATCGAAGTCATTCTTACGAAATTGAAGGGGCTGAATGTCGATAGTCTGGTTATTTCAGGCGGGGAACCTTTTTTGCGGAAAGACTTGCCCGATATTGTTTCTTTTGCAAAGACGAAGGGTATAAGGAGCGTTTCTGTAATAACGAATGGAACCAGCATAAAGAGAGAGATCCTTCAAAGGTTGTCTGGTGCTGTGGATAGAATTGCTGTTTCGTTTGATGGCTCTTCTTCTAGTTCCGAATCGTATATCCGTGGATATCAGCGGTTTGCTGATCTAAAAAAGAGCATCCTTGCGATTGAAGAAGAAGGGATAAACGCTCATATCATAGCGACGATTCACGCTTTTAATATTCAGGATATTCCTTCATATTTTGAGTTAGCTCGCTCTTTGAATGTTGGCATCAACTTTAGTCTGCTGTCATGTACTGCTGATGATAAGCATTCGAAGAGGCTTATTCCCGACGATAATGCGCTTGAGCGCTTGGCTGAAATCTTGATAGAGAACGCCGGTCAAAATGCATTTTCTTGTGGCTTTAATTTGAACGGTTCTATTTCGGCAAGAGGTTGGTGCGGTGCCGGCCGAACCTGCTTAAGCGTATCCCATGAGGGGCTCCTGTATCCCTGTCATATGTTGCAGTTTGATGGCTATACCATTGCGAACTTGTTGAAGGATAGTCTTGCGGATGTCGAAGAAAAAATTGATAATTCACCCTTTTCGACTCTGGACGTTGAATCAATTTCAGGATGCTCGAATTGCGGCATGAAGTATTTATGCGGCGGAGGCTGCCGTGCCCGTTCATTGTATGCCTATGGTGACGTCCGATCCTGTGATCCGTATTGCGCCTTAGCCAAAAAATTTTATGGTCTGCTTGGCGATTTGCTTAGAAGATTCTATGCGTAACCGATTGATTCCTACCGTTAACATGAGCAATTATGGACATAGTTTATTGGTGATAGTAAGCAATAATTAGTTAATAGTTTTTATTAATTAGTTAAGGAGATAGAATGCTTTTTTATTCCATTCCAAATCAACAAGTTTCAAGTTGCTTGAATATAGGGCTTCCTAATGGCTGCGTGACCATTGGCCTTCAAAGTTTGCCTCTCAAAAAGCCGAAGTTGGACTGCTGATAACGGAAGGAAGACATAGTTGTTTGGGGAATCAAACGAAGCAAGGGCTTCTTTACTTCGCCTGGAGAATATCGCAAAGCCATTGTATGTTGCCTTGCGAGTCGTTATGGCGACATTCGTCATTGGATGGAGTTTGCTCTTTGTCGCATTTTTCGTTTCCTTGGTAACCTCACAAGTTGGTTTGTGTGACTTGGTCTGTCATCTTCTTTACGCTGTTCCTGTTGCGGTGTCTGCTTTCATAAACATTTATATCCTTTACGTAATTGGAAGTATTTGCAATTCGATACGCCATGGGAGCAGTCCGTTCACTATGCATACTTCTCGGCAAATTAAAGTAGTGAGTTTTTTGCTGCTTGCCAGTTTTGTCCTTCAGGCGGTTGTCTCCGTGATTCCTTTTGATGGTTATTCTCTTGGTGTTATGCGAATTGGCTTGGCGAAGCAAGGGGATGGAGTGGTGGCGGATCTGAGCATTTCGACCTTGGTGGCTTCGGTTATTGGCTTTATTCTGTCATATGTGTTTAAATACGGAGCATTGTTGCAGCAGTTGTCGGACGATACGGTTTAGGGGCATATTTTTGGCTATAGTGTTCAACTTGGACAAATTGCTTGCCTCGAGAAAGATGCAATCCGTAGAGCTGGCAGAAAAGCTTGAATGCACGGTTCAGACGGTATCGAGGATAAAAAACGGGAAAATTCGTGCGTTAAGAATTGACAGTCTTGATAGGATTTGTGAGGTTTTCGATTGCCAACCTGGTGATTTACTTGAGTATCTTAGCGATGAAGAGGCTGAAAAAAGATACGGTGAGACCTTTTTGGAGGAGTATAAAAAGTATCATAGTCAATAGATGCTATTGCACTTGATGATGGGCACTGGAATTCACCAGCGCCCATTTTTTATGTTCAAAACCGCTTACCGTTCAGGTCAACCGCCTATCATCGGTTTCTCTCTAAGTACTAGTAAATAATGCTTAACTTTAAGAAGTTAAAAGAAACAGTTAACTTCTTAATATATTATTTCCATTAGGGAGGCTTTTATGAGGCATGGTTACCATAACTTAACCAATTACAGAATGCTTCATATTGCCAAGGATTCGCCATTTTTCGAAGAGTATGCTCAGGCGAAAAATACAGAGTCTTTTTCTTGCGAAGTCCCTTCGGATTGGGCGTGTCAGCTTGATTCAACCTGGAGGTATTTATTTCCCGCAAAGGTGAACTTGCCTGATCAGGGATGGAAGATCCACCTAAGCTCATGTCCCACGGAAGCCCAATTGCTGCTCGATGTTGTGGGTGGCTTTTTAGTCAAGAAGAGAGTTGCTTTCAAGCATTTGGTATCGTATGGGAGCTTTCTGAGACTGAACGGTAAGAATGCAAATAGGTCCTCTTCGGGCAAATTTATAACAATCTATCCAGGGTCAGTTGGCGACTTCCTTGCTCTTTTGGAAGAGTTAGAAGGTCTTTTGGGGAATTTCCATGGTCCCTATGTGTTGTCTGACATCAGATACAAGGAAGCTCCGGTTTTCTTCCGCTACGGTGGTTTTCGATATCTTTTGGAAGAAGATGGAAAGGGCGTCTCCAGGCTGGCAATACGAAGGCCGGATGGCTCTCTGACTGAAGATCAGAGAAAGCCATTCTTCGTCTTGCCTGATTTTGTTTCCGTCCCCTTTGGCATAAAGAAACAGGTCGATGCTCGTATCAACCCATCAGATGAATTTGAGCTTCTTTTCGCTCCTTATTCAATTTTGGAAAGCCTGCATTTCAGCAATGCGGGTGGGGTTTATCGTGGGGTTAATCTCAAGACTGGTTGCGAGATTGTGGCCAAAGAGGCTCGGTCGTATGCTGGCTATTCTTCTTCCGATTGCGATGCGGTGCTACGCTTAAGGCATGAGCGGTCGATGCTCATCAGGCTGCAGGGAATTGAGGGGATTCCCTCTTACTACTCGTATAAGACAGTTTGCGGACACGAATTTCTGGTCGAGGAATATTGTGCCGGGGTCACTTTGCAGTCTTGGGTTGCCAGTAATTATCCTTTTCGTCTTGGAGAGGACGATGCTCTTCGCTATTCCGAGAGAGCCTTGGTAATTGCTCGACAAATGCTGGGCCTCTTGGATGCAGTTCATGGCGCGGGCGTTGCCTTGATGGATGTTAATCCAAAAAACTTCATCGTTGATAAAAATCTTGCAGTAAGCCTTATCGATTTTGAGGCATGTAGCGATATCGATGGGGCTGATTCGGCGTGCTTGGGGATGCCTGGTTTTTCTCCGCTCTGCAAATGCGCCAATAAAGAGAGGGACGAATTCGGCTTGGCATGTGTTTTGTCCTATCTCTTTTGGCCTTCTTGGAGTAGCTCTTTCTCTCCACGCTCTCTTTATGAGCGGCTTCCTCTTATAGATAAGCATTTTCCATCTTCAGTTAAGGACATGCTGGAAGAGCAATTGTCTTGTATGGCTTCCCGCATATTTGATTCCCCGTTTGGCTTGGTGCCGGTTGGGAGTGAAAAAATCGATTCGTGCAGCTTTGCGCAGCGTTTGGCTGCAGGAATTGCAAAATCGAGAAGGCCCGATGATTCGGAGGGCCGTCTCTATCCTGGTGATGCTACACAATTCTTGCATGGGCCTTTAGGCCGATTGGACATAGAGACTGGCGCTGCGGGTGTTGCTCTCATGCTTGGTCGTTTTGGGCTTGATGTTTCCTCTGATGTTGAATGGATCACGACGAAGCTTTTGAAAAGCGAAATCTCTTTGCATTTTCATGGACTGCTTCGTGGAACAGTGGGAATAGCAAGCGTTTTTTCGCAGCTTGGATATTGTGAAAAGGCAATAGGTCTGCTTCCTCTTTCTTTACCGTACGGTCCCTCTGATGATATTTCGATAAGAAGCGGAATTGCTGGAACGGTTCTTTCCCTCTTGCAAATCAATTCAGATTGCGGCTGTCCCCAGGTGAGAAAACTCCTTGGAGAATCTGCTGATTTTTTGCGAGATTCCGTATTGAAGAATCTCGAACCAGTAAGTGATGGCGCGGAAACCGGGAATGCCGTTGGATTGTTCGATGGCTGGTCTGGTGCGGCATTGGCTTGCCATGAGTTGGCTGCATGCTTTGTCGAGCAATCGGCTGAGTGGAATCGCTTGGCTAACGTTTGCCTCGAACACGAACTTTCGGGACTCGATGTAAAACCTGATGGCTCTTTGTCAGTTGATTATTCGGGAATTGATTTTGGGTACTTATCTGAGGGCATTGCGGGTATTGGGGTTTCACTTGCCTTATGCAATGCGGATGGATATGCAAATGAGCTTAAAGCTATTTCTTCTTCGCTCAAAGAATACGTTGCCCTGAACGGTGGCTTGTTCCATGGGCTATTAGGCAAAGCAGCGGCACTTCTCTGCATTGATGGGGAGGAAAACGCTGATGTTATTTCAGCAATGGTGAGGAACGTGATAGGGGAGTTTTGCTTTCGGGAGCAAAGCCAAGATTTCGAGGGGCCAATTTGGGCCTTGGGAAATGGTGGTTCTTGCTTATCGGTTGATTATTCAACTGGTTCCGCTGGGCTGATCGGATTTCTCCTGTCTTCGGTCGAGCATCCTTTTGGATGGTTTCCCGTTTCTCTTCATTGATATAAATATGCGCACAAATCAAGGAAGGAGGTGAAGGAAATGGGTTCTATGTTGGATCTTCAGTCGCTCGAAGCCTCTAGCGATGCAATCGATCCTAGGGCATCTGGAGCTAGCTTTATGTGCAATGGCGATAACAGCTCTGTGAGCCTTTGGTGCGGCTAAGCAAAGATAGTGCCGGGCATGCTTTCGCATGCCCGGCAATTGCAGAAAGGGCGTGATTCTTCGATGTCAGCCTTGATTGATGCAAGGGGAATAGAAAAGTCTTTCATGTACGGCAAAGGAAAAAAGCTTCGGAAGAACAGGGTGCTGAATGGGATTGACTTTTCGGTTAACGTGGGTGAGTTCGTTTCTATTGTCGGCCCAAGTGGGTCGGGAAAAACGACCCTGTTGAACTGCCTTTCGGGCCTCGAAGAGATAGATTCGGGCTCTATTGCCCTTGATGGCAACTTGATTTCATCAATGAACACTATAGAGAGAGACGAAGTCAGAAGGCGTTTGGTCAGTTTCGTATTTCAGAATTTAAATCTCATTCCATCGCTGAACGCCGTAGATAACGTCTGGATTCCCGCTCGACTTTCTGGAAAGAAAGCTACGAAAAAAGATGCGCTAGCTTTGCTTAGTGGCCTTGGTATCGCCGATAAGGCAAAGGACTATCCAGATTCATTGTCGGGAGGAGAGCGGCAGCGTATAGCAATAGCGCGATCCATGGCTACTGATTCTCCAATAGTATTTGCAGACGAGCCTACAGGATCTCTTGATGCTGATAATACGCGAGCGGTGATGGATATAATGCGTCGCGAATCGAAGCAGGGTAATCGTGCTGTTGTGATGGTAACCCATGATCTGACGGCAGCTTCTTATTCCGATCGTGTTGTGATTCTGAAAGATGGGATGGTTGCTGCGGAGCTCAACCATCCCGCCCCGCATGAAATAGCCCTTTTGCTGGAGGGGTAACCATGTGGCGTTTGTTCATTTCTGACTTAAGGAATAGATGGCTTGATTGGGTGGGTATTATTCTGGTCGCCTTCTTTTGTGGCGTTGCTAGCGGTTGGTCCGCCTTGCTCATATCTTCGTCTTATGGGCTAGAGGGGGCGGCTTCGAGGCAGCTGCTCAATGCGGGAACCGCAACACTGTTTCTGACATGGATTGCTTCCATTCCCGTATCTGCCTCTGTGGCGCGACTTGTTGCAAAGAAAAAAGAGCCATCTTACTCTGTGTGGCGGTTGCTAGGCATGCGCAGGAGATATGTAGGACTTTGCTTTTTTGTTCAGATAGCAATTGCTTCGTTTCTTGGCTTGATGTTGGGTTTCATTGCTTTCGGCTTTGCGATTCCTTGCTTTGAAGTCTTTGTTTGTTTGGGGGCTTGTCTTGATTTTCCGGTTGTCGCCTTGGTCGCTTGCGTTGAGCTCCTTGCGTTTGTTCTTGGTGGGTTGAGCAGTGTGCATTCTTCCCTGAATGTTTCCCCTCTTTTAACCCTGGGCGGTCAATTGCCATATAGAAAGAAAATCGGCGCCTTCCGCATCGTTGTCTGTGCCTTGTTAGTTGTTGGCCTTTTTTCGTTGATTGCAATTTCCGTCGAATCAGACCCGCTGGCTCGAATCAGTTGTCTTGTATTCCTCCCCTTTGTTGTTGCTTTGTTCTGCTCTGTCGTTTTGAGGCCGTTGCTCCCTTGGGTGGTGAAAACGTGGACGGCTGTTGCTCCTTGGAGGGGCTCTCCGGTCTGGCTGGTTGCCCAGAGCAAGGTACTTTTCTATTCCGATGAATCTGTGGCGATACAAATGCCTATTGCAATAGGCATTTCGCTGGTTGCGGGGCTCATTGCTGTTGTTGATGCTCTGGTTGTCTATCTGAGGGGTCAGGGAATCGAAGCAAGCGGGATAAGCACTGAACAGCTGCTGTCCTTTCTCGGTGCCCCTATTTTAGTTTGCGTTGCTGGAGCTGTGGCTGTTGTTGCAATGACGGCAAACGACAGGGTTCTTGAAGGAAGGACGTTCATTTCGTGTGGATCGAGTCATAGATCGATCTTCGAAATGATGATATGTGAGTCGTTCATCCATGCGTTTAATGCGCTCATCGTTGGCATGGCGTGCGCATTATCTTCTGGGGCTATTGCTTCTGCCGTTTGTTCGGTTAGCCTCCCCTTATCTGCCTGCTTAGTTTCCTCGCTGTTGATTTTCGCGCCTTCTTTTGCGGTCGTTCTATCTCCCATGCTGATGGTGCTGCCAAGCGTAAGCGCTGGAAAAGTTCTTTTAGCTCGTAAGGCCGTGGAATAGAAAAGGGAGGTTGCTTTGTCGTCTTTTTCTCCGATAGAGGGAGTCCGATTCCATGCGAACAATAATCGTTTTATTAAAGAGGTATGTCCCTTCTTTGGGGTGGGTGTTTGTCGCTTGCTTGGCTCTGGGGCTACTCGGGCAGATAATTTTGCTGGCTCAGCCCCAATATGGTGGAGCTTTGATTCAGGCTGCACAGGAAGGGGCAAATGCTTTCGACCCCTTGATAATCCTGCTGATCCTTCTTGCTGCAAGCGCCCTATTGACTATGGGCCAGCAGGTTCTGATTGCCAAGATAGGCGAGGGACTAGCTAAGCGAATAAGAGGCCGTCTATCCCGTTCGTTCTTTGCTTTGTCGGTTTTGAGCCAGGAAGCTCGACCTTCAGGTTGGTATTCTCAGCGCATTGTAAGTGATGTTGAATTGGTTAAGAGACTCCCTGGGCAGCTTGTTTCTCTTGTTCAGTCCTTGTTCGTGTTTTTCGGATCATTTGTTGCCCTGGTTCTCATTTCCCCCATGACGTTTGTTATTGGTTTGGGGTTTGGATTGCTATCCTTGCTTTTTTCGGTCGTTGCATCGCGCCCGATGTCGGGCTACAGGAAAGAGGTTCAGGAGCTTCTTTTGCGTATTACAGTAAAAACCCAGGAATTCGCTCTCACGAATCGGGTTTTGCGATCTTATAACGCATGGAGCTCGGCGGAAAAATCTCTCGGAGTCGAAATAGAGGCTGCTGCAAAAGCTGGCTTTAAATTGTCTCTGCTTGCCGGTTTTCTTTCTCCGATATCGTCTGTCTTGATGCAGCTTGCGAATATTGGAACGATTTTGTTTGCATCCTGGCAGGTTGCTGCGGGCGCAATGGCTTTTTCCGATCTTGTAGTTTTCTTGATGTACTTCTCTTACTTTTCTTCTTCGGTAAGCCAATTTGTTGGTTTTATTTCATATGCGCGCGAAGCTGCTGTAGGCGACGAGAGAATTAGAGACTTTGAAACCCTAGTTCATCCTAGGAGTCTTCCTTCTTCTTGCCACAAAGAGGGAGGCATTTCTCCTTGTCCATCTTTTACTTTTTATCGTGTTTCATTTTGCTACCCATCGTCCTCGAATGACTCTTTGAACGATGCCTCGTTCAGCATTCCTCCTGGGAAAGTAACTGCGTTAGTTGGAGCTTCGGGTGGGGGGAAGTCAACGTGCTTGGGTTTGATGGAACGTTTTTTCTCTCCCTCAAAAGGGAAAATACTCCTTGATGGTATTGAGTTGTCCGATATCCCCCTTGAGGAATATCGGGATTCAATTGGCTTTATAGACCAGTCCGCTAGTTTGATTAGCGGTACCGTCGAGGATAATTTAAGGCTTGCAAAACTCTCAGCTTCTCGCTTCGACATGGAGAATGCCCTTGATTCTGTTGGATTAGGTGATATTCCTTTGGATAGGGACGTTGGCGAGCGGGGTCTGGCCTTGTCGGGAGGGCAAAGACAGCGTATCGCATTGGCTAGAACTATTATCCGTAATCCTAAAGTGCTCATTCTCGACGAGCCAACTTCGAGTCTTGATGGAATTTCCGAGCGCGAAGTAGATTGTCTCTTGAGAAGCCTTTTTGATGGACGGACGATCGTCTATGCGGCTCATAGGTTGTCCTCCATTTTAAGCGCCGATTGGATCGTCGTTCTTAATGAGGGAAAAATTGAGGGGCAGGGAATGCATCACGACTTATACGAGAGCTGTTTGTACTATCGTCGTTTGATTGATTCTCAATCCGAGATATAGGTTGATGCCGATATGGTTAAAAAATGCCGCCCAAAGGGACGGCATTGAAATGCGAGTGAGCCTATAAGCCGGGTTCTGTAATCGGCAACCATTTATCTCGACTTTGCGTCGCCGCAAAGCTCAAGCACGCAACCCGAATGCACGGAAGGGCGGCCGTATGGCATTCCTATTTGCGCTTGCTCCAGATGGGGTTTACCAAGCTACGTTGTTGCCAACGCACTGGTGCGCTTTTACCGCACCGTTTCAGCTTTTCTCCTGCATGCAGGGGAGTCTTCTTTTCTGTGGCACTGTCCGTCGGGTCGCCCCGCCCAGCCGTTAGCTGGCATCTTGCCCTTGGGAGCCCGGACTTTCCTCATGCTTGCGCACGCGATTGCCCGGCTCACTCGAGGTGGTAGTATACATCGTTCTTCGAACGATGTATACGGCCGACGCTGCGGACCAATCGGTCACCTTATCTTGCTTTTGCAAGCAGCCTTGACGGGCGAAGCCCGTCTGGCGCCTGCTTTCAAAGCAATCTGAGACATCGGATTGGCCCTCGCCGACTGATATGAACCTGAGGGCTTCGGAAAATTCCCCTATGATGTTTCCTCGATCTCTGACTTCTGCTATTCGTTTTTCTGGTTTCATGGTTAGGGATGATTCTCGTACTCTTTCGCTCTGAAAGGATTTTCATATGAAACGCTGCTTGCTTGTTGGCGCTGCGCCTTCGGCCCATAAAGAGCTTGACTACATCCTGCAAACGCAGGGATTCGATGCGGTGTATGCGGTCGATGGCGGGTTCGCGGCGTTGCAGGAGCGCGGCATTGTACCTGATGCGGTGTTCGGCGATTTCGATTCGCTTGGAGCGGTACCTCAGCATCCATGCGTGTTCGAGTACGACATGCACAAGGATTTCACCGATATGGATTTGGCAATTGGCCATGCCGAGCAGCAGGGTCTTGAGGAGCTGGTTATCTGCGATGCGTTTACGGGCAGGCTCGACCACTCCCTAGGCAACTTGCAGTTGCTTATCCAAGCGGCCGCTCGAGGAACATGCGTGTGGGGCATTGGCGAGGAAACGGTAATAGCCCCGCTGGTGGCACCAGGGCCGTTCTGCTCTCTTTCATTTGCGGAAGGTGCGCAAGGCATGTGTTCGGTGCTTTCCCATAGCGATGTGTGCAAAGGCGTTACCGAAGTGGGCTTGGAGTGGGAGCTCGGCGGCGCAACCTGCACGAACCGGGCGCTGTGGGGTATATCCAACGAGCTTATTGGCGGGCCTGCCAGCATCAGCTTGGAAGAAGGCTCGCTGTGGGTTATCTTCCCCCTTTTGGAATTCCCGCGCGCGGCGTATACCTATATACGAGTACAATAACGTAACCACATAACAGGGGAGCTAACCGCCCGCGATGTGCGGCTGTTCGGCTGAGAGGGGGCAAGGCCCCGACCCATAGAACCTGTATGGATAATGCCAACGAAGGGAGCCGTGATGGCGCAAGAACGTCTCATCACTCAAATCGATTATGCCCGTGCGGGCAAAATCACGCCTCAAATGGAAGCAGTTGCCGCCAAGGAGCATAAAACGCCCGAAGAGATTCGTGCAGGTGTTGCGAAGGGCTGCATTGCCATTCCCGCCAACATACACCATGCCGCTTTGAGCCCCGAGGGCGTAGGCGAGGGTATGCGTACCAAGGTAAACGTTAATCTGGGTATTTCTGGCGACCTGATGAACGCCGAAATGGAACTCGAGAAGGTGCGTACTGCTATCGAGCTGGGCGCGGAAGGCATCATGGACCTTTCCAATCACGGCAAAACGCACGATTTCCGTAAACATCTTATCGACATGAGCCCCGCCATGATCGGTACGGTGCCCATGTACGATGCCATCGGCTACTTGGAAAAACCTCTTATTGGTATTACGGCTCAGGACTTCTTGGACGTTGTTCGCGCTCACGCTGAAGACGGTGTGGACTTCGTAACCATCCATGCTGGCATGAACCGTCGTACCATCGAAAACTTCAAAGAAACCGGTCGCTTGATGAACATCGTAAGCCGCGGCGGTTCGCTGATTTTCGCCTGGATGGAGGCTACGGGCAACGAAAACCCCTTCTACGAGTATTACGACGAAGTGCTGGAAATCTTGCATGAGCACGATGTGACCATCAGCATCGGCGATGCTATGCGCCCCGGCTGCAACTACGACGCTACTGATGCTGGGCAGATTTCTGAGCTTATCGAGATCGGCAAGCTTACCAAGCGTGCATGGGATGCAGGCGTTCAGGTTATGGTTGAGGGTCCTGGCCATATGGCATTGGACGAGATCCCCGCCAATATGAAGATCCAGAAGCGCTTGTGCCACAACGCCCCGTTCTACGTTCTTGGCCCGCTGGTTACCGATATTGCTCCTGGCTACGACCACATTACGTCTGCTATCGGTGGCGCGGTTGCCGCATCGTGTGGCGCCGACTTCCTGTGCTATGTAACGCCCGCCGAGCATCTGCGCTTGCCCGATGCCGATGATGTGCGTGAGGGTCTTGTTGCAACTAAAATTGCAGCTCATGCTGCCGATATCGCTAAGGGTATCCCCCATGCGCGTGATGTCGACAACCGCATGAGCGACGCTCGTCGCCGTATGGACTGGGAGGAAATGTTCAGTCTTGCCATCGATCCGGTGAAGCCCCGCAAGTACTTTGAGAGCGCGCCTCCCTCGACGGAGGGCACCTGCACCATGTGCGGCAAGATGTGTGCGGTTCGTACGGTTAATACCATCATGGATGGTCTTACCATCGACCTCGGCGAGGAAATGTCCGACAAATAGCAAGTATGAAGCGGCTGTCCCTTTGGGCAGCCGCTTTTACCTGTGATGCGAGCGGCGGGTGTTCGGGCGTTGAGGTGACTCAGGCTCCCCTCGATACCCGAGCCGTTAGCTTGCCTTGAGCAAGGAGAGAAGATGAAAACAGCGCTAACCATTGCTGGTTCTGATTCAAGCGGCGGAGCTGGCATTCAGGCAGATATCAAAACCATGAGCGCTTTGGGGGTCTATGCGGAATCGGTTGTCACAGCGCTAACCGCGCAGAACACCATGGGTGTGCAAGGAGTGGTTGCGACGGATCCCGATTTTGTATTACTGCAGATGAAAAGCGTGTTTTCTGATATTTGCCCCAATGCAGTTAAGATCGGCATGCTCCCTACGGCGGAAGTGGTGCATGCGGTGGGGCAGGGCTTGCAGCGTTTCGATGCTCAGAATGTCGTGCTCGATCCGGTCATGGTTGCCACAAGTGGGGCTGTGCTTTCGGAGGCGCCTGCAGTGCAAGCGCTTTTCGATTTGCTCGTGCAGGCTTCCGTGGTAACGCCAAACATCCCCGAAGCCGAAGTGCTTTCAGGCATGCGCATCGAAACTAAAGAGGATATGCTGGCTGCAGCGAAGGCTATTCAGCTGAAAGGAGCGCAGGCCGTTCTGGTGAAAGGCGGCCATTTGACTGAAGAAGCCGATGATGTGCTGCTGGAAGCAAACGGTGCGGTGACGTGGCTTTCCGCTCAGCGCGTGGAAGCGAAGAACACGCATGGTACCGGTTGCACACTTTCTTCTGCTATCGCTTCGTATTTGGTGAAGGGCGAAACTTTGAAGCATGCCGTGGCTTTTGCGAAGCGCTACCTCACTGAAGCAATCCAATCAAATCCTGGGTTAGGGAAAGGCAACGGTCCCGTGAACCACCTATTCGCGCTGCGCTAACAAGGCGGTTTAGGATTGCATGAATCGCCTTGCCAACGCCAGAAGTGCTTCGCGCTCAGGTGCCACCTCTTCGTTGGCTACGGCGCTGAACAACTCGCTGAGCACAAGCCCAACATGTGGTCCTTGAGGTACGCCGAGAGAGATAAGGTCGGTGCCATTTACTGGTAGGTCGGCAGGAGAAAGCACTTCGCCTTGCTTGAGCATCTCATTGAATAGGCTTTCGGCCGCGTTGATCTTCTGGATCCATTTTGTTGCACGGGTCGATTTTCCCCTCGCATCGCCCCGCATCAAGTCGCAAATTGCGTGGAACAGGTCCTCGTTGTGTTCTACCAGGGCATACAGCTTGCGCACACTTTTTGTTGTGGGCTCGGGTCTGTCGCCATGGTAGCGGATAACCAAGTCGAGATCATGCTGCATCTTCTTGCTGAAATGCAGCGTTTTTGCGCTTTCGCGCATGTGCTGAACGCTTGCTATGGGGTGATTGGGCATATGGCCCAAGTTGTCTGCTCCAATGAGGAACGTATCGGGCTTGCCTGCATCGTGAAACAGCGCCGCCCAACGCACCAAGGGGTAGGCGGGGGTGTTTTCGACTACCGCAGCGGTGTGTTCCCATACATCGTAGATGTGCCAAGGGTTGTGTTGGTCGAAGCCGTCCATGGCTTCAATGCAGGGAACAATATAGGCAAGTTCGCGGGGAAACCGAAGCAGGGTTTGGCGCACGTAGCTTCCGCAGAGGAGCTTTTCGAGCTCTTGCCTTAGGCGCTCTCCTGCAACGTCGGTGAGGGTAGGTGCATATCTGCGTATGGCGGCTTCAGTATCAGGGTCAATCCAGAACCCGAGCTGTGAAGCGAAGCGCATAGCGCGAAGAACGCGCAGGGCATCTTCTTGCAGGCGGATACCGGGATCGTTGACGCAGCGGATTATCTTGTTGGCCAAGTCGTTCTGCCCGTCAAAAGGATCTACAAGGCCACGAACCGGGTGGAACGCCATTGCGTTGATGGTGAAATCGCGTCGCGCCAAGTCTTGCTCGATGGTGTCAACGAACAGCACGCTATCGGGGTGGCGGTGATCGGTATAGGCGCCTTCGGTGCGGAAGGTGGTAACTTCGATGGGTTCGTTTTGATAAACCACGGTTACCGTACCGTGCTTCGTTCCTGTTTCGTGCACCGCCATGCCGCTTGCCAGACACGCTTCGCGCGTTTGCTCCCAGTGGGCGTTGGTGGCGATGTCGGCATCGTGGGGCGCGACGCCGCGATGGGCGTCGCGCACGAAGCCACCAACAACCCATGCCTCAAAACCGCGCTTTTCCAAAGCGTCGATGACAGCGCATACCGATGCGGGAAGCTGGGCAAGCATTCCGTGGGCTTCGATATGTGGCGCATCATTAAGAGACATGACCTCAGGCTTTCGTTACGAGTATGTTTCAGTATACGGCTTCGGTAGCGATTCGTGCGTCCATACTGGAGATATGTCTTGAGACAATAGCCTGTGCGGCGTGGTGGTTTGTTGCGATTGCTTTCGCATGCCTTTCGAATTCGGTAGCGTAAAATCAAACGATGAAAGATACGAACACGGTGCGCCGAGCACCTAAAAGGGGTTGCCATGATTGATGAAGTGCATATTCGCGATGTGGCGTTGATCCACGAGGCAACGTTTGCGCCAAGCCCCGCCTTTACTGTGGTGACAGGCGAAACGGGCACGGGTAAAACCGCTTTGCTGAATGCGCTGAAGATTCTGGTCGGCGAGCGCGCTGGTGCGTCGTTTGTGCGCGAGGGCTGCGAAGAGCTCCAGGTAGAGGGCCGTTTCTTTGGCGAAGGATGCGGGGAGGACGGCGTGGTGGCTGCGCGCCGCATCGGTGTGCAAGGACGCAGTCGCGTTTCCATTGACGGTTCGCTTGCTTCAGTGAAGGAGCTTGCCGGCGGCTTGGGCCAGACGGTTGATCTTTGCGGGCAGCACGAGCATCAGCGCTTGCTTTCGCCAGCCTATCAGCGTGCTTTGCTCGACGAATGGGGCAAAGAAGAAATCAGTGCGCCGTTGGGGGCGTATCGAGCATGCCTTTCTGCGGCAAACGATGCGTCTGCCGAGCTTGTTCGCCTGCAAAAGCTGGAATCAGCCGATGCCGTCGAGCTCGACAGGGCACGCTTCGCTTTGGAGCAGATCGGCAAAGCAGATCCCCAGGAAGGTGAGTACGAAGAGCTTATCGAGCGAATGCCTCGCCTGGAAAACGCCGAAATGCTGGTCCATGAGGCCATGTCTGCCCAGCGCAATCTAACGGGATCGGGCGGTGCGCTGGAATCTCTTGAGTCGGCATTGGGATCTCTTGAGCGAATTGCGGCGGTAGACACTTCCGTTGAATCCGTGTTGGAGCTTGTGCGTGAAGCATTCTTTTCGCTGGAGGATGTGGGTCGCGATTTGGCGACGTACAAAGATGGTGTCGATTTCCCCCAGGAAGAGCTGGAGGCGGCGCAGGACCGCATTGCCGAGTTGCAGGGTCTTATGCGTGGCTTCGGTCCGCGCATGGAAGATGTGTTGGCGCAGCGTGCCGAAGCTGAGGCGAAAATCCGCGAATACGATGGGCGCGACGAGCTTATCTCCCAGGCTCGAAAGAGGTGCGATGCAGCGGAATCGGCACTTGCCGACGCGGCGCATGCCTTGGCGGAAGCTCGCGGCAGGGTTATTCCTCGCTTTATCGATGCCGTCCAAGCCCAGATGACTCGTTTGGAAATGAAGGGCGCACGTCTCGAGGCAAGTATTTCTGATCTACCGCGTGGGCAGTGGGACACATGGGGCTCTCAGTCTTTCGAGTTCCTTTTTGCTGCTGGTGAGGGCCTTAGCGCTCAACGGCTCGGCAAAATTGCTTCGGGTGGCGAAATGAGCCGCGTGATGCTTGCCCTGAAGGTCGCATTGGGCGAATGTGACCAGGTAGACACCCTGGTGTTTGACGAGATCGATGCTGGCGTGGGCGGTAGTACCGCTCGTGCACTTGGTGCCGTTCTTCGCGATTTGGCAAAAACCCATCAGGTCATTGTGGTAACGCACCTTCCTCAAGTTGCCGTGTGCGGCGATACTCATTATCTGGTAACGAAGTCCGATGATGCGTTGCCGCAAACCTGCTTGACCTCCGTTTCGGGCGAAAGCCGAACGGCGGAAATTGCCCGTATGCTTGCCGGCGAGGTAAGCGAAACGTCTCTTGCCCACGCCGCCGAACTGCTCAGCGAGCAGGAGTAGCCGGCACTTGATTCGGCCCGTCATATGCAAGGCAAAGAAAAAGGAGAATACATGTCCGAATACCAAGCCGTATTGCGGCAACCGACAGATGGGCGCATGCCCGTTATCGGTTGTCATCTTTCTTCGGCTAAAGGGTATGCCGCAATGGCAAAAACGGCAGCTTCCATCGACGCTAACACGTTTGCGTTTTTCACGCGAAACCCGCGTGGCGGGAAGGCGAAAGCAATCGACGATGCTGATGTGAGGGCATTCGCGGAAGAGGCGGCGTTGGCGGGTATTGGGCGCATTGTTGCGCATGGTTCGTATACCGTGAACCCGTGTGCGGCGAAAGAACAGGTGCGCAGTTTCGCATTTCAGGCGCTTGCCGAAGATTTGGCGCGAATGGAACGCACCCCGGGGCAGTTGTTCAACATTCACCCCGGCTCTCACGTAGGGCAAGGGGCGGATGTGGGCATTGAGCTTATTGCCGAGGTCTTGAATACCGTATTGACGCCCGAACAGACCACCACACTTTTGCTGGAAACCATGGCGGGAAAGGGAAGCGAGGTGGGCCGCACCTTCGAGGAGCTGGCTGCCATCATCGATCGCGTTGAGCTCAACAGCCATCTGGGGGTTTGCCTTGATACCTGCCATGTATGGGATGCGGGATACGACATTGCGAATAACCTGGATGGTGTGCTCGGGGAATTCGACCGTGTTATCGGGCTGGATAGGCTGCGTGCTTTGCACATTAACGATTCCCTCAACGAATGCGGTGCCCATAAAGATCGCCATGCGCGCATTGGCGAAGGCCGCATTGGTAAAGAAGCGCTGGCTGCCGTAGTGATGCATCCTCGACTGTTGGGATTGCCCTGCATTCTGGAAACGCCGAACGAGCTGCCGGGCTATGCGGAAGAGATCGCATTTTTCCGTTCTTGCGTTGTGTAAAACGATTGTTTACCATGAACGGGTCTTATTAATTCCCCTTAACAGCATATTTGCAGGTGGCCTTTTACGGGCAAAGTGTGCCTGCACGGTTATTCATTTCTTTTAAGGAGGATCCAGTGAAATTCTTTCTGGACACTGCCGATCTCGATGAGATCGAAGAGGCAGCAAGCTGGGGTGCGTTGGCTGGCGTAACCACCAATCCGTCTTTGTATTCTCGCATCGGCGGCAAGCTTGATGACTTCCACAACCACATCAAGCGTATCTGCGACATCGTTGGCCCTGATTGCCCCGTTTCCGCAGAATCTGTTGCTATGACGCGCGAAGAGCTCATCACCGACGGTCGCGAGCTTGCCGCAATTGCTCCTAACGTTGTTGTGAAGATCCCCACCATGGTGGAAGGCCTTGCCGCAACGCATGCACTTGCAGCCGAGGGCATTCCGGTGAACATGACGCTGTGCTTCAGCGTTCCTCAGGCCATCTTGGCTGCCCGCGCTGGCGCTCGCTACATCAGCCCCTTCATTGGTCGTTTTGACGACATCTCGGAAGACGGTCTTGATCAGGTTGCCAATATTGTTACTGCGCTGAACAACTATGACTTCACCTCCAACACCGTAAACGGTGAGCAGGTCGAGGTCATTGCGGCTTCTATCCGCAGCGCAAACCACGTTACCCAGGCAGCGTTGATGGGCGCCGATATTGCAACGGTTCCCTTTGGCGTGCTGAAGAAGATGGTTCAGCATCCGTTGACCGATCGTGGCCTTGAGGCGTTCCTCAAGGACTGGGAGAAAGTCCAGAACGCATGAGTGATGCAGAAGTAGTCGAAGAGTCTGCGCCCGAGGAAAAAAAGCCGGCACGTACTACGCGTCGTCGTACGGCGAAGGCCTCCGACAAGCAGGAGGGGGCGGCCGCAGTGGCCGCGTCCTCCGATTCTGCTGAGGTAAAGCCTGCGGCTGCCGAGGCTTCTTCTCCGGAAGAAAAGCCCAAGCGCCGTAGGACAAGCAGGAAGAAAGCCGAAGAAGCTCCTGCCGATACCGAAGCCGAGCAGAAGCCCAAGGCGGCGAAGCCCGCAAAGCCCAAGGCTGCTGAAAAGAAGGAAGAGCCCCAGGTTGAATCTTCCGATTCGCAGAAGGGCGATGCTTCCTCCGAGGATGAGCCCAAACCAAGGCGAACCCGCACCCGATCCAGGTCGAAGGCCAAGACCGAAGAAACGCCTCAGGGCGAAAATGCGCAGGCAGCTCCCAAACAGGAAGCCGAGCCTAAGCAAGAAACAATTTCTGAACAGGCTTCTTCTGCCGATCAAGAGATTCCATCGAAGCAAAAGGATTCCTCGAAGCAGGAATCGGCTCCTTCTGAAGGGGCGGAAAAGCAAGAGTCATCCGAACCCTCGGATGCTTCTGACGCTGCTGAAGAAAAGAGCTCCAGCGAACGTGAAGAGCGCGACGACCACAAGGGCCGTCGTCAGCGCAAGCCCCGTCAACAGAGGGGTGGCGATCGCCAGAAGGGTGATCGAGGCGACCGCCAGAAGAACGATCGTTATCACAACAGCCGTCGCCAGCATCAGCAAAATCGTCGTGAGCCAGTTGCTCCTCAGGTTTCCAAGGAAGATCTCGCGAAACTCAAGGTTGTTGAGCTTCGCGAAAAGGCTCAGGAGTTGGAGATCGACTTCAAGGGCCTTAAGAAGGCAGAGCTCATCGAAGCAGTGTTTGCTGCCAGCATGAAGGCCGAGGGCTTTGAAGAGGTCAGCGGCATCCTTGATGTGCTTTCCGATGGCTATGGCTTCTTGCGCACGAGCGGCTATCTTCCCGGTGAAAAAGACGTCTATGTGGGCACTTCTACTATTCGTCGCAATCATCTTCGCAAGGGCGATTACCTTACCGGCCAAACGCGTCCAGCGCGTCCGAAGGAAAAGTTTGCCGCCCTTCAGCGCATTGACACCGTGAATGGGGTTCCGCTGGACGAGGTTGGCAAGCGTGTTCGCTTTGCCGATTTGACGCCGGTATTCCCTGACGAACGCCTGGTGCTTGAGCATGGACGATCCTCTATCACTTCTCGAGTTATCGATCTGTGTGCGCCTATCGGCAAAGGTCAGCGTGGCCTTATCGTTTCGCCTCCCAAGGCGGGCAAAACCACGATCTTGAAGGATATCGCAGCGTCCATTACGTCGAACAATCCCGAAGTACATCTGATGTGCCTTCTGGTTGACGAACGCCCCGAAGAAGTTACCGACATGGAGAGATCCATCCATGGCGAGGTAATTTCCTCGACCTTCGATATGCCTTGCGAAAACCACGTTGCGGTTTCCGAGATGGTTATTGAAAGGGCAAAACGCTTGGTGGAGAACGGGCAGGATGTTGTTATCCTGCTTGACTCGCTTACGCGTTTGGCGCGTGCCTACAACCTGGCGCAACCCGCATCGGGCCGCATCCTTTCTGGCGGTGTCGATTCGACGGCGCTGTATCCGCCCAAGAAGTTTTTGGGCGCTGCCCGCAATATCGAGGGCGGCGGAAGCCTTACCATCTTGGCATCGGCTCTTATTGAGACGGGTTCGAAGATGGATGAGGTTATCTTCGAGGAATTCAAGGGTACCGGCAACATGGAAGTGAAGCTCGATCGCTCTTTGGCGGAGCATCGTATCTTCCCTGCGATCGATCCGGTTGCGTCGGGCACCCGTCGAGAAGATCTGCTGCTTGATCCTCAGGAAGCGCCGCTCATTTGGGCAGTGCGTCGCGTGCTTGCCAACCGTAATAACGTCGAGCGCGCCATGGACTCGCTTATCAAGTCGCTTAAGCAGACTAACGATAACCAGGAATTCCTGATGCGCGCCGCAAAAAAGGCGCAGCAGGGACGTCATTTCGACGAGAGCGGAACGATTGAAATCTAATAAATGAGATTTCGGTTCGCGACGTGATCTGGCTGCGTTAGAGCATATCGTCATCGCTTATAATTACGAAAAAATGGAACCCTGCCGTTCGGCGGGGTTCCGCAGTGTTTACCTGTCTGTATTTATAGGGAGGGCATGTGCCTCAAGAGCCATTATCTCAGCATCCGGGCGGACCCCAACCGCCAGTAGGGTATGAGCAGCCTGCGCCTCAGCCCCCGTTTGAGCAAGCGCCGCAATCTGCTGCGGCGGCAACCGTCTATCGGAAAGAGCCTCGCAAATCACGCGGGTGGATTGTGGCGCTCGTCGCAATTGTCGCGGTGTGCTTGGTGTCGGTTTTCGGCATTGTGTCTTGCACCTCGGCTATTGCCGGCCTGGGCGGATCAAGCTCCTACGACAGCGAGCCGCTGTTCCCGAACACGGTTGCGGTTATCGACATCGACAGCACCATTCAATACGACGGTACCACGAACAGTCCCGATGGCCTGAAGCAGCAGCTTGACGTAGCGGCAGACGATAGCAGGATCATCGCGGTGGTGCTGCGTGTGAACTCGGGTGGCGGTGTTGCCACGGCCGGTGAGGAAATGTCCACCTACGTGAAGGAATTCCGGGAGGACACAGGCAAACCAGTAGTGGTTTCGAGCGCTTCTACCAATGCGAGCGCTGCTTACGAGATATCCAGTCAGGCGGACTACATCTTTACGGCGCATACCACCGCCATCGGCGCAATCGGTACAGCGATGCAGCTGGTCGATTATTCTGGCCTAATGAGCATGCTCGGCATCTCCACGGAAGATATCACTTCTGCCGAAAGCAAGGATTCCACCTACGGTACGCGCAAGCTCACTGACGAAGAGCGAGCATACTATCAGGCTCAGGTAGACCAGATCAACGAAACGTTCATCCAAACTGTGGCTGATGGTCGTAATATGTCTGTCGACGAGGTTCGCGCCTTGGCTACGGGGCTTACGTTTACCGGCGATGATGCCGTGAAAAACGGTCTTGCCGACGAAATCGGCACAAAGGAAGACGCTATCGAATACGCAGCTAAGCTTGCGGGGCACGCATCCGATTACGAAACGGTAAATCTCAGGCAACATAGCTCGGACGATATTTCTACCCTGCTCGACCTGATATCTGAAAATAAGTCTATTTCCGCTGATCAATTGGCTTCGGCGTTGAAGGAGTTGGAGAGCAATGGCTCCATCGCAAAATAAGAAAGAACGTATCGAGTGGCCGAAGCGTGCCGTTGTAACGGCAGGCATGCCTTATGGCAACAAGTCTCTGCACTTTGGCCATGTGGGCGGCGTCTTTGTGCCTGCTGACTGCTATGCCCGCTTCCTCCGCGATCGCATCGGCTCCGAAAACGTGGTGTTCGTCTCCGGCACCGATTGCTTCGGTTCTCCTATCGAAGAGGGGTATCGCAAGGAAATTGAATCCGGTTCTTTCGAAGGAACCCTGGAAGACTATGTTCGTCGTAATCACGATCGTCAGAAGGCAACGCTCGATGCGTACGACATTAGCCTTGATGTGTACGAGGGCAGCGGCCTCGGTCATTGCGGCGAGGTTCATCGCTCTATTTCTGCCGCCTTTGTGCAGCGTCTTCACGAAAAGGGATTCCTGCATTTGGAAAGCACCCTTCAGTTCTATGACGCTCATGAGGGTATGTTCCTGAATGGCCGTCAGGTGGTGGGGCATTGCCCCGTGCAGGGCTGCAAAAGCGAAAAAGCCTATGCCGATGAATGCGACCTGGGCCACCAGTACGACCCAGTTGATCTCATCAACCCGATTTCCTCGGTTTCGGGCACGGTGCCGGAAATGCGTGAGGTGCGTAATTGGTATTTCGACCTTCCTGGCTTGTCCAACGTAGTTCGTGATTATGTCGATGCTTTGGAGGGCGATCCGTGCATTCGCCCGGTTGTTACCAAGACCATTAAGGAATTCCTTGTTCCGCCCATCATTTACATCAAGGTGGAACTGCATGACAAATACCTGGAAATTGCAGACAAATTGCCCAAGCATGTGTATCGCGATGCCGCTAAGGGCAAGCAGAGCTTCGAAATCGAATTCGAGAACGTCTACGATCGCGATAAAGCGCGTACCGTGTTGGCCGATGCGAACATTCGCTTCCGCACCGGTAAGGCATTGGTGCCGTTCCGCATTTCCGGCAACGTCGAATGGGGCGTGCCTGTTCCTGAAATCGAAGGGGTAGACGGTCTCACGGTATGGTGCTGGCCCGAAAGCCTTTGGGCTCCGCTTTCCTTCACCATGGCGCGTAACGACGATCGCGGTCTTTCTCGCTCGGCATGGCGCTCCTTCTGGTGCAAAAAAGACGCAACGGTGTATCAGTTTATCGGGCAGGACAACCTGTATTTCTACGGCGTTGCCCAGCCTGCGTTGTTCGCTGCCCTTCAGGAAAAGCAGCCCGTGGTTGCCGATGCTCCTGAAGGCGAATTGCAGCAGACAAAACTCATTGCCAATCACCATATCTTGTTTGGCGACAAGAAGGCTTCTTCCTCTGGCTCGGTAAAGCCGCCTACGGCAGACGAGCTTTTGGAGCATTACACCTCCGAGCAGCTGCGTGCCCACTTCCTCGCTTTGGCGCTCGACCAGAAATCGGTTGGATTCAAGCCAAAAATCTTCGATCCTGACCCCGAAAAGCGCGAAGATCCGCGTGTTGCCGACCCTGCCTTGAAGGAAGGCGCGCTTCTTACTAAGGTATTCAACCGCCTTGCCCGTAGTTGTTTCTATGAGGCAGCAAAGAATTTTGAGGGATATATGCCCCTCGGTGCGGTGAGCACCGATGTGCTTGCCAAGGTGAATAAAACCATGCACAAGTACGAAGAGCTGATGTACCACGTCGACCTTCATTCCATCATGGCTTTGATGGACGAGTTCATCCGTTATGCCAATAAATATTGGTCAAGCGGCATTCGCGAAGCGGAGGCCAATGAGGATGCCGATGCTCGCCGTCAGGTATTGGTCGATTCGTTCTATCTGCTGCGTATCGCAACGTTGCTGATGCATCCGGTTGTCCCGCGTGGCACCGAGCGCATCTGCGACTATATGAATTTTGAGTTCGAAGACTTCTTCAGCTGGAATTATGATTTCGACAGCATGGAAGAGTTGTGCAATGCCATGGAGCTTGACGAGCGCCGCCATCGCGTTCGCGACCTCCCTCCGCGCACCGACTTCTTCAAGTTCCATCCCAGCCAGATCAAGAAGAAATAGGTCTTAGAAGAACCTCGTTACACCCGCCGCACACTGTGTTGCTCTTGGGGCAAAGATTTACCCTGGGAGCAACACGGTGGATTCGGCTTCGCGTGCGGGGTTCTTTTTGTTGTGCGGCCCTCTTTTATCCAATAGAGCCTTGTTCGGTAGGGTGCTGTGAATCCAGCCAGCAGCTCCAGCGCGGCCAGCACATAGCCCCTTGTTCGATGGGACGTTATGAAGGAACAGGGAAGAAGGTCCCACATCCTTGCGAAAGCGCGCTTCTGCGCTATACTAAATAGGCTTATCTCGCTTTGGTCGGAAACCAAGGCATAGTAAGGAGAACCAATGAAAAAAGATATCCATCCCGAGTACGTTGACTGCACGGTAACCTGCACCTGCGGCAACACCTTCCAGACTCGCTCCACGAAGTCGGAGATCCGCGTTGACATCTGCAATGCTTGCCATCCGTTCTTCACCGGCCAGCAGAAGCTGATCGACTCTGGCGGACGTGTACAGCGCTTTGCTAACAAGTTCGGCGCTGCTACCGAGGCTGTTGCTGCTCGCGAGGCTGCTAAGAAGGCAGAGCGCGCTGCTGCTATCGAGGCTGCTGAAG
The DNA here is from genome assembly GCA_965147435.1 of uncultured Eggerthella sp. Classification (GTDB taxonomy): domain Bacteria; phylum Actinomycetota; class Coriobacteriia; order Coriobacteriales; family Eggerthellaceae; genus Anaerotardibacter. Next base: position 402,174 of record CBCTKC010000001.1, on the reverse strand, counting down.
CTGCTAAGAAGGCAGAGCGTGAGGCTAAGGCTGCTGCCAAGGCTGCTCGTGCTGCTGAGTTCGCCAAGAAGGCTGAGGCAGAAGCTGCTAAGGCTGCTGCAGAGGCTGAGGCTGCTGCTGTTGTTGCAGAAGGCGAAGCGGAAGAGGCTGCTGAAGAAGCTGTTGCTGCTGAGGTTGCAGAGAACGCTGCTGAATAGCATTTAATTCGTGCTTAGGCGAAGGCGTCCGCATTATGCGGGCGCCTTTTTCGTTTTGGGCCGCAAGCCCGTTGGCTAGGGCGCGTTTCAGGCGTCTCTTTGCGGCAATGTCCCTCGTGCCGTCCATCTGCCGTTTTTGCGGCGTTGTACCCGGATCACTCCCCACGGCATCGCACCCACACCCGCTCCACTTATCGCATTGCGCCCGGGTTGTTCCGCCCATGGCTTTGCCGAAAGCTGCTGTGGGAGCCTGAAAACAAAAAATCGGTGCGGATTGCAACTTTTTTGCGATTAGGGATTGTCGCGTGGCTCCAAATCGCGGATCGGGGCGTGAAAACGTGGATAATTGGCCATAAAGCGGCCGATTTTCGCTTTGCCGGGGCGGAAGGGAGTCCCTAATCGAAAAAAAGTTGCAGAGATCTGAGAATTTTTGTTTTTGCCCTCCCGCAGTGGCTATTTCCCCCTATTGTGCAACGGCTTGGCGTCATCTTTGCTTTCTCGACGGTTGCGTTTGTTTATGCCGTAAGCTGAATTCATTGCAGGAAAATGTGACGCGTAGGGTGCTCGGTCGTGCTGCACATATCGTGTATGCCCCATCTTCTCGGGGAGTGCAAGAGGCGCGCACGGGAGGTATCTGCTTGCTTTAATGCGAGATGGGCGCGCTGTTCATCTTGCCTGTGATGCGAGTGGGGTACGCGTTAATTATGGCGGCGTTTGACTGCGTTTGGTTTGCGACGGGTGCGTTCCGCTCTTTGCCAACGAAAGGTACTTGTTCGATTTGCTGCATAGGTGTGCAGCTGGGAAAAGGAACCGCAATGAATAACGGTGATAAAACAACGGTAGTAAATAATGGTGATTCATCCGCTAGCGGAGTCTCGGCCGAACTTGAATATGTAGTTCCCGAAGTGTTGCCTATGGACGACGAGGAGAACCCGAAGCATAAAATAAAGGGGGCGGCCCAAATAGCGGCGGGTACTGCCTTGACCGCCGCAGGCGTTCCCATGCTTGTTCTGCCTGGCCCTGGTGCTGTGGCAATTGCGGGCGGTGCAGCCTTGATAAGCAAGGGCCAGCGTAATTGCTCGGGTCGTTCGGCAACACCTTTCGAGGAAAAACTCGACGACGTTGCCGAAAAGGCCGCCGCTACGGTTAAAGCCTCTGCCGAGAAAACCGCTCACAAAGCAGCCGAAGAGGCTCCAAAGGTTGCGAAGAAGGTTATTTGCGAAGCTCCGCTTGTTGCTGGAGCGGCGGTCCGGGCGGCAAAGCCTGTCGTTAAAGGCGTTGCTGGTGCAGCAGCTCAGGTAGCAAAGCCTGTTGCGAAAAGCGCTGCGGGTGCGGCAGTGGCTGCAGGTAGTCAGCTAACCCAGAAGGGCTTGAAATACTTGCGAGATAAGAAAAGCACCAAGAAATAAGCCCGTTTACCAGGCATTTCTTGCTGTAGCCCATAGCACTTCGTATTCTATGATCACAGCTAAGCAAAGGGGAGGTTTGGGAGCTATGGATAAAACTGCATTTCGATCGCTAACCTACGGCATGTACCTGGTTAGCTCCTTAAGGGATGGAAAACCTGTTGGTTGCGTGGCAAACACATTTACGCAGGTTACGAGTAACCCAGCTCAGGCAAGCATTGCGCTGAACAAAGACAACTTCACCACGCAAGGCGTGCGCGAGGCGGGCGCGTTCGAGGTTGCGGTGCTTGATCAATCCGCTTCGATGGAGCTTATCGGCGCCTTCGGGTTCCATTCAAGCGCCGATACCGATAAGTTTTCGGGTTTTACTACCGAAACGTCCGCACAGGGTATTCCGTACGTTTCCGAACAGGTATGCGCACATTTTTCGGTGAAGGTTGAACAGGAGATCGATCTGGGGTCCCACGTGCTCTTTATTGGCACAGTTACCGATGCCGCATCTTTTGGCGGCGAAGAGCCTATGACCTATGCCTACTACCATCAGGTTAAAGGAGGCAAAACGCCGTCCAAGGCACCAAGCTTCAATGAAGACGTTCCTACGAAGAAAGAGGAATCGGACCCTGCGGCGGGTCGTACGTTCGCGTGGCGTTGCACGGTTTGCGGCCATATCGAATACGTCGACGAGCTTCCAGAAGACTTCACCTGTCCGATATGCGGAGTGGGCAGGGATTTGTTTGAGCGTATAGAACTGTAGGCCCAATTTCGGCAGCGAGCGCAGCTGCAACGCCTCTCGGAAGGGCAGCGAGCGCTAGCATGATGCGCCTCGGAGGAGCAATTCTTCTGGGGCGCATTATTTTGATGGTGCGCCCTTCCGCCGCTTATTAGCGTGTTCTTTCCGCGAACCAGTTTGTTGTGGGCGGCTGTTTGAGGGCGGTTCGCTATTATGGCGCAAGAAGAGAAAGGACGAGCCCTATGAATGTAGAGCTTTTGCAATACCCCGAACATCCCGAACGCGCGGTGGCAACGGCGGCACGTCTTTGCTACGCCCCCGTTGGCGCAACTGAGCTTATGGAAACCATGCCACCGGAGCGCGTTCAAAGCGTGCTTTCTACCATTATGAAATCGGGCCATTTTTCTACGCTGGAACACGTGAGTTATACCTTTGCGGTAGACGGCGTTTCTCGCGCGCTCACTCACCAGTTGGTTCGCCATCGTCTGGCCAGCTTCAACCAGCAGTCTCAGCGCTACGTTAAGTTCGCAGGGGATGTCGAAGTGGTGAAGCCCCCTACGGTTGCCGCCCAAGAAGATACCTCCCGCGTGTTTGATGAGGCAATCGATGCCGTTGTAGATGCGTATCATAAGCTCCTTGATGCGGGTGTTCCTGCCGAAGATGCCCGTTATCTTCTTCCCAATGCCGCAGAAACTAAGATTGTCATCACCATGAACATCCGTGAGCTGCTTCATTTCCTGAGCTTGCGCTGCTGCAATCGCGCTCAATGGGAAATCCGTGAGCTTGCCAATCGCATGCTTGAGCTTGTTCGCCCCACGGCTCCCTATATCTTTATGGACGCTGGCGCTCCCTGTGTTCGTGGAGCATGTCCCGAAGGTAAAATGACCTGCGGAAACCCCTATCCAAAAGTAGTAAGGGAGTAGCCTTTCCCCATGGGAAGCGATCTGAAACGAGCATTTACCGAAGATGGCCAGCGCCGTACCCATATTGGCGGGCAGGCGCTTATCGAAGGCGTGATGATGCGTGGCAAGCTCAACTGGGCCGTTGCCGTGCGTGAGCCCGATGGCCATATGCACTCCGAGGAGCATCCTCTGTCCAAGAAGGGAAAGCGCGCCAAGTGGCTTTCCTGGCCGTTGGTGCGCGGGTGCGTGGCCCTGGTCGATTCATTGGTGTTGGGATATAAGGCGCTTGAGATTGCCGCCAACCATGCGTTTGACGACGAAGACGAACAGGCTGAAACGGTAGCCGAAGAAGTGGCTGCGGGCGGCTTGTGCATCGACGGTGACTTCGACGGTCAAGAATGCGATTTTGAGGATCAGGGATCCATTGACAATGGGGGCCCTCAAAAATCTGACGGCAATCAGGCCAGAAGGAGCGAGCCCGAACAAGAATCCCCGTTTTCTTGGAAACACGATTTCGGACGCCCAGATACCATGATTGACGCCCTTGGTGCCCAGCGAACGCTTGAGGTGGTAACCGAACCCAACGAGCAAAACTCGTATGGTGGCCGGGAAACGCCGCTTCATGCGTCCGAGGGTCAAGACGTTCCCGCTCACGCCGCCAAGGAGGAAGAAGAGCCGTTTTTCGGGAAAGCGGAAATGGCAATTTCCCTGGTTATGGGCTTGGTTTTAGGAGTGGGCCTGTTTATCTTCTTGCCTGCTTTGGCATCCAATGTGCTGGTCGGTGAATACGAAACCAACCCCTTTGCATGGAACATCATTGATGGCTTGATGCGTGTGGTGATATTCGTCTTTTATGTATGGCTGATCGGGCGTATGAAAGACATCAAGCGCATGTTTTCCTATCATGGCGCCGAGCACAAGACCATCCACTGCTACGAGCACGGGCTTGAGCTTACGCCGGAAAACGCGCGGAACTTTCCGCGGCTGCATGTTCGGTGCGGTACGGCATTCTTGATCATGGTTATGATTATCGCCATTCTGGTGTACACCATCATTCCCCTTAATTTGCTCATCGAGGGGTGGGGGATCAGCGGCCCTGCCGCATTCGCCCTGCTTATCGTGGTGCGCATTGCGCTTATGCCCCTTATTGCTGGAATCTCATACGAGATTACCGTGAAGTGGGCGGGCAGCCATCCCGAAAATCCCTTGGTGCGTGTTGTCTTGTGGCCGGGTATGCAGATGCAGCGCCTAACCACCAATGAACCCGATGATTCCATGCTTGAATGTGCCATCGAAGCCATGCGCTTGGTTTTGGACCGCGAAAAGGAAGAGCTGCAAAACGCGACGAATTAGCCCCGTGCTTCCCCAGTGGGTCTTTCAGCGGAGCTATGCGGATCCGTTATCAAGTTTTTCGCTTCGAGCTTCTCAATTCGGGTATGCTGAATCTTGCTACGCAGCAGAGGGGCTCCAGGCGTAGTGGGCGCGGCGCTATTCTGCCGCATAGCAAAGGCTGTGCTCGGGAAGCACTGCCAAACAAAGGAGCAAATCCCCGCACACGTTAATAAGCAAATCGGGGTTAAACCGTGTGAATAGCGGCTGGGCTTAAAGCTCGGCAGAAAAGGAGGAACCGCGTGAAACTGGTTGTTACCGAGAAGAACGACGCGGCTCAGAAGATCGCAGATTTGTTGGGCGCAACAAAGCCCAAAGCCGACAAGGTATATTCCACTCCCGTATATCGCTTTACCGTCGATGGCGAAGATTGGGTCACCATTGGTCTTCGTGGCCATATCCTGGAGCCTGATTTTGCCACAGCGCTGGTGTATAAGAAGCGCGGTGGGTGGCGTGGCGTTTCCGCCGACGGCGAAGTTATGGAGGCCGATATCCCCAAAACGCTGCCCAGGCCACCTTTCAAAAAGAAGAAGCCCTTCACCGAAGATGGCGTGGAGCTGAAGGCTTGGAAGATGGATGCGCTGCCGTATTTGGTGTATTCGCCTATCGAAAAGCGCCCCAAGGAAAAAGACATTATCCGTTCGCTGAAGAACTTGGCGAAGAAAGCCGACTCCATCGTCATCGCAACCGACTTCGACCGCGAAGGCGAGCTTATCGGTTCGGACGCGCTTTCATGCATTCAAGAAGTTAACGACACGGCACCTGTTTCCCGTGCACGTTATTCCGCATTTACCAAAGAAGAGATAACTCACGCATTTAGCAACTTGGTAACGCTCGACACCAATTTGGCTAGTGCGGGCGCTTCGCGTCAGGACATCGACCTCATCTGGGGCGCGGTGCTTACGCGCTACCTTACCTTGGTGAAGTTTGCCGGCTACGGCAACGTGCGTTCTTCTGGCCGTGTGCAGACGCCCACCTTGGCGCTTATTGTTGCCCGTGAGCGCGAGCGCTTGGCGTTTATTCCTGAAGATTACTGGGTAATCAAAGGCTCTTTCGACGAAGACGAAGATGCCTTCATCGCCCCTCATGCAACGGCGCGTTTCAAAGCTGAGGCGGAAGCCAATGCGGTAATGGCCCATGTCGAAGGCCAAACCTCGGCACGCGTTGAGTCCATCACGAAGCGCAAGCGCACCGTGGCACCTCCCGTGCCGTTCAACACCACGAGCCTTATGGCGGCAGCTTCCGCTGAGGGCCTTACCCCTGCACGAACCATGCGTTTGGCGGAGAGCCTGTACATGGATGGCTATATCAGCTACCCCCGTGTAGACAACACGGTGTACCCCTCTTCGCTCGATTTGGCAGACACCGTGAAGAAAATCATGGGCAATCCCGCCTATACCCCCTATTGCAAGCAGCTGCTTTCGGGCGGTCCTTTGCATGCAACACGCGGCAAGAAGGAAACCACCGACCATCCGCCTATTTACCCTACGGCAATGGCAACGCCCGACAACCTTCCGGCGGCGGAGTACAAGCTCTACAACCTTATTGCCCGTAGATTCCTGGCAACACTTTCCGATGCTGCCATCGTAGAAGGCACGAAGGTCTCGCTCGTTGTGGGCGGCGAAGAGTTTGTGGCCAAGGGCGATGTTTTGGTGAAGCCGGGCTTCCGCGGCATTTATCCTTATGGCTTGAAGAAAGATGAGCAGCTGCCCGCGCTGGAAGAAGGCCAGGAGATAGCTTTCAATGGCGCAACCTGCACGAAAGACCAAACCAAGCCTCCGGCCCGCTACTCGCAGGGCCGCCTTATCCAGGAAATGGAAAAGCTTGGCTTGGGCACGAAATCTACCCGCCATTCCATTATCGAGCGTCTGTATACGGTGAAGTACGTGCAGAACGATCCTATCGAGCCTAGCCAGCTCGGTATGGCAGTGTGTGATGCCCTCGATAAGTTCGCGCCCCATATCACCCATCCCGAAATGACGGCAGAACTCGAAGAAGAGATGGACAATATCGCCGAAGGCCAGAAAACAAAGACCGAGGTGGTAACCAATTCGCGCAATTTGCTTTCCGAGCAGCTGGCAAGCCTGCTTCCTCATTCCGAAGAAGTGAAGGACGCTCTGGCCGATGCCGTTGCTGCTGATGCCTACGTGGGTCCATGTCCCAAGTGTGGTAAAGACCTGCAGCTGCGCTCTTCGCAGAAAACGCGCTCAATGTTCATCGGCTGTGCGGGTTGGCCCGATTGTGACGTCACCTATCCGCTGCCTAAGGGCAAGATCGAGGCGCTGGAAGAGAAGTGCCCTGTTTGCGGCATGCCCCAGATCAAGGTCACGGCATTCCGCTCCAAGCCGCGCGTTCTGTGCATCGACCCAGAATGCGAAACCAACAAAGAGCCCGACCTGGAAGTGGGTATTTGCCCCACGTGCAAGGAAAAGGGCCTGGAGAAGAAGCTCATTGCGCGTAAGAATCCGCGTACATTGAAGCGCTTCATCCGCTGCGAGAACTACGATGAATGCGAAACGGGCTATCCGCTTCCGCAGTATGGCAAGCTTACGGCAACGCAGGAAGTATGCGAAAGCTGTGGTGCTCCCATGGTTATCGTCACTACGCAGCGTGGGCCTTGGAAGCTCTGTCCGAACTTCAATTGCCCCGCCAAGGAAGAGGCGGCAAAGAAGAAGGCCGAAAAGGCCGAGGCGAAGAAGGCTGCTAAGAAGCCTGCGGCAAAGAAGAAAACCGCAGCCAAGAAAACCCCTGCCAAGAAGGCAGCTGAAAAAAGCGAGTAGTTTCTGAGAGCGCCCCTTGTGGGCGCTCTCTTTATGCGCGTTCCCCTTTGAGCGATCGGGGGGGGATGAGCGGCTGGTATGCAGGAGTAGCTTGTGTTTTTCCATGGAAGAAATAAAGAAAGAGTAGAATAAAACAATTACGTGCCGTGCGGGCACGTGGCGAATCCAAACCGTTCAGGAGGAATAATGAGCAAGGTCACTATCGTAGGTGCAGGCAATGTTGGCGCAACCGCTGCGCACATCATCGCTTCCAAGAATCTCGCCGACGTCGTTTTGGTGGACGTGGCAGAGGGTCTGCCTCAGGGCAAGGCGCTTGATATGATGCACATGCGTTCGGTGGAAAAGTTCACCGTTAAGGTAACGGGCACCAACGACTATGCGGCAACCGCCGATTCCGACATCGTGGTAATCACCGCTGGTATCGCTCGCAAGCCCGGCATGACCCGCGAAGACCTGCTTGGCGTTAACTCTGGCATCATGTCTTCCGTTATCGAGCAGGCAATGGCCGCTTCTCCGAACGCTATCTATATCTGCGTTACCAATCCGCTTGACGTTATGACCTACCTGGCCTTCAAGAAGTCTGGTCTGCCCTCCAACCGCCTTATGGGCATGGGTGGCGTGCTCGACTCCTCCCGTCTTTCTTTTGCGGTATGCGAAAAGCTTGGCTGCGATCCTGCTGATGTTACCGCTTGGGCGCTTGGCGCTCACGGCGAGGGCATGGTGTGCTGGCCTCGTTTCACTACCGTCAAGGGCACTCCTATTACCGAGCTTATGAGCGAAGAGGACATCGCCGAGGTTACCAAGCGTTGCACCAAGGGCGGCGCTGAAGTTGTTTCCTTCCTGAAGACGGGCTCTGCTTATTACGCTCCAGGTGCTTCCATTGCCAAGATGGTCGAGGCTATCCTTGCCGACTCCAAGGAAGTATTGAGCGTTTGCGCTTACATCGATGGTCAGTACGGTCTGAACGACCTGTACATGAACATCCCTGTTCGTTTGGGCAAGGGCGGCGTTGAAGAGATCGTCGAGTTCGACCTTACTCCCGAAGAGCTGGCTGCCCTGCAGGAATCTGCTGCCAGTGTTAAGAAGGGTCTCGAGAATCTTCCCGAGTAAGCAAACGTTCTAAGGTGACTACATGCTAACGGTAACCCCCGGCGATATCGAGGCGACACTGCTGCCTCTTATCCCTCAGCTGGCCACGCGCGTTCCCGACGATATCTTGTCGGGTTTGGTTGCTGCCCGTGAAACCGAGACCGGAGCCCGTGCTCGCATCGTTTTGGACCAGCTGGTGCAAAATGCTTGCGTTGCCGCAGATGACTGCGTGCCTATCTGTCAAGACACGGGTACGGTATGGGTGTGCTTGGAAGCCGGCCCTGACGTGCTGGTTCCTGGTAATGTGTTCTCTCGTGTGAACGATGCAGTTGCAAAATCTTACATCGATGCGCGTTTGCGTAAATCGGTGGTAAAAGATGCGCTGTTCGACCGCGGCAACACGCAAGACAATACACCGGCTTTCTGTGAGGTTCATTTTGTCGATGAGCCGGGGGTTTGCCGTTTGCATGTGATGCTGAAAGGCGGCGGCTCCGACAATGCCAGCCGTGTGGTTATGCTTACGCCAAGCGCTGGCAAGCAGGGTGTTATCGATACCGTGCTTGCCTGTGTGCGTGAAAAGGCTGCAAACGCTTGCCCTCCTTTGGTGGTGGGCGTAGGCGTGGGTGCCACGTTTGACAAGGTTGGTGGGTTGGCCAAGCGCGCTTTGATGCGCCCGCTTGGCACCGTGAACCCCGATCCCGACGCTGCTGCATTTGAAGCGGAATTGCTTTCCGCAATTAATGCAACGGGAATTGGCGCGGGGGCATTGGGCGGCCAAACCACGGCATTGGGCGTACGGGTCTCGACAGCTCCGTGTCACATTGCCGCACTTCCCGTGGCTGTGAACATGAGCTGTTCTGCCACTCGTCGCACAACGGTCGATGTTCCCACTCATGTTGTCAAAGTGTCTGAATCGGAAGGGGAGTAGTCATGCCAGCTGATCCAATACGCCTTACTCTTCCCTTAAACCCTGAAGAGGCGAAAGAATTGCGCGCCGGCCAAGCTTGCTTGCTTTCCGGTCCCCTTTTCACGCTGCGCGATGCGGGCCATCAGCGTCTGCTTGCCGAAATGGGGGACAGCAAAGAGCTGCCGTATGGCTTAACGGGCCAGACCATTTTCTATGCAGGGCCAACCCCTTCGGCAGCAGGGCGTCCGTTTGGCGCTATCGGCCCCACCACTGCTTCGCGAATGGACTTTGCGGCTCCTCATCTTATGGATTGCGGTCTTGCCGCAACGGTGGGTAAGGGCCATCGCTCCGAAGCGGTTCGCCAAGCCTGCATCGATAACGGTGCGGTGTACTTTGTGGCTGTTGGCGGCGCTGCTGCGTTTCTTGCGAAGTGCATAGAATCGTGTGAAACGTTAGCGTATGATGACTTGGGTACCGAGGCGTTGCGAAAGATCATCGTCTCCGATTTCCCCGTTTTCGTCGGTATCGACACGATGGGCGAAGACATTTACTCTCTCGACTGATAGGAATTAACGAGTGGCCACTGCGCAGGATACTACTGTCGGACCTGGAATCTTCATCACCTTTGAAGGCGGAGATGGCGCCGGTAAAACAACGCATATCACGTTTTTGGCTGAGTGCCTGCGCAAAATGGGGCATGAGGTTCTGTGCTTGCGTGAGCCTGGCGGCACTGCCATTGGTGAAGCGCTGCGCTCGATTGTCCTTAATCCCGAAAATTCAGCTATGTCCGATCAGGCCGAGTTGCTCATCTACGAAGCTGCTCGTGCTCAAATCGTAAAAGAGACTATCATTCCTGCGCTTGCGCGAGGGGCGGTTGTCCTGCTCGACAGGTTCTATGATTCTACGGTTGCCTATCAGGCGTATGGTCGCGGTCTTCCCGTATCGTTTGTGCACCAGGCCAATGTGTTCGCCTGTCAAGGGGTGCATCCCTGTCGCACTATCCTGCTCACCACCGAAGCTCCCGCTGAAGAAGGGCTTGAACGAGCTACCCATCACGGAGATGCCGACAGGCTTGAGCAGGCAGGCGCCGATTTCCATGCACGTGTGAATAGCGCATTTATGCGCATCGCAGCAGAAAACCCCCAGCGCATTCGCGTCGTTTCCTCTGCGGGCTCCAAAGACAAAACGGCTCGAACCATATTCAAGGAGCTTTCTGACATATTCAGCTGGGATGCCTCGAGTCCTGTGTGGCAGCCTGGATTCTTCGAATCTATCCTCGAGCGCAACACCGATAAAAAAGCCCAGATCAACTTAGGTGAGTAGCACGGTGGCTGATGTCTTCGACGGAGTGCTTGGTCAGCCTCGTGTGCGCGAGTTCTTTCGCGCGACGATAGCTTCGGGTCGGGTAAGCCATGCTTACTTGCTTACGGGACCTGCCGGCTCCAACAAAACATCTGCGGCATACGCTTTCGCCCAGGCAATCCTGTGTGAAAAGAATGGCTGCGGTGAATGCGATGATTGCGCCCGCGTGTTGCGTCGCCGTCATCCCGATGTGCATTATTACGCCCCCGAGGGTGCCCAAGGCTACTTGGTCGAACAGATTAGGGAAATCGTTTCCGATGTTTCGCTTGCTCCCATTCGTGCAAAGAGCAAGGTGTATATCCTCGATCGCGTCGATCTTTTAGGAACTCAGGCGGCGAATGCTTTTCTGAAGACTCTTGAAGAGCCGGTGCCTGGTGTGGTGTTCGTTCTTCTGGGCCGCACCCGCGAAGGCGTGCTTCCCACCATAGTTTCTCGCTGTCAGGTGGTTCCTTTTCGCCATATTCCTGCTCAGGAGGCGGCGGGGATCCTTTCCCAAAAGGTTGGGATAACCCCTGAGCGCGCCCGTATGGCAATCGAGGCGTGTGATGGCTCCATTACGCAGGCTATCTCGTTTGCCAAAAGCAGCGAACGCACCGAATTCCGCGCTCGCGTGATGGAAGTCTTGGCCGGTTTGTCTGTTGCCGATGCCCGCGATGTACTTGAGTATGCTGCTGAACTCATTGAACGTGCAAAGGCCCCGCTCGATAACGTGCGAACCGAGCAAAGCGAGGAATTGGCGGAATCTGCTGATTTCCTTACGAAAACAGCCATGCGCCAAATCGAGCTGCGCCATAAACGCGCCCTTACCCAGGCAACGCGTACTTCGCTCAAGCAAATGACCGCGATTATCCGTTCGTGGCTGCGCGATGTCCTTATGGTGGTTTCGGGCACTCCTGAGTTGATGGTGAACATCGACCAGCGTTCTGCCGTAGAAGCGGCGGCAGCCAGGGTAAACGTTGAGGGTCTGATGCGCGCATTGCGCGAAGCGTACAAGACCGACGAAGCGCTTAGTTATAATGTTTCTCCAGAAACGTGCTTGGACACGCTTCTGTTCACGATAAGAGAGGTTCTACATGGTTCGGGTAACACCTATTAAGATGCAGGCGGGAACCAAGGTTCTCTGGTTCGACCCGGGCGACATAGACGTTAAAGCAAACGACCACGTAATCGTTAAGACGGAACGAGGAACCGAATTCGGCACGGCAACGGCCGATATCATGGAGGTAAGCGATGAGCTTATCGCCGATCTGAAGTCGCCGTTGAAGCCGGTTATTCGCATTGCGACGGAAGAAGACGTCCAGCGCGCAGACGAATTGGCCCAGCAGGGCGAAGAGGCGCTGGTTGTGTTCAAGGAGTTTGCCGAAGGCGCAAGCGATCAAATGCGTCCCGTTATGGTGGAGTTCCTGTTCGATGGCGACAAGGCGGTGTTCTATTTCGAGGCTGAGGAGCGCGTAGATTTTCGTGACTTGGTGCGGAAGCTTGCCGGCCATTTCCATGTGCGCGTAGACATGCGCCAGATTGGCGTGCGCGATGGGGCTCGTTTGGTGGGTGGCTTGGGCCATTGCGGTCAAGAACTCTGCTGCAAGCGTTTGGGCGGAGAGTTTTCTCCTGTTTCCATCCGTATGGCAAAGGAGCAGAATCTGTCGCTCAACCCTCAGAAGATATCGGGATGCTGCGGCAGGCTCATGTGCTGTTTGCGCTACGAGTATGAAACCTATAAAGAGGTTAATTCCCGTGCCCCCAAGCATGGCGCAAAGGTTGAGGTGCCTGGCGGTGTCGCCCGTGTAACGGAAATCAACGTTCCATTGGAGCGCGTCACCCTTCAGCTGGAAGACGGCAAATCCATCAAGGTTCCGCTTTCGGAAATGGAATACAACGGCGAAGGAAAACGCCCCACTGGTGTATCCGAGGAAGTGTTCGAGAAGTACGCTTCTCCCGATCCCCTCGATGTATTCGGCACCACAACCTTCGAAGTTACCTCGTTCAGCGGCAATGAAAAGCTCGCTGATAACGAGTCGCGTAAAGCTCGCAAGAGCGAGCGTGAAAAGGAAGACGCCCATCGCAAGCCCCGCCGCCGTCGTAGCCGCAGCGGTTCATCGGGTACCGAGGGCCAATCCGCCAACAAGGGCGAAGGCTCTCAGGATCAGAAGAAATCTGCTTCTCAGAAAAAGAACGAGGGTCAGTCGCGTCGCTCGCGCCGTGGCTCAGGCAAGGGAAGCAAGCCTCAGCAGCAGGGCAAGCAAGGTCAGCAGAACCAGCGCAGTGAAGAGCGCAAGAAAAGCAATTCCGACCAGGGTGCAAAGCGTCCCGGCCGTAAATCTTCGGGTGTGCGCAATGCGCCCCGAAAGCAACAAGGGGAGCATACGGCTAACGGTTCGAATGCCGGCAAGCAGGGTGAAGTAGCCCATCGCAAGCCCCGTCGCCGCCGTCGTAAGGCTCAGGGGGAAGGCAGCACGAATGAACAACAATGATGACTATGCTCTTTTAACGGACCTGTATCAGATAACCATGGCCCAGGGCTACTGGGCCTGCGGAAAGCTCGAAGAAGAGGGGTGCTTCCATATCTTCTTCCGCGAGCCTCCTTTCAAGGGCGGATACGCTATTGCCAGCGGCATGGATCATATTGCCGAAGTGGTAGAAAACTTCTCGTTCTCTGATGAAAGCGTGGAGTATCTTTCCTCTATCGATGCGCCAGGTGGCGGGAAGCTGTTTAATCCGGACTTTCTTGAGTACCTGCGCACGCTTGAGCTTACTGTCGAGATCGATGCTGTACGTGAGGGCACGGTGGTGTTCCCGAACGATCCTATCGTTCGCGTAACCGGTCCTATCGTCCAGTGCCAGCTTCTGGAAACGCAGCTGCTGAACTGCGTGAATTTTGAAACGCTCGCCGCAACTAAGGCAGCGCGTGTTTGCCTTGCCGCTGAAACTCCCGTAGCTGAATTCGGTTTGCGTCGTGCCCAGGGCGAATCGGGTGGTATGCGTGCTTCTCGCGCATGCATCGTGGGCGGCTGTGCTTCCACTTCGAACGTGCTTGCCGGCCGTGAGTACGGTTTGCCAGTTTCTGGCACCCATGCGCATGCGTGGGTTATGGCGTTTGACGATGAGCTTGAGGCGTTTCGCGCGTATGCCAAAGAATTTCCTACGAACTGCGTATTGCTCGTAGATACCTACGATGTAGCTCAGGGCATGAAAAATGCCATTACCGTTGGTCTTGAAATGAAAGCGCGCGGCGAGCACCTGGCGGGCATCCGCATTGACTCGGGCGATTTGGCATGGAATGCCAAGCAGGCTCGTGCCATGCTCGATGAGGCGGGGCTTACCGATACTGGCGTGGTTCTTTCGAACGATTTGGATGAGTTTTCCATCAAGTCTATCCGCGACTCGGGTGCTGAAGTTGCTTCTTGGGGCGTGGGCACCAAGCTGGTTACCGCTTACGATCAGCCAGCGCTTGGCGGTGTATATAAGCTGGCGGCAAAGCGTATGAAGGGTGGCGAATGGGAACCCTGCGTCAAAGTTACGGGACAGAGCTCCAAGCAAACTGTTCCCGGAATTCTCGACGTTCGTCGCTATTTCCACGAATCGGGAACTATTGCGGGGGACATGGTTTTTGATGTTCTGTATCCTGTTTCGAGCGAACGCATTGTTGATCCTGCAGACGAGTTGCGCCAAAAAGATCTTTCTGGTCTTCGTTACGAAACGCTCCTCGAGCCGCTTGCTCGTGCGGGCAAGGTCGTGCTTGATGTCAAGGCGCGTGACGCTCTGGTTGCACGAGATCGTTGTCGGGAACAACTTGCTTTGCTTGATGAAAGCCAGAAGCGCATTGTCAATCCGCACTCATATCCAGTCGGTTTGGAACACTCTCTGTTCTATCGCCGACGCGATTTGGTCTCGCGTCTTTTGGGACTTTCGTAAAATCCTAATAGCGCTTGATATCGTCTCGTCCCGCAAATTGTCTGCTGCTGGGGCGATCCCGAAATAGTCAGCAGGTGCTTAGCTCAGCCGCGATAAGGCGGCTGCGCTTTTGCGCGTTGCTTTTGCGAAAGGAGCTGTGCCGAATGATCAAAGTCGTTACCGACTCCGTAGCCTCGTTGCCTAAGGAATTGATCGAAGAAGAGAACATCGAAGTAGTGTCCTTGTTTCTAAACGAAAACGGGCACGAGCATGTTGACGCTACGATGGATCTCGATGATTTCTATACGCGCATCTACGACATGGCCGACAACCCTCCAACTTCAAGCCAGCCTTCACAGAGCACGCTGGAAGAGCTGTTCGAATCGTTTGCAAAGGCGGGCCATGAGGTCCTGGGTATTTGGATTTCTACGGGTCTTTCCGGTGCCTTCGATGGCGTGTTGCGCGCTGCTCGTTCTGTAGAGTCGCGCAATATCAATTTCAAGTATTGCATGATCGATTCTTCATCCTGCGGTTTTGACGAAGCGTTTCCCGTTTTGGAGGGCGCTCGTGCGGTGAGGGAAGGCAAGACGCTTGCCGAGGCCGCCCAGGTGGTCCTTGAGGCTATCAAGAGTACGCGTTTTCTCTTTACGCCCGAATCGCTTACCTTCCTGAAGAAGGGTGGTCGCATTGGCGGTGCGGCGGCGCTTCTGGGCAACCTTATCAAGTTGGCGCCTGTTTTGACGGTGGTCGACGGCACGCCCGAGCCTATGGCGAAAGTTCGGACGCGCAAGAAGGCTCTTATCAAGATCCAGGAAATCTTGGAGCACGATATTGAGACCTGCGGTGGTTTGAAGGACTTGGTGGTGCACTATATCGGGGACAAGGCCCCTGCGGTAGAGTGGGCGAAGGAATTTTTCGAGCCCTTCCTCAAGCGAGAGGTTCGCGTGATTCCTGTAAGCCCGGTTGTTGGGCTGCACGTAGGTCCTGCTGTGGGAATTTCGTATATATGCAATAAGCCGCTCGAAGGCAAGATCACAGGTGATTTGAGCAGCCTTGCCGTGGCTAACTAGCGAACCCCCCGTTGTGAGAGGCAACCGTAATGGATATTAAATGCAACTTAATCATCGATTCATGCTGCGATTTGCCCTACGAGGTGGTAGACCGTGATGGTGTGTATCTGCTCAAGTTCCCCTATATCGATGATGAGGGCGAACATCTTGACGATCTGTATCGTTCGCGTTCGGCGCATGATTTTTACGAGTCGATGCGCAACGGCTCTGAGCCTCGTACTGCCCAGATTCCCATGCCTGCGCTTCGAGAAGCGTTCGAATGGGCTCATGAGCAGGGAAAACCAGCGGTGTATTTGAGCTTTTCGAGCGGCCTTTCGGGAACGTTCGATACGGCATGCGTCTTTCTCGATCAGGTAAAACAGGAAATCCCGGATCTTGATGTCCGCATGGTGGATACCAAGCTGGCATCTATCGCCGAGGCTTTTTTGGTGTATGAGGCATTGCGTCAGCGCGAAAAAGGACTGACCGCCGATGAGATGGTTGCCTGGGCCGAAGAGGCGCGCTATTTCGTGGACCGCCAGTTCATGGTGGACGATTTGGAAGCGCTGCGACGGGGCGGTCGTATTCCGTCATCGGTTGCCTATGCGGGCTCCAAGCTCGATGTGAAGCCCCTTTTGGGCATCGACGCCGATGGGAAGCTGGCGCTTACGGGGGTTGCTCGCGGTCGCAAAAAGGGCATTCGAGCCCTGCATGAATACTATATGAAGCGACGCAGCTCTGATGCTCCAGGCCAGAATGTGGTTATCGGCAATGCCGACTGCCCCAAAGACGCCGAGCGCTTGATGGGTCTTCTCTCTAAAGAGGACGACTCAATTATGTTCCTGGAAACGAGCATCGGCCCGGTTATCGGGAGCCATGTAGGTCCGGGAATGATCGCTATTGTGTTTTGGGGGCAAGATTGTCGCGCAGATATTTCCATGGCCGACCGCATTGCGAATAAGGTCCGCGGAAAGAAACAGTAGCTATCTGAGCCCTCTCTTTTGAATCTCGACGCATCGTCGTGGGCTGTTTGCGGGGTGCGTGTTCCCGAATTGCCGAATGGGCTATTCGATAACTTGGAAAGGATGTGCATATGAGCACTCAGGATTTGACTTTTGCATTTGCTGGCGATGAGCGCGTGGGCGCTGGCGTAAGCGGCTTGCTTGAAGCGGCGGGTTATCCGGCAACCGATATCTCCAATGCCGATGTGGTGTTTACATACTGCACCAATACTTCCGCATTGGAAGATCTGTACTACGACACGGAGGGCCTGCTTCGCGGTTCCAGGGAAGGTGCCATCCTGGTCGATCTGAGCCCTTCTACCGTTTCGTTCGCTTGTGAGCTTGATGCTGTTGCCTGCGTGAACGGCCATGCGGCTATTGACGCTCCCTTGGTGGTGAGCGACATGGTATGCGAAGAGGCATTCGTTAGTCGTGAAAACCTTGGCATTGTTGCTGGCTGCCGCGAAGATGCTGACTACAAAACGGTAAAGCCCCTGCTCGATGCTATTGCTCATCGCGTAATGTGGATGGGCCATGCAGGAGCCGGCCAGAAAGCCAAGGTTGCCCTTACGTTGCAGCGTTGCGCAACCTTGGTCGGCGCGGTCGAGGCTCAGGTCGCTCTCGCGAACGTCGGCAGTGACGTAAACGTGATGGTCGAGGACGTTATCGACTTCATGCATGACATGAATAGTATCTCTCCTGCTCAGGAAGCTTTTGCTCAGGCTTTGCTCGATGAAGAGTACGATGCTTCGTTCACTATCGAGCATCTGATGGGGGAAGCAACGGCTGCCCTTGCTTCCTTGGAAGATGAAGAAATGATCCTTCCTCAGGCAGAAGCGTGCTATCGCCTTATGGAGCTGCTTGCTTTAGTAGGTGGAATCGACTTGAGCCCTGCTGGCTTGAAGCTGGTATTCGCCGATGAAGAAACCACTAATCGCTACGGACTTGACTGGTCCCGTGCCGAAGGTGCCTTCGAAGGTTGCGATTGCGGCTGCGAAGACGGCGAAGACCACGAGTGCGAGTGCGGCCATGATCCCCACGAGGAGCATGAGTGCTGCGGCAAGCACCATCACTAATTTGGTGGGCTTGTGGGCGAATCGGTGAACAATGCCTTTGATTTAAGGGGATCCCGTGTGGGGTCCCCTTATTCTGCGTGCGCTTTGTGCCCTCGGCAATGCGGCGTGAACCGCGAAGAAGGGGAGCGTGGTGTTTGCGGGGCATCTGACGTTCTTCGCCTGGGGCGTGCTGCTCTGCATTGGTGGGAAGAACCATGCTTGGTGGGGGACAAAGGCAGTGGTGCCGTGTTCTTCTCGCATTGTCCGCTGCAATGCGTGTATTGCCAGAACAAGGAATTGGTGTCTGGCTCTGGGGTTCAGATAAGCTTGCGGAAGTTTAAAGAGGTGCTGCTCCGTTTGCAGAACGAGGAGCATGCGGCGAATATCAACTTGGTTACGCCCACGCACTATACGCCTAGCATCGCTGTCGCTTTGGGCGAGCTGCGGAATTCGGGGGCGCTTACCATTCCGGTGATGTACAACACCTCAAGCTTCGATTCGCTTGAGGCGCTTCGCCTTATGAAGGGAAACGTGGATGTGTATCTTGCTGATTTCAAGTACGCATCCGCGCTTGAGGCGGGGAAGCTTTCCCATGCTCCCCGTTATCCCGAAATAGCATTGGCTGCTATCGAGGAAATGGTTGCTCAGGTTCCCGTATGGGAGGAAGACGACGAAGGGCTGCTGCTCAAAGGCGTTATTGTCCGTCATTTGGTTCTTCCCGGCAGGGTTGAGGAATCAAAGCACGCGCTCGCTACGTTGCATGAGCGCTTTGGCGGCAGTGTTCGGTTGAGCATTATGAGCCAGTACACGCCTTTAGCATCGGGGCTTGAGCGCTACGGCCTTGCCAGTCGGGTAACCGAAGAAGAGTACGAAGAGGTGCTTGATTATGCTGATTCGCTTGGGATAGAAGATTTTTTTTGGCAGCAGGGCGATGCTGCTCAGGAAAGCTTCGTTCCCGATTTCAATGGTGAAGGTGTGCGGTAGCTGCTCTTGACGTTTGCCGCTCTGGGCAACCGCTCAACCTATTTGGTGCGTTTTCCGTGATGATGACTCAACTTATGGCATAATTGGCAAACGGTTTGCCGGCATGGCGCAACGGTAGCGCAACTGATTTGTAATCAGTGGGTTGCGGGTTCGATTCCTGTTGCCGGCACCATTAAAAGTCCAGGCCACCGTGGGTTTTCCCTCGGTGGCCTTTTTGCTTTCAGGTTCCCGAAGCGCCCTGTTGGTCAAATAAGGTGCGAAATGCACTACGCGATATCTTTATTCGCCCTTTAATTCGCCTTCTTTGGGCCTATTCTGCTCTAGGTGCTAACGAACTACTCGTACTCGGAGGTCTCGATGATTTCCAGGCTGTCTACCTTGATGCATGCCTCGTTGCCTTCGTCATCCATATACCAGCAGTAGCGTCCTTGCGCATCTTCAGTGAAGGAAAGGACGTCCCAGGCAAGGTAGAGACGGGCGTTTTCTCGAGTGGGTTCGATGTCGGCAAGCTCTAGCACGTAAAGCGCTGCTTTGGTTTGCTGTTCGTCAAGTTCGTCGAAAGTCATAGGTGCTCCTTAGCGGATAAAGCAGAGCCCCGACATGGAATAGCCATGTGGGGCTCGAATGGGCTGCTTCTATTATAGGTGCAGTTGCATTGCTGGGTGGCGGTAGCGAAATCGCTATTCGCTCTTTTGGATAACGGCAACAAAGCTCAACATCTCATTGCCAGAGTTCAAGATGCCATGGAAGCTTCCGTCAGGGCAATAGAGCACATCGCCCTTTTCGACGTGGTATTCGACGTCGTTTTCGGTGTACGTTGCGCTGCCTGCGGTAATGAAGTACATTTCCGAATCACCCACATGCTGATGGATGCCAATCGAGCAGCCCGGCTCAAGCGAGATCTGCGCTACATAGCTGCAAATTCCACCGAGTTGATCTTCTTCAAGCAAGCGGTCGCGCTGCATCCTGCCGATACCGCCTTCTACCTGTTCTGCATATTGCGGTGTGCGGTTATTGAAAACGGGCATAACATCCTCCTCGTTACTATGACCCTCCTGGTTTCCATTATATTCCGTTGATTTGTGGAGGCGATATGCAGGAGGCGTGATGATGTGAAGGGAAAATGACCCAATAGGTGCGTTTTGTCGGGCTGGGGAATGAGCGTGCGCCAGCTGCCTCCAAAAGCGTCTATAATCCCGAAAGCAAGAAAACGCCTACGGGTGTAGGTTGTCATGCGCCAAAACAACGGCGTTTTGGCTTTATTGGGGTTCGCAGTTTTCGTTCGCGAACATTGGAAAAGGAGCATTGGTGCTAGACCAGTTTTTTTCGTCCCTCTCGTTTGTGGACATTTTTAACTTCTGCGTCTTTCTCGTGTTCTCTGTTTGCTACGTGTATCAGATTTTCTACGTATTCGTAACGCTTACGAAGAAGCCGCCGCAACTGACAGCGAAGAAGAATCATCGCTATGCGGTTATCGTTGCCGCTCGAAACGAAAATGCCGTTATTGGCGACCTTATTCATAGCATTCGCGTGCAGAACTATCCGCAAGAACTTATCGACATCTTTGTTGTTGCCGATAACTGCACCGATAATACGGCTGCCGTTGCCCAGGAAGCTGGCGCCATCGTGTTCCCCCGTTTCAACAAGGAACATATCGGCAAGGGTTACGCCCTTGATTACGGTTTTTCCTGCATTCGCCAGCACTACAGCGAAAATGAATACGAGGCGTACTTTGTGTTCGACGCTGACAATGTGCTTGACGTGAACTACTTCCGCGAAATGAACAAGACCTTCGACAACGGCGCGGTTGCCTCGACCAGTTACCGCAACTCGAAAAATTACGGCTCCAACTGGATTACCGCAGGTTATGCCGTATGGTTCATGCGTGAGGCGAAATACCTTTCTCAGGCTCGTCTTACCTTGGGAACCAGCTGCGCAGTTTCGGGCACTGGCTTCTTCATCAGCGCGAAGATCGTCGATGAGATGGGCGGCTGGAAGTACCATATGCTCACCGAGGATATCGAATTCTCCACTGCCTCTATCGTTCGTGGCCGTCGAATTTCCTACACCCCAACAGCTATGCTCTACGACGAGCAGCCGCTGACATTCCGCGACTCATGGAACCAGCGCTTCCGTTGGGCAAAGGGCTTTTACCAGGTGTTCTTTGGGTATGGCGGGAAGCTGGTCAAGGGTATTTTCACCAACCCCAAGGGTTCTCGCTTCGCATGCTACGACATGTTGATGACCATCTGCCCGGCCATGCTGCTGACCATTATCACCATTGCATTCAATGCGATTATCGCCGTGCTGGGCGTTACCGGCGTAATGTCGACGGGCGTCATGATCACCTCTTCTCTTTCCTCGATCTTCTTCTGCCTCTTCAACTTCACGCTCTTCATGTTCATGTTCGGTGCGCTCACCACGTTTACCGAATGGGACAACATCCATGCACCTGCGCGTAAGAAGATCTTCTACATGTTCACCTTCCCGTTGTTCATGATCACCTACATTCCTATTGCGTTGGTTGCCCTGGTCAAGAAGGCTTCTTGGAAGCCCATTCAGCACAGCATCTCGGTTGACGTTCAAGAGTTTGCGCAGGCCAACGCCAAAGGCGCCGATCGCATCTAGGGGCGCTTTACGGGTCGGCGCGGTTTGCGTTCCCAACTCCTTTTTGCTCTAGCGGATCCAAAACAGCCAGACGGTATCGTCTGGCTGTTTTTTTGTCGTTCTGCGCGGTGGGCTTATGCTCTGATGAAAGTAACCGCATAGACCTCCTTCGCGCCCGCTGCCCGCAGGGTGTTTCCGGCGGTGAAGAGGGTTGCCCCTGTGGTGAATACATCGTCGATCAATACGATGCGGGGCATGATGCCCAAACGCGCTTTGAGGGCATTTCCGTAGGGAAGTGCCCCATTTGGTTCGAGATCGAACGATCCAACCATGTTGGCAAGCCTTTGCCTTGCGTCAAGTTCGCGTTGGTCGCGGCGGGGTTTCGCTCGGAGAAGGGGAGTAAGGGGCATTCCGGTTATGCGAGATAGCTCAGCTCCGATAAGCGAAACGTGATCGAACCCGCGTTCTCGGACGGCGCTAATGCGTGCGGGTATGGGGACGAGCACCGCTTCTGCTTGCCAAGAGGGTGGAAGAACATTTGCCATATGGTGGGCAATTATCCCTGAAAGCTGCTGCTCCCCTCGATCTTTGAAAACGGTTACGATGCGCTTTGTTTCCGGCGAAAGCAATACCGCAGAAACACAGCCGTCCAGGGGGAAGCGTGCCAATCCCTTCCAATTCAGGGTTTGCTGATTGCATTCGCAGCATATACCGCGTCCCCAGGGCGCTCCGCATAGGGGGCATGCTAAAAGCTGATCGAGGTAGGGCAATTCTCGTGAGCATTTATTGCAAAGCGCTACTCCCGGCGCATCGCAGATAACGCACCGGGTTTGCCAAACGGCTTCCGAGAGTCCGAGCTGAAGGAGTTTGAGTGAGCCTTTGATTTCCGCGAGCACTTCATCCTTCTTCCTGATGCTGCCTTATATTGAGGTCTTGGCGATGTGGGCGGGGCCGTCAGCGACCCTGTCGTTGTAGCAGGCGTGTGGGCTTTTTGTCTGGCTCCAGTAACTACTATGATCGGTAGGTGCGAAACAATTGCGAAGGATATGGGAAAAGCATGCGCAAGAAGCCGATCAAGTTGCCTGTTCTGCTAGACTAGGAATGCTCTATCCAGGTCTGTGGTTGCGGTTTTTTCCTAGTCCAAGGCAGATGCGGTCAAAAGGATCCACGTAAGTTATCGGCTTTCCGAAACGAGCATGGCGCATCCTAGAGGTAAGACGTACCGTTCGGGTTTTATGCAACATAGGGTTGCACGAACGAGAGGACGACGTCCGCTTTGCGGGCTTGGTTCCAGTATGCGAGTGTGGGGTCAAAGACCAGGTCAGCTGGAAGAGCGTTAGTATCGGTACCAAGAAGGGAAGCCTCGATGAAACGCGCATCGATTCTCGTTGTCACGTTGGTGATGGCGCTGTCCATGGCGGTGGCTTTATGCGGCTGCACGTCGAACAATTACACGCCCCAGGCAAAGGAGCAGACGATTAGCAATTCTGCCCTCAAGTCTTCTGGCACGTTGCGCGTGGGCGTAAACGCGTCCAATGCCCCCTATGCTGCGGAGTCTTCCGGCAGCATCGTTGGCATCGATGTCGATATTGCGGCTGCCCTTGCTGACGAACTGGGCCTGAAGCTCGAATTGGTGGATGTTGGATCCTCGGTGGACACTGCCTTCGCCAAGGATAACGTTGACATCGTCATGGGTGTTACGAAGTCGAATTCCGCATACTGGATGTCCGATTCGTACATGAGCTCTGCGGTAGCTTTGTTCTCGCTTACCCAGAACGCCACGGCTCCCACCCAATCTGGTTCATTTTCTGTAGCAGCGCAGTCTTCTTCCATGAGCGCATGGGAGGTAACCGACCACTATGGCGAAAGCTGCTTGCGTAACAGCGCCGATCTTCAGGGTGCTTTCGAATCGCTGCAGACTGGTTCGGTAAACTATGTAGCTGCCGATAGCACCATCGGTGCCTATGTGGTTCACTCTTCTTCGATTGAGGCTTATCCGGTGGCTCTGCTGCAGGATCTTTCTTCCTACTGCGTTGCCGCTCCCACCACCAATGTGGAGCTGCAGAAAGCCGTGTCTGAGGCGTTGAGCTCTTTGAAGAACGGCGGTGTAATCAGTGTTATCCAGAAGAAGTGGCTGGGTGACCAGGCCGATATCTCTGCGCTGAAGGTAATCCAGTCCACAAAGAGCGAATCTGACAGCGAAGATGCCGCTTCGACCGACGCATCTGATTCTTCGAGCACTGGTTCTTCGAGCAGCACCGGATCGTCGAGCAGCTCTAGCTCGTCGAGCTCGAACTCTTCGAACTCCACCTCTGGTTCGACCAGCTCCAGCACGAAAAGTGGGAGCACTCAGAGCGGCTCCAATGATTAGCGTGGGAAACAAAATAAAGGCGCTTTGTTGAAAAGGTGTCATAACGTAAACAAACGGAAGGCAGGTTGCATCTTGCCTTCCGTTTCTTTTTATTCTGGGTCATATAAGCTGATCCGCGTAGAGCGGAACCTATTTGTTGAATCAAGGAGCATCGCATGAACGACCAAGGCAATTCCTCTGGTTCGCCCATTCCCCCTAATGGATGGGGGAACCAGGGTGCAACCCCTCAGCAATCCGATACAGCAACGAAGAAGGCCCCTTCTCTTCTGAAGACGTTCCTCGTTGCTTTTGGCGGTGCCGCAGTTGCCTGTGCGCTGGTATTGGGCGTCTATTCTTTCATTCACCCCGCTTCATCCACGGTGCTGGGGGGCAGTGGCTCGGGGACGAACATCACGGTAAGCGGGGAAGACACAACGCTCGCCGAGGCGGTTTCTCAGAAATGCCTTCCTTCGGTGGTTAACATTGACGTGTATACCAAGCAGTCCAGCCAAACCATGATGGGCATGATGGGCCAGACGAGTGACGAGCTTGAAGAATCATCTCTTGGTTCGGGAATCATCCTGTCTTCTGACGGCTATATTCTGACTAACTACCACGTTATCGAAGGCGCCGACCAGCTGAAGGTGAACGCTGGCGGTGAAGAGTACACCGCTCAGGTGGTGGGTACCGACGAATCGAGCGACTTGGCGGTTTTGAAGATCGATGCAACTGGTCTTACCGCCATCGAGGTTGGTTCCTCTTCCGATCTTACTGTGGGTGAATGGGTAATGGCTGTGGGCAGCCCCTTCGGTCTTGAGCAGTCCGTTTCCACCGGCATCGTTTCCGCCACCAGCCGCACCACGTCTGCTCTGAACGATTCCAGCAGTGGCTCTAGTGCCGTTTACACCAACATGATCCAGACCGACGCCGCTATCAATCCGGGCAATTCTGGTGGCGCTTTGGTGGACAAGGACGGTAAGCTTATCGGCGTTAACACGCTTATTGCCTCTTCCTCTGGTTCCAGCTCAGGCGTTGGTTTCGCAATCCCCGTCGATTATGCGATGAATATCGCTCAGCAGATTATTGACGGAAAAACCCCTTCCCATGCACAGCTCGGCATTACCGGCACTACGGTTAACAGCCAGCTGGCAAAGCGGTACAACCTGCCAGTTGAATCGGGCGCCTATGTGACGAGCGTGTCTGCTGGTTCTTCTGCTGCCAATGCCGGCATTCAGGAAGGCGACATCATCACGAAGCTGGGCGATACCTCCATTTCCTCTTCTTCCGATTTGGTTTTGGCGGTGCGTTCGCACAGCGCAGGCGATAACGTGCAGGTGACCTACAACCGAAATGGCCAGGAGAACACCGTTTCGGTAACGCTCGGTTCCGATTCATAAAACGTATAATGTGATAAATAATTGCTAAAACTCCCTGAACAATTAGGCGCTATGCTCTTGTTCAGGGAGTTTTTTTATTGGGGCAGCACGTTACATGCGCTCTTATCTAGGAAAGGGGAAACCATATGTCTGAACGAATAACCGGCCACACTGAGCTTATCGGTTTGATGGCGTATCCAATCCGTCATTCCGCTTCGCCTGCCATGCACAACGAAGCGTTTGCGGAACTCGGCTGCGATTACGCTTATCTTGCATTCGAGGTTGGTGCCGACGAAATTGAGGCAGGCGTACAGGCAATTCGAACGCTTAAGATGCGCGGTTCCAATATTTCTATGCCCAACAAAACACTGGTAGGGCAGTATCTCGATGAGCTTACGCCCGCTGCTCAAATGTGCGGTGCGGTAAACACGGTAGTGAATGATAACGGGCATTTGACGGGAACTATTACCGACGGCGTGGGCTTTATGCAGGCCGCTGCCGACAACGGCATAAGCCCGGTCGGCAAGAAGATGACCATTGTGGGTTGCGGTGGTGCTGGCACGGCAATTCAAATCCAGGCAGCGCTTGACGGGGTTTCGGAGATCAGCATCTTCAACCGCAAGGATGATTTCTATCATCGCGGAGAAGAAACAGTGCAGAAGATCAACGCGCAGACCAACTGCAAGGCAACCCTTTATGATTTGGCTGATCTTCAGAAGCTGAAAGAGGAAATGGACGATAGCTACCTGTTCGTGAACGCTACAGGTGTAGGCATGAAGCCGCTTGAGGGCCAATCGGTGGTGCCTGACAAATCATATTTCCGTCCAGAATTGAACGTCGTGGACATCATCTATGCCCCTCGCCTTACCAAGCTTCGCGAAATGGCAAAAGAGGCTGGCTGCAAAACCATGAATGGCCTTGGTATAATGTTGTTTCAGGGGTCTGCTGCTTTCGAATTGTGGACGGGCAAGCCTATGCCAATTGAGCATATGAAGAAAACGCTGGGAATCGATTACGACGAATAACCAATAGGTAAGGAGCTCGGGTATGAAAACGGTAAACGCACGTGGGGTGGTTTTCGGCGAAGGCCGCCCGAAGATTATGACCTCCCTATGCGGCTCTGATGCTGCGGGAATGATAGAGCAGGCGCAGTTTGCGAAGAAGCTTCCGGTGGATGTGCTTGAGTGGCGTATTGACTTTCTTGACGAAGCGTATGACGTCGATTCGATCGTCGATTGCGGGCAGAAGCTTCGTGCTGCAGTGGGCGACGATACACCCATTCTCATGACATTCCGCACCGCGAAAGAGGGCGGGGAAAAGTCGGTAGAGCCTGAGGTATATGCCAATATCAACATTGCGCTCGCCGAAAGCGGCATTGTCGATTTGATCGACGTTGAGGCATTCACGGGCGATGAAGTGGTAGAGCGCATTATCTCGGCGGCTCATGCGGCTGGGGTATTCGTAATTGCCTCGAACCATGATTTCGAGAAAACGCCTCCCAAGGAAGAAATCGTTTCCCGTCTGTGCAAGATGCAAGATCAGGGCGCCGATATCCTCAAGATCGCATTGATGCCGCAGTGTCGTGCAGACGTGCTTACTTTGATGGATGCTACGCGTGATATGTTCGAGAACCACACCGAGCATCCGCTTATCACTATGAGCATGGGTGGCATGGGCGTAGTAAGCCGCTTGGCTGGTGAATCGTACGGCAGCGCCGCAACATTTGGGGCAGCAGCGCAGGCATCGGCTCCTGGGCAGGTTGGCATTGCTGATTTGGCGCAGGTGCTCGACATCGTCCACGCTGGTCTGTAAACAAGATGATATGAGCTTTAAGGGGCTGCGGCGCAATGTCGCAGCCTTTTTGTGTTGCGTCCGAACGCGATGCGTGTTTTACGGTAATATGGCAAAGATACAGGCTATGAAAGGAAATGCCCATGGCATCTGACTATAAGTACAAGCGTGTTCTCCTGAAGCTCTCTGGCGAGGCATTGATGGGAGAGGCCGGCTACGGTATCGATCCTAAGGTCGTTGAAGAACTGGCTGTTCAGATCAAGGAAATCGTTGACGACGGAATTCAGCTTGCTGTAACCGTTGGCGGCGGCAACATCTTCCGTGGTCTTGCTGGTTCTGCGGAAGGCATGGATCGTGCTCAGGCCGACTACATCGGCATGCTCGCCACCTGCATGAATGCACTTGCTCTCCAAGACGCTTTCGAGCGCCATGGCATCCCCACGCGAGTAATGAGCGCCATCGAGATGCGCCAGGTTTCCGAGCCTTATATTCGCCGCCGTGCCGTGCATCACCTTGAAAAGGGCTATGTTGTTATTTTCGCAGCTGGCACGGGCAATCCTTACTTCACCACCGACACCACAGCGGCTCTGCGCGCATGCGAAATCAATGCTGAGTGCCTGATGAAGGCCACCAAGGTCGATGGCATCTACGATGCCGACCCGGTAACCAACCCCGATGCTAAGCGCTTTGAAACCATTAGCTACCTCGAGGTTCTTTCCCGTGAGCTCCACGTTATGGATTCCACGGCAACTTCGCTGTGCATGGACAACAAGCTTCCCATCCTGGTGTTCGATCTGATGGTTCCCGGCAATATTTCGCGCATCCTTAAGGGCGAGAACATCGGTACTACCGTTACCGCGTAAACCTACTTTCATCGTGCCTGATTTACAGGCATCGCAACAATACGAATCAAAGGGGAAGGACCCAAGATGACCAAGGAAATCATGGATAAAGCAGCAGAGCGTATGGCAGGCGCTGAGCAGCAGCTGCTTTCCAACTTTGCTTCTGTTCGCACTGGCCGCGCTAGTGCCATGATCCTCGACCGCGTAAAGGCCGATTACTATGGCGTTCCGACCCCCATCAATCAGATGGCTGCCATCAAAACGCCTGATGCCCACACCCTCGTTATCGAGCCGTGGGACAAGTCGGCTCTTGGCGGCATCGACCATGCTATCCAGGAGGCAAACCTGGGCGTTATGCCCAACAACGACGGTTCGGTAATCCGCCTTTCCTTCCCGCCTCTTACCGAGGAGCGTCGTAAGGAATTCGTAAAGGAATGCCGCGCCTACGCCGAGGAAAGCCGTGTGGCGGTACGCAACGCTCGCCGCGATGCCAACACCGCCGTTGAGAAGGCTGTAAAGAACGATGGTCTTCCCGAAGACGAACAGCGTCGTGCTGAGGCTGAAATCCAAAAGCTTACCGATGCTGCTATCGCCAAGATCGATGCTCATCTTGCTAAAAAAGAAGAAGAGTTGATGTCCATCTAGTTTTGCCTCTCTTTTGAGGGCAAAGATATCCATGGGGCAGAGAACGCGCACTTTGCGCTGTCGATGACGCGGTAGGGTTTCATTCGGGAAAGGCAACTCAAGGGTTGTCCCGTGCTTTCGCCGCTGTCATCGGTTTTCCTGCCCTGATGATTTTGAATTTCTGCCCGCCAGTCCATCTGGCGGGCGTGTTTTGCATGTGCGGGGTTTGCAAGGAGGAGCGGAATGAGACAGCCACTCGAGTACATATTCCCGGATCCGCCTATGGGGATAGATCCTAAAGCGCTTGATCAGAGTCGCATACCCCGTCATGTCGCCGTCATCATGGACGGCAATGGGCGTTGGGCAAAAAAGCGTGCGTTAAACCGACTTCGCGGTCATAAAGCTGGGATCGAAGCGGTGCGCGAAACCATTCGCTGTGCCAACGATTGCGGCGTAGACTACCTCACCATCTATTCGTTCTCCACAGAGAATTGGAAGCGTCCGAAGGAAGAGGTAAGCGGCCTGATGGAACTGTTCGCCAAAACCATGTTGGCAGAAGTGGACGGTCTGCATGAAGAGCATGTGCGTGTTCGCACCATTGGCGATCTTTCCATGCTTCCCAAGGAAACGCGTGATGCTTTTGACGCTGCATGGGAAAAAACCCGCAATAACGACGGCATGACCTTGGTGGTTGCCGTGAACTACGGCTCGCGTCAGGAAATGATGAATGCTGCCCAGGCATATGCAGATGCTGCTATTGCCGCCCACGAAAAGGGTGAAGAGCTGGTTCTTACCGAAGAGCTATTCGAGCAGGGCCTCGATACTGCCGATATTCCCGATCCCGATTTGCTTATTCGCACTTCGGGCGAAATGCGAATAAGCAACTTCCTGTTGTGGCAAATTGCCTATTCTGAGTTCGTATGCACCGATGTGCTGTGGCCTGATTTTAATCGCTATGATTTCTTGAAGGCATTGCTTGAGTTCCAGTCGCGCGATCGTCGTTTTGGGGCGGTGTAGTGCATGACGAAGACGCGTGTGCGTAAGCCGTTTATACGAGAGGATGCCCAGGCGCATCCTGGCCTTACCACGGAGCTTGAGGAATTTCCCGCTGTTGAGCTCCCCGGCGAAGAAAAGCGCTCTACCAAAGTCAAGAACGCCGCCGCAGCGAAAATGCCTGAAAAGGTAAAGCATCCCAGTAATCTGATGGTACGCACCGCAACGGGCGCTGTGTACATCCTTCTTACGGTGGTGTGCATTTGGGCTTCCGAAGCATCTACAGCGGTATATCTTTCGGTGCTCAGTGCTATCTGCGCAGGTGAGTTTTATTACATGTTGCGCTCCGATGCCAAGTTGCCCAATGAGTTTTTGGGCATCTGCGCCGCCGCTTTATTCCCACTTGCCACTTGGCTATTCGGCATTTCCGGCGTGGTTGTGGTGTTCGCTATCTTTGTATTGACCTTGCTTGTTTGGTACGTCTTTTGGCAACCCGCGCGAATCAGTGACGTTGCAGTAAGCCTATTCGGCGCGGTGTACACAGGCGTCATTATGTCATGCGCCATGCTGCTGCGCGTATCGCTTCCCGAATTTTGGGGCGCGGTTTTGATTTTGGGCTTGTTTGCCAGTGTTTGGGGTAACGATGCTTTTGCCTATCTGGTTGGATCGGCAATCGGCAAGCACAAGCTTGCGCCTCATATCTCCCCAAAGAAAAGCTGGGAGGGCTTCATAGCCGGTCTTGTTGTGGCCATGGGGTTCTGGTGCTTGCTCACGCTCATTCCCGGGGTGACCATGTCTATTCCGCAAGCATTGGTGTTCGGCCTGATAAATGGGCTTTCGGGTGTTTTGGGCGACTTGGTGGAGAGTCGTATCAAGCGCAATTCCGGCTTCAAGGATTCGGGCACCATCATGCCAGGTCATGGCGGTTTGCTCGATAGGTGCGATTCGCAGTTCCTGGTAATCCTTACGGGTACCATCATGCTTGTTCTAGGAGGCTGTATTCCTTATGCAATCTAACGTAACCCCTCAGGCTCGCGTCGCTTCTCAGCGACGCGTCGTTGTTTTGGGCTCAACGGGCTCCATTGGCGTTCAGACGCTTGATGTGGCACGCCGCCACCCCGACCGCTTGAAAATCGTTGGCTTGGCGGCAGGTACGCGCGGTGCTGAGCTGTTGGCTCAAGCCAAAGAATTCAACGTGGGGCATTTGGCTCTCGGTATGCCGGAGGCGGTTAGCCCTTCTGTCGTGGCTGAGCTGGAAGAGCAGGCTGCAGGCTTTGTCGGCGCAAAGGGCAGTATCGGTTTTGGGCCTGATGCGGTCCGTGAGATGGTTCATCTTGAAGAGGCCGATGTAGTGGTGAACGCCTTGGTGGGTGCTGCCGGTTTGCAGGCGAGCTATGAAACGCTTCGCGCGGGCAAGGTTCTTGCCCTTGCCAACAAGGAATCGTTGGTTGTGGGCGGCAACCTTATCATGCCCATGGCAACCGAGCCGGGCATGCTGATGCCCATCGATTCTGAGCATGGCGCCATATACCAGTGCCTTTTGGGTGAAGACCCCCGCGAGGTAAGCAAACTGTGGGTTACCGCATCAGGCGGCCCATTCCGCGGGAAGAAGCGTTCTGACCTGGAGGACATTACCCCTGCTCAGGCTTTAGCTCACCCTACGTGGAATATGGGCAAGAAGATCTCTATTGATTCATCAACCCTTATGAACAAGGGCCTTGAGGTAATCGAGGCGCACCATCTGTTCCAGATGCCCTACGACCGCATCGAGGTTGTGGTTCAGCCGCAAAGCGCTATTCATTCAATGGTCGAATTCACCGACGGAAGCGTAAAGGCGCACCTTGGCACTACTGATATGCGTATTCCCATTCAATTCGCGCTCAGCTATCCCGAGCGTTGGGACGCCCCGGTTGAGCCGCTTGATTTCCGCATGTTGGGTTCTCTTGATTTTGCCGCGCCTGATACGGAAACCTTCCGTTGTCTCGCCTTGGCCTACCACGCAGGTAGGGTAAGTGGCACTTTGCCGTGCGCTATGAATGCCGCCAA
This sequence comes from uncultured Eggerthella sp., assembly GCA_965147435.1. Taxonomy (GTDB): domain Bacteria; phylum Actinomycetota; class Coriobacteriia; order Coriobacteriales; family Eggerthellaceae; genus Anaerotardibacter. The sequence goes on along the minus strand of CBCTKC010000001.1, from coordinate 370,803 downwards.
CGAAGTGGCGGTAGCCTCGTTCCTGGAGGAAAAGCTGCCATATCTGGGCATTGCCGAGTGCGTTGAAGCAGTGATGTCGCAGCATGAGGCACGTGGCGTTCAGCAAGTTATGAGCATCGAGCAGCTTCTTGAAGTTGATGCATGGGCTCGTAGCTGCGCACGCGCATGGGTGTCTGCCCACTAGAAGTACACTTTAGCTACTTGCGCCCCTCGTTCCTGTCGGGTGGGCCGCCTGTCGTTTCCGACGCTAAGGGAAGTGATGGGTGGTTTCTCTGATGGGGTCGAGGGGCTTTTTCGCGCAACGGCTATGTATTTGGCGGCGTAATGCCGTGTCTTGCAGGGTTTGCTCGCTGCTGCGAAGACGCGCACGGAGCTGTATTCGTCGCTTATTTGCACGTTGGCTGGCGGGGTGGCTGCAGTTCGTATGAATTGGAACGGGAGCGCCATGATGCTCAAATATAATGAGCATCATGGATATACTCATCATGCTCATAACGGTAACCCTTCTTCTGGGGTTCCTTGTATTCATTCACGAAGGTGGCCATTATCTTGCTGCGCGCGCATGCGGGGTGCGCGTAAGCGAATTCATGATTGGTCTGCCTGGCCCTTCGATCGGCTTCACCCGCGGAGAAACGCGCTTTGGCATCACTGCCGTTCCGCTGGGCGGCTATGCGAGCGTCTGCGGCATGGCTCCCCCTAGCAACAGTCCTCATCTGAAGCGTGTTTTGGGCTACGCCTACCGTAAGGGCACCGTGTATATGGAAGACGTTGCCCACGACTTGTTCCTTACCGACCAAGAAGCCTACGATTTGCTCGAAGAGCTGTGCGATTGGGGTTCGCTCAAACGTCCCCGCCGCAAGGACGAGCACAATGTGTATCGTACGCCAGCTAAAAACGGCTTTGAGGAAGGGCAGCCTCGCGCCATTTCCAACAACGAGGAGTTTTTTGCGTCGGAAAAGGCGCAACAATACTGCACGTTGCCGTTCTGGAAGCGCTGCGCCATCTTGCTTGCAGGTCCATTTATGAATCTGCTCTGGGTGTTCTTGGTGTTCATTTTCATCTACTCCGTTATGGGGCTCGATCTCCAGAACACGCAAACTGGCGAAACATTCCATTACACCTGGACTCCCTGGGAAGCCATTGTAATGGGGTTCAAGTACCTCGGCATGGTGGTAAGCGCAATTGCGGCGTTATTCAATCCCGCAACTGCGGCGCAAACCGTTTCCCAGTCAACTTCGGTGGTGGGCATTGCAGTTATGTCGAAAAGTGCCTTGGATGCGGGCTTCTTGAATTTCCTGTTCTTCACGGCCATCATCTCCGCATCCTTAGGCCTTATGAACATGCTTCCCATCCCTCCGCTTGACGGTGGCCGATTTGTGGTGGAAATATTCCAGAAGGTATCCCGTAAGGTGGTCTCGCTTCGCGCTTTGGGCTATATGTCCACCGTAGGCATCGTGCTCTTTACCGGATTCTTCTTGGTCATGGTCAATCAAGATGTTCAACGATTCATATTTGGGAATTGGAGCTAATACATGGCGAATACTGCTCCCAATGCAAAAACACGTCAGGTCATGGTAGGTTCTGTCGCCCTAGGCGGCGGCGCTCCCTGCGTGGTTCAATCGATGCTTAATCTTCCCCTTGCTGATGTGGAGGGGAACCTGAATCAGATCAATCGCCTGCAAGAAGCTGGTTGCGAAGTGGTGCGCATCGCCGTTCCTCGTAAGACCGACCTGGATTTCTTCGAGGAGATCTGTAAAAAGTCCCCTTTGCCGGTTGTTGCCGACATTCACTTCAGTGCTGAGTTGGCTATAGAGGCTGCTCGTCGAGGGGCTGCAAAGCTGCGCATCAACCCTGGCAACATTGGCGGCTTGGAGGCTACGGTCCCAGTGCTTCAAGCTGCAAAAGCAGCTGGAATTCCTATTCGCATAGGAGTTAACGCAGGTTCGCTCGATTCTGCGTTGGCGGAACGAAGCGACTTAACCTTGCCCGAAAAGCTTGTTGAATCGGCCACTGCATACGTGGAATTCTGCCATGGCCAAGGATTCTATGACGTGGTGGTTTCCGCCAAAGCTCATGATGTGCCTACCACGGTGGCAACGTATCGCCTGCTTTCGCAGCGGATGCCCGAAGTTCCCCTGCATATCGGCGTTACCGAGGCGGGCACCTTGTTCCAAGGTCTTGTCAAATCCGCGAGTGGCCTGGGCATCCTTTTGGAGCAGGGAATAGGGGATACCATGCGCATCTCCTTGACCGACGACCCTGTGGAAGAGGTGCGCGCCTGCTGGACGCTGCTTTCAGCATTGGGCTTGCGTCGCCGCGATCCTGAATTGGTAAGCTGCCCCACCTGCGGTCGCTGCCAGGTTGACCTGATCCCCATTGCGCAGGAAGTGGAGAAGAGGTTGCGCGACGTGCATCGTCCCATCCAGGTGGCAGTTATGGGATGCGTGGTAAACGGTCCCGGTGAAGCAGCCGACGCGGATATCGGCGTTGCGTGCGGAAAGGGGTCTGGTGTGGTATTCGCCCACGGCAAAACCTTGCGCAAGGTCGAAGAGGCCGCTATCGTTGATGTACTTATGGAAGAGATAGGAAATCTGTAATGGAAATCATGCGTTTGAGCCAGCAGTATGCTCCCACGTTGAAAGAAGACCCCGCCGACGCCGAGATCGCAAGCCATCGTTTGCTTGTTCGCGCAGGCATGATCAGGAAAGTTGCAGGCGGTGTATACACCTTCCTGCCCCTGGGCATGCGTGTTCTTACTAAGATCGAGAACATCGTGCGCGAAGAAATGAATGCCATCGGTGCCCATGAGATCCTCATGCCGGCGCTGCAGCCTGGTGAGCTGTGGCACGAATCGGGCCGTTGGAACGATTACGGTCCCGAGCTTATGCGACTGGAAGACCGCCATGGTCGTGGCTTCTGCCTCGGACCAACCCATGAAGAGCTGGTAACCTCCATCGTTCGCAGCGAGCTGCGTTCCTACCGTCAGCTTCCTATGACGCTCTATCAAATTCAGACGAAGTTCCGCGACGAGATCCGTCCTCGCTTCGGTCTGCTGCGCAGCCGCGAATTCGTTATGAAGGACGCTTACAGCTTCCATTCCAGCCAGGAATCCCTGCAGAAAACCTATGATGAAATGTACGATGCCTACGGTCGCATCTGCGAGCGTTGCGGTCTTGATTACCGTCCCGTTGTGGCTGATGGTGGCCAGATCGGCGGCAGTGTAACGTGTGAGTTCCACGCTTTGGCAGAAGCTGGCGAAGACGATTTGGTTTATTGCCCCGATTGCGATTATGCGGCAAACAACGAAGCAGGCGTATGCCATGCCCATCCGGTTGAGTATGCCGCCGCTGAGTGCAAGAAGGTTGAAACCCCGGGCGTTTCCTCCATCGAAAGCCTTGCGAAGTTCCTTGGCATCGAAGAGGCTGCCACGGTTAAGGCCATGGTGGGCAAGGACGCCGAGGGCGCCGTCTTCGCTCTCTTCATTCCTGGCGACCACGAACTAAACGAAATCAAGGCAGAGCGCGCGGTAAATGGCTTTACCTTGCTTACCGACGAAGAGCTTGAGGCCGCAGGCCTTCATAAGGGCTCCATCGGCCCGAAGGGCCTTCCTGAAGGCATCAAGGTTATCGGCGATGTGAACTTGAAGAACATTGAGCGCTGGGTTGTGGGCGCAAACGAAGAGGGCTTCCACTTCGTGGGTGCCAAGCACGGCGAAGATTTCCAGGTAGATGAGTGGGTCGACCTTTCGCTCGTAATGCCGGGTGATGCCTGCCCGAAGTGCGGTGCTGCCCTGCAGGGTGCGCGCGGCATCGAGGTTTCCCAGGTATTCCAGCTGGGCGACAAGTACTCCAAGACCATGGGTGCAGTGTACTCGGACGAAAACGGCGTAGATCAGAACTTCCTCATGGGTTGCTATGGTGTGGGTGTTTCCCGTACGCTGGCAGCTATCGTCGAGCAGCATAACGACGAAGACGGCATCATTTGGCCTATGTCGGTAGCGCCGGCTCATGTTTGCGTTATTCCTCTTACCGTGGGTGACGAAGAGGTGTTCCCGGTTGCTGAGCGCATCGCCAAGGAGCTTGCCGAGCAGGGTCTTGAAGTTGTGCTGGACGATCGCGACGAGCGCGCTGGCGTCAAGTTCGCCGATGCCGACCTTATCGGCTGGCCCGTTCAGGTTGTCGTGGGCAAACGCGGCGTAAAGGAAGGCGTGGTCGAGGTTAAGCGCCGCGGCGAATCCGAAAAGACCAAGGTTCCCTTCGCAACGCTTGCTGAGGCATTGGCATTCGTGAAGCGTGCTGCCCGAAACAACAAGTTCTCGCGTACGTTCTAAATGCCCGTGCAGAGCGAAACAAACAAACCAGAATTGCTTGCTCCCGCCGGTGGGTGGGAGCAGCTTCAATACGCGCTTCACTTCGGGGCCGATGCGGTGTACCTTGCGTGCGACCGCTTCGGCCTGCGCGCCCGTGCCAGCAATTTCTCGCTGGAAGATCTGCCTCGTGCCGTTGCGTTGGCGCACGGCGCTGGTGCGCGTGTGTACGTTACCTGCAATGCCTACGCCCATGATGAAGACCTAACGGCTCTTCCCGAATACGCTCAAGCTATGGAAGCTGCGGGCGTCGACGCCGCTATTGTGAGCGATTTGGGCGTTATGTCGGTGGTGCAGCAGCACGCGCCTTCGGTTGCCATCCATGTCTCCACTCAGGCATCGGTGTCAAATGCCGAAGCTGCGCTTATGTGGTATCGCCTCGGTGCCCGTCGCGTGGTATGTGCCCGTGAAGTGTCGGTTGCAGAAATTGCCGCTATGCGCAAAGCCATACCCGCCGATATGGAAATTGAGGTATTTGTGCACGGCGCCATGTGCATGGCTATCTCGGGCCGCTGCCTTATCAGCGATTACCTTACTGGCCGTCACGCCAACAAGGGGCAATGCGTTCAGCCGTGTCGTTGGGAATATGAGTTGAAGGAGCTTTCCCGCCCTGATCAGAGCTTCGGCATAGAAGAGGGCGAAGATGGTACGTACCTGCTGAATTCCAAAGACCTGAACATGCTCGCCCATCTTGACGATCTTGCTGCGGCAGGCGTTTCTTCGGTAAAAATCGAAGGCCGCGTGAAAAAGGCTTTCTATGTGGCAACGGTGGTAAATGCGTATCGCCACGTGCTCGATGGCGAGCCGGCATCTTTGTGGGAGCATGAGCTTGAGATCATCTCGCATCGACCCTATTCAACGGGTTTTTATTACGGGGATGCCGAGCAAACCACCGACAACGATATCTATGTGCAGCTTTGCGACTGGGTGGGGGAAGTGGTTTCCTCAGCCGCAACCGAGCAGGGTCAGTGGCGTGTGAAGGCAAAGTGCCGTAACCGCTTTTACGAGGGTGACGAGCTTGAGGTATTAAGCCCCCATAAGCCCATTCGAACCGTTAAGGTTCAGGACTTGGCTGAAGTCTACGATGGGGCGGAAGTGCCCTCTGAAGTGGCATGCAAGGCCATGGCGCCGTATGCGTTCACCGCTTCTTTCGAGCTGGAACCGCGAGACATCCTGCGTGTTCGTCGTAAAGACCCAACGAAGAAGAACTGATGGATTGATGCGGGTGCTTAGATGGAGCATCCGCTAATTGAGAGGAAAAGGGGCGCAGAGGGATGCGTCCTAGAAAGCAAGGAGGAGCATATGGGAAGGCAATCTGACGAGGCGTTGCAGCTTGCGGATGCAGACGAATTGGTGAACTACCTGATGGGTGCTCACTGCGCATATATGCAGTGGCGTGAGCTCACCTACTACCTTACCGATGCAAACGACATCTATTGGCGTGCGCAGGATACCAATGAGTTGAACGACAAAGGTCATTTCCCTGATTGCAGCGAGCTGGTTGCTTCGGTGCGCGAATTCGTTGACCTGCCGTTCTTGGATGAAAAGCACTCTATCCGCGAGGTATTTCCCGAGGCTACCTTCTACGGTTCAGTGAAAATCGAGGGACAAGGCACGCCTGTTCCCGTTGTTTAGCGGGGCTGTCGGGGGCGAACATCTTTTCCATCGTCTTCGGTGCTGCGTTTTGCGATTTCGGTCGACCTACGCAGTTGGCTAAATAGTTGAGCCATAGGCTGCTTTTATGCAGCGAATAGGGCGGGCGCGTAAGCGCCCGTTTCTTTTTTCCGGGTTGAACATCTCCTGTTTGAGGACGTTCCTGCCTGGCGGGGCGAAGAGGGTCTCGGGAAGTGCGGTGGTTTTCTCCGAAATCCATCTGACAGAGAGAGCGAAACTCGCATTGCCTAGCCACATAGACGGGGGAGCCTATGAAGAGTGATGCTGGCGCCCATTGCATAGGGAGCGCAATCGCGAAGCGAATACGATCCGATAACGAAATGCTGGCTGGCTTTTCATTGCGCTATCATCGGTTCAATCGTTTGATGCGAAATAAGGGGGATTGATGGCTCGTTTGCTTATCGTCGAAGACGATGTATCTCTGCGAGAGAACCTTGTGCGCATGCTTCAGCTTAAGGGGCATGAATGCGTTTGCTGTGAGTCATTCGAAAATGCTGCAGCCGAAGCCCTTGCCGCTTCCCCTGATTGTGTTTTGCTCGATCTGTCTCTTCCTGGCGCATATGGCCATGAGATCTGTCACTCTATTCGTCAGGAAAGCAACGTTCCCATTATTGTGCTCACTTCTTCCGACAGTGAGTTCGACGAGGTTATGAGTATGAGCGTTGGTGCAGACGATTACGTGGTGAAGCCCTATCGCCCTGCTGTGCTACTTGCCCGTATTGATCGTGCGCTCGCTCGAAGCGGCTCTGCCGATCTAGCGCACAAGCGGCTTGATCGCGGTGGTGTCTCGCTCGATCCCGTGCGGGCGGAAGTCTCGTATCGCAGCAAAGTCGTGGAATTGTCTCGCAACGAGCTCCTGATCTTGCGCATCCTCATGGAAAACGCAGGTTCTATTATCTCGCGCAGCGAACTGATGGATGAGCTGTGGCAAACCGACGCGTTCGTCGATGACAACACGCTTACCGTGAACGTGAATCGTCTGCGCCGCAGCCTGCAATCTATCGATGTGCCCGATGACTTCATCGCCACTCGCCGCGGCTTGGGCTATGTGGTTCGATGAGCGGTTCGATTCGGGAAAACGATGCACCGACTGCGGTGCCTGGGTTGGCGGGCGGCCCGAAGCTCAACTCGCCTGCCGAACCGCTGCGCGGCCCCATGCCCGAACAGCCCGCCGCCGACAGCCGTGCTGATTGCTCGGAGCACACCTATTCTTTCGGCGTGTACCTCCGCTCGCATGTTGGGTTTGTGCTCGCCGTGGCTGCCCTGATGGCTGTGGTGGCGGGCATTCTGGCCGTCACTGGCTCGAACGCCTCCGCAATTGCGCTCGTTTCCATCTGTGAGGCCCTGTTCGCCTGCATTGTGCTTGCCGTTGGATTTTTGCGCGATTGCAAGTTCTACCAGCAGTTGGATCTGTTCTGCAATTCGCCCGAAAACGCGCGGTATCTCTCTTCGATTTTGGACGAGCCGAGAACCTTGGAAGGCTCTATCGCCTATCGCGCGCTTGCCGTGCAGGGCAAGGCGGCTTCCGATGAACTTGCCGCCCGCTCTCGCGACATGAAGGAATATCGCGACTACATCGAACTGTGGGTCCACGAGGCGAAAACGCCCATCGCATCCGCGCAGCTGGCTTTATCGAGTCTTCACGGTCCTGAAATCAATGAGGTACGTGGTGACCTCGATCGTATCGAATCGCGTATTGAACAGGCTCTGTACTATGCGCGTTCGGCAACGTTGAGCGAAGATTTTTCTATCGAAGCGCTCAATCTGGCGGCGGTGGCGCGCAAGGCGTGCCGCCAAGGGTCTCGCACGCTGATCGGCGCGGGGGTCTCGCTTGATTTTGCAATTGATGATGCACTTGAGGTGCTCGCCGATGCGAAGTGGGTCGACTTCATCATCGGTCAGGTTCTGGAGAACTCAGCGAAATACGGCGCAAAGACTATCCGTTTTGAAGGCGCGGTAAGGGATGAGGGTACGAAAGACGGCTGCATTGAGCTGTCGATAAGCGACGACGGCGACGGCATCCCCGCTGCCGATGTGCCGCGCGTGTTTGATCGCGGCTTCACGGGAAGCCGGGGCCGCACGCATCATAAAGCAACGGGCATGGGTCTTTACTTAGCTGCTGTTGCCTGCGAAAGAATGGGTCTTGGCTTGCGCGTTTCTTCGGAAGAGGGGCGGGGCACGTCCATCACTCTGATCTTTCCGCTCGATCGTACGCGCATGGATTTGGCCGCCAACCTTACAACATCGTAAGATTGCGGTAAGGCCCTTCGATGGCTCTGATTTTGCGATCTCCGCATTATGGGGGTGTACCGAATCGAAGAGAGAGGAACTCCCATGTCTGTGATTACCGCAATCCCTCCGGCAGGTATCGCAAATAACAATCATCCTGACAGTCGCAACGTTTTGCTTTCTGTGCGTAATGTCCAGAAAGTGTATGGCTCGCGGGAGGCCGTCACGCACGCGCTGGACGATGTGTCGTTCGATATTTGTGAAGGTGAATTCGTCGGTGTGATGGGCCCATCTGGCTCAGGCAAAAGCACGCTATTGAACTGCATCTCCACCATCGACACCGTGACCAGCGGGAACATCATCTTGAACGGGCTCGACATCACGCAGCTGCGCAGCCGTCAGCTGTCCAAGTTTCGTCGCAACGACCTGGGCTTTATCTTCCAGGATGCGAATCTGCTCGATACCCTGACTGGTTTTGAGAACATTGCTTTGGCCCTTACCATTAAGGGAGAAAAGGCCGATGCCGTTCGCACGAAGGTCGATCGCACTGCCGATCTTTTGGGCGTGGCAGACGTTCTGCAGAAGTATCCACGCCAAATGTCGGGCGGTCAGCGCCAGCGCGTGGCTGCGGCGCGCGCCATCGTTGCCGACCCGAAGCTGGTCTTGGCCGACGAGCCCACCGGCGCGCTTGACTCGCGCAACGCCGCTGTTCTTCTTGAAACCCTTGAGGTTCTGAATGCGAAGTTGCATGCCACCATCATGATGGTTACACATGACGCAGTTGCGGCATCGTACGCCGATCGCATTCTGTTCATCAAGGACGGCAAGCTATTCAACGAGCTGCGCCGCGGTGATAGCGCAAGGACCGATTTCTATCAGCACATCCTTGAGGTTCAGGCGTTCCTTTCTGGCAAGCAGGGCGATTCCTCCGCGGTCGGTTTTGTAGCTTCGCATGTCTCTGCGCTGCGCAAATAGGCGGTGATTATCATGTTGATGAAACTTGCCTTGCGCAACGTGCGCCGCAGCATGCGCGATTACGCTGTGTATTTCGTTACCCTGACTTTGGGCGTGGCGGTGTTCTACGCCTTCAATGCCATCGAGGATTCCCGCGTGCTGTTTGAGGCACAGGAAGGCGCCGCAAACGTGTTCCTGGCGTCGGGTGCGAGCATTTTCGACATCCTCGCACAGGTCATGACCTATTTCAGCATCGTTGTTGCCGTGGTTTTGGGCTTTTTGGTTCTGTACGCCAACCGGTTCGTGGTTCGCGCCCGCAAGAAGGAATTCGGCACCTATCTGCTGCTGGGCATGAGCCCACGCCAGGTTTCCTCGGTGGTGCTGATGGAAACGCTGATTGTCGGCTTGCTTGCGCTGGTGGTTGGCCTTGGCCTCGGCTTTCTAATCTCGCAGGCGATCGCCTTCGCCACAGCGGGGCTCATCGGCGTGGCCATCAGCGACTACCATCTGCTGTTCAGCGCTAGGTCCGCGCAGTTGACTTTGGGGTGTTTCGCGCTCATCTTCGTTGTGGTTGCCCTGTTCAACGCCGTGCAGATTTCGCGCTGTAAGCTCGTCTCACTGCTTTCGGCTAACTCTCGCAGCGAGCGTATGCCCGTGCACAACCCTATTGTCTGTCTGGTCGTGTTCGTGTTGTCGTGCCTGGTGCTTGCGAAGGCGTACTCTGAGCTCAATATTGACGGCCTGGTCTTCTTCGGTGAACACTTCCGTATCGCGACTGCCCTGATGCTCATTGGCACATTGAGTCTGTTCTGGTCGGCGGCCGGCTTCTTCATCCTACTAATCCAGCGTTTGCGCGGTGCCTACTTCAAAGGCCTTGCCATGTTCACCATGCGTCAAATCGCAGCGAAGGTGAATACCGCGTTTGTGTCGTTGTGGGCGGTTACTGTTCTTCTGTTCTTCAGTATCGTTGTATTCTCCACGGGCTTCAGCCTGGCGACGGTCTTCTCTGACCAGCTGGAAGAAAACACGCAGTTCGATGCATCTATCCGTGCGAGCCTGATGATACTTGACGTCTCTGACATGGAGGCAGTGCCAGCAGAGCGGTTCGGCGGGGAAGATGAGAAGGCGGCCGCGATCAAGGAGACCGAAGCCCAGCGTAACGAGATCCGTGGCCTTTGGCAGGCGAACGGCGGCTCTACCGCTGCATATTTTAAGTCGCTTATCCCCGATTGGGATGAGCGCGTGACGGGATCGGCTCAGGTGGACACGTGGCTTGCGAACGATTTGACGAACAAGCAGCTTGCCGACGCCTGCGGCTTCACGCTTGCGCAAATCGGCTCCGACGAGGATTCCAGCATGGCAGACGAGGGCGTGCAGTACGTACCGTTGTCGCAGTTCAACGCCGCTCGACAGCTTGCAGGCGAAAAACCAATCGAGCTAGCTGCAAACGAGTACCTAGTTGACAACACAGTCGACAAATCGGCTGAATACGCAAAGGCCCTTGGACAAAAGGGACGTACGATCACCGTCGATGGGCATAATCTGGCAGCATCCGGGCAGGTTGTTTCGCAGTCGCTTCAGGTGAGCAATATGAGTTGTCTGATCGCCGTTTTGGTGGTTCCCGACGAATTGGCGGCCAAAAGGTTCGCCGCTGGCGACTTGCCGTATTTAAGCGAGCTGAACGTCAACCTGGCAAGCGATTCGAAAGAGCAGGCCATGAAAGATCTTATGGCTGAATACGGGAAGGCTGTCCCTCCGAGGGAGGAGCTTGCCGAGGCTGGCTGGACGTACGACTCCCGCCCGTGGCCGGTGTCCTATTACGACACGAGCGAGGGCATTATCGCCGATAGCATGGGGCTTAAGCTTCTCTTGGTATATTTGGCGCTCTACATCGGGTTCGTCTTCCTCGTGACTACCGCAGCCGTTCTTTCCGTTCAGCAGCTCTCTGAGGTTGCGGACAGTATCCCGCGCTATCGTTTGCTGGCTCAGTTGGGGTGCGACAGAGGCATGGTGCTGCGAAGCCTGCGTACGCAGATCGGCGTTTACTTCGTGGCTCCGCTTCTGGTCGCAGGATGCCATTCAGTATGTGTGATCAGCCTTCTGTACAAGAATCTGCTGTCGCTTTGGGGCACGGAGGCCGTTACCGGCGCACTTGCCGTTGGCATCGCGCTGGTGGTCGCGGTGTATGCGATCTACCTGATATCCACGTACCTGGTTGCGCGATCGGCGGTAATCGCCGGCGCAGGTAAGAAGCTGCTTGCATAGGGCGAGGGGCTTCGAGTAAGGCACGCAGGGGGCGGCGCACGGCCCTCGAAGGAAAGCCGTCTCCTGCGGCGGAGCCACCCAGCTGCCTCTTCTGCTCCCGAATTCTTTGGCGTTCCCTGTTCCTTTTCTTCGGAAGGAGCAGCCTGAGCCCAAATGGACGTGCTTGGTTGAGCCTGAAGAGAAAAGGGGCAGGTCAGGTTGAACCCGCATAGCGGCGCTTCATCGATTGTGAGCCGCGTTTCATAATTCTGAAAATAATTCTTGACCTAGCGTGGTGGCGAGGGTATATTAATCAAGCACTTCGGGGCATTAGCTCAGCTGGGAGAGCGCATGGCTGGCAGCCATGAGGTCAGGGGTTCGATCCCCCTATGCTCCACCATTTATTCAAAAGGGTCCGCTTTTAAGCGGGCCCTTTTTGCGTTGTGCGGCATTCTTTTAGGGCTATTCTCGCAACGCCCAGACGCGGGATCGATGACGACAATGGGGCAAATCCCACGAAAGAGGATAGGCACTTTGCCGATGTTGCTATAGCCTTTTTGGTTGCATCGTTCTGTACATACCCATTTGCCATGTTGGTGTAGTTCTGGTGGGTGTTTTTCGACGACGGGAGATTATCGTGAAAGTTGCAGTTAGCGCTTGTTTGCTGGGGGTCCGGTGCCGTTTCGATGGCCGCTCAAAACCTTCGGCAGAAGTGCAGCGCTTTCTGGAAGACCACGAATGTCAGGTGGTGAAAATCTGCCCGGAGGTTATGGGCGGGCTCTCCATTCCCCATCCTCCCCACGAGCAGCGCGTGCTCGACGGGCGCGTTCGTATGGTCGATGCCGAGGGAAACGACCATACGGAAGCGTTCGAGGCGGGCGCTCGATCTGCCTGTGCGCTGGTTTGCGATTCGGGCTGCACCCATGCCATCTTGAAGGCGAAAAGCCCCTCATGTGGCGTTGGGGAAGTGTATGACGGCACCTTTTCAGACGCGCTGGTGCCAGGAGACGGTGTTGCGACAAAAATGCTCAAGGAAGCAGGCGTTGTTGTGGCAACTGAAAAGAATTTCCGGGAACGTTTCGGTTGCGAGTAGCGTTTGAAACCGCTAAGCGGCTAGGGCGGGGCTAGTGGGGAAGGCGTACGTATTCCCCAGAGGTATTTGGCAAAGCTGACCCTTTTTTGCTGAGTGCATTCATCTGGTGGGTACCCTGCTATGGGGTTATCCCAGCACAGCTAATTCTTCGGCGCTTGCTTGCTTCAAATAGTTATCGGCAGCGGTAATTGCTCGACCATGTGCACCTTGCACCACAGTGATGCCGGCAGCCTTCATGCTTTCTGCGTCTTTTTCCGAAATGGTGCCGCACAAGAGAACCTTGACCTCTATCTGTCGCAAGAAATTTGCCTGCGATCCGCAAAGGTGCCCTTGGCTGGGGAGGTTCCGAGAGTCTACGAGCTCACCGTTTTCAACCTGATAGAAGTTAAAGTTGGTACAACAGCCGAAATGGCTGCTGACATCCAAACCTTCACTTGCAACGGCGATTCTCATGACTTCCTAACATCATTTCTGGTATCTGAGTCAACGATAGTCTTTTCTACGGTTTTGAAATACACCTTTCGTCCAAGGGTGCTATCTGGGGTGCGATAGGGATCTGAAAAATTTTTTTGAAAAAGTACTTGCCATATTTTCTGAGCTTTGCAATAATAACCGAGCTGTTGCTTCGCAGTAAGCAATAAGTCCCCATCGTCTAGCGGTTAGGACGCGGCCCTTTCAAGGCTGAAACACGGGTTCGAGTCCCGTTGGGGGCACCATGAATGAACAGGCTCTGCTTTGCAGGGCCTTTTTTCTTATGTAGGCAGACAAAGGAGTTGGCTTGAAGAAGCTCATCGCCCAGTTCATGAAATTCGGTATCGTTGGCGTCATCGCATTTGTTATCGATTACGGTGTGATGATCTTCCTTACCGAGGTATTTGGCGTTCCCTACCTCATCAGTACCACGATCTCTTTTGTCGTTTCGGTTGTTTTCAACTACTTCGCTTCGATGCGCTTCGTGTTCAAACGCAAAGACGATATGAGTCGCAGGCGCGAATTCATCATCTTTATCGTGCTTTCCGTTTGCGGTTTGGGCATCAACGATCTCCTTATGTGGCTCATGGTTGACAGCCTCTACATCGACTACCGTCTGTCAAAGATTGTTGTTACGGTTGTTGTGGCAGTATGGAACTTCGTAACCAGGAAGATTTTCCTCGAAGCCCACGATTAATTCGGGCGATAATAATCTTTGCTGAAATGGTGCAAGGCAGACATTTCGGGGGAGGAGAGGCTCATGAATGTATCGTTTAAAACCATCCGCCGTTCGGGCGATAAGGTTTACATCTTGTCTGAGATTTCCGGTTACGACGAGCGTCTTCCTGTAGTGCTTGCCGCTTCGACGGAATCGGGTGCCCGCATCCCGTCGGATACCTTTCCCTATTGCGATGTTGCCGATCCTCTGGCTCTGCGTCAGGTCCTTTCCGACGGTGCATTAGCCAATAGGGAAATGCCTTTCCCGCCGCTTCATACCAAGAATTCTGCTGGTGTGCGTTTTTTTGTCATCGCGCTTCCTTGGTTGAGCTGTCGTAGGTGGGAGCTCGAATTCAATGCCATAGATTCATCGGGCAACGTTATTACCTCTTGCCGCAAGGTGCTCGATGTCCGAGCAACCAGCCTGAAGGCGATGGCGCCTCAGCGCAGCGGGGCGGTGCCTTCCCTTATCGAAGATCTTGATGGTCGCTTTATCCACGATCGTATCCACGTGAGCTTTTTGCGCGCATTTGAAACTGGCGACAAGATTCGTGTTTCAGCATTGTTGGAAATGCCGTACCACGAAGCGAGTGTGGTCGAGTGCGATTTCCTTGATAAGACGGGGCGCCGACTCGATCTTAAACCTGTTATCGTGGAGGATTCCGTCTCGCAAAGCCCTGGGTATGGCGCTTTGCGGCGTCGTTATATCGAGCTTTCCTTCTTGGTCGATGCCGATAACCCTCAGGTATGCCTTTGCGCAACCGATACCGCATCTACGGTGGCTCCCGGTTTTGCCATGCTGGGCAATCGCACTCTCGAATCTCTCGTTGCCGAATTCGACGAGCAAACAACGAGCGCGGCGCTTGACTCCGAATATCACGAGTGGTTTGTGAAGCAGCATCGCGCCGATGTTCCTGATCTGCTCGAACAGGTGGCAACCCGTTTCGATTACGAGCCTCTTTTCAGCATCGTTTGCGTGCTTGACGACACCCCATCGCACCACGTTCACGACCTCATGAACTCTATTGCGCTCCAGAGCTATGGCAGCTGGGAGCTCATTTTGGTCGATGCTGGATCGTCGGGTAGTGAAGCCGCCGATTTGAAAGATTCGCTCGACAGCGATCGCGTCTACGTGGTGGAAACCGACCAATCGCTGGGTACCAATGAACGCTTTGCGGCGGGCATGGCTACCGTGGAAGGCGATTTCGTCGTGTTCATGAAGCCGTGTGACATCATGGCTCCCGATGCGCTGTTCGAATGTGTCCGCGCTATCAACGAATACCCCGATTGCGATGTGCTTTATACCGACGTGGATGCTTTCGATGCTGATGGCGTGCACTTCCAGCCCGTATTCCGTCCGGACTTCTCGCCCGAGTTGCTGCGCTCGTATAACTACTTGCGTGATCTGGTGGTAGTGCGTTCTTCCCTGCTTTCCGGTTTGCCCAATCTCCCATATGCCATTATGGGCGCTGCGGGCTACGATTTGGCGTTGCGCGTTACGGAGAAGGCTCGCCGCGTATGTCACGTCCCGCGTGTTCTCTGCCATCGTCGTTTTGCCACAATCGATACCTCTGAGGGCTTCAAAGCCACGCAAATTGAACAAGAAGCGGGTCGCAAGGCGTTGGTTGCCCACTGCCAGCGCATGGGGATCAACGCCGAAGTGTTGAACGACCATGAACCGGGCCATTATCGCGTACGTCACGTGCTTGCTGGATCACCCCGTGTTTCGGTGGTGCTTATCTTTGAGGGCAATGCGCCGCTGCTTCGTACGTGCGTGCGCGACCTGTATGAGAAAATCGACTACGCCAATTTTGAGATCGTGGTGGTGAGCACTGCTGCGTTTGCCCAGGAAACCAAAGCCTGCCTTGCCGAATTGGTAGAAGATCACGATAGCCTTTCGGTTCTTGAGTGGGATGGCCCATTCAACAAGGCGCAGATTGCCAACTTTGCGGTGAAGAACACGCAGGGCGAATTCTTGCTGTTCCTCAACGATGACGCTCGCATCCTTACCGATGATGCTCTTGAGCAGCTGCTGGGCTATTTCCAGCGTCCTGACGTGGGCGTAGTGGGCCCCAAACAGTTGTTTATCGATGGCACGGTTGAGCATGCCGGCATTGTGGTGGGGGGTTCGCGTGTGGTAACGCCCCTCTTCCGCCATATGGATGCGGAAAGCCAAGGGTATTTGGATCGCGCCGTTGTTGCCCAGAACGTTTCGGCGGTTACCGGCGACTGCATGATGCTTCGTCGCAGCGCCTTCGAAGAGGTGGGCGGCTTCAGCGAGGAATTCACCTTGTTCTACGCCGATGTTGATTTTTGCCTCAAGGTGCGCAATGCCGGCTACTACACGGTATTTACGCCCCATGTGCTTTTGAGCCACCTTCACAGCGTTTCGCGCATGCGCATCCGCTCCAAGGAAATCAGCATCCGACGCCGCAGGGAAGCTGCCTTGCTGCAGTCGGCATGGCCGAGCATCTTCGTTGAAGGCGATGCCTTCTACAACCCTAATTTGAACCCCGATAGCTCCTATTTCGCCATGAAGCGCGGAAAACCCCGAGGATAATTGCATGAACGCACGAATTGAAAGCATGAGTCACGGCGATGGCAAGGTCTACCTGCAAATGGTTCTTGACCGCATGCATCCTGATGCCGAAGTGCTTCTTGATGCCCGCCTGAAGGATGGCGCCAAGATCCCCGCCCACTTGTTCCCTTTTAATCCGCTGGAGGAAACATCTCAGGCCAATTATGTAGTGGTGCTTCCTCATTTCGATGTACGCGAAGTTGACCTGACGTTCTTGGAGTACGCAGGGGAGGGTTCTCCGCTTACGCAAAGCCGCCTAACCGTGGAACTGAACATGATGCGCTGGCGCACGCGCTTCAATGCGTTTGTCCATAATGAGCTTTTGGAGCAGATGTTTGATATCGAGCGCGAATACTGCTCGGGCCGCATGAACGTATATTTCACCGACGCCATTGAAGACGGCGATGAAATCGTGGTGAAGATGCTCGCGGATATGCCTCATGCCGAAGGCTCCGATGTGATGGTTGATTTCACCGATGGCTATGGCACCGAAGTCGATCTTCCGGTGTATCCGTTGGTGGATGAGGTGATTCCTCCCGCAAACTATGGCGAGGGTGAGCGCCTTCGTATCGGCTTTTCCGTGCGCGTCGCCGCTGCCGCTAAGGATTTCTGCGTAACGGTCTACGATGCCAATGAACAGATTCCCGGAGGATTCGCCTATTTCTGCGATGAAACGTTCGGGCCGCTGCGTGAGTCGTTCTCCTATTGCGCAATAGACGCTTCCATCGATACGCGCTATGGCCGCTGGTTCGTGCGCCATTGTGAAACGCTCGCTGGTCTTGAGGAACAGCGTTCCCATTCGTTTGCCGTCCAACCTCAGATCAGCTTGGTTATGCCCCTGTATCCGGGCGACGAATGCTACCTGTCTGCTGCCATGGCTTCTTTGAGCCTTCAGACCTATACCCACTTCGAGCTCATTCTGGTCGATATGGGCGCCAACGAATTGAGTCTCACCTCGGCTCTCCGCGAATGGGAGGGTGACGAGCGCGTTGTCCATTTGGTTCCCGAGGCCGAACTTGATGAGGGCGCAGCGCGCCTGACGGGTTTGCTTCAGTCCAAGGGTGAGGTTTGCGCCGTGTTGGAGCCGAGTGTTGTCTTGGCGCCTGAGGCTCTTTACGAGTACGTTCGCCGCATCAACGAAGTGATGGAGGAAGAAGGCGTCAAGAACAGCAGCGGTGTGGGCCCATGCGATGTCGTGTACACGAACCACGACAGCTTTGATCGTGACGGCGGCTTGCATACTCCTCAGTTCAAGCCGGTTTTTTCGCCAGATTTGCTGTACTCCTATAACTATCTTGGTCCTTTGGTTTTCCTTTCCCGTCGCGTCTTGGAAACGATCCAATCGTCGGTGGGCTTTTCCTCCGAATCGTTCGATTACGACTTAGTGCTGAAGGCAACTGCCCAGGCAAAACGCGTAGAACGAATCGACAAAGTTCTGTATCACGTTCAGAATGCCGCCTCAATTTCTCCCGATGCCGACAGGATCAGCTCTCGTCGCGAAGAAGAGGCGTTCCGTACGGGGAGGAAGGTGCTCGCCAACCACCTGCGCCGCAATGGCATCGATGCACTGGTTCTTGCCGATGTTTCCGATCGTCTCTATACCGTTCGTTATCGAATGCCCGATGAGACGCCAACTCTTTCGGTGGTCGTGCTTGCTGGCGACGATGCATCGTTGCTCGATGCTTGCCTTTCCTCGATCGAACAAAGTGTGGTACCACGCGACACACCTATATATGTTGTGGTAAGTCAGGATACATCCCGTGATGTCGTGGTGTACGGAGAGCATCTGGTGCGGAAGAACCGTGCCAGGGTTATTGCCTATCAAGGCGCCAACAATAGGGCTGCTATGGCGAACTTGGGTTTTTCCCAAAGCACTTCCGACTATGTGCTGGTGGTTGATGGGGACGTTGAGTTCGCGGATCCTGAAGCGCTGAACTGCATGCTGACCCATTGCATTCGCAAGGGCGTGGGCGTTGTGGGGGCGAAAACTCTGTTCGCCGACGATACCATTCGCCATGCTGGCATGATGGTTGGTCCGTATGAGTCGGCTTCAGAGATTGGCGTGAATATGCCCCGTAGCGCCCGTGGCTACTTGGGGCGTTTGCGGTGCGCTAGCAATGTTTCGGCGGTTTCGCTGTCGGCCATGATGGTAAAGCGCGCTGCCTACGATAGCGCCAAGGGCTTCGATGAACGCTTCCAAGTCTGCAATTGCGATGTCGATTTCTGCCTGAAGGTAGCAAAAGAGGGCTACCTGATCGCCTATAACGGTGGGGTTGAAGCGTATCGCAAGGGAAGCGATTCTGACGGTCGCTCAGCGCTTACCAAAAAGCAGCAGCTGCGAGCCGAGCGGGAAAAGGCCTTCTTGCATTATCGTTGGCCGCATCTGTTCGTGGACGGCGACCCGTATATGAGCTCGTGCCTTGATCCGCATGCGCCGTATTTCTTGCTTGGCCCTGCTCAATAGCTATTCTCTATGCCTATTGCCAGTTATTAGTTTTATGTATAAGCCATATACAGGTTGGGCTGTGGCATTTTTCTGCCTATGCTCTGGGCTGCGGTATGGTAGGTAGGCTGTTTTATGCGCGCTAAGTATGCTGCGCTGTGTAAAAGGAACAACGAATGATTCAAATCGAACATCTTAATAAGACCTACGTGTCGCGTCAGGGGGAAACACATACCGCCCTGACCGATATCAATTTGACCATCGAAGACGGATCTGTGTTTGGCATTATTGGCCAGTCGGGTGCCGGCAAGTCGACCCTCGTGCGCTGTCTTAATCTGCTTGAGCGTCCAACTTCCGGCTCGATCATCATCAATGGACGCGATATCACGAGTCTTTCTGAAAAGGAATTGCGCGAGTTCCGCAGTTCGGTAAGCATGATCTTCCAGAACTTCAGCCTGCTTCAGCAGCGCACGGTTCTTCGCAATGTCATGTTTCCGCTCGAGCTTCGCCATGCCGACAAGAAAGAGGCGGAAAAGCGCGCCCGTGAACTGTTGGAACTGGTGGGCTTGGCTGACAAGTGCAACAAGTATCCCAGTCAGCTTTCCGGCGGTCAGCAGCAGCGTGTCGCCATTGCGCGTGCCTTGGTTAACAACCCGTCCATCATGTTGTGCGACGAGGCTACCAGCGCACTCGACTCCATGACTACACATTCCATCTTGAAGTTGCTGAAAGACATCAACGAAGAGATGGGCGTAACCATCGTGCTCATCACCCATTCGCTGGCTGTTGCAGAGCTTATCTGCGACAACGTGGTGGTAATCGATGAGGGCAAAATCGTGGAAGAGGGTAAAACGGAAGATATTTTTGCGAACCCGCAAAGCGAGGTTGCCCGTAAGTTGCTGGAGAAGAGGTTGTAATCGTGGAATACTTGCAGACGTTCTTCGCCCAGTA
This sequence comes from uncultured Eggerthella sp., assembly GCA_965147435.1. Lineage (GTDB taxonomy): Bacteria > Actinomycetota > Coriobacteriia > Coriobacteriales > Eggerthellaceae > Anaerotardibacter. Next base: position 351,083 of record CBCTKC010000001.1, on the reverse strand, counting down.
TGGGGCGCTTCTGGCGCAGGGAACTTGGGACACCATCGTTATGAGCTTGGTTTCCACGGCGCTTGCCTACGTAATCGGTATTCCCCTCGGTGTATTCCTGGTGCTTACCGATCCGAAGAAGGGCTTGCTGCCTCATAAGGCGGTTAATGCTGTTCTTGGTTGGATCGTGAACATCGGTCGTTCGATCCCGTTCATCATTTTGCTTGTTGCCATTATTCCGTTTACCCGCTTGGTTGTGGGCACTTCGCTGGGCGTTCCTGGTGCGGTGGTGCCGCTGGTTGTGGCGGCCGCGCCTTTCGTTGGCCGCATGGTCGAGCAGAGCTTGGCCGAAGTTGACGCCGGCTTGGTTGAGGCAGCTCAGTCTTTCGGTGCTTCTACCTGGCAAATCGTCGTGAAGGTGTTCCTGTGGGAAAGTTTGCCGTCTCTGATCAGGGGCTTTTCCATCGTTCTTATCACGTTGCTTGGCTATTCCGCAATGGCGGGCACCGTTGGCGCGGGCGGCTTGGGCGACATCGCCATCCGCTACGGTTATCAGCGCTACATGGTCGATGTGATGATTGCCACTATTGTCATTCTCATCGTTCTGGTTCAAATCGTTCAAAGCGGCTGCGACTTGGCTGCTCGTAAGATCGATCGCAAAAAGTAATTTGAAATGGCTCGCGCAGGCGGGCCATTTTTTATGTTCGCCAACACTGGGAATACAGGGACAGGTCCCATTTTCCCAACTAATTGGGAAAATGGGACCTGTCCCTGTATTCCCGAGGCGTCATCTTTTGGCGGAAAAGCGGATTTTCGACCTGAACGATATGCAACAACTATCGGTTCAGCGGCAAAAGAATTCGGCGAAACGCGCTTGTAACACCTTGCTTGTTACAATGAAACAAACATGAGCAAGCCATGGAAGGACAAGCTATGAGCACCAGCCCAGACCAGGATTTCGTCCTTAAGACAATAAAAAGCCGCGACGTGCATTTCGTTCGTTTTTGGTTCTGCGATGTGCTGGGCCACATGAAGTCTTTTGCGGTTATTCCCAGTGAATTGGAAAACGCTTTCGAAGAGGGAATGGGTTTTGACGGCAGCTGCATTCGCGGTTTTGCCTCTACGAGCGAATCGGATATGCTCGCATACCCCGAAGCTTCCACGTTTCAGATCCTGCCTTGGCGTCCTGAGCGCAATGCTGTTGGACGTATGTTCTGTTCCATCAAAACGCCCGAGGGCGATTTCTTCGACGGTGATTCTCGAAACGTGTTGAAGCGCCAGGCTGCAAAGGCCGAGCGGTTGGGCTATGTGATGAATGTTGGCCCCGAGCTTGAGTACTACTACTTCAAGGACCCCAACGGGACTGAAGTGCTTGACCATGGCGGTTACTTCGACTTAACCTCCCTCGATATGGCAAGCGACCTTCGACGCGACACCATTCTCACCTTGGAAAAGATGGGCATTCCCGTCGAGTACTCCCATCATGAAAACGGTCCCTCCCAGCAGGAGATCGACTTGCGTTTCGCGGATGCGCTGAGCATGGCCGACAACGTAATGACCTACAAGATGGTGGTCAAGGAAATCGCCATGAAGCATGGGGTATATGCATCATTTATGCCTAAGCCCATCTCCGGTGCTCCTGGCTCGGGTATGCATATTCACCAGAGCCTATTCGATGAAGAGGGCAACAATGCATTCTTCGATGCCAGCGATCCCGATGGATACAACCTTTCCAAGGTGGCAAAGCACTATATCGCCGGCTTGCTCAAGTACGTTCCTGAATTCAGCCTGCTCACCAACCCCAGCGTTAATTCTTATAAGCGTCTGATTCCTGGCGGCGAAGCACCGGTGCATATCTCGTGGGCGCGCAATAATCGCTCTGCATTGGTGCGCATTCCCGGCTACAAGCCCGATAAGGAAGAGGCATGCCGCGTAGAGCTGCGAAGCCCCGATTCCGCTGCTAACCCGTACCTGGCATTCTCTGCGGTGCTTGCTGCTGGTTTGAAGGGCATAGAGGAAGAACTCGAGTTGTGCCCTCCCATGGAAGAGGACTCCGCTCGTGGACTTTCTCGCCAGGAGCTGCGTTCACGAGGGGTTGGATCTCTGCCCGACACGCTTGGTGAAGCTGTGGAGTTGTTTGCCGAATCTGAGCTGATGAAAGAAGTGCTTGGCGAGCATATCCATTCGTACCTCGTGAAGGTAAAGCGCGAAGAGTGGAACGAGTATCAGCGCCAGGTTTCCAATTGGGAGCTTGACCGTTATCTGGGCGTACTGTAACGGAGGCGTATTATGCAACAAAGAAAAAATGTCATTTTTATTGCCGACAGTCTCGATAACGCCCATAAGTTTCAGGCAGTGCTTTCCAGCCTTGATGTTGATGTGGCGGCAGGCTCGTCTATGCAGTTCAAGAAGCTTTTGGCCGACAATCCCTCGTACGATCTGGTTATCTATGAGGCAACCGCAGAATCGGCGCAAACGCTGATTGCGGTCGAGCAGGCACTTATTGACGATGGTGGTGTGCCGATGCTCATCATCGTGAAAGAGGACATGCTCTCAGGTTTCCGTTTGCCTGTTCAGATCAATTGCGATTTTGTTGTGCATGGGGCAAGCTCGGAGGAATGTTCCCTTCGTATCCGACAGCTTTTATGGCCAGGAAATGAAGGCTCGACAAACGATTTCATTTCGGTTGATGGCATGACCATCAACTTGGCAACGTATCAAGTTGCTGTAAACGGTGAGCCAATCGATTTCACCTATCTGGAATATGCATTGTTGGCATTCCTCGTAACGCATCCTGGGCGTACGTATTCGCGTGACGCTTTGCTTCGTCGCGTTTGGGGATTCGACTATTTCGGCGGCTCTCGAACGGTTGACGTTCATGTTCGACGCGTGCGTGCCAAGCTCGGTCCTGAGCTTTCTCAGCACCTGGAAACCGTTCGCGGCGTTGGATATCTGTGGGATTAATCGATTGCATCGTTATGTAAGCGGCATGGCGTTTAAACAAAAGCGACAACGTCGCATTTGACGTTCGCCATTGTGGGGCAAGCTTCTTCGGAGGCTTGCCCCTTCTGTTTTGCGGGGTGTCGGAGGTGTCGCTTGCGCGCGGTATAATCGTTACGTTCAAACATGAAAGGAATTCCTATGCCTAAAACCGTTGCTGTGATTGACGGAAACTCTTTGATGCATCGTGCATATCATGCCGTTCCGCCAACCATGACGGCACCCGACGGTACTCCTACCAATGCAGCATTCGGATTCCTTTCCATGTTGCTGAAATTCATCGAAATGGAGCAGCCCGACGCTTTGGTCTGCGCGTTTGATAAGGGTCGTCCTAAGTTCCGCATGGAGGCGCTTGAGCAGTACAAGGCGCAGCGACCTCCTATGGACGAAGAACTGAAAGCCCAGTTTCCCGTTATCGAAAACCTATTAGCTTCCATGAACGTGCCGGTTGTGGCGCTTCCTGGTTGGGAGGGCGACGACATCCTGGGTACCGTTGCTGCGCGTGATGAGGAGCTGGGCTATAGGACGCTTTTGGTCACGGGAGACAAAGATGCCTATCAGCTGGCCAGTGACCTAACGAAAATCGTAACCACTAAGCGTGGAATTACCGATGTGGTTATTTACGGCCCCGAAGAAGTGGAGGAGCGCTACGGCGTAACGCCTGCTCAGTTCACGGATTTTTTGGGTCTCAAAGGCGACAAGGCCGATAACATCCCCGGTGTTCCTGGCATCGGTGATAAAAAGGCCGCTTCGATGCTTCAGGCATATGGCAACCTGGAGGGCATCTACGCCAACCTTGACAAGTTCAAGGGAAAGCAGTTGGAAAACCTGACTAACTACAAAGACGATGCATTCCTTTCCCGTCAGGTGGCTACCATTGTGCGCGATGCCGATTTTGAACTCGATCTTGAAACGATCAGCTTCCCGGATTTCGACGCGGAGCAGGTTACCAAGGCATTCACCGATGTGCGTATGATGGCCCATCTGGCAAAGATCTTGAAACTCCAGGGGGGCGAAGCTGCTTCTATCGATTTGGGCTCTTGGGATGATTTCGTTGAAGGCGATGAAGCAAAGGCGGCTATCGAACTGCCTGCAGAGGGCTACGTACCAGTTGCGTGGGCGCTTGATCCTCAAGCATCGCTTTTTGGCGACGGGCTGACTTTGGCAGTGAACCTGGGGGATTCAACGGCGCTCTTCCATGACGAGGAAGCCAAAGAGGCTCTTGCTTTCCTCGTCCGCGAACGAGAAATCGCCGCAGCAGATGCAAAGTCATTGCTTCAAGTGGTGTTCCCCGCTGATACTGCACAGGATGCTCTCGTTTCCCGTGGGGAAATACTCGATGCGCATATGTTCGATGTAACCCTTGCTGCCTACGTTGCCGATTCCAATAACGGTGCAGCTACTTTGAATGCCCTTATGGAGCGCTATGCAGGCGCTGTTCTTCCCGATGAAAAGGATCCGCAAAAACAAGTGGCGCTGCAGGCTGCTGCGATTGGCGCCTTGGTAGATCCTTTGGCTCAAGAGCTTGAAAAGGAGGGCGCTCGCAAGGTCTATGACGCTATCGATCTGCCGTTGGTTGGCGTGCTCGCGTGCATGGAGCGCACGGGAGCGGCATTGGACGTTGATCACCTGAAAGCTTTGAACGAAAGCACCGGCGCCGAAGTCGATCGTCTGCGTGCGGCGATTTATGCCTCGGCAGGGCATGAGTTCAATGTTGATTCTCCAAAGCAGCTCTCAGAGGTGCTGTTCGACGAATTGGGTCTGACTCCGAAGAAAAAGACGCGAAGCGGTTATTCCACCAACGCTTCTGTCCTGAAAGAGCTAACCGACGAACACGAGCTTCCTGGCCTTATGCTGGAATATCGCGAATACGCGAAGATCAAATCGACGTACATCGATGCCCTGCCGCGTATGCGAGCTGAAGACGGGCGTGTCCACACATCGTTCAATGAGATGGTTACCACCACTGGCCGCCTTTCCTCTTCTGATCCGAATTTGCAGAATATTCCGGTTCGAACCGATTTTGGACGCCAGATAAGAACCTGCTTTGTGCCGCTCAATGAGGGAGAAGTCTTCGTTTCTGCAGATTATTCCCAGATCGAATTGCGCCTTTTGGCACACCTTTCAGGGGATGAGCATCTTATTGCCTCATTCAATTCCGGCGAGGATTTTCATGCCAGCACGGCTTCGCGTGTGTTCGGCGTCCCGATGAGCGATGTTACGCCGCAGATGCGCAGCCGAGCAAAAGCAGTGAACTTCGGCATTGTGTACGGTCAGCAGGCCTATGGCCTTTCGCAGTCACTTCATATCCCGTTCTATGAAGCGAAGGAAATGATCGATCGCTATTTTGAGGTTCATCCTGGCGTGCGTACTTATCTCGATGACGTGGTAGCGCAGGCCCACAAAGATGGCTATGCCACCACCTTGTTCGGCCGCCGCCGGTATATCCCCGAGCTGAAAGCTAAGAATGCCGCCCAGCGTGGTTTTGGCGAGCGTACGGCGATGAACCATCCTATGCAGGGTACCGCCGCAGACATTATCAAGCTTGCCATGCGTCAGGTGCAAGATGAGCTTGTAGCGCGAGATCTTGGCACGAGGCTCATGCTTCAGGTGCATGACGAACTTGACCTTTCGGTGCCCGAGTCGGAAGTGGAAGAGGTTTCGGATCTTCTGACAAGCGTGATGGAATCGGTCGTTGAGTTGTCGGTTCCGTTGTTGGTTGATGTGTCGGCTGGCGCCAACTGGGCTGAGGCTCATTAGGGGTATCGCTTTTACGACATCCGCGATCGCGTACCTGTTGATTCGCCTAAAACCCCTGCTCGAGTTCGAGGAGGGCTCGGTAGCGCTGGTTGCTGCGCTCGAGTTCTTCCGGTGCCCCGTCAAGAACTATGCGGCCGTTTTCCAGGAACAGCACGCGATCCATGTTCGATATCCCTTGGAGGTGATGGGTGATTAGGACCACCGTTTTGCCTGCAAGCACTTCGAACATGGTGTCCAGCACCTCGTGTTCGGTGCGGGGGTCGAGGCTTACCGTTGGTTCGTCGAGGATGACAATAGGCGCATCCTGCAAAAGGATGCGTGCCAGGGCAACGCGATGACGCTCGCCGCCCGAGAAGCGCAATCCTGCTTCATCGAGTACGGTGTCGAGACCTTTCGGCAGTCGCGCAAGCAGTTTTTTCAAGCCGACGCGCTCAAGAGCGCGTTCAAGCTCCTCGTCGCTTGCTTGGGGTTTGGCTATAAGCAGATTGTTGCGCAGGGTGTCGTTGAACAGGTACGTAGCCTGCTGGCAGACGCCGAACATCCGAGGCGCATCACCCCCAAGCTCCGAGCAGGGAAGCCCTCCAGCGGTGATGCTGCCTGAGGTCGGGGTGAGGTCTCCGCGCAGCAGATGTGCGAGGGTGGTTTTCCCCGATCCGCTTTTGCCAAGGAGTGCGAGATGCTGCCCCGGCGAAAGGGAGAGGCTGATTCCGCAAATCGTGGGGGACTGGCCAGGGTAGGCGAATTCAACGTCTTTTAGCTCGACAACTGGATGCTTCAGGTCAAGATTAATATTTTGCGCATGCTCGGATTCCGGGCTGGTTCCTGTTTCCCCTTCAACGGGTAGGGAAAGATCGTTGAGCCGCGCTATGGAATCGAAGTGCCCCTGAGCCTGCGTTGCGGCAACGGGCATCACTGCGAAGGCATCAATAAGGGGGAATGCCCCCAGCGCAAAAGCCAGAATCCAATTTGCCTGTCCTCCCCGCATCCCGCCAAAGGTGATTGTTGCCCAGCATATGAGGGCAATGATGGCGCATGCGAATATTGCTTGTTGGGCCAGGTCGCGCTTGCGATCGAAGGCGTGCGCTTGAGCTTTTAAGCGGTTGAGGTCTTCCTGTCCGTTTTCGCATTGTGTTAAGAAATCAGCTTTTCTGCCCGAAAGCGTCCAGTCGGTGATTCCGAGGATGTTGTCGGCGTAGGTAGCGTAACGTTTTGCGGCAAGCTCTTTTGCCATCGATTGACGCTTGCCGTTGATACTCACTGAAACCGCGGGAACAACAAAGAGTTCGAGCGATACGAAGACAAGGCACACCAAGCATGCGAGGGGCGAAAAACAACCGAACAGAACACATAGCCCCACGCCAGCTGCTAGGGCTATTGCTGTTGGGAAAACGCAGCGGAGATAGAGGTTTTGGATATGCTCAACGTCTTCTGCCAGAAGCCCTAGGGCATCGCCAAGGCGGTGGCTGGCACGGAAGAAAACACCTTCTGCATCAAAGGATCGGTAGAGCTGCTTGCGAAGATTCGAAGTGAATCGCAGCACCCAATCGTGGCTCGCTAAGCGTTCGCAGTAACGCAGAATGGGTTTTCCCACGCCGAATACCCGCACGCAAAGCAAAGGTGTGCCCAGCATAAAAACCGAGTAGGGCATTTCGGCAGAGCCGGCAATGAGCCATCCTGAAGTGGACATAAGTCCGGCGGCGAAAAGGACTGTGCAACAGCCCAGAACAAGAGCCAGTGCGAGGATTTTGCGATAGCGGCCAAGATAGGGTTTAACCCATGCATCGCGCTTAAGCAGGGCGATCGTTTCTTTCAAACTGCTATTCATCGCCACCCTCCTTCCCGCGGCTTGACAGATAGGTAAAAGAGTTTGTTTTGCTCAACGCCTCGTAGGAGCCAAAGCCTCTAACCTGTCCATCTTCAAGCAGGAGGACCTCATCCATTTCGCTTAGCCAATGAAGGCGATGGGTTGCAAAGAAAACCAGTTTGTCTTCCATCAGAGGAAGCATGCGCTGTTTGAGCTCCCATTCCGTTTCAATGTCGAGATGAGCCGTTGGCTCGTCGAACACCAAGACTCGACAGGTTCTGTGCAGCACTGCACGTGCAAGGGCGACACGTTGCGACTGTCCGCCGCTCAACGACCGCCCACCTTCGCCAACAACGGTATCTAGCCCCTCGGGCAGTTCGGCAACCAGGCTGGTGAGTCCAACCAGTTCAAGTGCGTGGGCGATTTCGGCCTCGGTTGCATCGGGCTGGTAAAACGTCAGGTTGTTTCGGAGGGTGGTGCTGAAAATATGAGGAGATTGAGGCAGATAAGCTACTTGTTTTCTCCAGCTGGGCAACGAAAGCGTCTCGATTGCGCTGCCGTTGACGACGATGGACCCTTGGGTGGGCTGCAAGACGCCGGCAAGGAGCTGGGCAAGGGTGGTTTTCCCGCAGCCGGATGGTCCCACGATGCCGTATTTGCGGAAGCCTCCGAAAGAGCAGGAAACGTCTTCCAGAGCTGTTTCCCCCTCGTAGGAGAGCCCTATATGTTCGAAGGTGAGCACGCTGCGCTCTTGCCAAGGCTCTAATTTGGGGGCGTCAACCTGCAATTCAGGCGTGCGGTCTTCTTTCTTCGCTTCGGTTCCGGCGGAGTCCCCCAGTACTTCCAGCACTTGGGTAAGGGTGTTTTTCCCGTTTAACGTAGCGTGGTAATCGGAGGCGAATTCGCGGATTGGGCGAAAATAATCGGGCATGATGACCAAGACAAACAGCGCGGGCAGCAGGGCAATGGATCCATCTACCAGGCGAAAGCCGAGCATGACGGCAACTGCTGCGAGGGAAATGGTGGAAAATGCGTCAAGTACAGCACCTGAAAGCGTGGCGGTACGCAGTGTCTTCATCGTTGCTATGCGGAATTGTTCGCTTGTTTCATATACGCGATCGGCCTGCTCGTTGCTTCGGCCGAAGTACTTCAGAGTGTCGATGCCGCGCAGCGAATCGATGAAATGGTTTGCAAGGCGCTGGTATTCGCGATGTTGCTTGCCAGCTTCCTCTTGTGCAGTGCTTCCGATAAGAACCATCTGAAGGATGATGGCGGGAAATACCAGAAGCGCAATAAGGGCGGAAACCCAGTCTTGGAAGACGATCACGGCAAGAAGAACAAAAGGCACCGTGACCAGTGCCACCGTACGAGGCAAAGCGGTGCTCAAATATTGCTCAATGTTGTCGATGCCATCAAGGCAGAGTGTCGAAGCTGCGCCCGTTCCTAATCTTTGGGTTAAGGGCGAGCCTCCTTCATAGAGGCGCTTTGCCAACTGCTGGCGAAACTCTTCAGTGCGCGCCGCCGCAAAAAGCTCGAGCTGCTTGGCCCGAATGGTGCTGACTGCCTGTTTCCCGATGAAGCAGAGCGCAAAGGCGCCAAGCTGAGCTGCGACGTCGGAGAGGGTGTTTCCTTCCCAAAGAAGGGTCAAGGCCCATGCCAGGGTTGCGGCTTGACCCACCATGAATGCCGCCAGAAGAAGGGAGGTGGCGATGCACCAGGCGATAGCGCTCTTTGAGCCGGGAAGCGCAAAGAGCCTCTTGTCGAACATGCCTCCTCCTTTCATTTGCATGGGCAGCGTGTTGTGAGAGGTGCTGAATGCGGCGCCCCTCTGACGTCTTCAATGAAAAACGAAAGCGGCGGCGAATCTCCCATTTAGGGTATTTGCCGCCGTATAGGTTAGTATTCGTTGGCCTCATCAGCGCTGATGCGTCCACGGAAGGTGCGATACACCAGTACGTGATATACCAGCACCAAGGGAAGGCCAATGCAGGTGATGCCCGTCATCCATGCGAGGGCCAAATCGGAAGAAGCGGCATTCGCGATGGTGATGCTCGTGCCCGTTGTGGCAACTACCAGGGTGGGGAACATCGATGCTGCGAACAGTACCACCAGAAGCAGGGCCGATGCGCTGCTTGCCAGGAACGGAAGAAGGTCATTGTCCGTTTCCCTGGAGGCCAAGAAGAGCGCCATCAGCGCGGCAACCACGCCCGCGCAGGCAACCGAGCGCAGCGTTCCGAGGGCAGGGTCAAGGGTGGGCGCAATGCCCATCAGGGCGTATGCACTTACGGCAACGAACAGCGCCATGGTTACGCAGGCCAAGGGGCAGCGCAGCTTGGCGGCACGCGCCTGCAGGTCGGACGGCTTTTCGGCCTTGAGTGCAATCCAGGTTGCTCCTTGGGTGATGAACACCGAAAGGCCCAGAAGCCCACACAGAAGCGTGAAGGGGGTGATGAGCCCCAGAAGCGGAACGCCCGCATAATCGCCATTGGCGTCAAGGGGGATGCCGGCGTATACGTTGCCGATGGCTACGCCGAACAACAGGGCAGGCAAGAGCGACCCAATAAAGAACAGGGCATCCCAAACCTTGCCCCATTTGGGGTCATGGGCGCGATATTCGAGCGATACAGCTCGGACGATCAGCCCGAACAACACGAGCATGATAGCCAGGTAAAAGCCCGAAAACGTAGTAGCGTACGCGGGGGCAAATGCGGCAAACAGCGCGCCGCCAGCAGTGAGGAGCCACACTTCGTTGCCGTCCCAGGTTGGGCCGATGGCTCGACGCACTACGGCCTTTTCATTTTCGTCTTTTGTGATAAAGGGCGAAAGGATACCGGCGCCCAAATCAAATCCATCGAGGATGAAATAGCCCGCGATAAGCACAGCTATCAGGGAAAACCAGAGAATTCCCAATGCGGTCATGGCTACTCACCTGCCTTTCCGATAGAAGTTTCAACGTTGCTATTGCTGCTATTGCCCGTGTTGCGAGCGGTTTTATTGTTTGCCTCGCCGCTCTCATCGATGCGCGGGCCGACCTTGATAAGGTGGATAACGATGCGTGCCCATCCGATGATCAGGAACAGATAAATAAGCAGGAACAGTGCCAGCGTGATGGCGAGCTCGGGAGAGGTTACCGATGCGGAAGAAGAGGCTTGCGTGAGCAGGCTTACGCCCTCGGGGCTGCTGGTGGCAGGGTACACCACCCATGGTTGACGGCCGATTTCCGCAGTGAACCAACCCGCTTCGATGGCCAAGAAGGGGAATAGGGGCGAAGCGATTGCCAGGTTCTGCAGCCAGCGCATCGAGGCGATGCGCCCCTTGCGGAACGTGAAGATGAAGGCCAACAGGGTGGTAAGTGCAATAAGCCCGAACATTGCCACCATCAGGTGATAGCTTTGGAACACGGTATTCACGGGGAGCTCCGAGATGGTTTCTTCGGTGAAATCAGATCCGTAAACGCCGCTCTTTGCCAGGTCGTTGAGGCCGGGATATTCCGCATCGAACGATCCAGAAGCCAAGAAAGAAGTGCCACCTGGTATGGCGATGGGAGTGATCACCTTTTGGGACGCTTCGTCAACCCAGCCTACTGCATACAGCGGCATGGCTTCTCCGTTGTAGGCGCCTTCCATCATGGCGAACTTTGTAGGCTGCTCTTCAGCCACTGCCACGGCGGATTGGTGGGCGAATACCACCATAAGGCAGGTTGTGCACAGGGCAACAACGGATGCAACACGCACCGTCTTCATGGCGAATTCGGTGTGAAGGCCCTTCTTCAGATACCACGCGGCAATGGCAAGCGCTGTGAATGCGCCCATGATGAGTAGAGCGTCTACCGTGTGGAAGTAGCGGGGAGCCGTGGTTGCGTTGAACGCAGCATCAAGGAAGTTGGTCAGGAGTGCCTGGGTGCCGTCTGCAGAAAGCTCGGCGCCTGCCGGGGTTTGCATCCATGAGTTGGCGATGATGATCCACAGCGCAGAGAGGCACGAACCCAGCCAAACAAGCCAGGCGGAAACAAGGTAGAATTTGCCGCTTACCTTCTTGCGCCCGAACAGGAGCACGCCAAGGAATACCGATTCCAGGAAAAAGGCGAGCAGTGCTTCTGCCGCCAATGGCGCACCGAAGATGTCGCCTACGAAGCGCGCGTAGTCGGCCCAGTTGGTGCCGAACGAGAATTCCATGGTGATGCCGGTTGCAACACCTAGGGCGAAGGTTGCCGTGAATACCTTGATCCAGAAACGGGATGCGGCAGCATCTTCAGCGCTTTGGGATCGATAGTACTTGGTCTCGAAAATCGCCACAATAAGGCCTAAGCCAATAGAGAGTGGCACAAACACATAGTGGTACATAGCCGTGAGCGCAAACTGAATGCGTGCAAGCAGTACCGGGTCGGTGAGGAATTCCATTCGCACACCACCTCCTTTTCCGCAGCCCATTAAGAGGCTGTTCTTCTACACAAAACCATCATATCACCTATAGAGGCGCAGGTGAGAGCAAATGGTATAAAAATACTAACAATTATTTGTAGGCGGTTGAGACCATTGGTGCAGCAAGGGGCGGGCGGGGCTGGAGGGAGAATGCGACGGGAAGGGCCTTTCTCTTGTTGGCCAATTGTGGAGCGCCTTCACGAAACCTGGGTTTGTTCTTCCATATCGGGCGGTTTCTGGTATCATTCAACAGGTTGCACGAAAGGTGCAGCTTAGGAATAAGTGCGATGATACGCGGAGACGGTGCATACGTTGCAACGAAAGGCGCTTTCGTTGACTTGCTACGGTCACGCTGATAAGCTATCGCCTTGCGTTTATTTCAAATAAGGAGAATTATGTACGCTATTGTTAAGACTGGCGGCAAGCAGTACAAGGTATCCACCGGTGACTGCCTGAACGTCGAAAAGCTCGAAGGTGAAGCAGGCGACAAGGTTGCTCTTACCGCTATCACGGTTGTTGACGGCGCTAAGGTTATCGCTGATCCTGCAGAGGCTGCCAAGACCAAGGTTGAGGCCACCATCGTTGAGCAGTTTAAGGGCGACAAGCAGCTCGTCTTCAAGTTCAAGAAGCGCAAGAACTACAAGAAGCTGCGCGGTCATCGCCAGCAGCTCACTCGTATTCAGATCACCAGCATCGCTTAAGTAGAGGAGGAATACTAATGGCACATAAGAAAGGTCAAGGTTCCATCCGCAACGGTCGCGATTCGAAGGCTAAGCGCCTTGGTTGCAAGCGCTTTGCTGGCGAATTCGTCGGTGCGGGCAACATCCTGGTTCGTCAGCGTGGCACTCACTTCCATCCCGGTGAGAACGTGGGTCGCGGCAAGGACGACACCCTGTTCGCTCTGTGCGAAGGTACGGTAGAATATACCAAGGGCGCACGCCGCAAGGTGCATGTCCGTCCTCAGGCATAAATACCGCCTAAAACTGGACTTAACAAAGGCCCTCTGCATCGCAGGGGGTCTTTTCGTTTAGAATTGAAGGATAATGTTTACAGACAAGGTTCGCATATTTCTTAAAGCAGGCGACGGCGGCGCGGGCTGCATGTCGTTTCGTCGTGAGGCGCACGTCCCGAAGGGCGGCCCCGACGGCGGCGACGGCGGCAAGGGCGGCGATATCGTGCTTGAAGCCGATTCCCGCGTTTCTTCGCTGATCGACTATCGCTTCAAACATCATTTCAAAGCAACGCGCGGTACCCATGGTAAGGGTTCCAAGATGAACGGCGCCAATGGCGAAGACCTTGTTCTCAAGGTTCCCGTTGGCACTATTGTGCGTGAATACAACGATGAAACCAAGGAAACCGGTGAGGTTATTGCCGACCTTACCCATGATGGCGAGCGCATTATTGCTGCTCGCGGTGGCATTGGCGGTCGCGGCAATACTCACTTCGTCACGTCAACGCGTCGCGCCCCTGCTTTTGCAGAGCTTGGTGTTCCTGCGGAGGAATGCTGGGTCGAGCTTGAAATGAAACTCATGGCGGATGCTGCCTTGGTGGGCGTTCCTTCCGCGGGCAAATCTTCGCTCATCGCACGCATGTCTGCCGCCAAGCCGAAAATCGCCGATTATCCCTTCACTACGCTTGTTCCTAATTTGGGCGTGGTGAAAGCCGACGAGTACAACTATGTTGTAGCAGACGTTCCTGGTCTTATTGAAGGCGCACACGAAGGGAAGGGCCTGGGCCACGAATTCCTTCGTCATGTGGAACGCTGCGCAATCATCCTTCACGTTATCGACCTTACCGGTGGGTATGAGGGCCGCGACCCGGTGGAAGATTACCGCATTATCAACAACGAGCTGAAGGCTTATCTGCCTGAGTTGGCGGAGCGTCCTTGCATCGTGGTTGGCAATAAGGTAGATGCACCTGGCGTGGAAGACGCCGCTCGCCGTCTTGAAGAAGAGGTACGCCGCGATTCCATTGAGCGCGCCGGTGGCAATGAATATGCTGAAAGCCCGTTGAACCCTAAGGTGTTCTTCACCAGTGCCGTTACGGGCAAGGGCGTAGATGCCCTGATGAAGGCTACCGGTGCTCGTGTCGCTGAGCTCCGCGAAGCTCAGCGTAAGGCCATGGAGGGTCAAGAGCATTTCGACCAGATCTGGCAGCATCGTCGCGATGCGAAAGATAAGAAGTTCAAGATTACCAAGCTTTCCGAGGGCGTGTTCCGCGTTACCGGAAAGCAGATTGAGCGCATGGTTATCCAGACCGACTGGGAAAACGATGAAGCTGTTACGTTCTTGCAGCATCGCTTCAAGCGCTTGAAGCTCGATGAGGCCCTTGAGGCTGCGGGAGCGTGCGATGGCGATGAGATTCGCATTTTGGAATGTGCATTCGAGTTTGAGTCGGCACGTATGCGCGAAGATGATTTCGAGGGAATGGACATCTAAAGCATGAGAAACGGCAAGAAGGTCATAGTAATCAAGATCGGTTCGTCAACCTTGGTAAACGAGCAAGGCAAGCTCGATCGTGCATACTTCGACGGCCTTGCCGCTCAGGTCCATGCTTTGCGTCAGATGGGCTGGAGCCCCCTAATTGTTTCCAGCGCTGCAATTGCATGCGGCTTGGAGGCATTGGGCATCGAAGAGCGTCCGACCGATATGCCTTCGCTTCAGGCGGCGGCATCGGTGGGGCAGAACGCGCTTATGGCAACGTATGCAGAAGCATTTTCGCGCTACGATGTGCTCACTTCGTGTGTGCTTATCACGCGACACTCCACGGCGCAACGCAATGCCTACTTGCATGCGCGTGATACCTTGGAGCGCTTGATTGATTTTGACGTAGTGCCCATCATCAACGAAAACGACACGGTGTCGGTTGAGCAGATTCGCTTTGGCGACAACGACACACTTGCCGCCCTCGTTTCATGTCTGGTGCAGGCCGATATGTGCGTTATCTTCTCCGATATCGAAGGTTTGTACACCGCTAACCCCACCATCGATCCAATGGCTACGCTTATCCCCCTCGTTGAGCGCATTACCCCTGAACTGATGGCTTCGGCGGGAGGCGTCACATCGAAAGTGGGCAGCGGCGGCATGATTACCAAGATCCGCGCTGCTCGTGTGCTTATGCTTGCGGGCATCCCAATGGTTATCTGTCATGGACGCCGTCAGGGCAGCTTAATCCAGCTTGCTCACGGCGAATCAGTGGGCACCTATTTCGTTGCCCGCAACAAAGCGCATGACATTTCTCCGCGTAAGCTCTGGATTGCCCTCGGCGACACCGCCAAGGGCGTTTTGGTGGTAGACGATGGAGCTAAGCGCGCCTTGGTGGATACCGGCTCGTCGCTCTTGTCTGTGGGCATTACCAGCGTGGAGGGTTCGTTCTTCCGCGGGGATATTGTCGATATCAAGGATCAGGAGGGGCATTTGTTTGCCCGTGGTAGGGTAAACGCTCCCTCTTCTGAAGTAAGTCTTGCCCGAGGCCGTTCCCAGAAGGAAATTCGCGGCAACGAATTGCTCGTAAATTTGGGCGATAAGCCCGCAGTCCATCGCGATGAATTGGTGGTGTTCGAATGAGTGAAGCACAAGTTGCGGCGCAGAGGGCCAAGGCTGCCAGCGCTGCTATGGCGAAAGCCTCTACCGAGCTGAAGAACAAGGCGCTGTTTGCAATGGCGGCTGCCCTTCGCAAAGACGCAGCGCTTATCTGCGCGGAAAACGCAGTCGATTGCGCTGAGGCCCGAAAGGCAGGAACGAAGGAATCGTTGATCGATCGCCTGTTTTTGGACGAGGGCCGCATCGAGGGCATGGCATCTGCCCTTGAAAGCCTTGCTTCGCTCGATGACCCTGCGGGCAAGGTCCTTGAGCAGCGAACACTCGAAAACGGCTTGCTTATCCGAAAGGTTTCTGTGCCGTTGGGCGTGGTGGCTATGGTGTACGAGGCGCGCCCCAATGTAACTGCTGATGCTGCCGGCATCTGCGTGAAATCGGGCAACGCCTGCGTGCTGCGCGGCGGCTCTATGGCGGTTCACTCAAATCTGGCAATTGCGCAGGTTCTGCGCGTTGCCATTGAAAGCGTTGGATTGCCTGCAGATGCGGTAGTTGCCATTGAATCAACCGACCGCGCGGAGACCGATACCCTGCTGCGTCTTCGCGGTTTGGTCGATGTGCTCATTCCTCGTGGCGGTGCTGGTCTTATTCAGCATTGCGTGGAGCATGCAATAGTGCCGGTTATCGAAACGGGTGTCGGCAACTGCCATGTCTATGTGCACGAGTCGGCTGATTTCGCTATGGCGCGAAAGATAATCCTGAACGCAAAGACTCAGCGTACCGGCGTATGCAACGCATGCGAATCGGTGTTGGTGGATGCTTCCATCGCTCAGGAATTCCTTCCTGGCTTGCTGCTCGATTTGGCCCAGGCAAACGTATTGATCCACGGCGACGAGGCGGTTTGTGCGGCAGTGCAGGCAACTGTTGCCGAAGGCCACGCTGAACTCTCTCAATTCTTCGTTGACGCCACCGAAGAAGACTGGGGTCGTGAGTATCTGGCCCTGGAAATCAGCATCCATGTTGTTGAGGGCGGGGTGGATGAAGCCGTTGCCCATATCAATCGCTATGGCACTAATCACTCCGAGTGCATTGTTGCCTCGAGCGAAGAAGCCATTACGGTTTTCCAGCAGGGGGTTGATGCTGCTGCTGTATATGCCAATGCCTCAACTCGCTTTACCGATGGTGGGGAATTCGGCCTTGGTGCGGAAATAGGTATCTCAACTCAGAAATTGCACGTGCGCGGCCCGTTTGCACTCGAGGCGCTTACCAGCACGAAATACCTGGTGAATGGAACAGGCCAGGTAAGGGAGTAGCATGAGTGCTATCGATGTTATCGAAACCGTGCGCAAAATGCGTGCGCAGGAAGCGGGCTACAAAGAGCCGCATATCTGCGAACGCTTCGATGATTTCGGGAAAGACGGCAAGCCCTGTCGTTTAGGGATAATGGGCGGCACCTTCGATCCTATCCACAACGGGCATTTGGCTTGCGCCGAGCAAGCGCGAGAAGACCTGGGTCTTGATGTCATCCTGTTCATTCCCACGGGGAATCCGGTCTTCAAGCGTGGGCAACGAATTGCCCCTGCAAGCGACCGCTTGGCTATGTGCCGTGCTGCTATTGCCGATAACCCGTATTTCGATGTGAGCGATATTGAAATTGCGCGTGGTGGCGATACCTACACCATCGACACCCTTCGAACGCTCCGTGGCCATTTTCCGCCCAATGTCGAGCTGTATTTTTTGGCGGGGGCCGATGCTATAGCGACGGTTTCAAAGTGGCGCGGTTCGGACGAAATGGGGTCCCTTGCAAAATTTGTAGGGGTCGATCGTCCAGGCTACGAGCTTTCCGATGAAAAGCGCGCACAGATTGTGGAAGCAGCGAAAGGCATCTCTATTTCTTTCGTTACCATTGAAGCATTGGAAATATCATCAAGCGAATTGCGGCGTCGCCTGGCGGAAGGAAAATCGATCCGCTATCTTACGCCGCAGGTTGTAGTCGATCACGTGATGGAACACGAGTTCTATCGCGAGGGAGTGGAACATGGCTAAGAAGAAGAAAGCGCAGGTGGCAGAGCCTACCAGAGAAGAGCTCTCGGAGTTTGCCTATCAGCCAACTGGCGCCGAAGGCTTCGATGGGGAAAAGCCGTTTAGCTCGCAGTCGTACAAGCACATGAAGGGCTTGCTTATGCAGCGTGTGAACCCTTCGAGGTATGTGCATAGCATATCGGTAGCGAAAACGGCTCGAAAGCTCGCACGCGCTTATGGCTACGATGGTCATATTGCTCGTATGGCTGGCTTGCTGCACGATTGGGACAAAGCGCTTCTCCCCGCTCAGTTGCAACAGCGCATTGCGGATTTCGATTTGAAGGTAAGTCCCGATGTGGTAAACGGTATGCCCTGGGTATTGCATGGGCCTACGGCAGCGGCAGTGCTGCGGCGTGATTTCCCTTGTTTCGGGGAGGAAGTATTTCAGGCAATCGAGAGGCATACGGTCGGCGCTCCAAGCATGGCGCCTCTTGATATGATCGTGTTTGTGGCTGACAAGATCGAGCCCACGCATGACGTAGCTGAATACAAGCGCCTGTATAAGCAGATTGGTACCATGAGCCTGGAAGAGCTGTTCTATGCAGTGCTGAAAGAAGGCATGTCCTATCTGGTTCGTGCCGGCAAGCCTATCAGTTATGATTCTGTCACGGTTTGGAACTGGTACAACGGTGCCAAGCCCCAAGAACAATAAAGGAGAATATAAGTGGAAGAAACATCTTCTCGTGAATGCGCGCTGATTGCTGCACGTGCAGCAGACGAGCGCAAGGCAACCGACATCATGGTCATCAAGGTTGGCGACTTGGTGGACGTCACCGATTATTTCGTTATCGCAACGGGCGCCAATACTCCCCAGGTTGAGGCCATCCTCGACAACATCGAGGAGAAAGTACGTATCGAGGGCGGCGTGAAGCCCATTTCCCGCGAGCAGACCAACGATCATTCTTGGGAGCTCCTTGATTACGGCGAGTTTGTAGTGGATGTGTTCCAGCCCGAATCTCGCGATTTCTATCGTCTGGAAACCCTGTGGGGTGACGCGCCTATCATCGACATTGCCGAAGCAGGCATCGAGCATCCCGAATACAGCGAGCGTATTGCTAAGCTGGTTGGGCACGTGAAGGAAGCGCGCAGCTAAAGCGCACGGCCTCATAGCTATTCGGATTGCGCAGCGTTGCTTGACGCGGTTTGCATCGCGTGGGGGGGGATAACGCCGCAAGTTCCGCATTGTGGCGTCAATGCGTCAATTGCCTCTAGAGCTTGCAACTGTGGATAGAAAAGTCCGCGTTGCTGAACTGAGTTCTTTGCAAATACTGGGCCCGGAATGAAGATTCGTTCCGGGCCCTTTTGCGTTAGGACGCTTCAGGATGCTTCGCCCCATGGGCTGAAGCATCCTGCGCCGTAAGAACCCGCATAGCGTCATCTCGCTATGCGGGTTCTGATGCTTATTTGCGCTTCAGGATGCTTACCGTTTCCACATGGAAGGTCTGAGGGAACAGGTCTACCGGTATTGCCCGTACCAGTTCGTATCCTGCTTCGGCAAAACGGGCTATGTCTCGTGCCCAAGTGGCGGGATCGCAGCTGACGTAGGCTACACGTTCGGCTTTCGATGCGGCGATGCTTTCGGCAACTCCCTTGGCAAGGCCGGCGCGCGGCGGGTCTACCACAAGGGCATCGAGGTGTCCCAGGGTGGGCAGCTCACGGGCGCTGTCTCCGCCGATAACTTCGATTTCGCCATCGATCCCTTCCATGTTGCGGCGAAGATCGCGCACGGAAGAAGCTGCAGATTCGACGGCGAACACATAATCGGCGCGTTGTGACAATGGCAGCGTGAAAGTGCCTGCGCCGCAGTATAGATCGGCAACAACTGAAGAGGGGCCAACTTCCAGCCCGTCGAGCACCAACTGGATCATCTTTTCCGCTTGGGCTGTGTTTACCTGGAAGAAGCTCGGAGCGCTGATGCGGTAGGTGTTTCCTGCCAGATCTTCGCTCCAGTGCCCCTTTCCGTACAACGCTTCAACTTTTTTGATCTTGCGAGCTTTGCCGGGGTCGGCGATTACGCGTACGATGCTGGTGCATTTCAGCGCGCTGGAGAGGGTGTCCGCTGCGGCTTTTCGAGGAAATGCCGAAGGGTTCGTCCAGAGCGCGATTTCGGTATCCTTGGTTCGCACGCTGCGTCGCACGCCGATACGGAAAATGCCCAGATCGTCGTGACCCTGCAGGTAAGAAAGGGCTCCGCGCAGTGCCCCCGGTGCTTTTTCGATTCCCTTTGCGGCCAAAAGGCAGGTTTTGGGCGCTGCTGCAAGCTTGCCTCCTCGCTCGTGGAAACCGAGCATGAACAAGCCGCGTTCGTCGCGTCCGCCTGCGAGCTCAAGTTTATTGCGGTAGCCCAGCTGACGTTTGGACCCTACGCATTCGCCCACTAATTCTTCGGCGCGATCTCGCGGTATGCCGCCGATTTTTGAGAGCTGGCTTACTACGCTGGCGCGTTTTGCCTGCAATTGGGATTCGTAAGACAGGTGCATCCAGGGGCATCCGCCGCATACGGCAGCAAAGGGGCAGGGCGCCTCAACGCGGGCAGCTCCCTGTTCGTAGAACTCAGTAATAGACCCTTCGCGGAAACCCTTGGTTTCGCGGGTGGTTTCGACTTCGACCACGTCGCCCGGTGCGCCGCCGGCGACGAACATCACTTTACCGTCATCGGCGCGTCCAACCGCGTTTGCTCCATAGGTCATACCGGTGATCTCGATGCGCATTATGGTCTCATCCTTTGGTTTTCGTGGGGAAATAAGAATGTTGTAAATCATAACGTATAATATGAGCACTTGGGCCCTCTTAGCTCAGGGGATAGAGCGTCTGCCTCCGGAGCAGAAAGCCGCAGGTTCGAATCCTGTAGAGGGCACCATTATTTTTGAAACACGAAGCAGTTAGGGGAAACCATGGCTTTGTACACACCTAAATACCAGCCCAATGGCAATGAGGTTGCAGTAATCAAGACCTCCAAGGGCGACATTCGCGTCGAGCTTGCTGGTAACGATGCTCCCATCCATGTGGGCAATTTTGTGGAACTCGCTCAGAAGGGTTTCTATGACGACCTTAAGTTCCATCGCTATGTTCCCGGGTTTGTAATCCAGGGCGGTTGCCCCAACACGCGTGAACTCGACTCCGAGCAGGTAAAGGCAGCGGAGGGCAATCCCTTTGCTCGTCTTGGCACCGGCGGCCCAGGCTACACCATTCACGAAGAGTACACCACCAACCCCAACAACAAGCACCTTGATGGCACGCTGGCCATGGCTCGCTCCCAGGATCCGAACTCTGCGGGCTCTCAGTTCTATCTGTGCCTCGGTGCTCAGCCGTTCTTGGATTCCGGCTACACGGTATTCGGCCAGACGGTGGAAGGCCTTGACGTTGTTGGTCAGCTCCGCGTAGGTGACGTTATCGAAACCATCGAAATCGAGAACGCCAACTAACAGCGCGTACTGCCCAGGCTGGCATGCTTCGGGCTGATTCTTCTGCGTCCTTAGGGACCAGTTCAAGAAACGCAAGAGAGGAACCGACGATACATGAACAATGAGACTTTTCAGCAAGCGCGCAGCGCGTACGTTTCGAAGCAATTTGACGTAGCGCTTGCAAAGTTCACCGAATGCCTTGAAGACACCTCTGTCGAAAAGGCCCCCGGCGAAGTTGGCTTGCTGTATCACCAGATCGGCAACTGCCTGGTGAAGCTCAAAGACCCGAACGAGGCAATCCATGCGTATTCCCAGGCTTTGGTGGATACCTCCTACGATGCTTCTGGCTCGGTGAGCTACAACTTGGGCATGGTATATGCTTCTCAGGGCGATTTCGAAGACGCTATTACCAACTTCAAGGCGGTTACGGAAGATTCCCGTTACGCTACTCCCTACAAAGCATATGTAGCTTTGGGCAACTCTTTGCTCAAGCTGGGTAAATCTGCCGAGGCGGGCGCTGCTTTCCGTTCGGCAGCTTTGGACGAATCGAACCCTGATCCCACGAAGGCATTGCTGAACCTGGGCGTCTGCTTCATGGCCCTTGATCGTCCGATGGACGCTATCGCATCCTACGAAAGCGCCCTTCAGTTCGACATGAAGCCCGAAACCCGCAACAAGATCTTTGCCAACATGGGCCAAGCCTATGTTGCTGATGGCAAGATGGAAAAGGCGGTTCGCGCATTCGAGTCCGCTTTGGCCGATAAAACCTATGTGTTCAACGATGCTGCTAATGTTGACTATCAGCGCGCCGTTGCCGCCGTTGCTGCTGGTAACACGGGGGAAGTTGAAGCCGTTACGCCGGAAGAAGTAGCTTCCACCAACACTCATAACGATCTTTCCGGTTTGGATGTTCAGGGCGATGGCGTTCCCATCGAATCGTCTCGTCTCGACCCTTCCGAAATGGGTACCATGCAGCTGTCCGAAACCAGCATTATGCGAGAAATCGCCGCAGCAGAGCAGGCGGGTAGCCAGTATTTCCAGGAAGCTGAGCAGGATTTTCAGGATTGGGGCCAGCCTCTTAAGAAGAAGCGCCGTCATCGCGGCCTGAAGGCATTCCTCATCATCCTTATTCTCATCATCATCGTTGCGGGCGGCGGTGCTTTCGCTTACACGCAGGGCTACGGCGTGCCTTCCCAGCAGGATCAGGTAAATGCACTGTTCGCCGATCCTCAAAATGCTGATGTGTATGCCGCTAGCGTTGATGAAGGCAAAAAAGCCCGTATTGCCGATACGGTTACCCAGAGTGGTCAGGTCACTATTAACGGCACCACCAACAATCTTGGCACTGCCGAGGTATACGCAACTGCAACCACTTCGCAGGGTGGCGAAGTGCCGTACCAGATTTCCATGGTACGCGATGGCTTGGGTTGGAAGGTTTCCAGCGTGTCGCTTTCCTTCACCAGCCAGTCTTAACCCTATTCGATCCGGGGTTCGCCTCGTTTCATATCGTTAGTAAGAACGAAACGTTCATTTGAAAGGAACCAACATGGCAATTGAAAAGACCTACAGCATGATCAAGCCCGACGGTGTTCGCAACGGTCACATCGGCGAAATCGTTAACCGTTTTGAGCGTGCTGGTCTGAAGATCGAGCGCATGGAAATGGGTATGGTTACCCCCGAGCAGGCTGCTGCTAACTACCAGGAGCACGAGGGCAAGCCTTTCTATGATGGCCTGATCTCCTACATCACCTCTGGCCCTGTTGTTAAGATGGTTGTTTCTGGCGAAGGCGCTGTTGCCAAGTGCCGCTCCCTCATGGGCGCTACCAACCCTGCAGAGGCAGCTCCTGGCACCATCCGTGGCGACTTCGGCCTGATCATGGACGAAAACGTAATCCATGGCTCCGACTCCGTTGCTTCTGCTGAGCGCGAGATCTCCATCTTCTTCTAAGCTTTTTTTGGTTGCGTCGTTCATGGAACGGCGCAACATTTGTTTTAGGCGCAATTACGCTACACGGGCCCTTGATGGCGGCTTTCCGGTAGCTGCACTTATCAGGGGCTCGCCTATTGGGAAAACAGGGACAGGTACCAGATTCCCACTTCAAGTGGGAATCTGGTACCTGTCCCTGTTTTCCCTCCTTCACGGTTTCTGCACGTGTATTTATGCTGTGTGATAGAATCTGTTCTTACGATTGCACAATACTGTTTAAGGACGATTAATGTCTTTCCTTGATTTCATACAGAACGCCACCTCGTCGTCTTCGTACGACATGGCTATCGACCTTGGCACCGCCAATACTCTCGTAGCCATCACGGGGCAGGGCATCGTTATCAACGAGCCTTCTGTTGTTGCCATCGAGCGCAGCACCCACCGCGTTCTTGCCGTTGGTCATGAAGCAAAGAACATGATCAACCATACGCCAGACACCTTTTCTGCAGAGCATCCTCTGCACGATGGCGTTATCGCAGACTATGACGTGACGGAGGCTATGATCTCCGCATTCATCAACAAAGCAGCTCCGCGTCGTTACCCTTGGCAGCCAAAGCCGCGTATCGTGGTATGCATTCCTTGCGGTGCCACTTCCGTAGAGAAGCGCGCTGTTTTCGAGGCTACCATTCAGGCAGGCGCTCGCCAGGCGTACCTTATCGAAGAGCCTATGGCTGCTGCCATGGGTGCCGATCTGCCCGTAACCGAGCCTACCGGTTCGATGGTTGTTGACATCGGCGGCGGCACCACCGAAGTTGCCGTCATTTCTTTGGGCGGTATCGTAACCTCTTCTTCTCTGCGTCTTGCCGGCAATCGTCTTGATGAAGCTATTGCGGTTCATTTGCGTGATCTTCTTGGAATCAAGATCGGTGAACGCACAGCAGAGGTTATCAAGATTAAGATTGGATCCATTCTGCCCTTTGAAGACGGTCGTGAACGCGACATGATCATCTCTGGTCAGGACGTGCTTACCGAGCAGCCCAAGGAAGTTACCATTCAGTCGGAAGATGTGCGTGATGCGCTGCAGGCTCCTATCGACGAAATGGTTGTGCATATCAAGGAAACGTTTAAGAAGACCAACCCCGACTTGGCCTCCGACATCATTTCCAACGGTATTCTGCTTACGGGCGGCGGCGGTTTGCTCGCCGGTCTGGATCGCTATCTTTCGCAGCAGCTTGAGATTCCGGTTTGGACCAGCGAAACGGCGCTCACCAATGTTGTTTCGGGTTGCTTGAAGGTTCTTGAAACCCCTACGGCACTCAAGCAGATTCTTATGAGATCGAAATAGGAGATCCTTTTACGATATGGCCCTGAATTTGAACGAAAAAAAGATCCCATTCGGCGGCCAACTTGGAGGGACGGGGTTGCTGATCATCTTGTTGGTGGTCTCTCTCGTCCTTGTCATCGTCTATTCCCGCGAGGGAGACGAAGGCGCTCTGCATTCTCTGCAAAATACCACATCAGCGGTTTCTTCGCCCCTGTCCTCTGCAGGGACGGCCGCTGGCTCGCTTGCCGCCTCTGCTTCAGCTTCGTTGGAAGACCTTACGGCCGATGGCCAAACCATGAGCCAGCTGAAGGAAAGCAACGCGCAGCTTTCCCAGATGGTGGTCGAGCTTGAAGAATATCGCCAGGAAGCCTCGCGCCTCGAAGCGCTTATCGGCATTCATGACGTGTACGGATTCTCTTCGGTTGCCGCCCATGTAACGGGCTATTCTTCTGATTCCTACAATCGTATTATCACCATCGACGTCGGTACTGCATCTGGCGTGAAGCCAGGATTGCCCGTCATGGGATCTACGGGAGTGGTTGGCCAGGTGGTTTCCTGCTCAACCTATACATCTGAAGTACGATTGCTCAACGATGCCCAAAGCGGCGTTGCTGTGATGCTGCAGAGCTCTCGCGCCGAAGGTATTCTTTCTGGATCGGTGGAAGGCGTGTTGTATCTTCAGGGCGTTGATGAGAGCACTGAGGTCAAAGAAGGCGAGGCGGTTATTACCACGGGTCTTGGCGGAGGCTATTTCCGTGGGTTGGTTGTAGGCGTGGTCTCCAAGGTCGAGCAGCGACAGGGCGACGCAACCCGCACCATTGTTATTTCGCCTAACTCATCGTTTAGCAATATCAGTGAAGTTCTGGTCGTTTTGGGTATGAGCAATGATGGTGCCGCTTCTAGCGATGCCAATGCCGCCAACGCCGTAGTTCAAGCGGTTGGCCCTGATGCCCTTTTGGGCAAAAACTCAAGCAGCGATGCAAATGCCAGCTCGAGCTCCGATGACTCTTCGAAGTCGGGCGATTCTTCTAGCTCCGATTCCAAGAAGAAATCTTCTTCTAACTCTTCTTCCGAGGATGGTGAATAACGCCCATGCGTGATTGGATGCTTCCTCTTATCTTTTCTGCGGTTATCGTAGTAATTCAGGTGGTTTTCGCACCGATCCTCACGGTGTTCTCCACAGTGCCAAGTTTTATCGTTTCGTTCGTTTTGGTGCTCTCCATCATGCGCCGACCCGATACCACGTATGTTTATGCGTTTGTGCTTGGCCTTATCGCCGACCTTCTTACCCATACGCCAGTAGGTCTTACGCCGTTGCTTTTGCTTGTTGCGGTGTTCTGCCTCTCGCGCGTGTTCGAGGTACTGGACGATACTTCTTTGGCTATGCCTCTTATCGCCCTGGCGGCAACGCTCCTGGTATTCGAACTGCTATTCGCTATTGCCCTCTTGATTTTTGGCTATCAAGGGTCGTTCTTCGAGATCCTCGCTCAGCGCGTGATTCCTGCTACAATCTTGAACTCTTTGATCGCGGCTTTGCTCTTTGTCATCATGCGCCGCTTGCCGTTTGCCCAGCCTTCCAATGAAGCATGGCAGGTTCCTACCTCGGGCCGATTCCGCTAAGGGTAGGGGGGGGAACACGTGCTTTCCGCTATTCTCACTACTTTTGCCGCCCTTGTTGTATTGGGCGTTATCCTCGCTGTCGTGTTCCGCGTGCGTGCCAATTCTGCTCATTCGAGAGCTGCCGACCGTATGCGAGTGCGCTCGGTAACGTCGGTCGGTATTGCCGCAGAAACGCCAAAGACCACGCATAGCGCTGCGCCGAGCGGTCCCTCTATGGGCGGTGGTGTTGCTGCGGGCGAGGGCTTGCGCAATCGCTTCACTGCGGTTGGCGTCATTGCATTGGGCATTTTTGGTGCGCTCACCGCTAAGCTTTTCGGCTTGCAGATCATTGAGGCTGCCAGTTATAGCGAAGAGGCAGATGCTAACCTCTACACTACGGTAAATACGCCGGCTCCCCGTGGCGTCATCTACGATGCAAATGGCATTGCTATGGTTGCGAACCGCCAGGTGCAAACCGTTCTTGCCGATGCGGATGTTGCAAAGAACTCTGATGTGATCTTGCGCCTCTCTTCCCTTCTGGGAATTCCCTACGAAGTGGTGCGTTCTCGTATTCTTGATTCTTCTTCTGGCGCTCAAAGCCAACGAGTGGTGGCAAGTGATGTGAAGCTGCGCGATATCGCGTATATTTCCGAACATCGTGATGCCTTTCCCGGCGTCAGCACGCAGATTCGCACCACGCGAACCTACCCCTATGGTGCGATGGCAGCTCATGCCTTGGGTTATACGGGTACCGCTTCCGAAGACGACTTGAAGAATGCCGCCGAGGGCCGTGATATCCAGTCTGGTGACGCCGTGGGCAAAAGCGGCATCGAACAAACCTACGATTCGCTGCTTGCCGGTGACCACGGCCAACGTGTTTTGGTAACAAATGCCGCTGGTGTGGTTCAGCAGGTGGTAGGAGAAACCGCCCCGAGCAAGGGCAACGATGTATACCTGACCATCGACGCCAAGGTTCAGCACGTTGCTGACCGTGTGCTTCAGGATGCGGTGCGCCACGGAACCGGTACTGCGGCATCATGCGTTGTGATGGACGTGAATACGGGCGGCATCGTGGCGCTTTCGAACTATCCAACCTATGCACCCGAGCATTTTATTGGCGGCATTTCCCAAGACATGTGGGACGCCTACCAAACCGAGGAGTCCCATTATCCGTTGATGAATCGCGTTATCGCAGGTACATACCCTGCGGCATCGTGCTTCAAGGCATTTACCAGCCTGGCTGGTTTGACCTATGGATTTGCGGATACGTCTCGCGTCTGGGACTGTCAGGGCACTTGGACGGGTTTTGGCGACAGCTTCCCGCAGAAGTGTTGGCAGAAGTCGGGTCATGGATGGCTGGGTCTGCGCGAAGGTATCGTTGTTTCCTGCGACGTCGTGTTCTACGAAATCGCAAAGAGCTTCTATGATGCCCGTGCTTCCATCGGTGACGAGGCCATGCAGGATTTCGTTAAGGAATTCGGCTATTCGGCTGCTACAAAGATCGACCTTTCCGGTGAAGCGGAGGGCCGTATCCCTACGCCTGCATGGAAAAAGGAATATTTCAAAGACGTCCCCGAAGAGGCTCAGTGGCTGCCTGGCGATATGTCGAACATGGTTATCGGCCAGGGTTATGTTCTAGTTACGCCCATTCAGGTGGTTCGTGCTTATGGTGCGGTTGCGACGGGAAAGCTTTTACGTCCGCATCTGCTGAAGGAGGCGCGCAATTCGCTGGGCGATACGGTGCTCTCCTATGACACGGTAGAAGATACGGCGCCCCAGGTAACAGAGGCAAATCTTAAAATCGTCCGCGATGCTTTGCATGGTGTGGCTACGGAAAACGAAACCGTTTCTGCCGAATTCAATAAGTATTCTTGGTCTGCAGCGGCAAAAACCGGTACTGCCGAGGTCGCTGGCAAGGAAGATATGGCGTGGTTCTCCTGCTATGCTCCTTACGACAATCCGCAGTTTGCAATGTGCGTGTGCGTCGAGGAAGGCGGCTCGGGCGGTTCTGTTGCTGCTCCTTTGGCGGGCCAAATCATGGATGCTGCAATTCAGTCTGCAGCGGGTACTTTGGAAGAAGATATGAGCACAATTGCAGCAACGGAGGTGAGCGTTGGTGGCTCAAATTAACGAGATCAGCTCTTTGCGCATGCAAGATCCTGCGGTGGCTCGCGCTACGCGCCCTCGTAGGTTCAAGTATGTAAACCCTTCGTTCTACCTGTTTGCTCTTTTGCTGGTTGGATATGGCCTTATCGTTCAGTTTTCGGCTACATCTGCCGATGCCGACTATAGCTTTGCCCGTCAGCTCTCAGGCGTTGCGGTGGGTATGGTCTTGTTTGTGCTTATCACGCGCATGGATTACCACGCCCTTTCCGGCTATACCACATTGTTCCTGATCATCAATGTTGTCTTGCTCCTTTCGCCTCATTTGCCAGGCATTGGCGTAGAAGTTAACGGTGGTCGCTCCTGGATCAACATAGGCACTCAGATTCAACCAGGCGAATTCGCGAAGATCACTATGGTGTTGTTGGCAGCTTCGGTTATGGCGCGCTACGGTGGTCGCCTTAACGACCTGCGTGAGTATCTGAAGGCGCTTGGCATCATGGCGGTGCCCTTCGTTTGCGTAATGACTCAGCCCGACTTCGGCACAGGCTTGGTGTATTTGGTTATTGCTGCCTTTGCCCTGATTATCGGTGGTGCCGATTGGCGTTTCATGGTGGGAACGGTTCTTGCCGTTATCCCCCTATGCGCTGCAATCTTGATCATCGACCCCATTGCCGACCAAATCGCTGGTCACGATGTGCTTCTGAAGGACTACCAAAAGTCGCGTTTGATGGTGTTCTCGGACTCTACGTACGACACTTCGGGCGATGGCTACAATTCGCAGCAGGCGAAGATTGCTATTGGCAGCGGCGGACTGTTGGGCAAGGGCTTTATGCAAGCAACCCAATCGTCCATGGGCTTTTTGCCCGAGGCGCCAACCGACTTCGTCTTCTGCATCTTGGCTGAAGAGTTTGGTTTTGTGGGCGCGCTCGTTTTGCTCGCATGCTATATCGGTCTGATTGTCACCTCGGTACACGTCGCACGTGGTGCCAGCGATCTTTTCGGCACCATCATCGTTATATGCATTGTTGGCATGTGGCTCTTTCAGATCCTTGAGAATATCGGCATGGACTGCGGTCTCATGCCTATTACGGGTATTCCGTTGCCGTTCATCAGTTACGGCTCATCATTTATGGTTGTGAACTTCGTGATGCTGGGTTTGATAAACTCTGTTTGGGTTCATAGCGGACGCTAACGCGAAAGGGGATCGCATGAAACTTCCAATTGATATTCCCGCTTTGTTGACGGCAGCAATCGATATCGATAAAGCGTGCTCTGTGTCGGTTTCCGCAAATATCCTTATCGACGAGTCGGCAACGCCGGAATTTCAAGTGTTCGTTCGATCGGGCTTCAATAGCGAATCTGCGAATTCTCGCGTTATGGTGAGCTATTTCCCCACCCAAACACCCGATGCGCACGTTGCAAGCGACATTGCGGTTATTGCTGCAGGCTCGAACCCTGATGTCGGGAGGATCGCAGCTGGGTTCCGCGAGCAGGGAACGCCCGTTCTGGTTGTTGCTGAAAACGCAGAAGCGGTTCGCAGTGCTGCGATGAAGGCCGGTTATGCCATTCCTGACGAAGATCTGATTTCGCTTGATGAAGGCGAAGCCCTAAGCGATGAGCTTCGCGGAACGCTTGCAGACGAAATCGGCACATGGATTGTTCGCGCCGATTCAGAAAAGCGCTTGGCCTTCTCTATTGCCTATCCGTTCGTACGCCGCCCCTTGGCATATGAATCGATTCGCACTACTTCTCTGCAGAATGCTGGTGTTGGGGTCGTTGTTTTCGTTCCTGGTGCCGATATGCCCATCATGACTGCAAATCAAGCAAAAATGGTATTGCAGATCGCAGCTGCCTACGGACATCCCTTGAGCGCCGATAGGGTGAAGGAAATTGCTGGCGTTATTGCTGGAGGCTTTGTATTCCGCGGGGTTTCCCGTCAGCTTGCGGGAGCTATTCCGGCACTTGGTTGGGCGGTGAAGGGAACCATGGGCTATGTGGGCACCCAAGCCATCGGCCATGCGGCAATCGAGTATTTCGAAGGCGGCGGCGATGTTGCTGGTTTGGCTGCGCTAGTTGGGAAAGCCACTTCCGTGGCCGCTGAAGCTGCGGAAACCGTTGCCAGCAAACCTGCGGTGAAAACGGTTGTTGCCGCCGTGGCGCCAAAGGCGAAGAAAGTAGCCGTGGTTGCTCTGGATGCCGCTGCGCCCGTTGCCAAGTCGGCAGCTAAAGTTGCATGGAAATCTCTAAAACCAGGTCATAGGAGCAAGGGCAAGCGATTGTAGCACTGTTTATCCGTCGGCTAGCCTTTGATTCGTTTCGGCTGTTTCGTATAGGACGTTGCAGAGGGATTGGCTTTTCTTGGACGGCGTAAGTTCATGAGGAACGATCTGTTTCCCTATTTGAGAAAACTTTTTTAAAAAGGTTCTTGCGCGATGATCCCGTTCCTGTATACTATCTATCGCTGTCGCACATGGGGTGTTAGCTCAGTTGGTTAGAGCGCCGGCCTGTCACGTCGGAGGTCGCGGGTTCGAGTCCCGTACATCCCGCCAGCTTATGTATTGAAGGTTCGCCAATGGCGAACCTTTTTTATTTCTCCGGTATTGAGTTCATCTCTCTGTGCCTCATGATGCCTTTCTGCGCAATTGGGTTATGGCCAAAAGGAGTTTTGCGCTGATTTGGGCTCATATGCCATCGACTAGCCAGATACATTTTGTCCTATAGCTCCTTTTGCCTATAACCTCCATAGGGCTGTTCCGGACATCGCTATGCAGTGCTGAACCTGGTCCATCGCATTCATCGCCGCTCGTAGCTGCGCTCCAAATCCACCCATTTATAGCGCATTCCCTATGCTGCTCGAAGTGCTGCTGGGCAAATCTTGCTTACAGCGCCATCCTGAAGTTGCCTCGGGAACTCAGAAACAAAAATTCCGCCTTGGTTGCAACTTTTTTGCGATTAGGGATTGTTGCAAGCTCCTCAATCGCGGATTGCTGCCCAAAAAAGCGGCGAAAATGGCTGTGTAGAGGCTTATTGCTGCGTTGTCAGGGTGGAAGGGAGTCCCCAATCGCAAAAAAGTTGCAAAGAAATCGAGATTTTTGTTTTCGCAACGGGTTGAGTACCGCAACGGGACAGATTCGGCGAAAAACGTGCGAGGCCAGTGACGGCAATGGGTCGGATCTTTGGAAAAGTGCGGGGTTGCGACGGTGGTGGAGCGAATCACGCGAAGCGACGGCGGCAGGGAAAATCCCGTGAAAACGGATAAAGGAAAACGGCAACTCGGCATCGTCGTTGCGTTTTACGACAGTTGCGTTTGCTGCGAGCTATGGGCAGGATATCTGAGTCAACGGCAAAGGGCTTGCGACTTTGAGGCGATCAATTGGATGTGTCTAAAATAATTTCAAATAGGGTCTTGCGCTCAGTTTTGATTGCTAGTAAACTATCGCAAGTCGCTTAAGACATGGGGTGTTAGCTCAGTTGGTTAGAGCGCCGGCCTGTCACGTCGGAGGTCGCGGGTTCGAGTCCCGTACATCCCGCCACTTTGTATGTAAGGCTTGCCGCAAGGCAAGCCTTTTTGCTTTCTGGCTGCTGGTATTCGACCGGCTAAAGAACATATCTCTAGTAAAGTCCAGTCCCCACGTTGGCATGTTTCTTATCGTTTCTTGCATGGTGTATAGTAAGCAAGTTCGACTTTAAGTTGCGTACGGCAAATGTTGCAATCGATACCAGGAAGGTGGAAACGCGATGGGCGATTCTCGTCAGACGAAGCCGGTAGAAATTGCTGCGTTCGACTTCGACGGTACCTGCATATCGGGCAATTCTCCAGTCATCTTGGTGAGCCATCTGGTTCGAAAGGGCCTCTTGGGAAAGGGCACCCTTTTGCGCATTCTTTGCTGGGGTGCTGCCTACAAGCTCCGTCTGCCGCAGAATGAAAGCTGGGTTCGTGGCGCAGTGTTCTCTGCCTTTGAGGGCAAGAAGAAGGAAGAAGTCGACGAATACCTGCGTGACTTTTACGATAGCCACCTGGAAAAAATTTTCCGCGTTCAGGCTAACGAAGTAATTGAGGAACATCGCGCTGCGGGTCGTGAGGTGTGGGCGGTAACGGCAACGTTTGAGCCCCTTATCCAGCAGGCAATGACGAAACATGGCTATACACAGGCGTTTTCCACCCGAATGAAAACCGATTCCGATGGTCGCTATACGCGTGAGGTGGAAGGCTTGCCGGTGGAGGGAAGCCAGAAGCTCGAGGTTCTTACCCGTGAGGCCAATGCCCGATTTGGGGAAGGGAATTGGGTCCTAACCCATGCTTATGGTGACCATCATTCCGATCGAACCCTGCTCGCCGCAGCCGAGCACCCTTTTGCGGTTACTCCCGATAGGCCCCTGCGTCGCACTGCGCACAATCGGAACTGGCCCATTTTGAACTGGCGTTAGGCCCTCTCGCTTTTGCCAAATTGCATAAGTGCCCAGTGCGCTGTTTGTGCAGCTTCATCGAGTATTGCGACTGCGGCAACGTTGGCTTAACGCTTTGTAACAGAGTCTGGTCCGCCGTTCACCCTATGGGAATTTGACGGATAATGGGTTTGTTTGAGCCGCCTGCATGGGGGCGGAATACAATTAAGTGCGATTAACGAACTCACATATCAGCGTGCTCCCCTTCGCCGGCTGAGCACGCTTGCAACTATTGTTACCTGCCAAGGAGGTGCACCAGGATGAGTGAAGATACCGCAAGTGGCCAAGTTCCCTTCCAGGACAGTCGCTCCAATTCTTCTCAGGCATACCTTAAGCGTGCCGCTTCCGCGGTTGCGGAAGGGGATAGCGTTCTCGGTATCCATCTATATCTTGCTGCTTATGAGCGCGCATTGCGCGAAAGCATCATGCCGGGTGAAGAAGTGCTTGAAGGCATGAGCAAGGCATGGGATTTGGCTATCAAAACCAAGCAACGTTCCCTTGCTGAATATATCTTTGAAAAACTCGAGCCTTATTGGGACAGCAATGAAGTTTCCCGGCATGCCGACGAACTTCAGCGTTTGGCTTTCGACAAGCTCGAAGAATACGGCTTCGATCGTGACGCCATTGAAGGCATGGCCGACATGGTAAATCAGGATCTTATGGATGCTGCACCCGATATGCTGTGCCGCTTTGAGGAAAGCACTCCTGCTGCGGCGCCGGCTTCGGCTCCTGCTGAAGCTCCCCAGGCTGCTACGGGTTCTGCACAGAATGCTTCGGCTTCGGCGGAAGCCAACCAGTCTTCGGCTGACGCCAATCGTGAGCAGGCCGTGAAAGACCTCACCTCGCTCATCTTCGGCCAGACTTCCGAGGCGAAAGCTGAGCCCGCGGTGCCCGAGCAGCGCTTCGACTATCGATCGCTGGTTGGATTTGGCAATGCTATTGCAACTATGGGAGAGTTGGGCGTTGGTCGTTCACGTGACCCTGAGTTTGCGCGCTTCGTCGCCATGCTCAATGCCCGCCATGGCTTGCCTGGCATTCCCCGACTGGGCACCTTGTTGTTCCGCTGCCCCGCTCGCGAAGATTCCAACTACTTTATGGTTGCTACCGCTGGCGAATTGAATATGCCCGCAATACGTATGCGCCTTGATCAAAATGCGCAGGGCCAAGCGGTGTTGTGTGTAATGGCGTCGGCCGATTTCAAATCGCGCATCTCTGGTGTGCCGCGTGCCGGCTTCGAGTCGCCGACTGTGGTTATCCTCGAAGATTTCGATTTGTGGGATCTCCCCGATTTTGATCCGCAACTTGCCGAGAATCCCGTGCAGGGCCTTCTTCAGATGCAGTTGTCCCGTGGTGCCCGTGAAGCTTTGGCACTTATCCAGACAGCCCTTGAAAGCCCCGAAGCAACGGTTCTCATTTCCGTATCCGAGCCAAGCGATATCGATCCGTTTTTCTGGGAACTTATCGGGTCTCAGTATCAGATCATTGATATCGAACTTCCCAGCGCACGTGAACGTCGTGAGATTTGGCGAGAAGTCCAGGCGCAGCATCCTTCTACTCGAGGCTTGGATGCTACTCGTATGGTGGAGCTCTCTCGTGGTCTTTCTCGTTTTGAGATTCTTGCCATTGCAAGCGAGGCGGTCGAGGAGGCTTATCGGAAGAGCATTGCCGAAAATCGCTTCTGCGCAGTTGAGACCGGCGCGATGGTTTCGCGTTTGGCCAACTTCCAGCCACTGGACTCTGCGGAGTATCGTTGCATGGAGGATATGGCGGTTGAAGAGCTGCGCCGGAGTACTTCCGATTTTGACGATCTGCTGGAGGACTAACGGCTAATGAGCATTACGCGTCGTTGCGACTATGCATGTCGTATCATTCGCGCCGCTTATCGTAGCGGCGACACGTATATCTCCATCGCGGAGGTGGCTGAACAGGAAAGCATTCCCTATTCTTTTGCTCGCAGCATTCAGCACGAATTGGTGAAGGCGGGCCTGCTGAAAACCATTCGCGGCGTGAAAGGCGGCCTTGCTCTGGCGTGCGACCCCTCGAAAACCACTGTGCTTGATGTTCTCGAAGGGGTAAATGGCGGCATAAGCATAGCTGATTGCACGTGCGCTGATTACCCGTGCGTCCATAAGGATTGCTGTTCGTTCAATGCCTTGTGGTGTGCGTCGAATGCGTTGATAAGTCATCTTTTTGCTTCCGTTACCCTGGAGGGGCTTTTTACCCAAGGCGCAAACCATCCTGCTATTCAGGCGGCATTTGCTTCATGCGAAAATGCGCCGGTTGCCGAGTAGCATGGTTTCCCAAATTCCATCAACCTGTTCTGACGAGCTGAGCCCCGAAGAACAAGCTCTTGTCGCTAAAGTATGGAATGAAGGTGCACGCCTATATCGCGATTTGCCTTGGCGCAACGTGGACGACCCCTATGCCGTTATGGTTTCCGAGATCATGCTTCAGCAAACCCAGGTTGCACGTGTTGAAAAGTATTGGCAGCGTTTTATGGCGTTGTTTCCGACCCTGGATGCATTGGCAAGCGCCGAGACGTCCCTTGTTTTGGAAATGTGGCAAGGGCTTGGGTACAACCGCCGTGCATTGGCGTTGAAGCGTACGGCGGAAATATGCTCACGCGAATTCAATGGGCTGCTCCCCGAGTCTTCGGAAGAGCTGCTGGCACTTCCTGGCATCGGAAAGGCTACGGCGGGAGGCATCATGGCGTTCGCCTACCAGAAGCCCTCAATGTATTTGGAGACAAACGTGCGCACGGTGTTCATCCACGAATTGTTTCCGGGGCGCGAAAAGGTTTCCGATAAAGAATTGGAGCCTTTGGTGCGGCGTACGTGCTCCACGACAGACCCTCGCGGTTGGTATTACGCCCTGCTCGATTATGGCAACTACCTGAAATCAACGATGCCCAACCCCTCTCGACGGTCGAAGCACCATACGAAGCAATCGAAATTTGAAGGCTCGCGGCGACAGAAGCGGGCGGAACTGGTTCGTTTCGTTCTTGCTCAACGCGAAGCAGGTTTCTGCGAGCTTGTTTCCGCTCTTTCCGCCTTCGAAAAGAAACAGGGCAGGGAAGCACCCGAAGAGGATCTGGTCCGCTCTATTGCGAATGATTTGGTTGCCGAGGGATTCTTCTCGCAGGAAGGCGAAGGGGAGAATGCTCGGTACTTTGCTGATTAAGACTTGCTAGAACAGTGAGCCAGGCAATCGCGTGCGCAAGCATGGGGAAGAGCTCGGTACTTTGCCGCTTAGGGTTTGCTAGAGCATTGCGTAGCGTCAGCTTCACGGTGGGCTCGAAGCAAAGACTCTTGACGTTATAAGCAAAGCGCCCGCTGCCGTTTTGAACTGCCTCCCATTTTTTCGAAATGAGAAATGGGAGGCAGTTCGCTTGGAGGCAGCGGGCGCTTTTGATTGCAATAGGGTGGGTTTTACTCGGCGGGATAAGATCCAAGCACCTTAACTTCGCGGAGCTTCAGGCGGAGGCAATCGAGTGCGGTTTTGATGGCGGGATTGGCTGGTGTGCCTTCGATGTCGATGAAGAAGAGGTAATCTCCCAGTCCTTGTTTGGTAGGACGGCTCTGGATCATGGTCAAGTTTACGTTGGCGTAGTTCAGCTCGGAGAGGATCATCAGCAGGGAACCAGGCTTATCGGCGTTCAGCGAAAGAGCCAGTGTGGTTTTCATGTTGTCGCTCTCGAGTACCGGTTCGTGGCCTTGGCGGGCAATGAGCACGAAGCGCGTCTGGTTGCCGTAATGATCTTCAATGCCTTCCTCGGCAATGGTGCAGTCGAACAACTGTCCTGCAAATTTGCTGGAAATTCCCGCCACCGTTTTGTCTTGAGCTGCCTTGCGCGCACCTTCTGCGGTGGACGAAACGGCCAAGCGCGGCACGGAGGGGAAGTGGGCATCGAGCCAGCGACGGCATTGCGCTAACGCTTGCGGGTGGCTGGCGATAGTGGTTATCTCATCAAGGGAGGATTCCGGGTTCACCATGAGGCAGTGGTGGATGTTAAGCACGGTCGAACCCATGATGCTCACACCGCCCTTGAATGCCAAGGTGTCGAGCGTGGCAGTAACCACGCCTTCAAGTGAGTTTTCGATCGGCATAACTCCGAATTCGCAACGACCGCGATCAACCGCTTCGTGGACTTCGTTAAAGGAAGGGCACTCCACGAATTCGGGGCTTTCGCAGCCCATCTTCTTTGCAAAAAGACGGGCAGCCTCATCGGAGTAGGTTCCTTGCGGTCCTAGGTAGGCGATGGTTGCGTTGCTCATAGAGCGTCCTTTCTGGGATAACGATAATTTGCCTATGATAACGCTTTATTAAGAAAACGCTGTGATGCTCGCACTTCTAGCCTTTGGATTTAATGTCGCCCTAACAGGGCGGTGGTGCTGTTTTGGCAGTCTGCGTGGGTGTTGTTGCCGGTGGTGGGCTCGATTACCCGTTGCGACCGGTAGGGAGTATTGGAATTGTTGCCTCAATCCAGGCGTAGGCAAACATGTTGCCTATGTAAAAGCAAGGCATTGTTGCCAAGAACTTCCAGTTCTGAAGGGGGATGCACCAGCGCGGCTATAAGGCGGGATTTCCGCCAAAATGCCGATGGATAAAAAACAAATTATGGGTATTAAAGAAAAACCATCTATCCAAAAAACGGATAGGACGAACAGCAAAATATGTCCATTATTTGAAGAACTATTGTTGATTGCCGAGCACTTATTCAGTCCAAACTCGCATTCTTTAAAGAATAGAACGGTCAAAATAGTCGAAATGACCTAAAACGGCCAAGGAATCATTTTTAATAGCTGAAAAGTGGAGAAATAATGTGTTACTCGAAAATGAGGCAGTAACATTTTCTGACCATTGGCGGGAATTACTCGATATTCGGCAATTAACCAGTCTTTTTTGGGAACAAATCAACGAGAATATGCATCAGAAGTTTTGTAGGACAAAGACACCCTTAAGGAGGTGTGCACATGGTAACAGAGGCTATTAGTCCGGAGTTTCTGAGCAAGCTCGAGGCACGCGGTGTTTCTCGTCGTAGCTTCATGAAGCTCTGTGGCTCTCTTGCCGTAGCTGCAGGCTTGTCTGAGCTGGCAGCACCTCGCGTCGCTCGCGCGATCGAGGATTCCGTTATCGGCGCAGAATCTGGCGGCCTGTATCCCGCAATCTGGATCGAGGGCGCTTCTTGCACTGGTTGTACGGAGTCGTTCGCACAGGTAGATGCCCCTGATCCCGCAACCGTAGTGTTGGAAATGGTTTCCCTCAACTATTGTGAGACCCTTTCCGCTGCTGCAGGTTGGTCCATGGAAGAAGCAAAGGCACAGACGATCGAGGCCGGAAACTACATCCTCATCTACGAAGGTGCAGTTCTGGAAGGTTGGAACGGCGAGGCGCTGCGTGTTGCCAATGAGCCCGGTACCGACCACTTGGTCCATGCTGCAGAGAACGCAAATGCAGTTGTTGCTCTTGGTTCTTGCGCAGTAAACGGTGGCTGGATGGGTGCAAACCCCAACTCCGCTGGTGCGCTGGGCGTTCAGCAGTACCTGAAGAAGCAGGGTATCGATACCCCGGTTATCAACATCCCCGGCTGCCCTGCTAACCCTGAATGGCTCGAGGCTGTTCTCGTAGACGCAATCCTTGTTGGTAAGCTCCCTGAGCTCGCCGCTGACAACAAGCCCAAGGTCATCTTCAACCAGACCATTCACGACAACTGCGAGCGTCGTGGTCACTTCGAGAATGGCGAATTTGTTTACGCATTCGGCACCGAAGAAGAAGCCAAGGGCTACTGCCTGTATCCCATGGGCTGCCGCGGTCCTCAGACCAAGGCTAACTGCGGTGTTGTTCGTTGGAACCATCGTCGTTCTTGGTGTGTCGCATCTGGTGGTCCCTGCATCGGTTGCTGCACGGCCAACCCCAATGACCCCGGTGAGAACTGGGTTGAAACCAACACCCCCTTCCGCGCACGCTTCCGCGATCTGCGCATTGGCGGCTTGGTTGTTCAGCCTGAGGCAATTGCTTGGACGCTCACGGGCGTTGTGGCTGCCGCACTCGTTATCCACGGCTTCGGCATGAAGAAGATGGGCCGCACCGACGGTGGCGCAGACTTCGAGCCTATCCGCGAATGGGATAAGAAGCATCCCAACGAGTCCATCGGCCAGTACGACGAAGAAGTTCTGAAGGGAGGCAAGTAACCTATGGCACGTTCCGTAATCGATCCCGTAACCCGTATTGAGGGTCATCTCCGCGTAGAGATGGAGGTTGAAAACGGTGTTGTTTCCGATGCTTGGGTTTCCGGCGGCTGCTTCCGCGGCATGGAGCTCGTAGTTAAGGATCGCACGCCTGAAGATGCTGCTCACATCGTGCAGCGCATCTGCGGTGTTTGCCCCGTATCCCACTCCCACGCTGCAACCATTGCTGCTGAAAAGGCATACGGCATCACCATTTCCAACAATGCCCGTATCATCCGTAACCTCATCGAGGGTGCACAGTTCCTGCACAGCCATATTCTGTGGTTCTACACCTTGGCTGCTCTGGACTACGTAAACCCCCTGAACGCTCTGAAGGCAAACGTAGGCAGCGCCTATGACCTGGTAGAGGCTGCAGGCACTTCCTGCCAGTCCGACCTGAAGGCTCTTCAGGAGCGTCTTACCAAGTTCGCAGAAAATGGTCAGCTTTCCATCTTCTCCGGCAACTGGTGGAAGAACGGTCAGTCCGATACCGAGTTTAAGCTTCCTGCCGAACTCGACCTTATCGCTACC
Source organism: uncultured Eggerthella sp. (assembly GCA_965147435.1). Lineage (GTDB taxonomy): Bacteria > Actinomycetota > Coriobacteriia > Coriobacteriales > Eggerthellaceae > Anaerotardibacter. Next base: position 311,937 of record CBCTKC010000001.1, on the reverse strand, counting down.
GCTCATTACATTGAGGCTCTCACCATGCAGTCCAAGGCATCTGAGGTTTGCGGTCTTCTCGGCGGCAAGATGCCTCATGTTATGACCATTGTTCCTGGCGGTACCTCTTTCGTTCCTACGGAAGAAAAGCTCGACGATCTGTGGTCTCTCGTTCATGAGCTGCGTGACTGGATCAAGGCAACCATCATTCCCGACACCAAGGCTATTGCTCCTTATTACAAGGAAGCTCTTTCCTTCGGTAAGGGCTGCGGTCGCTATGTTGCTTGGGGCGTTTTCGAGCGTCCGAGTTTCGCTCTGGCTGATCGCTACCTGCCTTCTGGCGTTATCGATGAGAACCTTAATCTTTCCGAGGTTGACGTTGACCTTATCAAGGAATACATCGGTCATTCCTGGTATGTGGGCGACTCCGACCTCAACCCCCGCGAAGGCATCACCGAGCCTGAGTTCACTGAGTACTACAAGGCTGGCACCCTGCGCGAGGAAAATGGTCACGAGATCGGCGATATCAACGATCGCTACTCCTGGTCCAAGGCACCTTCCTACGACGGTAAGTGCATGGAAGCTGGTCCGTTCTCCCGTGTTCTGGCTGCTTACCTGCGTGGCAACGAGTTCATCAAGCCTGCTGTTGACGGTCTCTGCGCCGACCTCGGTCTTACCATTCCTCAGCTGCAGAGCACCCTTGGTCGCGTAGCTGCTCGTAACATCGAGCCCATCTACATCGCCGAATGCATGGTTGAATGGGTTGACGAGCTCATCGAGGCTGTTAAGGGCGGCGACTCCGAGTACTTCCGCACTCCCGAAACCATCACGGGCGAAGGCACGGGCCTTTGGGAAGCACCTCGTGGCGCACTGCTGCACACCGAAAAGGTTAACAACGGCAAGATCACCGATTACCAGATCATTATTCCTACCACCTGGAACATCGCTCCCCGCAACGCTGAAGGCGTACAGGGCCCGATGGAGCAGGCTCTTATCGGTACCCCCGTTGCTGACGTTGATATGCCTATCAACGCTCTGCGTACGGTACACAGCTTCGACCCATGCACCGCTTGCGCAGTGCATGTGACTGAGCCTTCCACTGGTAAGCACTTTGAAACCGTTACCAGCCCTTGGGGGGTGAAGTAAATGGCACATTTGGCTCATTACCGTGAAGCGCATCCTCTGCCGATGCGTATCACCCACTGGATCAACCTTAGCTGCATGGTTCTTCTTATCCTTTCCGGCTTCCTGATCCACTTCCCGTTCTGGGCAGCCCTTACGGGTGTTGCTCGTGGTTTGCACGTATTCTGTGGCATTGTATTGCTTGTCAACTGCATCGTGCGCTATGTGCTGGCATTCCTGGTTACCTCTGCTCCTACGGGTGGCACGCGTAACCGCATCCGCGACTACAAGACCTGGATGCCCCAGGACGACAATAAGCATCAGCTTATTCCTTGGATCAAGTACTACCTCTTCATGAAGAAGGATCATCCGCTTTCTGCAAAGCTCGGTGTTCCTCAGAAGATTTCCTATTTTGCCATCGGTATCCTGATCCTTATCATGGCCTACACAGGTTTCTGTCTGTGGATCCCCACCTCTGAGTGGACCTTCTTCGCAGCTGGTACCGCTTTTGTTGGTGGTGCGATGTCTATGCGCATCATCCACTACTTCATGATGTTCGTATTCATCATCTTCACCATGTTGCATGGTTACCTCGTATTCATCGAGGGTACTGCTAACGCAAACCTCATGTTCTTCGGTAAGGAGCATGGTGGTCTGGTTTACGATCCCAACCGTCACGTTATCGTTGGCGAGGACCATTCCGTAGACCAGCACTAAGCAATACCGCAAGGTAGAAGCGCTTAATTTAAGAGCCCAGCCGTAAGGCTGGGCTCTTTTTTCATTTTCATACTTTTTGTCAGGTGAAGGCAACCGAGGTGGCGGTGGATCAGGTGAGCGGAAGAAACCGAGATGAACCAACTACCGTGTTCTTTGGAATACTAGGTATTCGTTGAGGGCGCCTGTGCGTCCATCTGCCTGAAAGCGAGCTTTTAAAATGGCTTCGTCCGCAACAGCGCTTGCAAGGGCATCGATCTCTTCATCTGAAAAGCTATGGCAATAACGGTAGGCTCCCGCTTCGTTTCTCCAGCCCAGCAGGCAATCGCCTTTGCCGAATTGCTCTTCGGGATACTCCAGTTCTGCAATGCCTGATGCAGTGATTGCTTTTGCCTTACTAGCAAGCCCCTCGTCGGTCAAGAAGCGCCAAAGGGAAACAAAGGCAAAACCGCCTGGCTTAGTTGCCCTTATCAACGCCTGCAGGAACGCCGCACGCCATTCCGGGAGGGGGATATGGTGCAGAAAGCCGAACGATACGCTTAAATCCGCCTGCGCATCGAATCGGAGCACCTCGGCTAAGGTGCCTGATTGCAGCTCTTTCATGACATCACAGTGAGTGAACGAGACGGAAACGTTCGAGGGAAGCTGAACGCCGTTTTGAGCAAGTTCGTCGCAGGCGTCAAGTGCCTGGACTTTGATGGCGGCATTTGGCGTAAAGCGGGTCAGATGCTTTTCGAAGCGAAGATTTCCGCAGGCGACATCAAGTAAATGGAATTGCTCCTGAAGGGAGTGCAGATGATTGGCTAACCCTGATTCCTCAAGGCAGCGATTCCAACCTGGCCAGGTGTTGTGACGGGTATCGGAAAATGAATTCGCCCATGTGCGGTAAAAGCGATTGTTCAGCTCGCAGAGTTCTTGGGCAAAAAAAGGATCCATGGTTGCCTTTCTTGTTGGTTTGTCTTTGGTGCTAGGGGCAGTGCCCATGTGCTCAATTTGCATGCTCTGCCTGCGGCCGACAGGCTGTGCCAGCCTTCGCGTGCGGGGAGCCTAGTGAACAGCAAGCGCTCGAGGGTGTCTATGGTTGCTGCCTGAACGCAGGAAGCCTGAGACGTGGGCGCGCATTACATCCCCGCAAGCGAGGGGGGGCAACGTGTCTGTTCGCACGCTATCGGCGGTTTCTTGGTCACGTCTCCGCAGGCGAGGGGCGGGGCTTTGGTTCTGCTGCGGTAGAGCGAGCCACTAAATCAGCTTGCACAGTAAGCTTATTTTCGCATTACTTTCGCTTGCTTTTCGCATCGCTTTCTCATCTCTTTCTCATCTGCTCAATATCGTTGACTTATAAGCGTTTTCGCGAAAAGGAGCAGCATATGAGTTTGGTTTTAAGTCATAGAACGGCACTGGAATTGTATCGCTCTTCGATGATGCCCGTTTCTGGTTATGAAAAGGTGCCTTTCCTCTCGCTTTCGGTTCCAACGCGTAATGACGTCGAGCGCTATCGTGCTTTGCCAATTCGCACTTCCCATATACCGCTTCATTGCGTTGTACCCAAGCCAAGGAACCGTAGAAATATTAAAGATGGTCATTGCCATGTGTTCGGCGGTGAAATGAACGCAATCCGTCTGCATAAAAGTATGGATGAGCCTTTCCTCTGCGTTGTTTCACCTGAGGTGCTGTTTTTGGAAATGGCTGCGCAGCTTTCTGGGATTGAATTGGTGAAGCTTGGTTATGAGCTGTGCGGGGTGTATTCGCTTCCCATGTCTCAGCCCAACTATGCAGGAACGCCTCGCGGATTTTCCAGGAGGAAGGCGCTCACTTCCGTTGAGAGATTAACGGCCCATGTTGCATCGCAGGGCAGCAATCGGAGTGTCAAAAAAGCCCGATGGGCGCTTCGTTATGTGCTTGACGGCTCCGCTTCGCCAAGAGAAACAGAGTTGAGTATGTTGATGGTCTTTCCTCGGAAATTAGGTGGGTATGGCCTTGAGAAGCCGGAAATTCGGCATGAATTTGCCACTTCGAGCGATGTTCTGCTGTTTTTATCGGGAAAGAGCGCAGCTTTTGATCTGCATTGGTCTGATGCTGGTGTGTTGTTGAGGTATGGAGACCGAATGGGTAGAGGGGATGCTGATGAGCGAAAACGGAAACAACGGCAAACTTCTTTGGAGTCTTCTGGTTCACGGGTGCTTCATATAACCAATCGAGATTTCAGGTATGTCGAAAGGCTAGATGAAGTTGCCAATGCGGTAGCCCGATGCCACGGGCGCCACCTTCGCAACGATTTGCAGTACGACTTTGTCGTCAGGCAGGCTGAGCTGCGCAAACGGGTATTGAGCGACAATTAAAAAAAGAAGGCTCAGTTCATTGAACTGAGCCTTCTTTGAAGCAAGCTATACCCGAATGCTACGGAAGGATAAAGGAGAGAACGCTGGATTCTGCGAATACCAGTACGCAGAGAACTGCCAGCATGCCGATACTCCAAGGGATAACCTTCTTGAACAGGCTCGACTCGTGCTCGCCTGTGGTAACGGCAGCAATAGCCAAGGACTGAGGTGAGATCATCTTGCCGATAACGCCACCCATGGTATTGGCGGCAAGGAACAAATCGGGGGAAACGTGGGCAAGCGAAGCGTTCGACTGCGCAGCTTCATACTGCAAGCTGGAGAACAGGGCGTTTGCGGACGTATCCGAGCCGGTAACCGCGGTTCCAACCCAGCCAAGTACGGGAGAAAGCAGCGCAAAGAGGGAACCAGTGTGGGCAAGGAACTGACCGATGGAAATGGTCATGCCCGAGAAATTCATGACGTAAGCCAGACCCAGAACCATAACGATGGTCAAGGAAGAGAAGCGCATTGCCCAGAAGGTCTGACAGAGCTGTTTGCCGGACATGCCCAGGGTGATGCGATACTTGCCCTTCTCGTTGAAGATGCCGTATACGATGGTGGTGATCAAGCCAGCGATAAGGAGCATGGTGCCGGGGTTAGAGAGCAGGTTCAGGTTGTAGGTGGTGCCAGGATCCTTGCCTGCGGCATTCAGGACATTGCCTGCAAGGCCGGGGAAGGGGATCTTGATGTCGGTACTTGCGAGCAGTGCGGGAATGCCCAGCTTGCAGATAGCGAATACTATTACAACGATGATGTAGGGGACCAGGGCCATCCAGGCGCGTACGGGAGCGAGTTCGGTGCCCTTGCCCTCAGCAATGGGTTCCATGCCGAAGCGCTCGCGAGCGTCGTTGACATTCTTGGGCTTAACGAAGTGCAGGAAGATAACGCTGACACCAAGAGAAACAAGGGAAGCTACAACGTCGGTCAGCTCGTAGGCGAAGTGGTTGGAGCACCACCACTGGGTAATTGCAAAGGAAGCGCCAATAACCAGAGCGTGCATCCAGCAGTCGCGCAGGCCTTTCTTGCCGTCCAAGATCAGGACAACCAGCAAAGGAACAAAGAGAGCAAAGAGCGGTGCCTGGTAACCAACGATAGCGGCAACGTGTTGTGCCGATTCGAGGGCAACAGAGGCATCGCCGCCAGCAACCATGTTGCCTGCGGTGGTGATGGGGGTACCAGCTGCGCCATAGGCAACAGGAGCGGTGTTCGCGATGAGGACCGCCAGAGCCGCCTTAGCGGGCTTTACGCCCAGGGCGAGGATCATGGTTGCGGTGATGGCGATAGGAGCACCGAAGCCGGCAAGTGCTTCGAGCAGGCCGCCGAAGCAGAAGGCAACGAGGACTGCCTGAATGCGGATATCGCCGCCGCCAACAATGTCAAACAGGCTCTTCAGGTCTTCAGAGCGTCCGGAAACAACCGTAACCTCGTAGAACCATACGGCCATGATGATAATGAATACGATGGGGAATGCGCCATAGCAGGCACCCTGCAAGCCGGAAAGGGCGGCGAGGTTAGCGGGCATGCCGAAGGCGAATATTGCAACTACCAGCGCAACTACCAGCGCAACTAGCGCGGAAACGTGCGCTTTTGCCTTTACGCCCACCAGCATAACGAAGAATGCCGCGAGCGGAATGCAGGCAACCAAGGCCGACAGGGCAAGACTGCCTGCGACTGGATCGACCACAGCTTGGAACATAGGTTTCTCTCTTTCGAATAGGGGACACTCTGCTCTTGCGTATGCAAAAAATAGAACGTCCCAATACTAGGGATTCGAATTTCTCTGGTGCCGTGAATCTGTCAAACGGGCAAATCTAGGGAATAAAGGGAGTCGTTTTTTCGCAAAATGCATCACAAACGTATAGTGAACGCCGTTCGCCGAGCAGGTAAAACCGCTATGATCGCAGATAGACGAAAGCGTTGCTGGGTGCGAATGTCTCCTGATGCATCTGTCGATTTTGCAAAGGCTCAACAGGCCCCGCCTTGCCTTCGTGGAGTTTTGTCTCTGCCCAAATGCTTTCTTGATTCGTGCTAGCGAGCGTAAACGAAGGAGTGCTCCCATGCCATACCGCTGCCTTTATTCGCCTATCAAGATCGGCGCTATGGAAGTGCCAAACCGTTTTGTGGTTCCCCCGATGGGAAACAACTTCGCCAACTCTGATGGGAGTTGGTCTGACCAGTCGCGTGCTTACTATGAGGCGCGAGCGGCTGGGGGCTTCGGTTTGATAACCATCGAGGCTACGGTGGTGCATCGCGGCGCGAAGGGCGGCCCCTTGAAGCCTTGCCTCTATAGCGACGATTCTATTCCCAGCCTGCGTGCCGTTGTCGATGCCTGCCATAGGCACGGAGCCAAGGTTTCGGTACAGCTGCAAAACGCTGGACCGGAGGGCAATGCGAAAAACGCAGGAGCGCCATTGCAGGCGGCATCTCCCATTCCCGCAGCATGCGGGCGCGATGTGCCTGAAGAGGTGCCAACTAGAAAGGTATACGAGCTGGTTCAAGGTTACGGGGATGCTGCCGAGCGCGCCCTTCGAGCGGGCGTTGACGCAGTGGAAGTGCATATGGCCCATGGCTACCTGGTCAGTTCGTTTATTTCCCCGCGAACTAATAAACGCGTCGACGAATTTGGCGGATCTTTCGAGAATCGTATGCGCTTTCCCCGCTTGATCTTGGAAGAGATCCAAAGACGTGTTGGGGATAGGGTGGCGGTGCTCTGTCGCATCAACGCTGCCGACGAAGAGCCGGGCGGCATTGATGTGAACGATGCGTGCGTTATTGCTCGTTACCTTGAGGAATGTGGCGCCGATGCGTTGCATGTTTCCCGTGCGGTTCATTTGCGAGATGAGTTCATGTGGGCTCCAACCTCGGTGCACGCTGGATTCAACGCTGATTTGGTGGCGAAGATCAAAGAATGCATTAGCATTCCGGTTATTTCCGTGGGGCGTTTTACCGATCCGTATTTGCCCGAGCTTTTGACCGAGCAGGGGAAATGCGATCTTGTGGCATTCGGCCGCCAGAGCTTGGCGGACCCCGAGATGCCCCGCAAATACGCCGAAGGCCGCGAAGAGGATACGATGCCATGCATCGCCTGTCTGCAGGGGTGCGTTGCCAACATGTATGCAGGTAAGCCCATACGTTGTTTGGTGAATCCTCGTTTAGGGCATGAGTGCGAAACCGTTCCAGCTGCAGTTGCGGCTAAGCGTATTGTTGTGATCGGTGGTGGCGTTGCGGGGTTGGCGGCAGCTGCCATAAGTTCCGAGCGCGGACATGACGTGATTCTGCTTGAAGAGGCGCCCGCATTGGGCGGGAACATGCGTCTGGCATCGTTCCCACCCGGTAAAGGCCCTATTGCAGATATGGTTCGTTCATGGGTGGTGCGCGCGCAAAAAGCGGGCGTCGAGGTGCGTCTTGGCGTAAAAGCGCTGCCTGACGATATTGCTGCGCTGCAGCCCGATGAAGTGGTGGTGGCTACGGGTGCCCGAGCTTTACTGCTTCCCATTGAGGGCATCGACTGTCCTGCGATCCTACGAGGGGGAGATGTCTTGGCCGGAAAGGCTTATCCGGGGAAGAACGTGTTGATTGCCGGTGGAGGGATGGTCGGTTGCGAGATTGCCGATTTGCTTGCCGAATTGGGGCATAGCGTTACCGTGGCGGAATACCGTGAAAATCTGGCGGCTGATATGGTGGCGGAGCACCGTAGCGCTTTGATGTGCAGCTTTGCCGAACACGGCGTGTGTCAGGTTCCGAATGCCAAGATCTGTCGTTTCTACGCTGATGGCGTGGAATATGAGAATACCCTAACCGACCAATTGCATGAACTGCGCGGGTTTGATTCAGTGGTGCTTGCTATGGGGTACGTCGCTGATGATCGGCTTTCGGAAGCATTGGCACAGCGTGGCATTTCGGTTCACGTGGTCGGCGATGCCGTGGAAGCCCGTCGTGCCATCGATGCCTTGCGTGAAGCCTACGAGTTGGCGGTATTGCTGTAAGAAGGGGTGGTAAAGACGGTGCTGCTTTGGCCGTATGCGAAAGTGTGCGTTGCGAGAGTGGGCGTTTCGGGTATTCTTCAAACGAAATGAAAATACCCGCGCATGGAAAGAGGTTGCGATGAACGTAGTGTGCTTGGATCTTGAGGGCGTTTTGGTTCCTGAGATTTGGATTGCCTTTGCCGAGGCAACCAACATTCCCGAATTGAAGAAAACCACGCGCGACGAGCCTGACTACGACAAGCTCATGAACTATCGAATCGGCATCCTCAAAGAACATGGTCTGGGGCTGAAAGAGATTCAGGATGTTATTGCCTCCATCGACCCCATGCCTGGTGCAAAGGAGTTCTTGGACGAGCTGCGTGAGCTTACCCAGGTAATCATCATCTCTGACACGTTTACCCAGTTTGCCCAGCCTCTCATGAAGAAGCTCGGTTGGCCTACGCTGTTCTGCAATGAACTTGAGGTGGCCGAAGACGGCACGGTTACAGGCTTCAAGATGCGCTGTGAGCAATCAAAACTCACCACCGTCAAGGCGTTGCATCAGGCGGGGTTGGAAACCATTGCCGCAGGTGACAGTTTCAACGATCTGGGCATGATCAAAGCTAGCAAGGCGGGCTTTCTGTTCAAGAGCACTGATTCCATCAAAGCCGACAACCCTACCATACCCGCGTTCGAAGAGTATGCTGAGTTGATGGCGGGTATCAAGGCTGCCCTTTAATCGCCGGAGTCTAAACCTGTCGGGTTACCGCTGGGGCACCAACCCATGGCGCCGCCCCGAGGTCTTTATCCGCCAAATCTGAAACCTATCGCTTCGCCAAGCTATGCGGTTTGGCCGCACCGAGAATAACTAAACGCCGGATTTATGTTTGTCGCATGTGTCCGGCGTTTTCTTTTTCAAGAAATTAGTTAAGCATCTAAACTATTAAGCCATTAAATGGTTAAGGAGCTTCACCTATGAACGAAACCGCCCGCGATCGTTCCCCTCAATCGTTGGAGAACGAGATTATCGCATTGACCCATCGGCTTAAGCGTTTGTGCCCTGCGTTATCTCCAAGCATGGATGGGCTTACCCCGATGGAGGCTCATGCCCTTGTGCTTTTGTTTTGCGCCGATGAAAAGCAGTGCAGCGTCAAGCCTTCCGACATCGCACGCCGTCTGCGCGTTTCGCCCAGCGCGGTATCCCAGTTCCTGAGAGGCCTTGAACGGAAGGGTTTCATCGTGCGCACACGTGCCGAGGGCGATTCACGCTCGGTTTGCATAGGCCTTACGGAAAAGGGCCAATCCCTCTCTTCGCAACTTCGCCGTGAGCGCAGCAGGCAGTTTATGGACATGGTCGAAAGCGTTGGCATCGACAACATGAATCAATTGGTAGCGATCTTGGAAAAAATTTGCGATTACGCAGAAGGGTCGGATTCGTTTGTCCCCGTTTCCCGTGAATGCAATATTCCTGGGAGGGGGGTTCCATGCGCATAATCGGGTATTTGAAACAATCAAAACTCGCTGTTGCTTTGATCGTGGTTCTTCTCATCGTGCAAGCATTTGCCGATTTGTCGCTTCCTCGCTACACGTCCGACTTGGTTGATGTTGGCATCCAGCAGGGTGGTATCGAAGATTGCTCGCCTAGCGTTATGAGCTCCGATACGTTTAACTACGCCTGTATGCTGGCGCCCGATGATGACGAACGGCTGTTGCGCAGTTCGTATGAGCAGGATCCGGATGGGAACTTTGCCCTAAATCAGCAAGGCTTGGAGCAGCGTAAAGAGCTGGATTCCGCCATCGCCCTCCCTCTTGTAGTGGTTCATTTTTCCGACCAGATGGCAGAGTCGTTGAAGGGTCAGCAGAAAGAAGGGTCGCCAGCATTCGATGGTGCTCCCGGTGTCTCGGGGGATTTCGATCTGCCTCAGCTATATGCCGCATATCAGGCGGGGGTCATTAGCAAGACCCAGGTTGAAGAGGCGATGGCCCAGGCCCAGAAGGCGTTCGGATCCATTGACGAATCCCTTATCCAGCAACAGGCAATAATGGCAACCAAAGCAGAATACGAGCAGCTTGGCATCGACATGGGAGCCATGCAGATGAGCTACCTGGTGCGGCTGGGGGTTCAGATGCTAGGGGTTGCGGCATTGATGATGATTGCCTCGATTGCGGTTGGTTTCATCGCGTCGCGAACGGCGGCAAAAACCGCTCGAGGCTTGCGTGAGCGCCTTTTCGAGAAAGTTATTTCCTTCTCGGATGCCGAGGTCCAATCTTTTTCTGCGGCTTCCCTCATCACGCGTGGTACTAACGATATCCAGCAAATCCAAATGGTGATGGTGATGCTTCTGCGCATGGTGCTGTATTCACCGATTCTCGCCATTGGCGGTATTGTCATGGTTTCGCAGACGAACGTTTCGATGAGTTGGATCATTGTGCTTGCGGTAGTGGTAATCGCCATCATTATCGGCATACTCATGGCAGTTGCCATGCCGAAGTTCAAGATGATGCAGAAACTGATCGACCGCGTGAACCTGGTATCGCGTGAGATGCTAACTGGTTTATCTGTTATCCGCGCATTCGATCGGCAGCAGTATGAGGAAGAGCGCTTCGACAAGGCAAGCACGGCACTGTATCGTACGCAACTGTTTACGAACCGGGCCATGGCATTCATGATGCCCACGATGATGTTGGTCATGAATGCTGTTTCGGTTCTTATCGTGTGGGTGGGCGGAACCTATATTGATGCGGGCACGATTCAGACCGGTGACATGATTGCCTTCATCACCTATTCCATGGTTATCGTCATGTCGTTCTTGATGATTGGCATGATTGCGATCATGCTGCCGCGTGCCGATGTTGCCGCTCGTCGCGTTAACGAGGTTCTGGAAACGGAAAGTTCTATTGCAGACCCCGTTCAGTCGAAAGCGGGCGAACTCGATTCGAGCGCGGAAGGCCTTACTGTCCAGTTCGATCATGTCACCTTTGCCTACAACAGGGGCAGCAGTCCCGTTCTGGAAAACATTGATTTTACGGCTGAGCCAGGTCAGACCACAGCCATCATCGGCCCTACAGGGTCAGGCAAATCGAGCATCATAAAGCTCGTCGAGCGTTTCTATGACGTGGCGGAAGGGTCAGTCCGCGTGGGCGGTGTCGATGTTCGCGATATAAAACAGGATGAACTGCGAAAAGAGCTTGGCTACGTACCTCAAAAGGCATTCCTGTTCTCGGGCACCATAGGGTCGACCATTGCGTATTCCAATGAGGCAATGGACGAGGAGCGCATTCGGTCTGCAGCTGAAATTGCGCAAGCAACCGAGTTCATCGATGCCAAGGCCGAAGGCATGCAAACCGCAATCAGCCAAGGCGGCACCAATGTTTCAGGCGGTCAACGCCAGCGCCTTTCAATTGCGCGCGCCCTGGCTACCGATGCCCGTGTGCTGCTGTTTGACGACAGCTTTTCTGCGCTCGATTACGCGACCGACGCCAAGCTGCGCCGCGCCTTGGCGCAGAATGCTGCGGGCAAAACGGTGATCGTGGTGGCGCAGCGCATTTCTACGGTTCTCAACGCCGACAAGATCGTGGTGCTTGAAGAAGGGAAGATGGTTGGCTGCGGTACCCATTCGGAATTGATGAAGACCTGTCCAACGTATCGCGAGATTGCCGAATCCCAGTTATCGGAGGAAGAGCTGAAAGGAGGGGATGAGCGATGAGCATCGACGAGGAAAGAAAAAATCAGGAAAGTGAGCCAATTGCTGCGCGTGCTAACACCCAGCCTCGTCGTCGTGGGCCGATGGGGCGTGGGGGCATGATGCCTGACGAAAAGGCGGGAGATTTCAAGGGCTCCATGCTGAAGCTGCTGGCATTCATGGGCAAGTTCAAGTTTGCGCTGGGGGCGGTGTTCGTGTTCGCCATCGCCTCGACCGTGTTCAACATTGTGGGCCCGAAGGTTCTCTCGGCAGCTACCACCGAACTCTTCGAGGGCGTTACGGCGAAAATTGCCGGCACAGGCGGCATTCGCTTTGATGTGGTGGGTACTATCCTGCTCACGACCCTTGCACTCTATGGTTTTTCTGCCCTGTGCTCGTTTGTTCAAGGCTGGTTGATGACCCATGTTACGCAAAAAACCTGCTATCTTTTGCGACAGCGTATTGCTCAGAAGATTGATGCGTTGCCTATGGGGTATTTTGAGCGCACCAGCACCGGTGACGTGCTTTCACGCATCACCAATGACATCGATACGCTGGGACAGAGCCTCAACCAGGGCGTGACACAGCTGATCACTTCTATCGCTACTGTAATAGGCGTGCTGGTTATGATGCTTTCCATCAACGTGCCCATGACGCTTATTGCCCTGCTGGTTATTCCCCTTTCAGCTATCTTGGTGAAAGTGGTGGTTGGTCGAAGCCAGAAGTACTTCCGAATGCAGCAAAACCGCCTGGGTGCCATCAACGGGCAGGTTGAAGAGGTGTTTTCTGGGCAGGCCGTGGTGCGCGCCTTCAACAAAGAGGGCGATGTGCTGGCGCAGTTCAAGAAAACGAACGCCGAATTGTATGAATCGGCGTGGAAGTCGCAGTTCCTTTCGGGCTTGATGATGCCTGTGATGAATTTTGTGAGCAACCTGGGCTACGTTGCTGTTGCCATTGCCGGTGCGTTGTTTGCCATTGGCGGACGCATTACCGTTGGTGATATTCAGGCTTTTATCCAATACGTGAAAAATTTCACGCAGCCCATTACCCAACTTGCTCAGGTGTCTAATGTGCTGCAGCAAATGGCCGCTTCGGCCGAGCGCGTGTTTGCGTTCCTTGAAGCTGAAGAGGAGCCGAAGACTGCGGTGACGGCGAAGACTTCGGACATTTCGGGCGGTGTGGAGTTTAACCACGTGCATTTTGGCTACGAAGCCGGCAAACCCATCATCAAAGATTTCTCGGCAACGGTTCAATGTGGGCAAACCGTTGCATTGGTTGGGCCGACCGGTGCTGGCAAAACGACTATCGTCAAACTGTTGATGCGTTTCTATGATGTCGATAGTGGTTCAATCCGTGTAGGCGGCCATGATGTGCGCGAGTTTGACCGCAACGATTTGCGTTCGCTATTCGGTATGGTTCTGCAAGATACCTGGCTGTTCAAGGGAACGATCCGGGAAAACATACGCTACGGTCGTCTTGATGCGACCAATGAAGAGGTTGAAGCGGCAGCCAAGGCGGCATTCGCTGACCATTTCATCCGTACCCTGCCAGGTGGCTACGATATGGAGATCAATGAAGATGCGAGCAATATCAGTCAGGGGCAACGTCAGCTTTTGACCATTGCCCGTGCGATTTTGGCTGACAGGCGCATGCTGATTTTGGACGAGGCAACCAGCTCGGTGGATACGCGCACCGAAGAGCGAATCCAGATGGCTATGGATAATCTGATGGAAGGGCGCACCTCGTTTGTCATTGCTCATCGTCTTTCCACCATCCGTAACGCCGACCTGATTTTGGTTCTTCGGGAGGGGGACATCGTAGAGCAGGGAACTCACGATGAACTGCTGGTTAAGGGTGGTGCCTACGCGGAATTGTATAATTCGCAGTTTGCCGAATAGAGGAGAGCGCCAAGGCGCTTTCCTCTATACTTTTTAGCGGAATAACGTCAGTGAAAGCGAGATGCTCGTGTCGAAGCAGAAAAAAAGTCCCCGTCAGCTTAGCCAGGAACAGATCATGGAAGGCCTGCCTCCCGTCAACATAGGAGCTCTTTTCATGCCTCCCGTCTGGGGCGCCGCTAACGGCATTTGGCTGGCCATCCTGTATTACCCAGCATGGCTTTTGGCTGACAACCTTTTCTATAGCGTCTACCTTGACCCTCGTCCTCTCACAGTGGGCTTGAGTATTGTTGCGGCATTGGTTCTTGCGTTTGTAACTATCGTGTTTGCCCGTGTCGGTCAGGGCTATGCGTGTCAGCGTGCTCTATCCATGGGCAAAACCAAAGAACAGTATTTGAAAAGTCAGAAGAAGTGGGCTGTTGCCATGGTCTTGGTCGCGGTGATAATGATCGTTGCGGCAACGTATTACAACTTGGTTATTCGTCCGACGGTAGGCGCATAAGTGAAACGTATCGCAGTTTTCTTTGTGGGCAATCGCTTGATGCTCGATGATGGTGTTGGACCCGCTGCTTACGATCTGATTCGGGAAGAATACATTCTTCCCGACAATGTTGATATGTTCGATGTGGGCTGTATGAGCTTAGACATGATTTCCAAAGTCAATGAATACGACTTCATGATCACTGTCGATGCCGTTGACGAATCGGGCTCGGAGCCTGGTACGGTATTTCGCTATCGGCCGCACGACATTGCGCGAACCTGCGGTGCCCGCACTTCTCTGCACGACACGAAGCTTGCCGATCTGTTTGATGCGGCAGCATTGCTTGGATACGCCAGCGAAGGCATGTGCTACGGTATGCAGGTTTTGAACCTGGAGCCTGCGGAGTTTATGGAGGGCCTCACGCAGCCTGTTGCAGATAGGCTGCCGTTTTTGGCCGAGTCGGTTATAGCTGAGCTTGTGCGTCAGGGTTGCAGCATCGAACGTAAAGATGGTGCTCCGCTGCCAGAATTGTTGTCGTAGACGTATTCGGCACTGCCGCCCCGGAGGGTGGCGGTGGATGTTCTTCCTGCTCCTTTGCTGCCCAGAGGTGCCTCCAGACTAACTGTGTGCGCCTTCGGGTGGGGCCCGGGCGCACTTGCCCCATAAGCCGAGATGGCCCAGCAGCAGCTGCTGCTGGGCCATCTCGGCTTCGTTGTGTTGCCTGGCGTGACGCTACTTATATCCGATTTGGAATTGGGTTTCGTCCTCGTTTTCACGGGGCAACCAGGCTGGCAAAACGCGATGGTTGCAAGCGTAGTTGATGAAATCGCGCTGGGCGTCAGTGAGTTCGTCATCGGCGCGGTGGATCAGGTAAATCTTGTGGAAATCTCGCGGCAGATCGTCGATGGGAATGCAGACCACATCGTTGAAAGCCTTCATTAAGAACGAGTAGTCTACAAGCGCCATGGCTTCATCGCTGGCGGAAACGATGGAGCACGCAGTTATCTCCTCGCGGAAGCGCTCTTCTACCTGAATATCAAAATGCTTGGTGTGTTCCAAAACAAGGTCATGGGGAGGGCAATCGACGGCATAAGAAAGTACCTTCGAGCCTTGAAGTTCCTCAAGCTTGATAGATTTACGGTTTGCCAAGGGGTTGCCTTCGTTTACCGCAAGAACAAGCTCCTGTGACCAGAAAGGGATGTAATTCAAACCCTCGGGGGCATCTTCGAGTTTTGTGGCAAACGTGACATCGAGCGTGCCTGCGGCCAGGTCGCGTAAAAGCCCAGCGCTGAAGCCCTGCAAAACTTTCACCGACGTATTTTCGTCGAGATGGGCACGGAAAGCGCGCATCATACGGGACCAGTCTTCGTTCTGGATGGAGAAAGGCACGCCGATACGAAGCGTTTCAACCTTGCTGTTGACCATGATCCGAACGCGTTGGCGTCCTGTTTCGATATTCTTCAGGGCAAGGGAGGCGTAGCGGTAAAACTCCTTACCGTAAGGGGTAAGCAGGAATGTGCTTCCGTTTTTGGTGAACAGGGGCGCGCCCAGGTCTTGTTCGAGGTTTGAGATTGCAAGAGAAAGCGTTGAGCGCGCGATGGACAGCGACTTTGCCGTGTTTGCGAAGTGCTTCGAATCTGCCAAGCTAATGAAGTATCTCAAATGAGAGAGGTTCATTGTTATTCCTTGCTTCCGATGACAGCCCTTTGTTAAGAAGCTGCTTTCCCACGATTATTTGAGGATAGCAAACGCTCGTTGATTTTGCTCAAACAGCGCAGGGTTTTCACGGAGGATAGTGTTGTTTTTGGTATCAAATGCCATCTTTCTAAGCTGCTTGGTCATTCTTGTGGGTTCCTGTGGTTCTCTATGAGATCTTTTGGGCAACTGGGACAGAGGTCGCTGATGAAGCAGTCAGCGCATTTTGGTCGACGGGCTATGCAGGTCTCTCGCCCAAACAACACCCATTGATGGTTGATGGGCCCCCAGTATTCACGCGGGTACAGCGAAAGGAGGGCCTCCTCTGTTTTTGCGGGGGTATCGGCAGAGGGACCAGCGAACTTCAGTTTGTGGGCGATACGAAATACGTGTGTGTCTACGGCGATGCCTTCGACAATGCCGAATGCCTCATTGAGCACCACATTTGCGGTTTTGCGCCCTACTCCGGGAAGCTTTTGCATTTGGTCCATGTCGCGGGGAACTTCGCCACCGAAATCAGACATGATCATCTGCGCGCAGGCGATGCAGTTTTTTGCTTTGGTGCGGTAAAACCCAATTGACCGGATGATCCGTGCGATGTCTTCGGGGTCGGCTTGTGCCATGGCTTGGGGCGTTCCATATTTCGCAAACAGCTCGGGTGTTACCTTATTTACCCCCGCATCGGTGGTTTGAGCGGAGAGCAGAACAGCAATGGTAAGCGTGAAAGGCGTGGTGTAGTGAAGCGCACAGGCTGCCTCTCCGTAATGGCTGTTCATGCGCTCGGCAACAGCTAGGGCGCGGGCGAGCTTGTCGGCTTTCTTTTCGCGTGCCATGGCATTTCCCTTCGGTGACTGCGGTTGGTTACGCATGCCTTATGGTAACGCCGATTCTTGGCGTGAATTACCTCATGCGGATATTAGAATAAACGAGAGAAAACGCCCGAAGTCCCTGCTTTCGGGCTTGTTGAGGTTGTGGTGTCCTGTAGCAGGGCCGATTGCCCCAGCCCCCCTTGACGCTATATGCCAACAGGTGCTGCCGAAGGATGCCTTAACGTCTGCCTTTTTTACTGACGTGGTGGAACCCGGATCTCTGCCCTTGGTTTGCCGGCGGTAGGGGCGGCACTTACCGAAAGGAACGGACATGTTGATAGATATGCTGTCTGCGTCGCTTGCCAAGTCGGGCGCGCTCGAGGATGCTTGGGCGAAGCTCGATTCGGGGCAGGATGCTACGGTGGGCGTGGCCTCTTCTGCTCGTCCGTTTTTGGTTGCAGCGCGTTTTGCGGCAGACCCCAGGGCTACGCTCGTGGTGACGGCAGGGGAAGAAGCTGCCGATACTTTCGCACGTACGGTGGGCGCCTTCGTGGGCGAGGAGCGCGTTTTGCGTCTGCCCGATTACGAGGGCAACCCGTTCTCGCTCGATGCTCCGCTCCAGCCGCGTCTCCATGGCCGCAGGCTCGAAGCTCTCTGGTCGCTTCAGCAGGGAAAGCCTGTTGTGGTGGTTGCTTCGGCTCGAGCCTTGCTGCGTCGCATCGCCCCTGCTAAAGAAGAAGTGGCGCGCCCTCTTGCCCTGGTGGCGGGGTCCGATCTTTCAGAGAACCCCCAGCGTGGCATTGCCTGTTTCGAGGATCTGGAACATTGCCTGGTGTCTATGGGCTACGAAAACAGCGGAAAACTCGATGGCCCTGGCACCTTTAGCGTGCAAGGTGGTGCTATCGATGTGTATCCCGGAAATCTTGCGTATCCTGTGCGTCTCGATTTCTTTGGTGATGAGTTGGACGAGATTCGCCGTTTTCTCCCTTCAACAGGGCAGACCATTTCCTCATTGGAACAGGTTGATATCTTCCCTGTGCGCGAGTTCGCTCAGACAGATGCGGCGCTGCTTCGCGCTAAGCGTGCCATTTCAAAAAGTGCGGAAACAAACGCCGCACAGCGTGAATTGTTGGAGCGTCTTGAAGACGACTCTCGTGAGCTGCCCGACTTGATGGCGGCATATCTGCTGGAAAAAACAGCGGCTGTGGGTGATTATCTGCCTGCAGATGCTCTTACGGTGCTTATTGAGCCGCGTTCGCTGGTCGATGATGCTTTGCATGCTTATGACGAGCTTTCAAAACGCTGCGTAGGCACTTCGATCCCCGTATCGGATCTGTACATGGGTCCCAACGAACTTGATTTCGGCGCAAACCCGCGTGCAACCTATGTTTCTATCATGCGCGTGGGCGTGCAGCTCGATAGCGAGCTGGTAGTGAAGCGCGTCGATGTGGCTGGCGATCCGGAGAAACTCTTTGGTCGATTGCGCTCTTTGGCTGAAATGGGCTTTACGGTGGTCTTTTCCGTACCTCATTTCCGCGCTCGTCAAGAAATGAAGCTTTCCTTGGTTGATCTGGGAATTCCTATCAATGAGGTTCTTGATGTGGTGGGGGATGCATCGCCTAAGCTCAAGCGGGGTCAGGTCAACATCGTCGATGTGGATATTCCTCTTGGCATGATCTTTCCTGCGGCAAAGATGGCGCTTGTCTCCCTTTCGGACACGCAAGGCGCCATGGCAACGCGCAAACGGAGCCGTATCGATGTGACGGAGATCACGTTCCCTTTCAAACCAGGCGACTACGTAGTGCATGCGGCTCATGGTGTTGCTTTCTTTCGTGATATCGTGCGTCAAGATGTGGGTGGGTCTGAGCGAGACTATCTGCTTTTGGAATACGCCGAGGGCGATAAACTGTATGTTCCGGTAGAACAGCTGGATCGTGTTACCCGCTATGTAGGGCCGGAAGGATCGTCGCCTCGTTTGACGCGCCTGAACACGTCTGACTGGAGTCGCGCCATGGCCAAGGCGCGCAAGGCAACCAAGCAGCTGGCGTTCGACTTGGTTGATGTGTATACGCGCCGCGCATCGACCCAAGGGTATCGTTACAAGGAAGATACTCCTTGGCAGCATGAGATGGAGGAAAGCTTCCCTTATCAAGAAACACCTGATCAGCTGGCTGCTATTGCCGATATCAAGGCTGATATGCAATCTCCACGCCCCATGGACCGCCTGGTCTGTGGCGACGTTGGTTTCGGCAAAACCGAGGTGGCGTTGCGCGCTGCCTTCAAAGCAACGCAGGACAACAAGCAGGTTATGGTGCTGTGCCCGACCACCATTTTGGCCCAGCAGCACTACTCTACGTTCAAGGATCGATTCGAGCCTTTTGGCATAAAGGTGGAAGTGCTTTCGCGTTTCCGTACCCCAGCTCAACAGAAGCAGGCTCTGGCTGATTTTTCAGAGGGAACGGTTTCGGTGCTGGTTGGGACGCATCGCCTCCTTTCGCGTGATGTCAATCCGCACGATCTGGGTCTCGTCATTATTGACGAGGAACAGCGCTTTGGTGTTGCCCATAAAGAGCAGCTGAAGAACATGCGCGAATCGATTGACGTCCTCACGCTTTCCGCGACTCCTATTCCGCGTACTATGCAGATGGGCCTTTCGGGCGTGCGTGATATGAGCTTGATCCTGACCCCGCCCGATGACAGGCGTCCTGTGGAAGTGCATGTTGGCGAGTGGGATCCCGACGTGGTGAGCGATGCTATACGCCGAGAGATGGCCCGCGGCGGGCAAATCTACTACGTAAGCAATCGCGTTCGCTCTATCGACGAAGCGGTGAAGCGCGTGCAAGCTGCTGCGGGTGAGGCGCGTGTTGGCGTTGCCCATGGCAAGATGACCAAAGAACAGCTGGAAGATGTTATGGAGAACTTCGCGGCTGGCGAGCTTGATGTATTGGTGGCAACCACCATCATCGAATCGGGCATCGACAATCCTCATACCAACACGCTCATTATCGAAGACTCTCAACGTTTGGGGCTAGCTCAGATGTACCAGTTGAAAGGCCGTGTTGGGCGTTCTTCCACTCAAGCGTATGCGTATTTCTTGTTCCCTGACAATATTCCTCTCACCGAAGAAGCGGTGGCACGTCTTACTGCGCTCGGTGAGCACACCGATCTGGGAAGCGGTATGCGTGTGGCTATGCGCGACCTGGAAATCCGCGGGGCTGGCAGCCTGTTGGGCGCCGAGCAGAGCGGCAATATGTCGGCGGTAGGCTTCGATCTGTTTGCCCAGATGCTGTCCACGGCGGTGAACAATGCGCGTGAGGGCAATTCGTCGGCTAAGGAGTTCTTGCCGCCCGCCCTGTCGGATATTGTGGTGAACGTGCCCGACCACACGTATTTCCCCGAGGAATACCTGCCCGATGCTGATGAGCGCGTGCTGTACTACCGAAAGATCGCCAGCGCCGATACCATCGATGCGGTAAATGATATCTACGAAGAATTGCTGGCAAAGCATCCCGAGATGCCCCAGGCTTCCATCAATCAGTTCGAGAAAGCGCGTCTTAAGGCGTTTGCCAACGAGCACGGCATCAAGCTTATTTCCGTTTCGGCGGGTAAGCTTACCGTGGAGCCGTTCACGCTGACGAAATCGCAGGCTTCGAGCTTGCGCCGTAAGGCAGGTCGCTACTTGGCTGATAAGAAAAAGATGGCAGTTCCTCTGCGTGTCGTGGTCCCTGGCTACGGCAAAGAAGAGGAGGCGGGCGATGCGGGCATGCTGACAAACGTGCTTGCCTATTTGCAGAAATTGGTGGAAGAGGGGAAGGAAAGCGGGGAACGTCCGGCATCGGGATGCGGTGAAGCTCCGCGCAGCAGTTCTGCTTCGACGGCTTCGAGCCATTCTGCACGCTCTTCGCGCAAGGGTTCTTCGACGGCAGGCTCTGCTTCGCGTCGATCGACTTCTCGTAGTACGCGCGCTCAGAGTCTGGGCGTTACCAACTATGTGGGGCGTCGAGGATCAAGGCGATAGGAGCCAAGAAAAAATGGGATGAGGTTTACGGTGCCTCATCCCATTTTGCTTTCAGAGAGTGCGGTAAAGCCTTGGGGGGATTACGCCAATCCTGTGGGCTTCATCTGCATGTTGTAAAGCTCGACGAAGGTGCCGGCTTCTAGCGTGATGGTGTCGGGTTTATCTCCCTTTATGAAATAATTCCGGTACAGGTAGCTTGAATCCTCGTCGAAATCCAGATCGGCCATTACGGTGCATGAGCTGTAATCGTCAGCGCCATCTCCCACCACAAGTTGGTAGGTACCCTCGGGGATATCGACGCCAACGCGGTATATGCCGCTGCCATAAGGCGGCGTGAACGATTCAGTCACTTGATCGAGAGGGAGCATGGTGCCCTCGTTGTCGAGGATGAACACTTCGCCTTCGCGCAAGTCCATGAGATTGTGGCCGTAATAGCTATTGATGTGCACGGTGTCGTAGGTGGTAGCTCCCGCAGAAGTTGGCTGAAGGATATAGAAGGTGGAGAGGCTGGATTTATTGCCGGTAAACCAATAGTTTCCGGCGGGCATATCAGTGCCTACGCGATATACTCCTGCGGCATACTTGCCATTTGCGTCGGGGGCTTTGCTGGCATTGCCGAAGTAGCTCGATTGAACAGCATCGAGCTCAGCGCCGTTGAGGGCAGTGCTGCCTACAAGACCGAAGTCTGTTCGGGTTTCCCTATTCAGGAACTCCTGCTCGCTTATGGGCGCGCTGTAGTTCTGGTATTCCTGGCCGAAGTCGTTATGTGCGTGCCAGTTATCGTCTGCGTCGTCAAGCGTTGTCGACAGCACAGCAGCGCATGCTGCGCAGCCGCCCATCCCGACGAGCAAAGCGGCGATAATCGCAATTGCAACGATAATGCCCGTTTTCTTCTTTTCGGGGCGAATCGGTGCCGGTGGGGCAGCGGGAGCAGGAGGGATGAAGCTCCCTTGGGGAGCCTGCTGGAAGTTTGTGCCTGTCTGTGTGGTCCCGTTGCCATTGGTGGGGACGAACGGTGCTTGTTGAGGCGCTGCGCCGTTTTGCATCGGCATAGCGGACTGCGCCCCCATGGGTGGTTCGGGCGATTCATGGTGCGCTGGCTGCTGAGGAATATTGCAGGAACGGGGCGTTTGAGGTGGGTTGCCCCAGTAGTTAGGATCGGGTGCGCTGGGCATGGCCAACCTTTCTGGTGGTGCTGTTTACACATGCTGAATGGTATGCCGCTCTAAGCAGGAGGGCGCAAACAGTTACGGAGGCGTTGCCTTATTCGCAGTATGCCTTTGCCGTGATTGAAAGGAAATCGCATGCTCCGACCGGGCAGGTGCCTATGCAGCAACCGCATGCGGTGCAAAGCGATGCGTTGACATGGGGCAAACCTGTTTCTTCGTTGAAGGAGCGAGCACCTGTGGGGCATGCTTCGATGCAGGCTTGGCATCCATTGCACTGTTGTGCGTCAGTGATGGAAGTATAGCGTTCTATACTTGCAGATCGTTCGGGCATGGCTTGCGCGGCTTTCACCATTAGTGCCAAGCGGGGCGAGGGGCGTTTGGTGGGGGCAAGGGGGGTGCCTATGAGCGTTTCAGCGCTGATACGACCTTGTGCGCGCAGGCGTTCCTGCTGCTCGTGGAAATCGGCGACGGTGCCATCGATGCGTTTTCGATGCGATCCGTCGGCAACATCAAAGCTTTCTTTTGCGATTTTTGCCAGCATGCCCCGTCGGTCGGTGGCATCGACGTTTGCCCAGGCAGCAAGAAGATACTCGCGTTCGGGAAGTTCGGTTACGCGTTCGATGGCTTTGCCAGTCCAGTCTTGCGCCTGGTCGAGCGCATGGGCGTAAAGCGCAGGACCCATGGGACCTGCTGCAGCGCAGCTTTCACAATACGATTCGTCCAGGTACAGCTGTACGGGAGTATCGTCCGCCAAAAGCGCTGCCCAAAACTCGGGGGGAACGGCGGCTAGACAGGGAAGCGCAATAACGTTGCTGCGTGGTGCAACCCCTTCAAACAAGTGGTCGTTGCAGGTGAAGCACACGGCGCCTTCTTCTTTTGCTTCGCGTTCCGCGCGGGCAAAGAGATCTTCGAGCGTGATGCGGGTGAAGGCGAAGGCGTCGCAGATGCCTGCGCACATACCGCAACGGGTGCAAAGGTCTGTGTTGATGTGGGGCGTGCCGTTTTCGAGGGAAAGCGCACCGGTGGGGCATACCGCCTGGCATCGCGTGCAGCCTGAACCATGCGGGGCGGTGCACCACGACTCCAAAGCCACAACTTCCTCACGGGGGAAGGGGTCGATATCTTCTTCCGCCTCAGCCTCGTTTTCGGAGGGGCTTTCCGCACCGCTTCCGTCATCGGATTCCAGCGCGAGCTTCTCTTCGTGAGCCGACGCTATGGCGTCAATCAGCTCCTCTTCCGAGAGCTGCGAAAGGTCAATGCCCGAAAGCGAAGGCTGCTCGCTTTCGGGCATCGCAAATCCAGCAATAGCCGTTTTGCTGCTGCCATCGCTGGAAATAAAGATTTGTTCTGGGGCCTTAGGCACCAAATACCTCGTTGATGGTGTAGTCGAGGCGGGCAACCACATCGGCGCGATCCATCAGCTCGATGGACTCGAAGAGCGGCGGGGAAACCTGGGAGCCGGTGACTGCAACGCGAATGGGCTGGAATACCAGCTTTGCCTTCAGATCGAGCTTTTCGGTGAGCTCACGGCAGGCATCCTGCAGCGGGTCGCATGCCCACTCGATGGATTCGTCAGCCAGGATGGCGCGCACTTCCGCAAGAACCTCGTCGGCGCGGCAGCCTTCTTTCAACAGATTCTTCTTAACCGACTTTTCGTCGAGCGTAACCTTGGGGCCGTCGAAGATAAATGCCAGCTTTTCCGGGGCCTCGGTGAAGCGCTTCATGCGCTCGGCAACAAGAGGATAGAGCTTCTCGAACCAATCATGCTTGGCAGCAACCTCTTCTTCGGTGGTGAGGCCAGCGGCAACCAGGAAGGGAGCGGTGGCGTCAACCCATGCCGCAGCGCCCATGCCCTTGATGTATTCACCGTTCATCCAGTCGAGCTTGGTTTCGTCGAGGATGGCATCCTTGCGCGTGATGCGATCGAGGCTGAACTCGCGGCACAGTACGTCACGCGGGATGATGGTGGTTTCCCCATCGAGCGACCAACCCAGAAGCGCGAGGAAATTCACCAGGGTGTCGGGCAGGTAGCCCATTTCCTTGTACTGCTCAACTGAAGTGGCGTTACGGCGCTTGGAGAGCTTGCGTCCATCGGCGCCCAAGATCATGGAAAGATGAGCGAATACGGGAATGTCGTAGCCCAAAGCTTCGTAGATAAGAATCTGACGTGGGGTGTTGGAAAGATGGTCGTCGCCGCGGACAACGTGGCTGATCTGCATGTTTGCGTCGTCGCACACTACTGCGAAGTTGTAGGTGGGTGTGCCATCGGTGCGAACCAGGATCATGTCGTCCATGACGTCGGCAGGGAAAGACATATGGCCGTATACGGCATCGTCGAATTCGATGGGGCCGTGGTTCTCGGGAACCTTGAGGCGCCATACGTGGGGTTCGCCTGCATCGATGCGACGTTGTGCTTCTTCGGGGTCAATACCGCGACAGGTGCGGTCGTAGCCGGAGTAGCCGCCTTCGGTCTTTTCGGCTTCGGCGCGTTTTGCGGCGATTTCTTCCTGGGAGCAGAAGCAGGGATATACGGCGCCCTTTTCCTTCAGTTTTTCAAGAGCAGCCTTGTAGGTGTCGAAACGCTCGGTTTGCAAGTAGGGGCCGAACTCGCCGCCAACTTCGGGGCCTTCGTCCCAATCCAAGCCGAGCCACTTCATCGAACGCAGGATAACCTGCTTGTTTTCCTCGGTGGAGCGCTCAGGGTCGGTGTCTTCGATGCGAAGAATGAAGGTGCCGCCCATGGCGCGGGCGAACGCCCAGTTATAGATAGCGGTACGTGCTCCGCCGATGTGCAGCTCGCCGGTGGGCGAGGGGGCGAAACGGACACGAACAGGCTTAGACTGGTCTGTCATCAAGCTCATTTCCTTTCAAGTCGTATGGTCTAAATGATAAACGAAGAGCCGCCCGCATGCCGAAAAGCACGGTGGGAAAATAGGGACAGGTCCCATTTTCCCACCGTGCTACCCGTGTACGGAGGAGGTACTCTGTCTGGGCGCGGGAGCGATGCGTCGCTGTGTGGTGCTGTCCGTGTGCGGAGGAGGTGCGCATTCGTCGCGCCACGCGAGCGGCAGCGCGCACCGTGTCACCCGTTCGCGGAGGAGGTGCGTTTCGCTAGTTCTCCCCGGGTTTTTCCGGGCAGGGCGAAAGCGGTGCTTCGGGAAAAGCGGCGCGAGCCAGGCTGGCGATGATCTTGGCGTTTTCTTCGCTTGGTTCGAGCGAAGAATCGAGCGAGAGGTGGTAGGCATCCGCCTTGCCCCAGATGGTGTCGGTGAAGTGCTTACAGTGTTCTGCTCGTTCAGCATCGATGCGTTCGATTGCGGCGGCGGCATCCATATGGTCGATGTTTTCGCGTTTCATGACGCGGCCGATGCGGGGTACAAGAGGTGCGTGAATGAATACGTTGAAGGTGCAGGGGCGGTCTTTCAAAATTGCGTTTGCGCAGCGGCCAACGATAACGCAGCTTCCTTGATTTGCGAGCTTCGTGATCGTGTGGGCTTGAGCCAGCCATAGGTCATCGAGCTGGTTTGGTTCTACGCCGATACTTTGGTAATTCTGCATGTAGAGGTTGTATAGCACCCCTTTGCGTACCTCCTGCTCATGCTTGCGGACGTAGGCAGAAGTGAGTCCTGTCTCCTGTGCGGTGAGCTCGATAAGCGTTTCGTCGAACACGGGGATGCCGAGCTTTTTCCCGAGCGCTTGCCCGATTTCGCGTCCTCCTGAGCCAAACTGGCGGGAAATAGTAATGACGAGTGGCGTGTTGCTGCCTTCTTTGGAAACGGGGGCTGCTTTTTCATCGGGGGCAGCCATGGTGGCTGCGGTGAGGGTGATGTGCCCGCGGGTGGGGCAAAAACGCTCAAACCGGGGCAGCAGCTTGTTGAACAGCGCCACGATGCTGCCCACCGCCAACGCCGCCAGGATGGTACCTTCGCGCACGCCGTACAAAGCGCCAGAGCATGCTAGCGAAACCGCAGCAGCTACCGCTACATTGGTGCAGTCGAAGGCAACCTTGACCTTAGGAAATGCAATTCTGGTAACGCGCGATATTGCCAGGTTGATGCCTTCCCCGGGAAGGGTAAGAAAGCTTGCCTTCACCTGCAGGAATACACCGAATGCCGTCATGAAGCAGCCAATGACGCTCCAGGTGATTTGCAGCGCGTAGTTTCCCATGGGGATAAGTTCGCAGAGAGGCACGAACACATCGATGAGCGCCGAGAACACGAAAACGTAGGGAATCTGTAGCAGTTGTACGGGGTTAAAATCTCGGCGCAGCAGGGCGATTTGAATCAGCACGAAGATTACATTCATAACGAAGGTCCATGTGCCGATGGTGAGAGGTGTGAGATATGAAAGCGTGGCGGGGAAGCACGATACGGGAGACGTGCCGAGTCCGGTTGCGCGTGTAAGCGCCACAGAAGCCGAGACAACGGCAACGCCAACAAGCATAACGATAAGTCGGAGCACGACATTGGGAGTGGGTCTATCGAAAAAAGAGTGCCAGGTCTGGGTGAATCTCACAGGTCTCCTTTCACGCAGAAAAGCCCACAGAAGTGGGCGCTGCAACATATGCGATAAATGGGTTACAACCTTATGTTAGCTCTCGAACATGGACGAAATGTGCTGGGAAAAGAGGGACAGGTACCATTTTCCCACTTCGCTGTCAGCGTGCGGAGGAGGTGCACATTCGTCGCGCCACGCGAGCGGCAGGGAGCACCACGCCGCTCGCGTGGGAAGGCCCGTTTAGCTAACCTTTCTTCCCGGGCTTTTCGGGGCAGGGCGAAAGGGGCGCTTCAGGGAAAGCTTTCTCTGCAAGGTTGGCAATGAGTTTTGCCGTATCCTTCGGACTCTGGATCGACGAATCCAATACAAGATGATGGGTCTCCGCGGCGCCCCATGTTGTATTTGCGAAGCGGAGGCTATGTTCGGCGCGCTCGTGGTCAATGGTCTTGATGCGCTCTTCTGCCTCTTTTGCGTTAAGGCCCTCGCGCTCCATGACGTGTTTGACGCGCACTTCCAACGGAGCATGAACGAACACGGTAAGCACGTTCTTTCGGCCTCGCAGGATGGCGCCAGCACACCGCCCTACGATAACGCAGGATCCTTCGTCTGCCAGCTTGGTGATAGCACGCGCTTGCGCAAGCCACATGTCGTCCATCTGTTCTGGCTCAGCGCCAATACTGCGGTAGTTCTGCATATAAAGGTTGTACAGCAGGCCGCGGCGTACTTCTTGCTCGTGCTGTTTGACGTATGCGGGAGGAAAGCCGGATTCCTGCGCGGTGAGGTCGATAAGCGTGTGGTCGAATGAAGGTATGCCGAGCGCCTTGCCTACCAAGGCGCCGATTTCGCGTCCGCCTGAGCCGTATTGGCGCTCGATGGCGACAACCAGGGGAGGTTGCCCCTCGTTTTCTGGGGCGTTTGGCCGTTCGTTGTTGCTCATAGGCACATTGATAATGAAGCTGATGTGGCCTTCAACAGGGCAGAAGCGGTCGAAGCGGGGGAGTAGTTTGCCGATAAGAGCGACAATGGTTCCTGAGACAAGGGCGGTGATGATGGTGCCTTCGCGAACGCCCTGGAGATACCCCAGACCTATGAAGGATATGGCAACGGAAACCACAACCATGGAGCTGTCGAATGCGATCTTGCATTTAGGGAAGGGCTTTTTCGCCGCTTTGGCGATGGCAAGAACGATGCCTTCTCCAGGCAGGGTGATAAAGCTTGCCTTGACCTGTAGGAACACTCCCATGGCAAGCAGGAAGCAACCCAGGATGTTCCACCCTAGTTGTTCGGGGTAGTATTGCATGGGCAGCGTTTCGCAGAAAGGTAAAAGCTGGTCGATCATCAGGGCAAACACGAACGTGAAAGGGATTTGCAGGAGCTGTACGGGATTGAAATCACGGCGTAGCAGAATTGCCTGCACAATCAAAAAGCAGGTGTTCATGATGAAGGTGATAGTGCCAAGGGTTAGCGGCACAAGGTAAGAAAGCGTTGCGGGAATGCATGAGATAGGGGAGTTTCCCAGGCCGGTTGTTCGCATTAGCGCAATAGACATGGCCATGGAAAGAAACCCGCCGAACAGCACCACCAGACGGAGAATGACGTTGGGAATGGGTTTGTTGAAGAGCGTGATCCAGCGATCAGCCAAGCTCATAGGGGTTCCTCTCTCTGATGTGCTCGTGCATTTGCTTTCGGTTAGGTGATGATTGTACTCCTCTAAAGTAAGGGTTCAGTGATTCCTGATGCCTGTTATGTCCCGCGCGTATAATGAGGGACGGTCAACAAAGGAGGAACATATGAACTACCAGGAATTGCGTGATGAGATCAAAACCGCCATGAAGGCAAAGGACAAGGCTCGCTTGGCCATTCTTCGCCAGGTTCTGGGCGAGATTAAGAATATCGAGGTAAATGAGCGTCGCGAGATCACCGATGCCGATGTTGACGCCATGTTGAAGCGCACCATCAAGCAGACGAAGGAAACCCTTGATGGTTCCATCAAGGCGGGCAACGACCAGGAGCGCACCGATACGCTCACCGAGCAGGTGAAGATTCTGGAAGAGTATCTTCCGAAGCAAGTCAGCGGCGAAGAGCTTTTGGCCTTGATTGATGAGGTGCTCGCTGAAACCGGCGCAACTACCAAGAAAGAAATGGGTCGCGTCATGGGTGCCCTCACCCAGAAAACGGGCGGCAACTTCGACAAGGCTGCAGCTGCGAAAGAGCTTCAGGGCCGTTTGGCATAGCCATGCGGTGGGAATATAGGGACAGGTCCCAGTTTCCCACCTAACGAACAGAACCCTGCTTGCGGCTGGTTTGCGCAAGCAGGGTTCTCTTTTTATTCGTAATCCCCAGGTGGGAAACTGGGACCTGTCCCTATATTCCCAGCTAGTGTGCGATAACCTTCCCCAGAAGCCCGCATAGAACGGCACAAATAAGGCTGCAGATAACCCAAAGTGCCGCCATAGCTGCCCAGAAGGCCTCGGGGAACAGCTGGATCAAAAGCGAGCTCGCGCTGAATGTCCAGTTTCCCTGCGAAAACAGCATTTGATGCATCCAAGTGAAGAGGCCATCGAAATCGGTGATCGCCCATGCGGCTAGAGCCAACAGCGTTACGGCGACTAGGACTGCGCCTAGCTGCATTGCACGACCTGCCGCCTTGCGCCCTGCCAGAAAACCCAGCGCTATAAGTCCTACAAGGGCAAATCCCCCCACAACTCCCACCGAAATGCGGCCCGTGGTGAAAATGGGCGTGCAGTCCTGCAGGTGGGAAAGCGCGTTTTGCGGCAGGGTGTAGCGATCGGAAAGCACGCCTGCCACCGAAGCGGCTTTGTCCTGGTTTGCGGCGATGTCGAGTCCGCTTGCGGCAAACGCCTCGGCAAGTTGAGGGTTTGAGTCTTCGAGCGCTGAACGGATCGCATCGGAGAGTTCGTCGATTGGCGCTCCTTCGATAGAGAAAGCGCGCGTTGCCTCAGCGATGGCCGCCATGTCTTCTTCGGGGAACACCGAATTCTCCCAGCCAGAGAAGGTGCCGCCAATGGCAGCGGTTGCCTGCGGGGTGGTGCAGGCAACGAATCCCAATCCGAACAGGGTGTAGGCCAGGGCTATGCTGGTTGCGAGCGTAAGAAGAGGGGCAAGCGCGCGACGCATGATACTCACGGCGCTACCCTCGGACGCGGATGGTGGCGGCGGTGATGCCCTTCAGGTCCTTGCTGATGGTGGGGAAGGGCCCTAGGCGGGAGAAAATGCCCTGAAAATGCCCGTTGTACAGGTAGAGGCCGCTGAGGTTGTTGTATAAGGCCCCTGTTCGATCAACTTCATCATCGGCCAGGCTCTCGATATCTTCATCAGGGGGCAAGGTGTGGGTTTTGTACGGGGTGAGGTACGTCTGCACAATAAAAGGCGCGCCTGATGCCCCGTTTGCGAATCGGGCAATAAGATCCTCCCATTCTTCCTGGGTGGAGGAAACGCCGGCATATACATCTTTGGCGCCGTAATTGTCCGTGGGCTTGATGATCCAGGCGTTCTTGTTGGTGCGTACCTCGTTGAGATCGATTTCCTTTTCGTCGAGGAAAAGGGTGCGGGGAACATGACGCTCTACGAATTCGTTTTCCTCGGGAGTAAGGATTGCCTTGGTTTTAGGGTGGCGCAGTACTTCGAAAATCTGCTTGTCGTGAACCAGATGGCCGGCAAAGCTGCCAATCAGGGCGACAGCTTCGTGGCGTACCGCTTCGATAAGGTCTTGCGACTCATCCCAATGATCGAGCACGTCGTTCGTTACGCTGCGGCGCCAAATGGCATGAACGGGCAGCCCGTCGGCATCGTATAGGGCACCGCCGTCGAACTTCAGATCGCGCACGTCGCACACAACGCATTCGTAGCCGTAGCGTGCAAAGAAAGAGGAGAACACCTTGAACTCGTCAACTACGCCGCACTCAAGGTAATCGCAGATGGCAAATCGGGCACCAGGAACAAAGTGCTTTGAATGCTCGAAGATGCGAATGAACTCTCGCACCCACGAATCGAAGAGTTCGCAGGCTTCAAGGGGGTGCTTCTGGGAGAAAAGCTTGAATGTTTCTGTTTGGTCGATGCTGTTGGTGATCTCTCGGTTCTCATTCATGCCTGCAGAACCGTCGCCGTTGAACTCGCAGAAGCCGCAGCTGAGATCGTCTTCGTTCAGGAAAACGTCGATGCGGGCGAAGGGCAGCGGGTCGGCGTAACCGCGAGGCAGAAGCACCAGTTCGCGCAGACGCTCATCGAAGGTGAACACGTCGCGATATTCGGGTGTTTCACGGTAATGCTCGATGACCTTGCACAAGATTCGATGCGTTGTCTCGGCTATGGAGCGTAACGTTTCCCAGCTTTCGTCGTTGAAGAGTCGGGGAATGAATGAAGAGGCAACCACCTTTTCATGCACGATGGCGGTGGATTTTTTCATGTATTCGTACGCGCTTCGGCGGCCGGCGATATCGCCGTCGAGCTCTTCAGCACAGGCAAAATATTCTTCGGTGAGCTCAGCGTTGCTTTTCATGGAGCTTCCTTTCGCGTTGGTTTCAGCGAAAGTGTACCCGTTGGGCGGGGCATCTGTTCCTTGCTGCAGGAAAAATGCGGGAATACGATGCCCGAAAGGCAATCGTCTCCAGGAGATGTAGGGGAGATCCTGGAGACTGATTTCGAAATATGGTTTTAGTGCCGAACTTTGGCTCGGCGGGCAAGGGCTCCGGGAAGGCCATATGCCACGTTGTCCGATATCAGCACCAGTAATTCATCGAGAGGCATGTCGCAGCAGTTGCGGAGCCAATATAGGTAGGCGTTGAGAATGCCGCCTAGATAGAATTCAAGCATGATGTCGAGGTTGCGTTCAGCCACGGCGGGAAGCAATCCTGCCTCGTTGTGGATGTGCTCTTTTGCGGCTGCCGTCCAATAGGTGAGGTACTCGTCGAGGGGCACATGCTCGGCAACTGCGCGCAGCTGTTCGCGGGTGAAGGGCAGTGAGGCTTCGATGGCGGTCAGGAAGCGTTTGGTGCAGGCAGGGGGATCGGCAAAGAAGTCACGAAAATCGATTCCCTCCAAGCTTTTTTCGGTCTGGATGCGAATTACGTCTTCGAGCAGATTGTCCACCGATGAATAGTGGGTGTAGAACGTCTTTCGGTCGACATCGGCGCGCTTGGCAAGTGCGGTGATGGTGATCTTGTTATAGGCCGTTTCGGCGAGTAGATCGGTAAAGGCCTTACGTATGGCGTTTCGGGTGCGAATTACGCGTCTATCAGTCTTTTTAGCTTCGATCGTAGCCATAAAAAATCCCCAATCATTGCCGATGCGTATCTTATGATACAGGTCTTTACCTCTTGGGCATTGAGCCCCTCTTTGAAGCTAATATAATCTACAAATGTAGAAAAAGCAACGTATGGGATTTAGTAAAGAAGAGGGGTAACGATGAAGGCGAGTGATCACATCAAGAGGGCGGCTTTCGAGAAAGCCGTGGACTACTTTCTGGCAGATCCTGAACATAACATCGTAAAAATCATGGATTTGATTGATAAAGTAGCGCCAAAGGAACTGTTCGCATCCCAGCGAGCAGCGTTTCGTGGCGCCATCGACGATCAAAGCAACTGGTATCGCCTGATCATGCACATCATGAACGATACCAACCCTGAAGTGCGCGACGATCTTGTGAAAACGCTCATCATCGATGGCAACCTGATGGCATGGCCGGTGCAGGAAGCTAACCGCGATAAATATGAATGCAATATCCCCTGGGCCATCCTTCTTGACCCTACCAGCGCTTGCAATCTTCATTGCACAGGCTGCTGGGCAGCGGAATACGGTAACAAACTGAATTTAAGCTTGGAAGAGATTGATTCCATCATCAAGCAGGGTAAAGAGCTGGGCACGCATGTATATATCTACACGGGTGGTGAACCCCTGGTGCGCAAAAAGGACCTCATCAAGTTGTGCGAGATGCACCCCGATTGCGTGTTCCTTTCGTTTACCAATGGCACACTGATCGACGAGGCGTTCTGCCAGGAAATGATTCGTGTGAAAAACTTCGTTCCTGCCATCAGCGCTGAAGGCTTCGAGGAAGCAACCGATAGTCGCCGTGGTGTGGGAACGTATGTCAAGGTGCAAAAGGCCATGCAGCTGCTGAAGCGAAACGGTTTGCCCTTCGGCGTTTCATGCTGCTACACCTCGCAGAATGCGGAATCGATTGCCTCGGAGGAATATTTCGATTATCTCATCGACCAGGGCGCACTGTTTGCCTGGATCTTCTCGTTCATGCCGGTAGGTGCTGGGTCCACGCCCGATCTTATGGCCAGCCCCGAGCAGCGCGAGCACCTGTATCGCTTCGTCCGTGAAATGCGCCAGAAGAAACCTTTGTTTACGCTTGATTTCCAGAATGACGGCGAATTTGTGGGAGGCTGCATTGCCGGCGGACGCCGTTACCTTCACATCAATGCGGCGGGCGACGTCGACCCGTGCGTTTTCGCCCATTACTCCAATGCCAATATTCGTGAGGTTTCCCTGCTTGAAGCGCTACAGTCGCCCATTTTCATGGAGTACTACCGCGAGCAGCCTTTCAGCGACAATCTGCTCCGTCCATGTCCCATCCTGGAAAACAGCGGCAAGCTGACCGAAATGGTCGAGCGCGCAGGCGCCCATTCTTCCGATCTGCAAGAGCAGGAAACCGCCGAAGAGCTGTGTGCGAAAACCAAGGACGCCGCTGCAGCATGGAAGCCGGTTTCCGAGCGCATTTGGAACGACCCGGATGATCCTTTGTTTGAGAAGCGCCACGATGTTACCCAGGGAATGGCGGCAACTGATATGACGAAATTCGAGCGTTTGGGTCGCGCCCGTCACCCAATGGCGCAAGAAAAATAGTCCGCTTGCCCTATATCCTGTTGGCGTTTTCTGTTGACAGCGCAGCAGGGGGCAGAAGGACGGTATAGTACTATCGAAAAGTTGTGGGGAGGCAGCTTTGGCTGCCTCCTGTTTTCCCGAAAGGAAACAATAGATGCAAGAAGAACAGCATTCGTACCTGTTTACGAGTGAATCGGTAACTGAAGGTCACCCCGATAAGATCTGCGACCAGATCTCCGATGCCATCCTCGATGCCATCCTTGCCAAGGAAACTGAGCTGGCGGCAGAGGGCTATGTTGCTCCAGGCGGAATTCCTGCCAACCCGAAAGAGGTTCGCTGCGCGGTGGAAACCATGGCTACCACTGGTCTTATCATGGTTACCGGTGAAGTACGCACCCAGGCTTACGTCGATGTGCCGGGGATCGCTCGTGAGGTGCTTCGCGAAATCGGATACGATCGCGCCAAATACGGCTTCGATTGCGATACCTGCGGTGTGCTGAATACCATCCACGAACAGTCTCCTGATATCGCGCAAGGCGTTGACGAATCATGGGAAACGCAGAACGGTGAAGCCGTTGATCCGTACGACCAAATCGGTGCGGGCGATCAGGGCATGATGTTCGGTTACGCCTGCAACGAGACGAAGACCCTTATGCCTTTGCCGCATTATCTGGCCAGCCGCTTGGCTGAGCGTCTTTCGAAGGTGCGCAAAGATGGCACCATGCCGAACCTGCGTCCCGACGGCAAGACTCAGGTCAGCGTTCGTTACGTTGACGGTGTTCCGACTCAGGTCGAAAAAGTGGTTGTGTCTACCCAGCACTCCGAGGAAACCGATCCTGCTGAATTGCGCGAAGCGCTCAAGCGCAACGTTATCGACCCTGTGTTTGAGGCCGAGGGGGTAACGGTTGCCGACGATCTGGAGTTGTATGTAAATCCCACTGGTCGTTTTGTAGTGGGCGGTCCTATGGGCGATGCTGGTCTTACCGGTCGCAAGATCATCGTCGATACTTATGGTGGTATGGGACGTCACGGCGGCGGTGCCTTTTCGGGTAAGGACTGCACCAAGGTAGACCGCTCGGGTGCTTATGCTGCACGTTGGGTTGCCAAGAATGTGGTTGCTGCCGGCTTGGCAACGCGCTGCGAGGTTCAGATTGCGTACGCCATTGGCGTTGCACGTCCTGTTTCTGTAATGGTCGACACATTTGGCACAGGCGTTGTTCCTGCATCTGACATTGAGGCTGCGGTAAGCAAAGTGTTCGACCTGCGTCCTGGCGCCATCATCGATGAGCTTGATTTGCGCCGTCCCATCTACCGCAACACTGCGGCGTACGGTCACTTTGGCCGCGAGCTCCCCGAATTCACTTGGGAAAAGACCGACAAGGCCGAAGAGCTGAAAGCGGCTTGCGGTATTGCGTAAAGCGTTTTTTGCAAACTGAATCAATCGTTTTCAAGCCCCGTTTCGACGGGGCCTTTTTGTGTGGTCGCTTCGTGGAGCAAAGCGTCAGGAGTGGCGCTTTCGGGTGAGCGACGGACTAGCCAGGCATGTTTTTTGTCCCATAGCCTGGAATTGCCATTTTTCAGCTATTTCGGCCTTTGCGCAGATGTTCGAGGAGCAAATCGACCTTACTATCCTCTCGCCCCCCTCGTGGGACATCCGCATATCGTCGCCACCCCTCTTTCGCTCAGGGCGCCCATTGCGCATTGTTGCCCTTGCCCTCATCCGGGCTCATCGTGTATTTGCCTATCATGGAGTGTGGGATCCCGCCTCTGGGCGATTTTTTGGGTGCTCTTCTTTTGCACTCGGTATATTGCTGGAGGTTTGGTCGCGCTTGGCTGGTTTGCTTGGGAAGTCGATCGCCGACCCTTATACTCTTCAGCATGAAATTCGCCTCCGTAATTCTCGACATACCAACTGCTGCGCTTGAAACCCCCTATACCTATGCGGTGCCCGAAACCACCGAAGAGCAGGCGCAGGTAATGGCCAAGAAGCCCTCCGCCAAGATGCCTGCAAAAAAAGCGATGCAGGTATCACTTGACGATTTGTTGGCTGCGGATTCGGTGCAGGTATCGCCTAATGACCTGCTTGCCGTAGGGTTGGCGCAGATGGGCCATGAGGCGGCGGCAAAGGGCCTTGGCGCCGAGATGCGTTCTGCCGACAAAGCCCTGCAGGCTTTTTCCGAGGAAAAAGCAGCCAATTCCTGCGCTCCTTCATTGGGCTCATCTGTTCAGGTTGGTTGCGCGGTTCTGGTCCCTTTCGGGGGGCGCAAAGCCGTGGGTTTCGTGGTTGGTTTGAGCGCGGATGCTCCCGACGGCCTTGATTTCTCGAAGCTCAAGGCTGTAGAAGAAGTGTTGGGCAAGCCTTGCTTTACTGAGATTGGCGCCCAGTGTGCGCAATTCTTGGCAGATCGTTACCTTGCGCCGTTTTCTTCTTGCATACGCCTGTTCATGCCGCCCGGCGGTGTGCCGCGCATGGAGCGCATCAATGGCACCTGGCAGGTAACGCGACCCATGGTTTCCGAGGTCGACGAGCGTTGGGTGACGCGCACTCCTGAGGCAGATGAATTCAAGCCGCGCAAGGGCGCCGTTAAGCAGGAGCTCGTGCTGCAGGCGCTCGGGCAGGGCGATTTGCGCGTTGCAGAGCTTACGGCTGAATACGGATCGGTTTCTGCCACGCTGAAATCGCTTGAGAAGAAGGGCGTGATCCGCATTGAGCATCGCCGACGCATGCGCGAATGCGACCAGCCGAGCGCCGCATTTTCTGAGCGGGCGGGAGAGCGACCCGTGCTTACTCCGCATCAGGAAGAAGCGCTTGCCGCTATAACCTGTGCCTCTGCGGAACGAGATGGGCACGTGGTTCTGGTTGATGGCGTTACCGGATCGGGCAAGACCGAGGTGTACTTGCGCGCTATCGAAAATGAGCTCGAGCAGGGCAGAGGCGCTATTGTGCTGGTTCCCGAGATTTCGCTGACGCCGCAAACGGTTGCCCGCTTTCGTGGTCGTTTCGGCGACACGGTGGCGGTGCTGCATTCCCGCATGTCGCAGGGTGAGCGCTTCGACCAGTGGGATCTTATCCGCGAGGGACGTACTCGTGTGGTGGTTGGTGCCCGCAGTGCGTTGTTCGCCCCTATGGAAAACGTGGGCATTGTCATCATCGACGAAGAGCACGAATCCAGCTATAAGCAGGATCAGGCTCCGCGCTATGTGACCCGCGATGTGGCTGAGTGGATGGTGCGCTCTCATGGCGCCGTATTGGTGCTCGGTTCTGCAACGCCTTCGCTCGAGGCATTGCATCGCTGCGCGGTGGAGCCTTCATGGAGTCGCGTTGAAATGCCCGGCCGTGCTAACGGAAAGCCGCTGCCGGACATCAAAGTGGTAGACATGGCGCGCGAATTTGGCGGCGGCAATCGTTCCATGTTCTCTCGTGATCTGCAGACCGCTCTTTTTGAGGTGTTGGACAAAGGCGAGAAAGCGGTCCTGCTGCTGAACCAGCGCGGATTTGCCCAGTTTTTGCTGTGTCGCGATTGCGGGTTCGTGCCCGAATGCGATTCATGTTCAACATCGCTGACGTACCACGAGCGCGCCGCGAAGCTGGTGTGCCACCATTGCGGCGCTACGCGTCCGGTGCCTTCGGTGTGCCCCGAATGTGGAAGCCCGTACTTAAAGCGTTTCGGAGCCGGAACCCAGCGCGTTGAAAGTGAGCTTTTGTCGCTTGTTG
The DNA here is from genome assembly GCA_965147435.1 of uncultured Eggerthella sp. GTDB lineage: Bacteria > Actinomycetota > Coriobacteriia > Coriobacteriales > Eggerthellaceae > Anaerotardibacter. Next base: position 274,971 of record CBCTKC010000001.1, on the reverse strand, counting down.
CCGATCGTGAATGTCGCGTCATTCGCATGGATGCCGATACGACTGCAAGGAAGGGCGACCACCAGCGCCTGCTGGAGCGTTTTGCGGCTCCGGGTGCCGCAGTGCTTCTGGGTACGCAGATGATAGCCAAGGGGCTCGACTTCGACGATGTAACCCTGGTAGGCGTCATCAACGCCGATACCATGTTGAAACTGCCTGATTTTCGCAGTTCGGAGCGCACTTTTGATCTTATTGAGCAGGTGGCGGGACGTGCTGGCCGAGCAGACAAGCCAGGGCGAGTGGTAGTGCAAACCTATAGCGCAAGCGATGTTGCAATCCGTGCTGCCGCCTCTTACGACCGCGAGCGATTTTTGGCAGAGGAATTAGAGCTGCGCGAGGGATTGGGCTATCCGCCCTACGTTCGTCTTGCCAATGTCTTGGTGTGGGGTCGCGACGAAGACGCTGTGCAAGCCGTGGCGAAAGGTCTGTATTGTGATCTTTCGCAGCTAGTGGCCGGCAAGGGCGCCGGTTGGCTGGTTTTGCCGCCCACGCCATGCGTCCTTGAGCGATTGAAGGGGTCTTGGCGCTACCATGTTGTGGTGAAGGCTCCGCTGAAGGAAAACATTGCGGAATGCTTCGCCTCTTATTTCCGCGAGCGGAAACCGCACCAGGATGTACGCGTTTCGATCGACATCGATCCCATTAACCTTCTGTGATCGGCATTCCCTGCAGCCCATCTCAAGGGCTATGTGCCCTATAAACCGATGTGGAAACTTGAGGGTATCTATAAAGCGCCATTGGCGTTATAATGGCATGATGTTTTCAACAGGCTCTAGCCTGATTTTGTAGAAGCGTGGGAAGGAAACGACGTGGCAAAGGCTTCCTCACAACAGTCTGAATCCAAGGAAAAGACGACGAAGAGTACGGCCAAGAAAGCGCCAGCCAAGAAGGCGGCTCCCAAGAAGGAAACGGCAAAGGCTAAAAGCGCCGCAGCTTCCAAGAAGAAGGCGGTCGAAGCCGAAGCGGCAGAGGCCCATGATCTCGAGGAAGACGACACCGAAAACATTTTGGAGTCCGACGTTGAGCCCACTGATCTGCACGACGACCATCATGATGTAAAGGCTTCCGATCTTACGGACGAAAGCTTGCTTGAAGGTGTGCCCGAGGAAGAGCTGAAGGCGGCTGCCGAAATCACGGTCCCCAAGGTCTCCCATAAGAGCAAGAGCACGCGTAAGCGCAGCACGCGCAAGTCTTCTGCCGATTCTTCCGTTGCCCTGCTTACGGGCGACCCGGTGCGTATGTACCTGAAGGAAATCGGTAAGGTCTCCTTGCTTACTGCGGCAGAGGAAATCGACCTTGCTATGAAGATCGAAGCGGGTGTTGCTGCTACCGCTGAATTGGAAAAGGCCGAAGAAGAGGGCGTCGAGCTTGAGCGCCGCGAGCGTCGTCGCCTTACCCGCGTAGAGCAGGTGGGCATCGACGCAAAACAGCAGCTCATCGAGGCAAACCTCCGTCTGGTTGTTTCCATTGCGAAGCGTTACGTTGGCCGCGGCATGCTGTTCCTCGACCTTATTCAGGAAGGCAACCTGGGCCTTATCCGTGCAGTTGAGAAGTTCGACTACACCAAGGGCTTTAAGTTCTCCACGTATGCTACGTGGTGGATTCGCCAGGCAATCACGCGTGCTATCGCCGACCAGGCTCGCACCATCCGCATTCCGGTTCATATGGTCGAAACCATCAACAAGCTCGTTCGCATCCAGCGTCAGCTGCTGCAGTCGCTGGGCCGCGAACCTACCCCTGAGGAAATTGCTGAGGAAATGGGCCTCACGCCCGAGCGTGTTCGTGAAATCCAGAAAATCAGCCAGGAACCGGTTTCCCTCGAAACCCCCATCGGCGAAGAGGAAGATTCCCAGCTGGGCGACTTCATCGAAGACGATGCAGCAATCGTTCCTCCCGATGCGGCATCCTTCAGCATGCTGCAGGAGCAGCTTTCCAAAACGTTGGAAGGCTTGGCCGAACGTGAGCGCAAGGTTATTTCCCTGCGTTTCGGTTTGGAAGACGGGCATCCTCGTACGCTCGAGGAAGTTGGCCGTGAATTTGGTGTAACGCGTGAGCGTATTCGCCAAATCGAGTCGAAGACGCTTGCTAAGCTGCGTCATCCCTCCAGGTCGCAGAAGCTGAAAGACTATCTGGAAGACTAAGCGTTCTGCGTCGTTCTGCCGAACAGCGCAGAACTTATGAAACGCAATGATGTTGCGCGGAATCCTGACGGCACAGGAAAACCTCAAGACCCATGGGGCGGCGCGAAGGCCTGCTCCATGGGCCTTTCATTTCCCTGCACTCGTCAGAGTTCCGCTCGCTGATTCACTGGCGTGTGCCCTGATTCTCATTAACGCCCTTTCGGGCGTTTTTTTGCGTTGTTGGGTGTCTAAGAGGGACGGTTCCTTTTAGACACCTTAGAATGTGTTCCAGATCAGCAGCCAAAAGAAACCGTTCCGTTTTGGCTGCCTTTTGGCTATTCTTCAGCAAAACCATCACCGATAACGGAGGAGCCCCTATGGCAAACGATCAACTTGAATTCTTCGCTACATGCCCGCAGGGGTTTGAGCATATCTTGGCCGATGAACTGAAGCGTCTGCGTGCCCAGAGCGTGCGCCCCCTGAAGGGCGGTGTCGCGTTCTTCGGAACGAAGGTGGATGGTTATCGTGCGTGCTTGTGGTCGCGCATTGCTTCGCGCGTTCTGCGCGTTATGGGTCGCGTTGAGGCTTATAGTGCCGAGGCACTCTATGAGGGCGTAAAGGCATTGCCTTGGGCAGCGGTGGTTGGTGACGGTGCCACTATTGCCGTTACGGCACGTGGCACCAATGATGCCTTGCGCAACACTCAGTTTGCAGGGCTGAAGGTAAAGGATGCCGTATGCGACCGTTTACGCGAGGCGCGAGGTAAACGTCCCGATGTCCAGCCTCAGCGCCCTGACGTACCCATTTGGGTATCGATTCACGGCAAGAAGGCAACTGTTTCCATCGATTATGCTGGCGAATCGTTGCATCGCAGGGGTTATCGCGTGCCTGGCGAAAATGTTGAAGCCCCTTTGAAGGAAGCGCTTGCCGCCGGCATGCTGGTATGGGGTGGATGGGATCGCGTGGCAGCTCCCGCTTTGCGTCGCGCTAAAGCGGAACGTGCTGGAGCCGATGGCTTGGTGGAGGCGCCGGTGTTTGTCGATCCTGCCTGCGGCAGCGGAACGTTGGTTCTGGAAGCAGCCATGATGGCAACTGATCGCGCCCCAGGTCTTTCCCGTGATTACTGGGGCTTTGAGGGTTGCGCTGATTTCGACGCAGATAAGTTCGATGACCTATTGGCAGATGCCGATGAACGTTTTGAGCGGGGTCTGGAAGATGCACCGCGGTTGTTCGGCTTCGACATTGACTCCCAGGCAGTGGGCATTGCGCGCGGCAACGCGCGGCGCCTGGGCCTTTCGAAACTGGTGACATTCGGTTGCGCGGATTGCGCCGACCTGCCTGTTAGCTTGCATCAAAACGGCATCGAGCTCGACCAACGTGGCTTTATCGCCATCAATCCGCCGTACGGCATGCGCCTTTTAGCTCATGGGCTCGACGGGTTCTATGAGCATCTTTCCCAAGGCCTTCGTGAGCTGTCCGACTCGTGGAGCATGACGGTGATCACGCCCGATGCTGATTTCGATGGCTCTGTGGGCTTTGAGGCCCAACGAACCTTGCCGGTATATAACGGCGCAATCGAGGCCACGCTTCGCAGCTATCGCTTGGGCCATTCCAGCATCATCGAGGTTCCTCTCGTGACACTTGAGGGAGCTGAGGTTAAGGTTGCTGTCACTTCCGATCATGCACTGCAATTTGCTGCGCGTTTGCGCAAAATGGCCAAAGCGCGTCGCAAGTGGGCACGAAAGAGCAAGGTGCATGCATACCGCGTCTACGATGCCGACTTGCCCGATTACGCCGTTGCCGTCGACGCATTCGAAGAGCAAGGCTCGGGCGATATGAATTTGCTCATAACCGAATATCAGGCGCCGAAAGAGATCGACCCTGCGAAGGCAACGCGCCGCTTCAAGGACGCTTGTACCGTTGCTCCTGTGCTTTTGGGCGTGCCTGAGGAGCGCCTGTTCACGCGTGTCCGTCGTCAGGCAAAAGGCGGATCGCAATATCGCCGCGAAGAGCATATCTCCCATCGCATCATCGTCGAGGAAGCAGGACATCCCTTCGAACTCGATCTTTCGGGCTATTTGGACACGGGTCTGTTCCTCGACCATCGCGTTACGCGCGGTATGGTGGGTGAAATGGCAGCTGATAAGTGCTTCCTCAACCTATTCGCCTATACCGGCACGGCAACGGTCTATGCTGCGGTGGGTGGTGCTGCTTCGACCACTACGGTCGACATGAGCCAGACCTACCTTGATTGGGCGAAGCGTAACATGAAGAATGCGGGCTTTACGGGCCGCCAGCATCGGTTTGTTCGCGCAGACGTCCTTTCCTGGATAGAGCAGGCTGCCGAAGAGGAATCTGGTTGTTACGATTTGGTGTTCCTTGACCCGCCCACGTTTTCCAATTCGAAAACCATGGGTGAGCGCACGTGGGATATTCAGCGCGATCACGCTGAGCTTTTGCGCCTGGTGCGTCGTCTGCTTGCTCCTGGCGGCACCATTGTGTTCTCTGGAAACCTGCGCTCGTTTAAACTCGACGAAGTGAAAGTGCGCGCTTGTGGGCTGGGCATCGAGGACGTTACCGCAAAGACTATTCCTGAAGATTTCTCCCGTAATCCACGCATCCATTTCTGCTACTTGCTCTCCGATTTGCGCGGTTAGGAACTTCCACGCATGCTGGAAAAGATCAGGGCTTTCGTTTCGAAGGAAGCGGTGCTGGTTTTCGCGGTTTTGGCGGCTGCGGTGTCGTGCGCGCTGGTACCCTTTGACGAAAGCTATGCTTCGTATGTCGATTGGCGAACTTTGGCTTTGCTGTTTTGCCTGATGGCGGTTGTGACGGGGTTACGTTTCATGGGCGTGATGCGTCTGCTGGGCAGCTGGGCCGTGTCGCGCGCCTCTTCCATGCGCGCCCTGGCGTTCGCGCTGGTTGCGCTAACCTTCGTCAGTTCCATGGCGATAACCAACGACGTAGCGCTCATCACCTTTGTTCCTCTTGCCCTTGTCGTACTCTCCGAGGCAGGGGAGGGTCGGTATGCGGCTTCCGTGGTGGTGCTTATGACGGTATCGGCAAATTTGGGCAGTATGCTGTTGCCCGTTGGGAATCCGCAGAACCTCTTTCTTTACCGTGCATCGGGCATGGACTTTCCTCAGTTCGTGCTGATCATGGCACCTATCGTTGCCCTGTCTGCGGCAATGTTGGTTGTGGCGTTGCTGATTGTGTTCCGGGGTAATGCGGAGGGGCACTCCGATTGCGCATCTCGCAAAAGCCTCCCCAAGCCTACAGGGCGCCAAAGGCTCATGTTCGTCTCGTACCTGCTTTTGTTCGCCTTGAGCATTATGGCGGTAGTGGGGCTTATTGACGCTTATCCTGTGGCCGTTCTCGTTGTTCTTGTGCTGTTATTTCTTGATAGACGCACGTTGACTAAGGTTGACTATGGTCTTTTGCTCACGTTTGTAGCTCTGTTTGTATTCGTGGGTAATATGGCTCGCGTTCCTGCGGTGCATGAGGCGCTTTCAGCCCTGGTGGGCATTGCGCCGTTTTATGCGGCAGTGGGATCGAGCCAGGTGATAAGCAACGTTCCGGCTGCTGTTCTGCTGTCTGGTTTCACCAACGATTGGACTGCCCTTATAGTGGGAACAAACCTTGGCGGGCTGGGAACGCCCATTGCTTCTATGGCCAGCCTTATCTCGCTCAAGATTGCCACCGCCTCGGGTTTGGTGGGCAAACGCCATTACTTGGCGGTGTTCACGGCCTGGAATGTGGTATTCCTCGCTGTCCTATGTGCGGCAAATGCGGTATTCGGGTGGGCTTGAGCCTGAAAGCGGCTGTTTTTGCAGATCTGGCGTTTTCGAAGGCGTTATTGCCCCATGCTCGCCTTTTCTCCGCGAAGCAGGGCGTCTACCAATTCGTTGTCCTCTTCGCTTGGTGAGCCTAGTGGCAGCCCGCACGCTTCGAAGAAATGACTGCCAGCGAATTGACGGGCGCGGAACGAGCCGTGGATACCGTCGTCAAGATAGCGAATGCGGCTTCGGCAATCGGTTGTCCCGCAGAACAGCATGCCGTGCTTGCTGATGTAGTGCGCATAGGTTTCCGTTTCCGACCAGAGCATCACGCCAGCCATATTCTCCAGTTCGTAGGCCACGGCGTAATTGGTCCAGCTTATGGCCCGTAGTCGTACGTAGCGGTCAAGCAGCGATGCCATGCGGGTAACGCGGCGCAGCGTTTCGGTGGCGCCGATGAACAGTGCGTTGCCGGGCACTTCGATGCCAAGCGCCGAAATCTGACGAAGAGCCTCTTCTTGCATGCGGGGATCGAGCATCACGCCAGGTACCGTGAGCTTCATCGATTCATCGGGGAACAGCTCGATGGCGGAATGGACTGAACTTCCCGGGATGCCTTTGGACGTTCGGAATATCAGCGAATCGTGTGCGTGTTGAACGTGGCAACCCATTCCTTGCTGCTCAAAGGCGGAGCGCATTGCCACCACATGGCTTTCCTGAGCCGCTCTAGAGGGTGTGTCGGCGGCGCGACGGCCCATCCGATACAAGTACAGGCTAAACAAGGGTAGGGGAGCCTCAGCGGTGGCGCTGCTCTGCGAGGTGCACGGGGTATCTGCCGGATACCATACGGTGCGCTGGCAAAACTCGCGGATTTCCTGCTTGCGCTTAGTTGCCTTGCTGTAGAGCTCCACCAATGCCGAGCCGAGTGCGGGGCCCGAGGTTGACCCCTCGCGTATCTCGACGATGCCGTCGGCAACATAGGGCGGGAAATCGCCTTCGTGGACCTGAACCACTACAGCGCCTTGTTTGGGGTTTGCGGGATCGGCGATAAAGCGTGTGTCGAAGCGCGGAGTAGGGGATACGTGGTGGCGGCACAGCTCGCCGAATATCTGAGAGAAATCAGCCGACTGTTTCGGCACGGGGCATACCGTTTTGTCGTCGTCGGCGATGCCGATGACAAGCCAGCCGCCATGGGAATTGGCAAACGAGGCGATGATCTTGGGGATTTTCGCGCGCACGTTTTCGTTCCAAGTGCGTTTGAATTCAAGCGCAAAACCTTCTTCGAGATCCCTCAATTGCGCGAGGTCGGCATAGGTCACTTCGTCAAGACTCTTAGGTCGGCCCTGTTCATTGCGAAACGGACTGTACATGATAACCCCCCTCATTCCCCATGAGATCATAATAGCGTGTCGGTGCCTTTTCTTATTCCCTCAGAGGGGTGTTCTTGTTTTGGGATGGGGTTTCTTTTCTTCTCGCCTTTTTGCGGCGTATTCTTCCTCGATCTGCTTGGCGAATTCATCCATCTTCGTTTCGCCTTCGCTTTTGATTCCGAATAGGGTTCGCCCGCTTGAAACGCGCGGCTTAACTTCGCCGGAAAGGTCGACAGCAAGGGCCTGCTGGATACGCTCCCAACGTTTTTGGAATTCGTTGTCCATAATTAGCGATCCAGGATTCGCTTGAGGTGTTCGACGAGGGCCAAGCAGCCAGCGTCGACATCTTCATAGGTGGTGTCGAAATCGCCGGTATACCACGGATCTGCGACGTCTCGCGATGCACCTACCCAATCCATCAGGAGGCTTAGCTTTCCTTCGGGGTCGTTATGGTAGAGGCGCATCATATCGCGCATGTTGTAACGATCCATCCCCACAATATAGTCGAACTTATCGTAATCAGTGGTGGTTGCCAGGCGTGCCGCACGATGCTCATAGGGAATGCCGTATCGATCGAGGATTCCTTTCGTTCCGCAGTGAACGTCGCTGCCGATCTCATCGCGATGCATCGCTGCTGATTCCACGTAAACGGTAGTGTCGAGTCCTGATTGGCGCACACGCTCTTTCATGACGAATTCGGCCATAGGCGAGCGACAGATATTGCCATGGCAAACGAAGAGGATGTTGATCATGGGTTGCCTTTCGGTGAGTTGCGGCGGTGAAGTAACTATAGCGCGGTTCGTGGTGTTAGCAAGCTTGAGCAGCTGAGAGGGGAGAGCATAAAAAAAGATCCGCATGAAACGGATCTTTGAAATTCTGGCTCCCCGGGTAGGATTCGAACCTACAACCCTCCGGTTAACAGCCGGATGCTCTGCCGTTGAGCTACCGAGGAATTCGGTGCGTTCTTCGTGACGCAGGAATTTATTATACGCATCTTGGAATTCGGTGCAACAACTTTTTTGAAAAAAGTTTCAACTCGATTCCTATCAGCACAAACAGTGAATTAACGTCTACGGAGCGATGGCCTCCTGCGGCCCCTACCGGTGCGCGATGGGCGCTTGGTGGGACGCTTGGGGTTGGGGATCAGGCGATCGTCGGCGTATTCGAAGCCTTCGACGTCGTGGGTTTCGAGCAAATGCTGCGTGTGGTATTCAATTTCGCGTAAATCAAGAAGCTGATCCGGGGAAAGGAACGTGTAGGCAGCTCCCGATTCGCCTGCGCGGCCTGTACGTCCAATGCGGTGGATGTAGTCTTCGGGCGAGTCGGGCACGGTGAGGTTGACGACGTAGCTAACATCAGTGATATCGATGCCGCGTGCTAGGACATCAGTAGCAACCAGAACGTCGATCTTGCCTTCGCGGAAGTTCTTTAGCGCACGGTCGCGTTTTCCTTGATGTTTGTCTGCATGGATGCTGTCCGCTTTCACTCCTGCGTCTTTCAGGCGCGTGGCACACGAATCCGCGGATTGCTTGGTGCGGGTAAACACGATGACACGTTCTGGCCCCTGCTCCTTAAGCAGGGCAACAAGGAGATCCTGCTTCTGGCGCTCGGAAACGGGCAGCAAGTATTCGTTAACCGTATCGGCGGTTTCGCCCTTGTGGGCGATCTCAACGACCTCTGGATCCGTCTGAACGAGCTTCGCTTTCGCCTGAACGTCAGGTGTCAGAGTGGCACTGAATAAGAAGGTTTGGCGTTCTTTCGGGGTCATGCGGACGATGGAATTCACAGGGGGCCAAAAGCCCATATCCATCATACGGTCGACTTCATCAAGCACCAGGTAGTGGATGTTTTCCAGGGAAAGAAGCCCCTGTTGTGCCAAGTCAAGCAGGCGTCCAGGAGTGGCAATAAGCACATCGCAGCCTTTTTTGAGCTTTTCGACCTGAGTGGAGTATTTCTTGCCGCCGATTACGGTAAGCGTGCGGAACTTGGTGGTTTGCGCAATAGTGCTCGCGCATTCGGAAATTTGCTGAGCCAACTCACGCGTCGGTGCTAAAACCAACGCATAGGGCCCCTTTTTGGGGCGCTTTGAGCCAAAATGGCGCACCATTTGGTCGAAGATCGGAAGCAGATAGGCAAGTGTCTTCCCTGTTCCGGTTTGTGCGGCAGCTAGGATATCTTTCCCTTCGATTCCCGGCGGAATGGAAAGTGCCTGCACAGGGGTGGGTTCGGTGAAGCCAAGATTGTCGATGGCTTCCAATGAGGGCTTGGACAAACCAAGCGTATTAAAAGTTGAGGTAGTCATGCCTTTCAGTGTAGGGGACGAAAGGGCAATAGTCTATGCGGAAGATAAGCAATGGTATACTTTCCCAATGCATCTGATGCCGTTTATGCGCGGCTCAATCACCCTTACGAATCAAACGAAAGAGGCACTGTTCGTTATGAGCTCCAATAGTTTTGAAGCAAGCCAGAAGCGCAGCGAGGCAATTCGCGCCGACCTTGAGGTAAATCCCGGCAAGTACACGATGCTTACGGGCGATCGTCCTACGGGTCGTTTGCACCTGGGCCACTATTTCGGCACCATTAAGGAACGCGTTGCGCTGCAGAATAAAGGCGTAACCACGCGAGTTATCATTGCTGACTATCAGGTAATTACCGACCGTGATACTACGGAGAACATTCAGGACAATGTTCGCAACATGGTAATTGATTACCTTGCTTGCGGCATCGATCCGGAGAAAACCATTATCTTCACCCATTCTGCGATTCCTGCCTTGAATCAGCTTATGCTTCCGTTCCTTTCTCTGGTATCCGAGGCAGAGCTCCTTCGCAACCCAACGGTTAAGGCTGAGCAGGAAGCATCGGGCCATGCCCTTACCGGCCTTCTTCTGACGTATCCTGTGCATCAGGCATGCGACATTTTGTTCTGCAAGGGCAATATCGTGCCCTGCGGTAAGGATCAGTTGCCCCATATCGAGCAGACTCGCCAAATTGCTCGTCGTTTCAATGAGCGTTACGGCTTTGTGTTCCCTGAGCCTGAATGCCTTCTGAATGATGATGCACCTGAGATTCCTGGTCTGGATGGTCGCAAGATGTCTAAGAGCTACGGCAATGCGATCAGCCTTTCGTTTACGGCAGAAGAAACCGCCAAAATCATCAAGAAGTCTAAAACCGATTCCGAGCGTTTCATCACATTCGATAAGGAAAATCGTCCTGGTGTATCTGCGCTTCTTACTACGGCTGCTTTGTGCACGGGCCGCACTGAAGTGGAGATCGCGGAAGAGATCGGCAACGGTGGTTCCGGCACGCTCAAGAAGTATGTCACCGAAGCGGTTAACGAATACCTCGCTCCCATCCGCGAGCGTCGTGAGGCTATCGCTGCAAAGCCTGGCTATGTAGAAGAGGTTCTGCGTGAAGGCAATCGCAAAGCGAATGAAATCGCCAATAAAACCCTGGATGAGGTTCGTGAAGCCATGCACATGGTTTACTAGGATTGCCCCTTTTAGCGCTTCAAAACGGCTAGGCATACACGCCTAGCCGTTTTTTTTGTTGGCTGGTATCGCGCAAAGCAAGTGCAGTGCGGCAAAAGCGTGTCCTATAGCCTAAAAGGCATGGGCGCGACAGATAACGAAATGTCAATATCGCCACAAGTGCATATGTCTTATGACGGTATTTCGCCAGAGCGGCTGCGAAGGGTGATTTGCGCGTTAATATGTCGATCCTTGGGAATGGAAGTGGCAAAAGCCATAAAGTACGCTAGAATAATCAAACGCAGCTTCTGACGAAGATGCTGTATCGGGCCCATAGCTCAATGGTGGAGCAGGGGACTCATAATCCTTTGGTTCTCGGTTCGAATCCGGGTGGGCCCACCAAATTCCCAGGTCAGAGGCTTATGCTTCTGGCCTTTTTTATTTCCATTGTGTCCATGGGCAAATTATGGGCAAAACTTTTCATGAATGTTTTATGAAGGCGAGTATCTCGGCCTGATTTTGGAGATATTCACGTCGTTGAACCCTTCCATTGCGTCTAACGCGTCCATTTGATTTCTGTCACTGTTGAACTGAATTACAATGAAATCTCGATGCATTTATGAGAAAGAAGCATTCATGACCCCAGCAGAGCAGAAACGCGCCGCCAAGTATTTCGTAGCAAGGTGGGAATCCCTCCCATGCGTAGAGGAGGAGCATTCGCGTTCGTTTTGGATAGAGCTTTTGCAGGATGTGCTGGGCGTGCAGAATGCCACCCATGCGCTGGAATTCGAACGTAAGGTGAAGGGCCGCAAAATCGACGTGTTCTACGAGGATATGGGCATTCTCGTAGAAATGAAAGGCCGTGGTATCAGCCTTGACGAAGCAACCGTGAGATCGAAAAAGGCTGGACCGGAGACGCCCTACCAGCAAGCGAAGTGGTATGCCGACAATCTGCCGAACTCCATACGCCCGCGTTGGATTATCACGTGCAATTTCGACGAGTTCCGCATCTACGACATGGAGGCCGCAGACGACCAGTACGTTTCGCTTGCTTTGGAAGAGCTGCCCGAGCAGGTGCACTTGCTGTCGTTTTTCTCCGATAGGCGCAACTCTCGCCTGGTGAAGGAGAAAGAGCTTTCCGTGAAGGCCGGCGAGCTGGTGGGAAAGCTCTACGCCCAGCTTTCGCAACAGTATCGCAATATCGAAACCGACGCGCACGAGCAGCGCAGCTTGAACGTACTCATTGTGCGGCTGGTGTTCCTTCTGTATGCCGAAGATTCCGGCTTGCTGCATGAGAAAGATGCGCTTCTGAACTACCTCAAGCGCTTCCCGGCCGACCAGATGCGCCAGGCCGTCATCGACCTGTTCGCCGTGCTGGACACGCCGGCGGACGCTCGCGACCCTTATTTGCCCGAGTATCTGCTGGCTTTCCCTTACGTAAACGGCGGGCTGTTCGGCGACGATGACATCGTGGTACCGCAGTTCACCGACCAGATCCGCCTCGACCTGCTGCTGGAGGCATCGCAGAGCTTCGACTGGAGTCACATCAGCCCCACCATCTTCGGCGCGGCCTTCGAGAGCACTTTGAACCCCGCCACGCGGCGCGCGGGCGGTATGCACTACACCAGTATTGAGAACATCCACAAGGTTATTGACCCGCTGTTCCTGGACGATTTGCGCGCCGAGCTTTCTGCGATTGAGAGCGACGGCGTGGAGCGCAATCGCAAAGTGAGGCTGCGCGCGTTCCAGCGAAAACTCGCAAGCATAAACGTGTTCGACCCAGCATGCGGCAGCGGCAACTTCCTCACTGAAAGCTACCTTTCCCTGCGCAAGCTTGAGAATCGTGTGCTCGAAGATTTGCAGGGCGATCAGATGAGCATCGGCTTCGACGGGGAGAGCAGCCCCATACAGGTTTCCATCAATCAGTTTTTCGGCATAGAGATAAACGACTTCGCGGTCAGCGTTGCAAAAACGGCGCTGTGGATAGCCGAGGAGCAGATGATGGAGGCAACGCAGGAGATTTTGCTGCAGCCCTTCGACTTCCTGCCTCTGAAAAGCAACGACAATATCCACGAGGGCAACGCGCTTCGTATGGACTGGAAGGAAGTGCTGCCTGCCGAGAAATGCAGCTATATCATCGGTAACCCACCGTTTCTGGGCGCGCGCAACCAGACCAAGGAGCAGAAGGCCGAGCTGATCGACGTGTTCGGTGGCGCGAAGAACAGCGGCAACGTGGACTACGTTGCGGGCTGGTACATGAAGGCTGCGGAATATATGGACGACCACCCCGTGCGCTGCGCCTTCGTTTCCACCAACAGCATATGCCAAGGCGAGCAGGTGGCTAATGTTTGGAAGCCGTTGTGGGATTTGGGCATTCGCATCGACTTCGCGCATGATACGTTCCGATGGGCCAACGAGGCAAACGGCCAGGCCCACGTGTTCGTGATCATCGTTGGGTTCTCGAAGCTGGGCGGGGAGAAGCGGCTTTTCCATCACGCGGGCCCCGATGCGCCCGCGATGGAGCTGCTCCCCGGCAACATCAATGCCTACTTGTCCGACGCCCCCGATGCGTTCGTGCAAAATCTCAGCAAGCCGCTGTGCCGCGTTCCGAAGATCGGCATCGGCAACAAACCCATCGATGGCGGAAACTACCTGTTCAAACCAGACGAGCTCGAAGCGTTTCTGGCGGAAGAGCCGGGTGCGGCCGAGTTCGTGCACCCGTGGCTTGGCTCCGACGAGTTCATCAAGGGGAAGAAGCGCTTCGCGCTATGGCTCGGGGATGCTGAGCCTGCGAAGCTCAATGTTCTGCCGTTGTGCCGCGAGCGCATCGCGGCTGTTCGTGAATTTCGCCTTGATTCGAAGAGCGCGCCCACGCGCAAGCTGGCCGAACGGCCGGCAAACTACCACGTGGAGAACATGCCGAAGGGCCCTTCCGTGCTGGTGCCCAAGGTGTCTTCCGAACGCCGTCGCTACATTCCGCTTGGATTCGTGGAGCCGCCGACCTTGTGCAGCGACCTGGTGTTCCTCATCCCCGACGCCACGCTGTACCATTTCGGCGTGCTGCATTCCCAATTCCATAACGCCTGGATGCGCACGGTGTGTGGTCGCTTGAAAAGCGATTATCGTTATTCGGGCGGCGTGGTGTACAACACCTTCCCGTGGCCTGGTGCAACGCGTGAAAGCCTCGCGATGCCCGTTGAGCGACTGATCGCTCCTGGGGTTCGTAAACGCGTTGAGGAATGCGCCCAAGGTGTGCTGGATGCTCGCGCTGCGCATGCGGGGGCAACGTTGGCCGATCTGTACGATCCAGAAAAGATGCCGTCAGATTTACTGGCTGCCCACAAAGCGCTCGACGCGGCGGTAGAGGCCGCCTATGGCGTTCATTTCGACGGCGACGAGGAGAAGATTGTGGCACACCTGTTCAGCATGTACGCGAAGCTTACGGAAAGGCAGAGTCGATGAACGCTTGGATAGTGAGGGCCGGGCGCGGCGGCATTCACGCCGCTGAATGGCTCGAAGGCGGTTATGTCGCCATCTATTGGGACCTCGATGGCGCAGATGTTTCGGCGTTGGACAAAGAGGGAATCAAGCGCCTGTATAAGCTCAAGAATCCCGATGCAAGCCCGCAGACAGTGGCTTCGAACGCCGGCATGATCTACCGTTTTGCGCATGACATCGCCGAGGGCTGTATCGTGGTTATGTACGATCCCTCCACTAGGCTCTATCATATCGGGGAAGTTTCGGGCGGGTGCGAATTTGTCGCTGGTACCGAAGACGATGAAACTAATGGCTCGTACCGCCGCCGAGTGGGGTGGCACGAAGTTGCCCCTCGTGACTCATTGTCCTCTTCCGCAAAGCATTCATTAGGCAGCATATCGACGCTTTTCGCTGTATCGGACGATGCCATGCGCGAGCTTGAGGCGGCGTCCTCGGGCGTTGCTCCTATTGCCGATGACGATGAAAGCCCCGTCGAGGCAAGGGAGGCAACCGCCGACGATGGCATAGAGCGCATTAAGGATAAGGTGCTGAGGCTCGATTGGGATGATATGGAGCTGTTGGCTGCTGGCGTTTTGCGCTCTATGGGCTACAAGACGTCCATGACGCGCAAGGGTTCAGACGGGGGACGCGACATCATAGCCTCGCCCGATGGCTTGGGCCTGGAATCACCGCGCATTGTCGTCGAGGTGAAGCATCGCAAAGGTGCCATGGGCGCACCGGCTCTGCGTTCGTTTATCGGCGGGCTCCGCAGCACGGATAGCGGTTTGTATGTATCCACAGGTGGCTTTACTAAGGAAGCCATGTATGAAGCCGATCGCGCCGTGATGCCCGTGAAGCTTCTTGATCTTGACCAATTCGTGCGGCTTTTGGTGGACAACTACGATTCTGCGGACATGGAGATGCGGACTATATTGCCGCTTGTGCGCATATATTGGCCCGCATAGCCCGCGCTTCGCGCATATGAATTCTGGTTGCACGCGCGCGTCGGTTTGCGGTGTTTCCGGCCTCCGGCGTTCGACTTGCCCCGGCGTCTTTCCTTGATGCTCGAAGCGTCGCGCCGGACGCTCGCGTGCGCAAGGGCCGCGAAAACCTTTGCGCCGTTTTCGGCAAGGTCGGCCGAAAGCGGCGCAAAGCTCAAGCCCTGCGGGTTTCGCTTTCCACCCTTGCACACGCGGGCATCCGGCGCACTGCGGCGATCACAAGGCAAGCCACAGGGGCGAGCCGATGCGATCGGAGGTCATCATGGACAACGCAAAGCAGCGCGCTATCAAGGCAACGGAGATGCTTCTCCAACGCAAGGGGTATGAGGTCATATCGACGGGCTGGTCGTGCCCCGACGGCGAGATAGGCGCGATCGCCCGCGACGGGGACTGCGTCGTGTTCCTGGAAGTCGCTGTGGGCCAAGACGGGTTTCCGGAGCCCGAAGCGCCCCGAAGCTTGCGGGAATCCCTTGCCGTGAAATGGCTCGCGACCGAAGGCTGCGAGATTTCCGATGTGCCCGTGCGCTTCGACAACATCTCCTTCATCGTCGTGAACGATACCAAGGCGCTCGTCCGCCACCACATCAACGCCCTTTCGGAGGCGTGAGCCCTGTGAAGCGCCATGCGGAAAGGCTTCAGACCGGAGCCTTTCCGCAACGGGCTCATTGCCTGAATTATCGGGCTTGCGCCCGATGCATCGCGGTTGCGATGCCGTGTCGGCCGACGGCCGACGTCCGCGCGCTTTGCGGCGCTCGGACCCGCTCGCCTTTCGGCTCGCTCTCGCTGCGCACTCCGTTCGATGCCTCCCATAAGTCGGCATCACTGCGCGCTGCGCTCACGCCGCCGCCCACGGGCGCGACGGCTCCCCATGGGTCGCCGTCCGCCGGCTGGTCGGCTCTCGCGCCGGGTCGTCGCGTCCCTCGATTGCTCCTAGGGGTCGCAATCGGCGGGCCGCGCCTCAGCCGGCGCTCACGGATCAATCCCGGCAGCTCAACGAGTCGAGTCGCTTCCGGGGTTGATGCAAGATGTGCATTTGTGCTCACAAACGCGCCTTCGGCACGTTCGCTGCGCCAAATGATCTTGCCCTGCGGGGCTTCTCGGCAATGCGCCGTCGTTTGCCTCGCAGAGGAAAAGCAGCCGGGCCCCTGCACCCGGCTGTTTTTCGAAACCCGTATTTGATGCTGCGCCTTGCTCAGCGCTCCATCTCCTCGTCGATGCTGCGCACTGCCAGCTTTGCGGCTTGGATGCCCAGCCCCTTTGCGATGCCCGCCATGCTGTAACCGCGTCCCAGTTTGTAGCCCCGCACTTTACGCCCCGTGCTCTTTCTCTCGAACGTCAGCCCCTTGCCGTCGCATGCGACGTGCATCTCGACACCTTTGGCGTCGAGCGACTTCGCCAGCGCTCGGACTTTATTCTGCTCGCGGCATGCGCGTGCTTCGTGCATGGACGCTGCGACCGCTTCCCTGATGTATTGCTTGTCGCTCCTTGCGCCGCGCGCGGCTATCGCCAGCTCTCGCTTCGTGGGCTGCTGCGCGTGGATACGGCAGTTGCGCTCTCCCTCGCGCATCTGCGCGAGGCCCCATTTCGCATCCATGTCGCGGACGGCGTTGGCGCGCTCGATCTTCGCGTTTTTGCTGCGCCCCTCGTTGAGCCGCTTGCCGGTCTCAAGGTTGGTGCGGTTGACGACCACATGGACGGCGTAGCGGTCGGTGCCGTCTGCCGCGCAGTGCTCCAGATGCAGCACCCATGCGGCCTCGTGGGCACCGTAGCGGCCTTCGACATACTGTCTGGCGTACTCCATGCACGCCTCGGGCGTCATGCGTCCTCCGTTGCAGGAGCATTCGTCGGGATTGAAGGCCAGCACCTGATGGTAGGCGTACGTGCACTTCGCGCCCTTCTTGCCAGGAGCGTTGTGCCCGTACGCCTCTCGCGTGGCGTTCATCTCGGCGGCCCACCTGCTTTCGTCGGCGAGGTTCTGGCTTGCCCTGGCGAGCGCGCGCTCGTCGTCGAGGTACTTCGCAACGTTCTTCCAATGGCCGGGGCTGCATACGGCCTTCTGCTTTATCGCGGTCATGCGGAAACCCTTGTTTAGTCCCAGGCAGCGAATTCGTCGTCGGCGATTTCCGCCGCTTTCGTCTTGTCGGACTTGCAGGCCTCGAAATCGGGCTGCCATCCATTGACGTCTATCGCTATGCCTTCGGCCTTTGCTTCGAGCTCGTCGAGCGTGTCGGCGATGACCTTGCGCTCGAAATCGGGCGTTCCGAGGGTCTTGAAGTGATCGGAGACGAACGTCTTCGAGGCATCGACAACCGGTATCTCGAACTTTCCGGCCTTTCGCGCGCCGAGGGCCGACTGCACAACGAGGACCCCGTCTTTCTCGGGGTTCCTTTCCAGTACGTCGCCCTGCGGCCACAATGGGACCTTCTGCTCGCTGAAGCCCTCGCTGCTGCCGCTGCGGCCTACGCCTTGGCGCTGCTCCCCGGTGTTGCGCGCCCGTATCGTCTTGAAGCCGCCCAGCGTCTCGAAGTAGCGCGCATCAAGGTCGCTTCCAGCTTTATAGAGCGCTTTCACGTCGCAGTTCGCCAGGATTGCGTCCTTGCCGTCTTCCTTCTGGGTCTTGTATTGGTCGTAGCCGCTGAAGCTTTGCGTGTACATGACGTAGTGCAGCTCGTATTTCCTGGCCTGTTCGAGCGCGTGGGGGAGGTCGAACTTCGGCAGCGAATGGAATTCGTCGCCCACAACCCAGCAGGGCCTCAGGCTACGGCGCATGCCGAGCCGCTGAGTTTCGGCCCAGTGCTGAGCCAGGAACAGCGATGCTATGCGGTTCGCCGGCGCGCCCGGTCCTAAGGTATGGATGAAGACGGCGCTTCTGCCGGCCATCATCTCATCGATTCCGAGATCCGACGCGGAGGTGAGCCAGCGCATGTTCTGGCTGGTGAAAGGTTGCAGGCCGTCGTGCAACGACGCGAGGATGGAGCTTTCGAGCTTGCCCTCCGACGCAAGGAACGTCGCCGCCATGGCCGCAACGGGGCTTTCCGGGCCGAACCCGCGAATCCAGTCCTTCAGGGCGGCTGCGCCGTCGAGCGTTCCCACCATGATGGTCTTCACGACCGACCACAAGTGGCGCTCTTCGCTGGGCACTTCGGGAAGGGTCGCCACGGCGAATGCGCAGGCGGCGAATACGCCGCCTGCTGCGTTTACGAAGATGTCGTTCTCGTTGCCCTTTTCAGGGAACAGCATAGAGCCGATTTCGCGGGCACGGTCCTCGGCGAACTCGCCCTTTCCGGCCTCGCTGAGGTCGGCTATGAGCTTCAGCGGGTTGAACCGCGATCCTTGCCTGGGGTTCTCCAAATCAAGCAGATGGACCTCGTAACCCCTTTCGGCAAGGCATTTTCCGGCCATGCAGTAGATTTCGAGCGACGGGTCCGTGACGAGGAGGTTGTTCTTTCCGGAGAACGACAGCGCGTCTATCGTCGGGTACACCGATCCGCGAGTCTTCTTGGAGCCGCTCGGCGCGCACACCGCGCAATGCACGCATTCCAGCACCGCAGCCTTGCCTCGCACGAAGCCGAGCGCAACGCCGTCCGATGGCTCGGATTTCCCGTTCCACATCGGACAGCTCTCGATTATCTCGCCGGCGGTTTTAATGGACGATTGCTTGCCGAGGATGCCGTTCTCCACTTCGCGCTTGGGCGACTTCGCCGCCTGATAGCATGCGAAGAGGGCGATCGCCCCCGTGACGATCGCTAGCCATGCGAGCGCAGGGGCGATCCCGCCTTCGGCGCTCGCGGACGCCTTCGCATATTCGATCAGCGATTCCGGCCCGCCTTCCAACACTTGGAAGGCATGGGGAATCCATGCCTGGTCGAGCTTGCCGCCCGACATCGCGGCTTGAACGAAAGGCGCGCCAAACGGCAGGGAGGCAATCGCTATCGCGATTGTCGCTCCCGCCACTATGGCGACGCCGGCTATCTTGCTTGCCTTCACCTTACATCCTTTCTCGCACCTTCGCTATGAAGTCGGCTACCTGGCTCGAAGCGCATCGCGTGGCTTCCAGCGCGCTCTTTATCTCGCTTTCCGTGCTCGCCGCCGTTGACCTGTGAGAATTCAGCCAGCGGCAGAGTTGGTTGAGGTTGCCGCCCGCATGCCGTAGGTCTCGATAGATCTTATGAAGCTCGCCGACATCGACCTCTATGGGCCGCGGGCCCTGCTCGTCGCGCAGGGCCCGCTTGCGGACGTATTCGGAGATGGTCGTTCGCGCTTCGGCCGCTTTTGCCGATATGGCGGCGTGTTCGGCTTCCGAGACCCGGATGTTGAGTCTTTTGCCGCCGGCTTTCTCGCTGACCGATTTCATCGGGCTTCCTGCCCCTCGTCGTCGGCCTTGCCCTTGGGCCCTAGGATTTCTGCGATGCTCTGGGCTGCGGAGACGTCGTTCTTGCGTATCGCATCGGCGTAGACGTTCAGCGTCAGCGAGACGCTTGAATGCCCGAGCCTCGTCGAGACCGTTTTCACGTCGTTGTTGGCACCGATCAAAAGCGTCGCGTGCGTATGGCGCAGGCCGTGGGGCGTGAGGCCCTCATAGCCGACCTTGCGGGCTCGCACGTAGCCGTTTTCGTCGACGTACCGCGCCTCCGACTCGTAGGAGCCGAAACCGTGCTCGACGCAAAAGTCGCGGAACATGCGGTTAAAGTTGGTAGGGTCCGTGTTCGTGCCGAGGGGGTTGGCCACCACAGGCGTGTCGTCGTCTTGGACGAACCGCATGCGCGGATCCATCGTTTGCGGCTGCAAGGCCTTCCATCTTGCGAGGAAGGCCATGGTCGCCGGGTCGAAGCTGACCCAGCGCCGAGAATTGGCGCTCTTCGGCGGTCGAAGCTGGCGGTCGTTGCTGAACTGCTTGCAGACGAACACCGCGTTGGCTTCGAAATCGACGTTCGCCCAATCGAGGCCCAACACTTCGCCCTTTCTCAGCCCGCCGAAGAGCATGAGCCTTATCGCCACGGTAAGGGGCGTCGGGCCCTCGCCGTCCAGCAGGGCCGCAAGGCGCTCCGCCTCCTCGGCGCTGAGCGCTTTGGGGGATTTACGCTTGGGCTCGGCGACCTTTATCTTCGCTGCGGGGTTGCGGTCGAGTATGCCGTCGTTGACGGCCTCTTCTAGAATCATCTTCAAACGCTTCGACACGCGCTTGAGCATCGCCTGGCTCATGCCTTGGCTGCCGGAAGCGTCGAGGTAGGCCTTCTTGACCGTGGCGGGCTTGATCTCCTCCAATGCGAGCGGGCCGAACATGTCCACCAGCTTGGCAATCTCCATGCGCTCGGATTTTCGCGACAAGGGGCTCTCGCCCAGCACCTCCCGGTGCTCGTAAAAGTCGCGGGCGTATTCCGCGAAGGTGAGCTCGCGCCCCGGGTTGTCGAGCTTCGATTGCAGTTCCCTGCGGTATTCCGCGATCGCCGCGTCGGCATCCTTGGACGTGCCGTGCACTATGCGCGAGGGCGAGCGCAGGTACTTCCCGGTCTCGGGATCCTTGCCGAGGCTTACCCGTATGCGCCACTTTTTGGCCCCGATTCTCTCTTTCTGGCCGCCCCTTACCTCGACCATCACAGCTCACCGCCACGGTCGGTGAAGCGGTGCGATGCGGGGCGGTAGTCGAGCTTGACGCGCGCTCGCGCGCGTCCGTCGCGGTTCTTCTTGACGTGAACGATCATGGGGCGGATGCTCAACGCGGGCAAATCGTCTTCGCTGCACTCAGCCTGATCGATGCTCAAATGCAGGGTGATGTCGTTGTCGTAGTTGACTTGCCCCGATCCCCGGATGGAGCCATCCTTGTTCGTCGCGCACGGAACGATGACGGGGGATCCGGTCTCGTGGGCCAGCTGCGCGAGCTTATGGGAGAGAGCGTCGAACTTCTCCGTGGCCGTCCCCGTGGATTCCCGCGTGGCCAAGAGTTGGAAGTAATCGCAGATGACGAGGCACGGAACGCAGTGCTTCCTGCTGATTTCCTTGGCCTTCACGGCGACGTGCTCGACGATGCGCATCTCCTTGCCGCCGTATTTCTCCGAGCCGTCGTAGAGATAGAGGAACTGCTTGCATTGCTCGAGCATCTCCACGCCGCCGTTGAGGGCGGCCTGCTGCTCCGAGGTCAAATTCTTGATCCCGTTTTCGCTTTGGAATGTGGCGTCGGTGCCCGGAGCGTAAACATTCGCGAAGTGAGAGGCGAAGCGGCGAAGCATGGTGTGCTCGCCGACTTCAATCGAGGCGAAAAGCACGGGGTTGCCTGTGCGGATGCGGTTGGCGGCGAGGGAGACGCAGAAGTCGGTCTTTCCCGTGCTGGTTTCGCCGGCGACGGCGACGTACTTTCCCGATATGGTGACGAGCTCTTTATCGAGGGCGTCGATGCCGGTTTGGATTTCTCTTGGTTGTTGCTTAAGGGCTTCCATGATGTCGGGAAAGGCATCCGCGACGGAAAATAAGGTAGAATCACTCATACCTGTTCTCCTTAATGAGTTTGGGATTACGGGTGCGTGGGGAGCGTGCTGTTTGGCGACGGGGCGCTCCCTGTTTTCTGCTGTGCCAGGTACTCGGCGAGCCCGAGCTTGTCGATTCGGATCGACTTGCCGAATCGAATTACTAGATCTGGCGGCAACGAGTGCACGTAGGCGTATGCGCCGCTGCGCGATAGCCCGTACTTGCGCCGCAGATCATCGACCGTATAGACGTCTGTGGCCATTCTTTCTCCTTTCTTCGGTTGATATGGATGGTAAAGTGTTAGATGAACATCTAACTACTCCATAGATTAACAGTACTATATGAAGTGGTCAATATAGATGGCAAAATAAAAACAATGCATATATAACGTCCTAAGGAATGAATGTGAAGCTGTTTTTGGTAAGGAAAGATAAAAAGCTGCACTCTCTCATATGGGTGTGCGACGCCGAGGAAGCGGCAGAGCTCGATAGGAAAAAGGGCACATTGCTCGATGATTCCGAGGGTATCGCGAAACTCAATGCATTTCTTTCGGCCAAGGACCCTTTCGCCCTCATCGCGTCGATTGCTTCGTTCGGCTCCCCGCTATCCCATCGGGAGCTAACTCTGGATGCGTCCTTCGGAATGGAGAAATCGAAGCTGAGGAGGACATACGCCCCCGAGGAGTTTTTGAAGGACAGGACTTTGAAAAGGTTTTCAAATGGCAGCAGGGCGATGCTGGCCTCTGAGTGCTGGTTTCTGGTTGCGGGTTCCGCCGAACTGTCCCAAGAGAAGGAATCCGCTGCCCGAAGGGCGGTGTCGGAGTTCGGATTCGGCGAAGAGAAGGACTTGAGGGCCGCGGTGGAATCGTGCAAAAGCGGAGGGCTCGTTGTTGTCGAGCCATTACAGGACTGGGTTTGGCTCAAGAATATGCTCGTTCTCATGCTGTCTCTAGGGCATTCTCTTGAGAGCGGTTGCCCAGCGCCGTTGCTTGATTGCGGGTTTCGGAAGACGCCTGTGACGAAGTTCGGCGTGGCAGAAGCCTTCGATTCAACGTATACGGCTTTCGTCATCCCCGTTGCCTTCAACGAATACTGGCGTAACGAAAAACTTTCGCAGCTTCTAGAAGAGGCAATCGACTTTTACAACCCCTTCAGGGGGGAGGGGTTCTTGTCGTGGGCGCCGTATTCGAAAATAGGGTTCGAGAGCATCAACGATTCGCGCCATCGGGTAACTCAATTAAAAGATGCCTCCAAAGAGACGGGTCGGTCTATTCGCTACGTTTCCGTCAATCAAATCGACGGGAAGCCCGGATCATTGCGGTCTTTTCGGAAGGATTGGGGCGGAAACCTCTATCTTGCCATTACGGGAGATATAGATAACGAACGATCGACTGCCGAGTATTTCTTTGATGCAATGGCGAAAAGCCGCATGGAATATGGTTGGATTGATTACGACTTTGCTGTTGGCGCTGACAGGGATGGGGGATTGGTGGCGCGAACTCTGGAAAGCCAAATCTGGTTGACGCTGCTTGGGCGCGGTGGCGTTTATATTGGCATTTGCGAGAGATGCGGTCTCCCTTATCTGGTTAAGGGAAGAACTCGAAAACGTTTTTGTTCTCATAACTGTCTTCAGATGGCCAAAAAAGAGAGCTGCTAGCTTGATTTTGAGCTGAAACTTGATTGGTGCGGTTTCCAATGATGTATAGCGCCCATGTTCATGAGTGATTCCTCGAATCGCTCATGAACATGGGCGTATCGGGGGAGTTTGAGGGGGTGAATCCCTCTCAATCGACTCGGTAATGCATGCTGCTTATTGATGCTGTTGATAAGGCGGATGATTCGCGATTAGCCATTTTGGGAAAGGGCAATCAAGCTCAATCCGGGGCTCTTTGGCTAGGCTCGCGCGTGCGCCTTTAGAAGCGCCGGCGCGAGCCTAGCCAAGTAGAGCCACAATGTCAAGGCGAGAGACGTTTGCCATGGGCAAATTATGGGCAAAACGTTGTGATATTGCCTGGATTAGACGATATTGAATAGAATTGAAAATGTACTGACCAGGTATAGCGTGCTTAGTAGACCGGTGGTTTTTCCTCATAATCCTTTGGTTCTCGGTTCGAATCCGGGTGGGCCCACCATCATGAGAAATTAGCCGTCGCTTCGAGTGGCGGCTTTTTTTATTTGTAGAAACCCTCTTTATAGGGTTATGGCTCAAAAAGTGTATAAGCGGCCTTTCCGCTACCGCCCGAACTCGGTTGGCATGTGGAAACTCGTTCCAGTCGATCCCGCTGCCGTAGTCATCGCTCGTTGCCCTCACTCCCTCATTGGATCATTCTTCCCGCTTGTGGAGGAGTAAGGTGTGCCTGGAAGAGCGACTGCCGAGAGGCACTTCATTATAGCTGTGTCATCTGGCGTGGTAAGCGCAGGAGCAGTGCGTTTGATTCTGCGCAGCGTAGCTTTGTTTAAGTACGGAGGTTTTTCTGCCGAATCGGAAAAGAAGATAATTGCGCAAAAAGAAAAGCCACCCGCTCAATTGCAGGTGGCCTTATTTTGACGCGTGAAGCAGAGCGCTATTTAACTTCCTTACGGAAACGCTTAGCCTTTTTAAGCGATGGGCGCTCTTCGTCGATCTGCTTCATTGTGATGATGGTCATAACAATGAGGACGATATTGATGAGGCATGCAGGGCTAATGATGTGAATCATGAAAAGAGCAACAAGTTCAATAGCGATAGAGATGCCCAACAGAGCGTACATGAGCCCGTTTACGAACCCATTGCTAGCGCGATCGTACATCCAAGCAAAGCCCTTTAAATTGAGGATTACGCCAGCTACAGCGGTCCACAGGCAGACAAGTGCTTCGATACGGACAAGGGTAGCAAGGCGGTAACCGTTGTATTCCCAGCCACCAGTGGCACGGAGCTCCCAGTCGGTAAATGTTTCGCCGGAGAACCAACCAAGTAGGGTACAGGCAAGGCCCCAAACCAAAAGCACCATTGCATAGATGAAGTAAGCATTCCAGATATGATGCATCTTGGTGCGAAGAGGGGTCATAGGGTAACCATCATCACCAATCTTGGTGCCATCTTCGGTGTACCAAATCTCCAGAGGCTTTTTTTGAGGCTTCTCTTTTTCCTTCTTTTGATTGTCCTTCTTATTGAAAAGTGCCATGTACAGCCTTTCTAAAAGGGTGACGCTATAATGCCGAGTTCCAATTCTATATGAACCTCGGATAAGTACAGTCGAGCGAGTGCTCTTATCCGAAGAAAGACAGAACTTACAGTAAAGGATTCGTATCTATGCAAAAGCGGCAGGTTATAGCCGCAAAGAGACGCAGCCCGTTGCTGTTGTATATGGAGAAGCGCGCCACTAGATAACTAGCCACCGCGATTTTGCATTATCGCAATCCAGTGATTTATGGAAAACAGGGATGTTTGATGCATCGATAGAGGAGGGGTAGCGGGGCATGCACTTACAAAAAAAGGGGAAGCAAAAGCTTCCCCTTTTCCCGGAATCTAGCCAAGATAACTCTTGGTTGAAAGAGTCAGAACTAGTCGAGCTTAGAGCCAGCGATCCAGGTCTGGTACTCGAGAGTACCGTCATGATCCTCGATGCCCTTAGCGATGGTGATGCGCTGTACGGTAGGAGCGCCTTCCTCAAGCCACATAGCGCGGCAGTCGCGATAAAGGAGTTCGGTAGGACCATAAGGAGAATCCTCGAAGTAACCGTCGCCACCGAAGATCTCGAGCATCTCGTCGGAAACGAGACGAACGGTGTCGATGGAGAACAGCTTGCAGATTGCAGCCTTCTCGGATACGTACTCGCCGTTGTTGTCCAGATCGAAGTCATCGCAGAAGTCGATGATGGTGCAGCGAAGAGCATGGATCATCATCTGCATGTTAGCGAGCTTTACGCGGATAGCCTGACGCTTGATGATCGGCTTACCGAAGGTAACGCGGTCGCGTGCACGAGCGATGGACATCTCGAACATGCGCTGAGAAATACCGAGGTTAGAAGTTGCGATGTGTACGCGGGAAACCGCGAGAGAGTGCATAGCAACCTTCATGCCCTCGCCACGCTTGCCGAGCATCAATTCGGGCTCGAGCTCAACGTTGGTGAACTTCAGGCCGGTGTGACCGGAGCCACGGCAGCCCATCATGTGAGGCATAGGAACGATTTCGAAGCCAGGACGATCCATAGGAACGAAGAAGGCGGACAGACGATCGTCACCCTTCTTGTCAGGATCGGTTACGCAGATTACGTAAGAGAACTGAGAGCAGTCGGTGTGAGAAATGAGCCACTTCTCGCCGTTGAGGATCCACTTACCCTTTTCTTCGTCCCATACAGCGGTGGAGTGCAGGTCAGCACCGGTGCCGCCAGACTTCTCGGTCAGAGCGAAGTTGGTGAAGATGGTCTTGTCCTGGAAGAGAGGCATATACTTCTCTTTGATCTCGGGCTGGCCGAAATCGTTGAGGATGCGCCAGTTCAGGTCAGATGCATAGTGCATGTGCATACGCATGCCCGAAGGACCACGGGAGAACTCTTCCTGAACCTGCAGGATTTCCTTCTCGGAGAGGCCCCATCCACCGTACTCTACAGGGAGAGAGTAACGATAGATGTCGTTGTCGATGTTGGACTGGTAGAACTTCTCGGGGAACGTGTTGGTTACCTCGATCTCCTTCTGCCATTCGGTGTAAGGACCTTCGACCATGTCGCGAACCTTCTTGAGGTACGCCTTAAACTGCTCGTCGGTGATGGTTGCATTCGGATTCATAAACCCTCCTAATCGGTTTGTGAATGGAACCTTACGGTTCCTGATTAACCCTTATGCGGCAGATTCCGGATATTCCGCTACAAGCAGTTTAGCATTCTCGCGTTAAGAGGTGTCCAATAGGATATGCACAATCTAAAAACTTCTTTCTATAGGCTTGCTCTATCGTTCAATTTTAAGTATTTCCGCTCGATAAGGATTCATCTCGCAAGATGTATTTATACATAAATTAGTAGTCATTTATGACGGTACGAATCACTAGTTTTGGCTGAGTTTCCCTGGTTGCGTTCCTGTACATTTAAGGAAATGTCATCTGGGTTAAAAATCAATAGATCTGACCTATGGAAATACACTGGATGAATCGGTAATTTTTTCTCCCATCCGTCTTTTTTCTATTGGACAGCTCAGTTCTTGCGATTAAACTCAACTACAGCAGAAAGTCCGTTTTCTGGCATGTAGTCATGTCAGAACTAGTTCGTTCGCCCTTGGATAGGGTGGGCGAGGAGAAGGAGAAGATTATGGATTTTGCTCTCACCGACGAGCAGGAACTTCTTGTTGAGTCCCTCAAGGAGTATGCAGACCGCTACTTCGACGATGAGTCCGTACGTCAGATGTATGAAAACCATCAGGTTAGCGCCGAGGCCCAGGACGCATATCGCGACGCAGGCTTCCCCTTCATGGGCCTTCCCGAAGAGGTTGGTGGCATTCCTACGGACCACGTAACCCTGGGCCTCATGACTGAGAAGCTCTATGAGTTCACCGGTGCCATGACCCCGTTCATGACTGGTATGCTCGCTTGCGCTGACCTCGCTGAGTTCGGCACCCCTGAGCAGTCCGCAGTTATCATGGAAGAGTACGAGAAGTCCGGCCAGTCCGTTGCTGCTCTCTGCCTCTCCGAGCCCGCTGCTGGTTCCGACAACATGGGCATGACCATGACCTCCAAGAAGCAGGCCGATGGTACCTATGTTCTGAACGGTCAGAAGACTTGGGTTACCAATGGTGCTGACGTTCCTTACTACATCGTTATCTGCAAGGACGAGGAACCCGCTCGCGAGAACAACAAGATGTCTCTCTGGCTTGTTAAGCGCGAGACCGAGGGTGTTTCCACCGCTCATCTGACCAAGCTTGGTCAGCACACCGTTCCCTTCGTTGACGTATTCTTCGACAACGTAGTTGTTGAAGAGTCCCAGCGCATTGGCGAAGCTGGTGCTGGTTGGCTGCTGCTCATGAAGAACTTCGAGTTCGAGCGCTGCCTCGTTGTTGCTCAGGGTCTTGGCCTTGCTCAGGCTGCTCAGAACGATGCTATTGCTTACGCTAAGGAGCGCATCGCTTTCGGTAAGCCGATCATCACCAACCCCCGTGTTCAGGGCCTCATCGAGCAGAATGAAATCATGCTTCAGCAGACCCGTCATTGGCTGTACTACTGCCTCTGGAAGCTCGATCAGGGTCAGTCCATCAACGCTGACATCGCTATGCTGAAGTCTTGGGGCACCCGCGCTCATCTTCAGATTGCCGATAACGCAATTGAGGTATACGGCGGCCTCGGTTATACTGAGGAAGTTCGTGTTGGTCGCATTTGGCGTGACCTTCGTGGTAATATGCTTGCTGGCGGTACGTGCGAGGTTATGGACTACATCGCCGGTCGTGCAATTCCTAAACTGTATAAGTAACCCTACGCGCACTGCTGCACGTAACTCCCATTTGTATAGGTAATACAAGGAGAATAGGAGCAAGAAAGTTATGAAAATTGTTGTCGCAGTTAAAGTAGTAGCTGACGACCAGGACATCTTCGTCGCTGGCGATCGTACGCTTGACTACTCTAAGGCTCATCAGGTCATCAGCTCTTACGACAAGAACGCTATCGAAGCTGCAGCTCAGCTCGTTGCTGCTAACGACGGTACCGTTACTGTTATCAGCGCTGCAACCTCCAAGGCTACCGACGCTAAGTTGAAGAAGGATATCCTTTCTCGCGGCGTTGACGAGCTCATCATGGTTACCGATGACGCTTTGGCAACCGCTGACTCCTTCGCAACCGCTCAGGTTCTGAAGGGCATCGTTGAGGACAAGGTTTCCGATTACGACCTGATCCTCACTGGCGACGGTTCCGCTGACTTCTATGCTGGTCAGGTAAACGTTCAGCTCGCAGCTGCTCTCGGTGTACCCACCATCAATGAGGTTACCTCCATCGCTGCTGAAGGCGACAAGGTTGTTGTTGAGCGCACGCTCGAAGAGGAAGTAGAGGAGATCGAGGTTCCCCTCCCCGCAGTTATCGCTGTATCTCCCTCCATCGGCGAGCCTCGCATCCCTGGCATGCGTGAGATCCTCGCAGCTGGCAAGAAGCCTTCCACCGTTGACGAGCTTGCTGGTGGCGTAGACGCTAAGATCGAGATCGAGGAGATCAAGGCTCCCGAGCTCGCTCCCCGTAAGCAGCAGATCTTCGAAGAAGGCGACATCGACGCATTTGCGGCGGCTGTTGCTGAGGCACTCAAGTAGAGATAAGGCGGTTCTAAAACATGAAAGCATTTGTTCTTGCAGAATCTACCGATGCTCAGCGCGCTCTCTGCGCTGGTGCTCGTACCATTGCTGACGAAGTAGTACTCGCAGTTGTTAAGGGTGCTCCTCTCACGGGCGTTGCTGACAAGGCATACGACGTAGAGCTTCCCGAAGGCCAGCCCGTTGAGAACGCTGCTGCTGGCGTTCAGGCTGCATATGAAGCCGCTCAGCCCGACGTAGTGCTTGTTGAGCCTACTCCCCGCAACAAGATCCTTGCTGGTCTTCTTGCTGCTAAGCTCGGTACCGCTGTTGTATCCGACGTTACCGCATTCGACGGCGACGCTGTAACCAACATGTACTTCGGTGGTCTCGCTGCTAACAAGCAGAAGGCATCTGGCGCTAAGGTTTACACCGTAGCAGGCACCGCTTTCGCTGAGGCTGAGGCAACTGGTTCCGACGACGTCGAGACCATCGCTTATGTTGCTCCTGAGAAGGCTCTCGTTCTTCGCGGCACCAAGGCTGTTCCCCGCGAGGGCGCAGACCTCACCAAGTGCGACGTTGTTGTTGGCGCTGGTCGTGGCTTCGCTGAGGAAGCTGACCTCCAGATGGCTCGCGACCTCTGCGCTAAGGTTGGCGCTGAGCTTGGTTGCTCTCGTCCTCTGGCTGAGAACGTTGATTGGCTGCCCCGCAACCTCTACATCGGCGTTTCCGGTCTTCAGCTTGCTCCCAAGGCTTACATTGCTCTCGGCATTTCCGGCCAGATGCAGCACATGGTAGGCGTTCAGGGCGCTGACACCATCATCGCAGTTAACAAGGACCAGAACGCACCTATCTTCAAGCAGTGCGACTACGGTATCGTTGGCGATATCTACAAGGTTCTTCCTGCCTTGATCGAAGCGCTGTAAAAGCGTATTATTGCAGGGCGCAGTTTTCTGCGCCCTGTTTTTTTGTTCACACTCTGAAAGGAACAGCATGTCCGATTTTGACGCGATTGTCGTCGGTGCTGGCTGCGCAGGTTCTGTTGCTGCTTACACCCTCGCATCCGCAGGCAAGTCGGTTCTTGTCGTTGAGCGTGGTCAGTACGCTGGCGCCAAGAACATGACCGGTGGCCGTATCTACACGCATTCGCTGGCCAAGGTCTTCCCGAACTATCAGGAAGCTCCTTTGCAGCGCAAGGTGACTCATGAGCGCATTTCCCTCATGTCGCCTGACTCCAATTTCACCATTGACTATGCAGCCCGTGAGCTCGAAGAGGCTGGCAAAGAGTCCTACACTGTACTGCGTGGCCCCTTTGATCAGTGGCTGGCAGAGCAGGCTGAAAACGCTGGTGCTGAATTCATCTATGGCATCGCAGTTGAAGACCTTATCATTGAAGATGGCAAGGTAAAGGGCATTCTCGCATTTGGCGACGAGATTACTTCTGATGTTGTAATTCTTGCTGACGGCGTTAACTCGCTCCTCACCTCCAAGGCTGGTCTTTCCAAGAAGGCTCCTGCTATCCACCAGGTGGCTGTTGGCGCTAAGGAAACCATTGAGCTTCCTGCCGATGTTGTTGAAAGCCGCTTCCTCTGCAATCCTGGCGAGGGTGCTTCCTGGCTCTTCGCTGGCGACTGCTCCAACGGCATCATTGGTGGCGCATTCGTTTACGCTAACCAGGAATCTGTTTCCGTTGGTATTGTAGCTACCATGAGCGAAGTTCTTAAGCAGGACATCCCTGTATACCAGATGCTCGAGAACTTCAAGAACCGTCCTGAGATTAAGCCTCTTATTGCTGGCGGCAAGACCGTTGAGTACTCTGGCCACGTTGTTCCCGAGGGCGGCATCAAGATGATGCCCGAGATCATTGGCGACGGTGTCGTTGTTGCTGGTGACGCAGCTATGCTGTGCATGAACCTCGGTTACACTGTTCGCGGTATGGACCTTGCTGTTGAGTCTGGTGCTATCGCTGCTAAGGCTGTTATCAAGGCTCTCGATGCTGGTGATACCTCTAAGGCTGGTCTGGCTGAGTACAAGACCATGCTCGACAGCTCCTTCATCATGCGCGACATGAAGATGTACGAGGATGCACCTGAGTTCCTCGAGAACTGCCCCGGCATGTTCCGCGGTTATCCTGAGATGATCCGTGACATCATGACCCCGCTCTTCAAGGTTGACGGCGAACCTCGCCAGCATGTTATGAAGCTTGCGCTTCCTCCGGTTAAGCGTCAGGGTCTGTTCAAGCTCGCTAAGGTTGCCATGAAGGGAGTGAAGGCACTGTGATCGACATCACTGTTAACGTCGACGAGAAGCTTTCCCTCAACAAGTTTGAGGTCGACGAAGAAAACGCTCATATCAAGATCAAGGAAGGCGTTAAGGCTTCCGATCCTGAGTTCCAGAAGCTCGTTATGTGCTGCCCTGCAGCTCTTTACAAGATGCCCGCTGAAGGCGACGAGCCCATTTTTGACTACGCTGGTTGCCTCGAGTGCGGTACGTGCCGCATGATCTGTGGCGAAACCATCCTTGAAAAGTGGGAGTATCCTCAGCCTACCATGGGCGTTCAGTATCGCTTCGGCTAGGATATTTGCGTATAGACGCACAATCATTTATTGATTGCATTAGCGGCCTACCTCTTGGTAGGCCGCTTTTTTGTATTGGTAGTTGATTTTTCCTTCCTCAGCTTGCCCAGGTTTATTGCGCGCTTGCTGGATTAGGGGGCTCATCGAATCTGTGCTAGGAGTTGTTTCTTTCTTCTGACAAATGGCATGCATTATAAAATATTGCATCAAATTATCAAACCTATAAGAGCCAGTTATAATAGGCTTGTATTCGTATTATTCGAATGAATTAGAAGTCTTTAAACGGCGGGTCTAACATAAATACGTCTTGAGCAATCGTTGTCATCAGGGGATCTCGAGTGTTTCAAGCATTCCATTGAGGGAAAGAGAGAGGAAGGGGAAGTTATGAGCGCAGCAAAACAAGCAACTAAGTACTTGTTTGCAATCGCGACAGTGTACATGTGTTATTTAACACACGGCGTTCAGGCGATTATCTTCAGTCAAAACCAGGTGAACTTCTACACGCAATGGGGTTTCACCGACGCAACGGCAGGTGCCGCTGCGGTATCAACGGCAATCATGTGGGTTGGTATTGGTAAGTTCATTAGTGTTTGGATCGGAGGCGAAATCTCTGACCGCATTGGCCGTAAGATCATGGCTGTTGGCGGTGGTGTTCTTTACATCATTTCGTTCGTGATCATGCTCGTTACCGACAACGCTACGGTCGCATGTGTGGCAGGTTTCCTTTCCGGTGTTGCCACTTCTGGTTTCTGGGATGGATCGCTTTACCCTGCAATTGCTGAAGCAAATCCCAAGTATTCTGCATCTACCACGATCGGCATCAAGCTGGTTATCTCCATTTCCGGTATCGTTTATCCTCTGTTCGTAGCTATGAACAGCGGTGCAAACTGGCACATCAACATCATGATTCCTATCGTGATGTCCGTTATCGCCACTGTTATGGCAATCTGCACCCCGTTCATTTACGACGACGAGCGCAAGATCGCAGCATCCAGTAATGAGGAAGGCGCCAAGAACAAGGCTCAGGAAGAAATTCAGGCAGCCAAGGACGCTATGCTCGAGCAGCCTAACGCAATGGTTAATGCATGCACCTTGTTCTTCGGCTTCTTGATCATGTTCATCATGTACGGCGCTCAACAGTACACCAAGCAGTTCGGTATCACTAACCTTGGTCTTGATGCCACCACCGCAGCAGGCTTGACCTCCATCTACACGGTTGGCTCCGTAGTTGCAGTTCTCTTCTGGGCATGGATGATGGGTAAGCTCCGTTGGACCCCGATCAAGGTTATCCTGATCGACTCCATCTTGGCTGCTTGCGCATTGGCTTTGGTTATCATCGCTCTGCCTCTCAACCTTGGTGCAGGCGTTGTGTACGTGGCGATTGCAGTGCTCGGCTTCTCCGCTGCTGGCGGCATGCTTCAGACGGGCGTTACGCTTCGCCAGATGATGTGCCCCGGTCCTCGTGGTCGTAACGTTGGTATGTACTACACTTTCATGGGCTTCGCATCGGTATTCCTGCCCTTCATCGTTGGCAGCATGACCAAGTCCGTTGGTGAGGGTAGCGCAGTTTGGATCATGATGATCCTGCTCCTCGTTGCTGCAATCGTAAGCATCTGCATGTCCCTGTATGTAATCTCTCGCTTCAAGAAGCAGTTCGGTTACAGCGCTATGGAAAAGATGCACGACTAAACACGAAGCGTTCATGAAATAATTCATGCACTACTCGAAGGGCCCTGGGAAACCAGGGCCCTTTTCGTTTTGATTGTTGAGACAAGCTCGCAGCGTGTAAGGGCCAGTATTTACCTAGCAACATGAGGGAGGGCAACGATTATCGTCCTGTTTGGGAGGGGAGGTGGCTGCTGCGGTGTAGGTAAGGTGCCCGACAGAGTTTAGCGAGGGGTGTGAAAAGAAGCATCCTCGTGTTTTAGCAATTCTGGTTGCTACTGTTGCGGTTAAACCAAAGATTGGCTTATAGGTTAAGCTTGATTTATCGGATTTACGCTATAATTAACAACGTTTTGTCTTAGGTGGAGGCGCGTAGAAGCATGAATCTGTCTCAGCTTTATTATTTTCGTAAATTAGCCGAATTGCAGCATTACACGAAGGCTGCCAAAGAGCTTTTCATTACGCAACCCACCCTCTCTGGTTCCATTTCGTCTCTTGAGCAAGAGTTGGGCGTTTCCCTTTTCCAAAAAGCGGGTCGCAATGTGGAGCTTACGAAGTATGGTGCGGAATTCCTCAAATATGTAAACGCTTCGTTGGAGCAGCTGGATAAGGGCATTGCTATCATGAAAGGCTATTCCGGTGAAGGTGATGGCGGCGTAATCGATTTGGGTTGTATCATCACGCTTCAAACGGAATTTCTTCCTCGATTGCTGAACGGGTATTCTTCGGTGAATGAGCGAAAAACAGAATTCAACATCAACCAGAAGCCTTCCCAAGAATTGCTTTGCGGCATTGTTGAGGGAAAGCATGA
Source organism: uncultured Eggerthella sp. (assembly GCA_965147435.1). Taxonomy (GTDB): domain Bacteria; phylum Actinomycetota; class Coriobacteriia; order Coriobacteriales; family Eggerthellaceae; genus Anaerotardibacter. Next base: position 240,972 of record CBCTKC010000001.1, on the reverse strand, counting down.
TGTTGCTTTTTGCGCTTTCGACGCTCTGTACAACGATAAACTGCATCAGATTCCCGTTGCTGAGCAGCATCTTGTTGTTGCCATGAGCCCCTCTTCGCCATTGGCCTCGAAGCCGTATCTGACACCTGGCGATTTGAAGGGCGAATCCCTTATTACGTATCGAGAGGAAGTTCCTCTCGGAAAATCGGTGAAGAATTTGCTCGATAGCTTTGATATCGATGATGTCCGCTATGTGTATGAGGATGAGTCTATTCTTGCAGGCTTTGCAGCTAATGGCTCAGATTTGGCATTAATGCTCGACACGTTTTTCCCCCATACGATGGAAGACATTGTTGTTAAACCTCTATACAACAATGAGTTGGAAAAGCGCCGGTACTGCCACACGATATACCTTGTTTATTGCGACAAGAATTATCGTCCGTATTGCGTGGAGCACTTCATCGAATACGTGCGCGGGCATCAGCTCGATCGATCTGCCTCTCCGAGCATTTTCATCGACTAGACCACGTCAGGTTTGCTTTCGTGCGATGTTATATCGAATCGGATTGCGGGAAGCTTGCGAAACGGATAGTTGTGAATTTGGATTATGCGCTGACGGTTTGCGCATTCATGCGTGGTTTGTAAGTATGGCCTGTGATCGCTCGGTTGCGTTGTTCGCATACGGTACAATAAATCGTTATGATTTTACAGCTTGAACACATCACAAAATCCTTTGGTTCCCGCGTCCTGTTTTCAGACGTCACCTTCCGTTTGGAAGAGTATGATCGCCTTGCCCTTGTTGGGCCGAATGGCGCTGGCAAAACCACTATGCTCAATATCATTACCGGCAAAGAGGATGCCGATAATGGCCGCATCATACTGGCAAAGGGCGCAAAGCTTGGATATTTAGAACAGGAAGCTATCGAAATGGGGGAGCGCTCCATTTTCGAAGAGGTTCTTTCCGCCCAGCATGAGATCCTGAACCAAGAGCGCCACATGCGCGAGCTTGAAACCTCGTTGGGCGAAAACCCCACCGAGCAACAACTTGCTTCGTATGGGCGCGCTCGCGACCAATATGAGGCCATGGGTGGCTATCAGCTTGAATCGCGCGTCCGCTCGGTATTGTTCGGCTTGGGTTTCGGTGAAGACGACATGGAGCGCATGACCTCAGATTTTTCCGGTGGCTGGCAGATGCGCATCGCTTTGGCGAAGCTTTTAACGCGCAACCCCGAAGTGCTCCTTCTCGACGAGCCCACCAACCACCTCGATCTCGAGAGCGTGAAGTGGCTTGAGGGCTTCTTGCGCAGTTACTCCGGAAGCGTGATTGTGGTAAGCCACGACCGTGAATTCCTGGACAACATGGTTGATCGCGTTGCTGAGATCGATTCGGGACACGTTCAGCTCTACAAAGGCAATTATTCTGCTTATCTGACGCAGCGCGAAGAGCGTCTTGAATTGCTGCGCGAGCAAGCTCAGAAGCAGCAAGAGGAAATTGCCCATATGGAGGCATTTATCGAGCGTTTTCGCTACAAGGCGACGAAAGCCAAACAGGTGCAAGATCGTGTGCGTAAGCTCGAGAAAATGGAGATCATCCAAGTTCCCCCTGAGCGCAAGAGCGTACACTTCAATTTCCAGCAACCGCCACGTACAGGTGATCTGGTGGTGGAAACCTCAGGTCTATGCAAATCGTTTGGTTCAAAGACGGTCTACGATGGACTGGATCTGTCTTTGTACCGCGGGGAAAAGGTGGCATTGGTTGGCCCAAACGGTGCGGGAAAGTCTACCCTGCTTAAGATGATCGCAGGCGCCCTAGAACCTGATGCTGGCACGATTAAATATGGTGCCCACGTGAGCAAAACATACTTTGCTCAGCATCAGCTTGAGGAGCTGCATCCCGGCAATACCGTTTTCGAGGAGCTGGATGGCGCAGCGCCTGGTTGGAGCATTTCCCAGGTCCGAACGCTATTAGGTGCTTTTTTGTTCCAGGCAGATGCGGTAGACAAAAAAGTGTCCGTTCTTTCTGGTGGCGAAAAGTGCCGCTTGGCTTTGGCCAAGATGCTTGTTGCCCCACGCCCCCTGCTTTGCCTTGACGAACCTACGAACCACCTTGATATCGCGAGCGCTGATATCCTGGAGCAGGCTCTGAAGCAGTTCGAGGGAACCATCCTTCTTATTACACACGATAGGCACCTGATTCGATCCGTAGCCAATCGCATCATCGAGGTGAAGCCCGGTCAGGTAACCTCGTTTGCGGGTGACTACGATTACTACCTGTACAAAACCGGGCAGGAGGATACCCGTAGCGCGGTCGATGGCATGCAAGAGAGTCCCGCCAAGGCGGCGCCTGCCGCTGCTTCCTCTGCGGCGTTTGCGAAAGCCTTTTCGAAAGAAGGGGCATCAAAGAAGCCCATGACGGCACCTCGTGGTTCTGCTCCTAAAACCAAGGAACAAAAACGCGCAGAGGCAGAGGCCCGCAATCGCGCTTATGCCGCACTGAAGAATCAGCGTAAGCGAGTGAAGGAGCTCGACAAGATCATTGAGCGTGAAACCGCTCGTATGGAAGAGATCATGGCTCTGTTGGCCGACCCTGATTTTTACACGAATGAAGACTCTTCGAGCGATGTCATAGCCGAGCATGCGAAGTTGAAGCAATCCCTTTCCGCTCACGAGGAAGAGTGGATCATGCTTTCGGAAGAAATCGAGGAAGAGATGAACAAAGGACTCGATGCATAATGGCGCTTGATCTGCATGTGGTGCTATTTGAGCCGGAGATCCCCCAGAATGCGGGCAACATTGCCCGTACCTGTGCATGCACGGGCGCAACGTTGCACCTGGTGGAACCAATGGGATTTCGCTATACCCAGCGCAACCTTGCCCGTGCTGGCCTCGATTACTGGGACAAAGTGACCATCGTTCGTCATCCTTGCGTGGACCAGTTCCTTGAAGAGCATAAGGGCAAGCGCATGTTGTTCTTTACGGGAAACACCAGCCGATCCTTCTATCATGAGGATTTGACCGATGCCGGCGAACTCTATTTGGTGTTTGGTCGCGAGAGTCGAGGCATTGACCCGGAGGTGCTCGATGCCCATGCGGGAGGATGCGTCCGTCTTCCCATGCGTGAGAGCTTGCGCTCTTTGAACCTTTCCAACGCTGTTGCTATCGGTGTATATGAAACGTTGCGCCAAAATGCGTTTGAGGCGCTTCTGTAAGCATGTCGTATCGTGTCCGCATAGAAAGCTTCGAGGGTCCTTTCGATCTGCTTCTGTATTTGGTCAGCCGCCAAAAAGTGAGCATCGGCTCTATCTCCCTTTCGGAAATTACCGACCAGTATTTGGCGGAAGTGCAGCGTATGCGCAATGTCGATCTGGACGTGGCGAGCGACTTCCTCCTTGTTGCTTCGACGTTGCTGGAAATCAAAGCAGCAAGTTTGCTGCCGCATGAAGAAGCCGAAGATGTGCCCGAAGAGTACGAGGAAATGTCGGCAAGCGAAATGCGTGATGCGCTGGTTGAGCATTTGCTGGAATACAAGAAATTCAAGAATGCGGCAGCCGCTTTGCAGAGTCGCTTTGAGGCGGAGTCGCGTGTTCATACGCGTCCTTTTGGTCCCGATCGTTCCTTTCTCACCTTGGTGCCAGATTATTTGGATGGCGTTAAGATCGACCGTTTGGGCGAGCTGTGCGCGAGTTGCATTGCCCGTCGCGATGTGTTCCTGCTTGAATCTGAGCATATTGCCGCAAAGGTAATTCCCGTGGAAACGCAGGTTCGCACGGTGTTCGATAAGGTGTGCGCCGATGGGAGTGCAAAGTTCTCGGATTTCGTTTCATCTGATGACAGCCCACATCTAATCGTGGTGACGTTTTTGGCCATGCTGGAACTGTTCAAACGCAATATGGTGAGCTTGAAGCAAGACGATTTGTTTGGGGATATTTCCATTACCTACGTTGAAGGGGCAAGTGCCCAAATCTTGGATGACGGCGAATTCGATTCAGCAGGGGAGGCATGATGCAGGAAGATCAGAATAACGAGCAGGAATCCGGCGACGTTACGGCATATGCTGAAGTCGACCAGGCATGGCTCATGGGTGCTATCGAGTCGATGCTGTTTGTCACCGACGAGCCTGTCGGTGTCTTGACGTTTGCGGATATGCTGCAAGTCGATCCTGCATGCGTGCAGGAATCGCTTGTGCGTCTGCAGGGGGAGCTCGGGCAAGCCGAGCGGGGAATTCAGCTTCGCGAAGTTGCCGGTGGTTGGCGCTTGTATACGCACCCCCGTTACCACGAGCTCATCGAACGCTACGTTCTTTCGTGGGATACCCGCAAACTTTCCCAAGCGGCATTGGAAACGTTGGCTGTTGTGGCGTATTGTCAGCCCATTACCCGCAACGGCGTTGCTTCGGTTCGTGGTGTGAGCTCGGATAGCTCTATTAACTCCCTGGTGGAAAAGGGCCTTCTCCGTGAAGCGGGTACACAAGATGCGCCTGGCAATCCGGTGCTGTACGCAACCACCCGAACTTTTTTGGAAAAATTTGGCCTTCGTTCGGTGCGAGATCTTCCTCCGTTGGAGTCGTTTGCTCCCGACGAGGAAACGCGCGCGTTTATCTCCGAGCGTTTGAATGTGGTGCGTCCGGAAGACGAATCGTATTCTCTTGGTGGCGAAGAAGAGGTTGAGGACGACCTTCTGCAGCCTGAGACCATGCAAGAAGCGATGCAGACGATGCTTTCCGATGCGCTTGCCGCAGGCGCGGGAGCAGTTGAGAAGATCAACTTCGATGAGTTGGTATTCGATGAGGATGAATAGAGGCTAACGTGCAAGAAAACGAACAGGTTGGTCAAGTACGCCTGCAAAAGTTCTTGGCACGAGCCGGCGTTGCGAGCCGTCGCGCATGCGAGAGGATCATTGAGGCGGGGCGAGTTTCCGTAAATGGGTGCGTGGTAACTGAGCTTGGCACCAAGGTCGATCCTTCTGTCGACGAAGTGAGTCTAGACGGGGCTCTTGTTTGCCAGCCAAACCAGGCGGTTACGCTGATGCTCAATAAACCAGCAGGTTTTCTGACTTCCATGAAAGACCCCCAAGGGCGCCCTTGCGTCGCGGAATTGGTTCCTTGCGACGAGATCCCCGGTCTGTACCCGTTGGGACGCTTGGACTATGACACTACAGGGTTGTTGCTGTTTTCCACCGATGGAGAGCTGGGCAATGCCGTTCTGCATCCCTCTCGCCATGTCGACAAAACCTACCATGCCCTAGTGAAGGGCACGCCAAGCGAAAAGGCCCTTGACCGTTTGCGCCATGGCGTTGAGCTGGAAGATGGTATGACTCAACCTGCTGCAGTTTCCCTGATTCGCCGCAAGGGAGGGAACGCGTTTGTGGAGATCACCATCCATGAAGGCAGGAAGCGTCAAGTGAAGCGTATGCTCGAAGCGGTTGGGCATCCTGTGCTTCGTTTGCACCGTGAGTCGTTTGGCCCCCTTGAGCTGGGCAGTCTCCCCGAGGGAAAGTATCGTGTGCTCAGTTCGCAAGAGGTTGCAGCGCTTGAACGGGCTGCCAGATAGGCGTGGTAGAATCAACCACACAAACAAACCGCTATCAGAAATGGGCAAATTAGCTATGAAGACGCACTTTTCCTCAGTGGCCGTTATCGGTCTCGGACTTATCGGATCATCCTTTGCGGCCATGTATCGCAATGCATATCCCGATGCGCGTCTTGTGGGCATTGACGTTTCCGAGGATGCGGTTAAGGCGGCTCAAGAGCGTGGCTGGATCGACGAAGGCCATGTCTCCAGTGAAGATCTGGGCCCAGTGCTCTGCGATTGTGAGCTGGTAATGATCGCAACTCCCGTTCCTGTGGCAAACGAATACTTCCGTATCATCGCTGCCTGTGATTTCAGGGGCGTGGTTACCGATGCCTGTTCGACGAAGAAGATCGTGAGCCGACAGGCACAGGAGCTTTTGCGTTATCCCGAGAAGTATATTCCCGGTCATCCGATGGCGGGCTCCGAGAAAAGCGGTATTGAGGGCGCGCGGGAGGATATGTTCAAGGGTGCTCATTGGGTGTTGTGCCCCGACGAGGAAACGTCCCCAGATGATTATGCCAATCTCCACGAGACACTCGCGGGCCTCGGCGCGCGCGTGGTTTCGTTGCCGCGCGATAAGCACGACGAAGCGGTTGCCATCGTGAGCCATGTGCCGCACTTTGTGGCTTCTTCGTTGGTTGAGCTCGCTGTGCGTCATGCCGACGATCAGGAAGCCCTGTTCCGTTTGGCTGCCGGCGGGTTTAAGGATTCTACTCGCATTGCCGCAGGCTCTCCGGCTCTGTGGACGGGAATCGCCTTCGATAACCGCGAAGCCATCGTGGAGGGGCTTGATGAGGTGCAATCTATTTTGCGTGGCTATGCAGATACGCTGCGCGAAGGCGATAAGGCCGAGTTCACCAAGCTGCTTGATCGAGCGGCTCAAGCCCGTAGGTCTATTCCTGCCAAATGGGTTCCCGCAACCGAAGACTTGCTGGAAGTACGCATCCCGCTCACCAATCGTCCTGGCATCATCGCCGAGGTTACCACTATTGCAAGCCAGGTTGGTTGCAACGTGCAGTCCATCAATATCGATCACATCACGTCTTCGAGCGCTGTTCTCGATATGGTGCTTACCGACGAAGGCGATATCGGAAAGCTATCCACTCAGCTTATCAAGGCTGGTTTCAGCATTTCTTTCAACCCCCTATCTAAGGAGTAGTGGACATCATGAGCGATTCCAATATTACGCGCATCGAGCCTTTGGGCGCTCCTCTTGATGGAGCCGCCCGCGTTCCGGGCGACAAATCCATATCCCATCGCGCAGTGCTTTTTGCCGCTATGGCAGAAGGAACCTCGCGTTTGACGGGGGTTCTCGATTCCGCCGATGTGCGTTCAACCATTGGCGCGGTTTCCGCTTTGGGCGCGAAGGTTTCCCTTGAACGCCAAGTCGACGGCACGTTGGCTGGTGGCGTTACGGGGTGGGGCGCCGAGGGCCCCAAGCAGCCCGAGGGCCCCATTGACTGCGGGAACTCCGGCACTACCTCACGACTTCTTATGGGCATTTTGGCGCCGTGGAACATTCGTGTTCAGATCACGGGTGATGAGTCGCTTCAGAAGCGCCCGATGCGTCGTATCATTGCACCCCTGATGAAGATGGGGGTTAGCTTTGAGCCCGAGGCGTGCGAAACCCTGCCGGTAACGGAAATCGGTACACCGAACCTCAAAGCCATCACCTACGATTCGCCGATGGCTTCGGCACAGCTGAAGACGTCGGTTCTCCTGGCAGGTTTGGGCGCCAAGGGCACCACGACCATCAACGAGCCCGCTGTTTCCCGCAACCACACAGAATTGATGCTGCCCGAATTCGGCGTAAAGGTGGAGCATGCATTTCGTCGTGCTTCGGTCGAAGGCCCCGTTGTGCTTTCCGCTTCCGAAGTTGACGTTCCGGGAGACCCTTCGTCAGCGGCGTTTCTGATTTGCGCTGCCCTCCTGAAGAAGGGTAGCTCCATTCAGATCGAGAATGTCAGCCTCAACCCTGGTCGCGTTGGCTTCATCCGTACCCTTGAGCGCATGGGTGCCTCCATCGAGGTGCGTTATCTTACCGCAGAAGGCAAAGAACCGATAGGCATTATCGAGGCGACGTACACCGACAGGCTGGTGGGTTGCGAGATTCCTTCGCAGCACATTGCCTCGGAGATCGATGAGATTCCTGTTCTGGCTTTGGTCGCAGCTCATGCTGCTGGAATTACGGTTTTCCGCGGGGTTAGCGAACTCACCAAGAAGGAATCGAATCGCCTTACCGCTATTATCGAAGGCCTGGAAAAGCTGGGCGTGAACGCTTGGGCTGAAAATGACGATCTATATATCGAGGGTCAGCCCGACTTGCAGGTTCCTCAGGGACTTGTGTTCGATTCGCGCAAGGACCATCGTCTTGCCATGACTTGGTCTCTGGTTGGATTGTGCTCCGATACTCCGGTAGACATTATCGATTTCGACAGTGTTTCCGTTAGCTTTCCCACGTTTCTTGAATGCTTGAAAGGATTGGCGTAGATGATCATAGCGATTGACGGCCCCTCGGGGGCAGGTAAGTCAACCGTTGCAAAAGCTGTAGCGAAAGAGCTGGGTTTTTCTTGTTTGGATACGGGCGCTATGTATCGCGCGGTTGCATGGCGTGCACTGCATGATGGCGTTTCCCTGGAAGATACCGAAGCAGTGGGCGCTCTTGCTCATACCTGCACGATCAGCTTTCGCCATGAGCAGGGCGATCCTGTTCCTCGTCGCGTTTTCGTCGATGACGTTGAGGTAACTGGCGCTATCCGCACTGCCGAGATAGATCGATCCGTTTCGGCGGTTTCTGCTGTTCCTGCCGTGCGTCAGGCGTTGGTTGACCAGCAGCGCCGCATTGGCTCGGAGGGCAATTACGTCGTAGAAGGTCGTGATATCGGAACCGAGGTTTTCCCGAACGCTGAAGTGAAGGTGTTCCTTACTGCTTCCGCCGAGGAGCGCGCCCATCGTCGTGTCCGTCAAAACGCCGATAGGGGAATTGGCTCGATCGACTATCAGGAAGTGCTTGCTGATATCATTCGCAGGGACGAACTTGACTCGAGTCGCGATACGGCGCCCTTGCGTCCTGCGAAAGATGCGGTTTTGCTTGATTCTTCCAGTATGCATGTGGAAGAAGTAATTGGCTCTATTTGTGGTTTGGCTCGAGCAAGGATGGCACTTTAATGGCCTTCAACATACATGAAGAGTATTGGGATCGCCCTCTCTCTGGAAACAATCAGGACAATCGCATTCCCCATGGCATTGCCGTGTTCCTTTCAGGGCTGTTCAGCTTTCTGTGCAAGGTGTTGTTCCGCTTTCGCGTAGAAGGCAAGGAAATCGTGGATGCTTTTGCCGGTAAGACGACTGGTGCCATTTTGGTTTCGCCTCACTATTCGTACCTCGACGTTATCATCATGTTCCTTTCGGTTCGTCCTAAGGGATGGGTGCGCTTGATTGCCCGCGATTCCCTGTTTCGTGCGGGTAAGGGCTTCTTGGGCATGGTTATTTCAAGTGTCGGTGCTTTCCCTATTAAGCGAGGCAGCGCTGACCGAACGGCTTTGAAGCGCGCTTCCCGTATGCTGAAGAACGGTGAATGGGTTGGCATTTTTCCTGAAGGAACAAGGCGCGGTAAAGGAAGCGCTGCCCCAGAATTGCACGGCGGCGCAGCTCTTATTGCCCGAATGGGCAAGGCCCCCCTTATCCCTTTGGGCTTGGAGAATGTGAGCAAGGTGAAGCAGAAGGGGCAACGTGTGCGCTTCCCGCGTATCACGGCGCGTTTCGGTACGCCTGTTGAGCTTTCTTCATTTGACTTCCTTCCTAAAGATGAGCGCATGGACGGTTGCTCGTGGTATGTGATGCGCGAAGCGTATGCGCTTACGAGGGGTTGCAAGCCAGAGGAAATAAATATGGCTGAGCTGTTCCCCGATTCGAAGGATTACTCGCAGGTGTTTGCTGAGCATCCCATTCCGGCATTTGATCCTGCAACATTGCCTGACTATTCCGACAAGGAGTAACGTCCATGGGAAAACTCAAAGTTGTGAAGGCTGCCTATGCGGGCGCTTGCTATGGTGTGCAGCGTGCGCTCGACATGACCCTCAAAGCAGCGGAAGCAGGCGGTTCGGTATGTACGCTTGGGCCGCTCATCCATAACCCCGGTGTTGTTGCCGAGCTCGAGGAGCGTGGAATCTGCGTCGCCGACTCGGTCGACAGCATCGATGCGGATGGGGTGGTTATCCGCTCGCATGGAGTGGTGCCTCAGGTTATCGACGACATTGAGCAGCGGGGCTTTACGGTGATCGACGCAACATGCCCGCATGTTATGCGCGCTCAACGTGCTGCGGCGAAACTTGCCAAGGAGGGTCGTCATGTTTTAGTGGTGGGCGAAGCTGGCCATCCTGAAGTGGAGGGAATCTCGGCTCATGCCCGTGTCGCCGGCGGTCAGTGCACCATTGTCGGCTCTCCTGAAGATATTCCCTCCGATTTGTCGGGTAGGGTTGGCGTGGTCGTTCAAACCACTCAATCTCGAGAACGCTTCGAGGAGGTTCTAGACGCGCTCGAGGGGCTCCACCTCGACTTTGAAGTGAAAGACACCATCTGCTTTGCGACGACGCAACGTCAGCTTTCTGCCGTCGAGCTTGCAGAGCAGGTGGATGCCATGGTGGTAATCGGAGGACGCAATTCGTCGAACACCACGCGTCTCTTTGAGATTTGCGCACAACATTGCTCTCGCGCCCATCATATCGAGCGCGCCGAGGAGATTGACCCGTCATGGTTTGACGGGTGCCGTGTTGTGGGTGTGAGCGCAGGCGCTTCCACGCCTGACAATCAAATCGAAAGCGTTGTCCGTTATTTGGGCGAGCTGTAGGTCCTTCTCTTTTTCAAGGGTTGCTTGCTGCTGCCTGTTCTGTTTCTTTTTGGAGTTATTGCTGCTATGCGAACCACCCGATCCCGCCTGAATAAAGGCTTTTCCCTTGAAGACCGCCTTGCCGGGGCCACTCAATCCTATGAGCCGAATCCATCGGGTTGGCGTGGTCGGTGGAGCCAATGGGCTCCCCATGAAGGCTCCCGTGTCGATGCTTATCAGCATGTTGTGCTCGATTTGGGCTGCGGAAAGGGGGAATACACCGTAGAGTGCGCCGCCGCGCGGCCCGATACGCTGTTTGTTGGTATCGACGTGGACGGCGTATGCGTGGTTCGTTGCGCCGAGCGCGCTATTGCCCAAGGGGTTACCAATGCGGTTTTCGTATTCAATGAGGAAGACCGTGATCTTTCGGACTTTTTTGCGGAAGGAGAACTTTCCGCCATTCTCCTGAACTTCCCCACGCCGTTTCCTAAGAAAAAGAAAGCGCCTTTGCGCCTTACCTATCTTGATCGCCTTATGGCGTATCGTCCGCTTTTGGCAAAGGGCGCACCCTTGCGTTTGCGCACCGATAGCATGCCAATGCATGAGTTTTCGCTCACCCAGCTCGAATTGGCTGGCTACGAATTGCTGTGGAATACCGACGATGTCCGCTCTCTGTTTCCCGAAGAGCCTTGGAGCGGTTACGAGCAGAAGCTCGTGGCTCAAGGCGCATCGGTTCATGGATTTGCTGCCGTTGCCGGCCCTGAGCCTGAAACGGTGCAACAGACGGCCCCTCTGTCTTTAGTGAGCTATTTGCCCGATGATCTTGAGGATATGGAATATGTTCCCCATGGCATGCAAGGGTGCGTTCGGAATATGCGCGGTCGCAATCGCAATCGCCGTGCTCGCGGCCTGCCCGAATGGAAGAAGCCCATCGTGTAGCTCATAGGGAAGGCGTGTTTATCCCGTGCTGCTGATGAGGCGGTCAAATTGCGGGTTCGTGTGAGTGGTATCCTGAACCCTTGATAAAGTTACCTTCAGCAATGTTAGGAGCAAGAATGAGCTTGCCAATCGTGGCCATTGTTGGTCGCCCCAATGTGGGCAAATCCACCTTGGTGAACCGCCTTGCGGAAAACAACGAAGCTATTGTTCACGAAATGCGCGGCGTGACGCGTGATCGTTCTTATCATGAGGCGGACTGGAATGGCCGCGACTTCAAGATCATCGATACCGGCGGTATCGAAATGGGCAGTGACGATGTATTCCAGGGTTCCATTACCGCTCAGGCGCTAACTGCAGCCGACGAGGCGGATGTCATCATCTTCTTGGTTGACGGTCAAACCGGCATCAATGCAGACGATGAGGCCGTTGCCAATATCCTGCGCCGTAGCAAGAAGCCGGTGCTTCTTTCGGTAAACAAACTCGATAACGCAGCCGACGAAAGCGCTATGTGGGAATTCATGCAACTGGGCTTAGGAGAGCCGCGTCCCGTTTCTGCCCTTCACGGTACCGGCACGGGCGACCTGCTCGATGAAATCGTTTCGCTGTTCCCCGAGGAAAGCGACGAGGAAGAGGAGATTGACTCCATTAACGTTGCTATTATCGGTCGCCCTAATGCGGGTAAGTCGTCTTTGACGAACAAGCTCACCAACAACGATCGTTCCATCGTTTCCAATGTTGCAGGCACCACGCGCGACGCCATCGATACCATGGTGGAGCATGAGGGTCAGTTCTACACTATCGTCGATACAGCGGGTCTGCGTAAGAAGAGCGTTATCGACGAAGATGTTGAATACTATGGCTTCGTGCGTGCCATGCGCGCCATCGATCGCGCTGAAGTTGTTCTTTTGGTGATTGACTCCACTATCGGTCTTACCGACCAGGATCAGCGTGTTGCCGGTATGGCGGCTGAGCGCGGCTGCGCTATGGTCGTGGTACTGAACAAGTGGGACTTGGTAGAGGGTCCGGACGCAAAGGCTGAAGTGCGCGAACGCATTGAAGACCGCCTTAAATTTGTGGGATATGCACCGGTCATCGCCATTTCCGCGCTTTCCGGCAAGAACGTTCAGCGCATCTGGGGCGCCATCAACGAAGCGTATGCCAACTACTCTAAGAGCATTTCTACGAGCCGTCTTAACAACTGGCTTCAGGATATTCGCGAATTCGGCCATACCATTTCCAAGGGCAAGCGTATTTTGAAGCTGAAGTATGTTACCCAAACGGGCGTTCAGCCTCCGTTCTTTACGTTCTTCTGCAACCATCCCGATCTGGTCGAGCCCTCGTTTGAGCGTTATCTGGAAAATAGGTTGCGTTCCACGTTTGATTTCACCGGTACTCCAATCAACCTCAAGTTTAAGAAGAAGGATTAACAGTCGATGTTGACGGTTTTGGGTCAGTTGGCCTTACTGCTTGTTATTTCGTTTTTGCTGGGTTCCATTCCATGGGGAGTCATAATCTCGCGGGTGTTTTATCACACGGATTTGCGTGAACATGGCTCGGGCAATATTGGTACCACCAACGCCATTCGCACCATGGGAAAAGTGGGTGGATATGCCGTATTCGTCCTCGATTTTGGCAAGGGCATCGTCGCAGGGCTTATTGCCGCAGCATTCGGTACCCAAGTGCTTCCCGGCAATGTGCTTGCTGTTGTGGAGTTCGTTCAAACGTTCGGCGGTTCGCCGAACCCGTTCCTTTACATCGAACAGGTATGTCTTGCGGTAGCGTTCCTTGGTTGCACCATGGGTCATATTTTCTGTCCATGGCTGGGTTTCAGGGGAGGCAAGGGCATCGCTGTTGCCGTTGGCTGCCTGTTTTCCGCGTTTGGCCCTGTTGGAGCCTTGCTTGAAATTGCGATTTTCGCTGTTCTGGTTGTGGCAACAAAGTATGTTTCCGTGGGATCCATCGCGGCAGCTGCGGCATGTCCCCTTTTCGCGCTGTATTTCTTCTGGGGCAACCCCGTTGCCTTTGTGCTGTGCTTGCTGGTTGGCCTGACCGTTATATGGGCTCATAGGGAAAACATTGCCCGTTTGCGTGCTGGAACGGAAAATCGGATCGGTTCGAAGAAAAGGGCATAAAGACAGTTCATCTTACGGGCAGGCAGTTTTGCCTGCCCGTTGAGTTTTGGAATGCTATGAGCATTCTTCGAGGAGGACATATGGGTAAGATTGCGGTAATCGGTGCAGGCTCATGGGGCACCGCTTTGGCCCAAACGCTTGCAGCGGCCGGCAACGAGGTGGTCATGTGGGCTCGTAAGCCAGAGGTGGCAGATGCCATTACGAATGAGCACCATAATCCTCGCTATCTGAGCGGCGTGATGCTTTCCGACTCCATTTCGGCAACAAGCAATCTGCATGAATGCGCCGAGCATGCCGAAGCTCTCGTTATCGTCACCCCTTCGCGGTTGACGCGCCAGTTTGCTCAGGATCTTGCTCCAGTTGTTGAAGAGAATACCCCCATCGTTATTTGCTCGAAAGGCGTCGAGGAAGGTACGGGGCTTCTGCCTGTCCAGGTATTCGAAGAGGTTCTGGGGAATATCGACAGGCTTGCGGCGCTTTCTGGCCCCAACCATGCAGAAGAAGTTATCCTGGGGATTCCTGCTGGCACGGTAATCGCTTCGCGCTCCAGAACTACTGCGCATTATTTCCGCGATTTGTTTACCACATCGTATTTTCGTTGCTACACCTCTCCTGATTATGTAGGCGTTGAGCTGTGTGCGGCGTTTAAGAACGTTATCGCTATCGCGGTGGGCGCGGCGTATGGCTTCGGCTTCGGCGACAATACCGCCGCTATGATCATGACGCGCGGCATGGCGGAAATGAGCCGACTGGTGAAGGCTTGTGGCGGCGACGCCTTGACGGTAATGGGCCTTGCGGGTGCGGGCGATTTGATCGCAACCTGCACCTCTGAGCATTCTCGCAACCGTTCGTTTGGCAAGGCGCTTGCCCAGGGCGCAACGTTGGGCGGCTTCGAGAAGCGAACCCATATGGTGGTAGAAGGGGCTGTTGCCTGTCAAACCATCTGCCCCTTGGCTGAAAAGCACAATGTTGAGCTTCCCATTACCACGGCGGTTCGATCGTTGGTGTGGGAGGGTGCTCCTATCGAACCCCTGGCTGCTGATTTGTTTAAGCGTCCCTTGACCACTGAGTTTTGGGGGCTTGCCGAGGCGGGCGAAAAGCACTGATGGAGCGAACGTATTTTATCTATCGCACCCCTATGGGGAGGGTTGCCATTGAGTCGGATGGTGCCGCTATAACCCATTTTGCTTTTGGCCCTGTGCAGCTGGCAGGACGTCAGCATGCGACGGCCCTCACCAATCGGGCTTCCAGCGAAGTCTTGGAATATCTTGCTGGAAAGCGTATCGCGTTTGAGGTTCCGGTGCGTGCTGAAGGATCGGCGTTCCAGCGTGAGGTCTGGGCGAAGATCTCCGAAATTCCCTATGGCGAGACGCGTACCTATGCCGAAATCGCAGAAAGCCTTGGTAAGCCGGGCGCTCTGCAGGCGGTGGGGCAAGCTTGTGGCCGTAACCCCATCCCGCTGTTTGTCCCCTGCCATAGAGTGGTTGGGTCAAACGGAAAATTGGGGGGCTATGCCTTTGGGCCAACAGTGAAGAAGTTCCTGCTCGATCTTGAGGCGAAGAATAAGTAAGTTATGTGATGCGTTGCCGCGGAGTGCATGCGGCTTTGTCCGTTTTGCCGCAGCGCTGCGTGTAGAATAGGCAGCAAGTTACTTTGAAGGAAAGGGGTTGCCGTGTTCGGTGACATCAAAATTTCCCC
The DNA here is from genome assembly GCA_965147435.1 of uncultured Eggerthella sp. Lineage (GTDB taxonomy): Bacteria > Actinomycetota > Coriobacteriia > Coriobacteriales > Eggerthellaceae > Anaerotardibacter. The sequence continues at coordinate 225,826 of CBCTKC010000001.1, read as the reverse complement.
CTCTATTTTGTCTGCGGACTTCATGAACTTCGAGCGTGATATTCGCATGCTTGAACGTGGGGGCACGGATTTCATCCACGTTGATGTGATGGATGGGCATTTTGTCCCAAATCTCACATTGGGCGTCCCTTTCGTTTCGCAGTTGAAGAAGATCACCGACATCCCGCTCGATGTGCATCTTATGATTTCCAATCCGCTCGAGCAGCTCGATTGGTATTTGAAGGCTGGCGCCGATTGGGTTTCGGTCCACATGGAAGCGCTTCATGGAGAAGGCGAGGTGCGTGAGTTCATTCAGCGGACTCGCGAGGCTGGCGTGCATCCGGCGTTAACCCTGAAACCCGATTACCCTGTCGAGGAGCTGGAGCCTTACATTGCTGAAGTGGATATGGTTCTGGTCATGAGCGTGTTCCCGGGCTTTTCCGGCCAGTCATATATTGAAGGCAGCGAAGATCGTGTGGGCAAGGTGGCCGAAATGGCGAAGCGTTTGAACCCCGATCTTCTTATCGAGGTCGATGGCGGAATAAGTGCTGGGCGTACGGCAGGTTTGGTATGTGCTCAAGGCGCGGATGTGCTGGTTGCCGGTTCTGGTGTATTCAAGGCGGAAGACCCCGAAGCGGCCATCGGCATTTTGCGCAATGCTGGGGCGGAGGCTCGCTAATGGACAAACCTGTTTATTTGGACTGGGCGGCAACAGCTCCGCTTTGCAAAGAGGCCGCCGACGCTATGGCTCCGTATCTTCAAGCGGGAGTCGACGGACTTGTTGCGGGCAACGGCAACGCCAATTCCCTTTATGAGGTTGGCCGCACGGCGTTCCGCGCACTTGAACAGGCGCGCGAAGATATTGCGCGATCCATCAAAGCACGTCCCGACGAGGTGACGTTCACCTCTGGTGCCACCGAGGCCGACAATGCTGCATTGTTCGGCATCGTTGATGCTGCGATGGCCCGCGCCGAGCAGGAGGGCGATCATGAATGCGTTCCTCAAATCGTAGTTTCCTCCATTGAGCATGATGCCGTCCTTAAAGCAGCAGAAACGCTGGGGCATTGGGGCGCTCAGGTAACGTATGTTGAACCCGATTCCTCTGGTCACATCACGCCTGATGCCTTGGAAGAAGTTCTTACCGATAGGGTTTTGCTCGTGTCCATCATGGCGGTTAACAACGAAGTGGGCAGCGTCATGGATATCCCTGCCCTTGCCGCTGTTGCGCACAAGGCGGGAGCGCTTTTCCATGTGGATGCAACCCAGGCATTCGGCAAAATTCCTGTTTCGGTGAAGGAGTGGGGCGTTGATGCCCTTTCCATCTCGTCGCACAAAATCGGAGGACCGAAGGGCATGGGCGCCTTGTATGTTAAGGCGCGTACTCCATTTACGGCTCAGATTGTGGGCGGCGGTCAGGAGTCGGGGCGCCGAAGTGGCACTCAGAATGTTATGGGGGCTGTTGGATTCTCTGCTGCTGTGCGTGCCTCGTTTGCGAATCTTGATGAAAATGCGCAGCGTTTGCGCGCCTTGCGTGACGAATGCTATGCGCGTCTTCTCGATAACCCCAAGGTGAAAGCTGCTGTTTCGGTGGAACCAGGCACTACGGCGTTTGCCCCTCATGTGGTAAACGTGCTTGTTAGGGGCATGGAAAGCGAGACGCTTATCCTGCAGCTTGATAGGCGTGGGTTCTGCGTATCGGGCGGTTCGGCTTGCTCGTCGCATTCCCTCGATCCATCGCATGTCCTCAAGGCAATTGGCATTAGCCGCGATGATGCGCTGGGATCGCTTCGCGTTTCCCTGGGAAATGCAACCACGGCAGAAGAGATTGATGCATTCATCGAAGCATTCAACGATGTGGTTGGTTAGGTCGATACAATAAGGACGAAAAGAAACGAGGGCGCCTGTGGGTGCCCTCTTCATTGTCGCAGGAGAATGCGTATGGAATTAGTAACTCAGCACACCCACACCGATATGACGAATCACGGTTATGCGCCCATCGAGGAGCTTGTCGCCCGTGCCCATCAGGTGGGGATTACGAATATCGCTGTTACCGAGCACTATCCGCTTACGCCGCAGGTTGATCCGCGTGACTATGTCTCCATGCACGCAGATCGGCTTCCGGAGTACTTTGAGCGCATTTTGGCGCAGCGTGCGAAGTACCCTGACATGGAAGTGCTGGCAGGATGCGAACTCGATTGGCTCGGGCAAGGAGAAGATCGTGTGTTTGCTCCCGATGAGTTCGACCGGTTCGATATCGTGTTGGGCTCGGTTCATTTTCTCGATCTGTGGCCTTTTGACGATCCCGCTCAGCGTGGCTATTGGGATGAGGTGGGCGCCGACTATATCTGGCGTCGATACTTCGAGGTATGGTGCGAAGCGGTTGTTTCCAATGCGCCCTTTACCGTCATGGCTCATCCGGATCTCGTAAAAAAATTTGGTCGCAAAGCCTCGTTTGACCCAATCGACATGTACAAGCAAGCAGCGGAGGCAGCGAGCGAAGCCGGCAGAATGATCGAAGTGAACACTTCTGGGCTCACCTATGCTTGCGAGGAGATGTTTCCCAGCCAAGAGCTTTTGCGCGAATTTTGCCGTGCTGGCGTACCCTGCACAGTGGGAACAGATGCCCATACGGTAACCGATGTGGATAGAGACATCGAAGCGGGGTATCGTTGGATGTATGAAGCGGGGTACCGTGAGGTAACCGTAGTGGTTCCCGGCGGCGATCGCCGAACCATTGCCCTGGGATAGCCAACGCAGCAAGGAGATGTTTTCTGTGGCCGAGGAAGTAGTATCACTGAAAAAAACCGATGCGGGCAATTTGGCCTCAAGCGAACGGATGATGGTGGTAGGCGAGCTAGAGCGCGAGCTTTTGCGTAAGATGCCCGCTTCCGATGCTTGTTCTTGGGACAGGACAGGTATGTTGGTGGGCAACCCCATGGATACCGTGCGGGGTGTGGCAGTTGCCCTCGACCCCACCATTCATGCTGTGGAAGAGGCCCATGCGCACGGTGCAAACGTGCTGCTGACCCATCATCCTGTATTCATTGACGCGCCTGATGCATTTATGCCGCAAGCGACAATGGGCCATGCTCCTGGTGCCGTGGTGCGCCGCGCCTGCGAGCTGGGTGTCAGCGTTCTCTCGTTCCATACCGCCCTCGATGTATCAACGGCGGGTCTTGATGCGTTGCCGGTGCTTTTGCGTTTGACGCCACTTGGCGTGCTCGACCCTCTGCCTGGTGCCGCCAACAAAGGATTTGGGCGTATTTGCGCTCCCTCTTCAGGGGAGGAACCTTTGACGTTGCGTCACCTGAGCGCCCGTTGTGTAAGTGTGTTCGGCACCTATCCGCGTGTGTGGGGGTCTCCCGACAAGCAGCTTTCGCGGATCGTTACCAGCGGCGGTTCGGCGGGTTCCTTTGCCCGTATGTGTCTCGACCAGGGCATTGGTTGCCTAATTTGCGGCGAGATAAAGTATCATGAAGCATTGGACGCAGCGCTGTCGGGCTTGGCAATAATCGAGCTTGGCCACGATGTGTCTGAGTTTCCGTTGTGCGCATTGCTTGCAGCCTATGCTGCCGAAGCAGGTGTGGCCGAATCTTGCATTACCATGATCGACCAGAGCAACAATTGGTACACGCCTGAATCGTCCAGGCGGTAATTGATAATCAGTCAAGCAAGTCCAGAAGAAAGGCTGTGCGCCCATGTACGCTACCGAACACGACATCGCAACCCTCCGTAAGTTGCAGGAGGTGGATCGAAAGGTTGTTTCGGCCAAAAAGGAGTTCAAAGAGCTTCCACACAGGAAAGCCATCCTTGAGGTACGCGCCAAGAAAGACGAGGTGCTCAAGCGCAAGGTCCAGGTTCAGGACATGCTCGACGAAGCTGAGGGAAAACTTGCTGCATTCGTGCAGGAAGACGAGCTTCTTTCTGCAAAGCAGGATGAGATTACCGAAACGCTTTCGCGGGTTCAGGGCGATTATCGTGCTGTGACGGCCCACACGCGCGATCTTGACGGCGTGCGCAAGCGCCGCGAAAAGGTGTCACTTGAACTCTCCCGCGTGGAAGAGGAAGTGGACAAGATCAATCCGGTCATGAAGCAGATCATGCAGGCTCTTGCCGATCTTGACGCCAAGGAACAGGATCTTATCGTTTCTTTCCAGAAGGTGGGCGGATCCCTCCGCGCCGCCATCGAGGAGGGCGAAAAAGCACGCGTTTCTTTGGCTGAGCAGGTTGATGGGGAATTACTGAAGGTATATGAGAAGACCCGTAGCGCATGTGGTGGCGTTGCGTTGGCGGAGGTGCATGAAGGCGCCTGCAGCGCATGTCGCAACACGTTCGATTCAAGCCGTATGAGCAAAATCCGCTCCCAGGCTCCCTTGGCAACGTGCCCGGTGTGCCGTCGTCTTCTTATTGTCGAAGGGGAATAGTCATGAAGCTGGTATCCAGAGAAGAACAGGCCGACCAGGAACACGTGCGCTTCTCTTCGGATGCCGCGTTTTCCGATGAAACGGAAGGAAGGGCGCGTTCGTGTGAGCCTGATCTCTATCGCACCGAATACCAGCGAGATAGGGACAAAATCTTGCATACGAAGGCGTTTCGTCGTCTTTCCCATAAAACGCAAGTGTTTCTGGCGCCTGTGGGCGACCATTATCGTACCCGCCTCACTCATACGCTTGAAGTTGCGCAGATTGCGCGCACCATTGCTCGTGCGCTGGGGCTGAACGAAGACCTTGCTGAGGCAATAGCGCTTGGTCATGATCTGGGGCATACGCCCTTCGGCCACGTGGGAGAACAGGCGCTGGCGGCATGTCTTGCGCGCCATAAGGGCATCGACCCCGATTCGCCTGAAGGACAGGCGCTGTATCGTCACAATGTTCAGAGCCTGCGCGTGGTTGATGTCATTGAAAACGATGGCAAGGGGCTCAATCTTACTGCCGAGGTGCGCGACGGCATTGTGTGCCATACCGGATCTCAGCGCGCAGAGACGCTGGAGGGCCGTATCGTTGCCACGGCCGACCGCATTGCATATGTGAACCACGATATCGATGACGCCATCCGCGCTGGTTCTTTGCGGGAGTCCGATCTGCCCGCTTCTGCCCATCGAGTGCTTGGCGAAAATCATTCTGCGCGTATCGAGACTCTGGTGCACGACATGATTGAGACTTCCGCTCGTGCGGATGATATCCAAATGAGTCAGCCTGTATGGGACGCCATGATGGAGCTGCGCGAGTTCCTTTTTCAGAATGTGTATACCGCTGAGCCGGTGATGCAGGAGGTACGCAAAGCAAAGCACTTGGTGGAAGACCTGTTCGATTATTTTGTTCGCCATTACGATCAGGTTCCTGCTGAGCTACGTTCGATTTCCGACGGCGATCCGCTGCGCGCCGTAACCGATCATGTGGCTGGCATGACAGACCGTTATGCTACCAACTTTTTCAAGAACATGTTCGTTCCTCAGTCATTCCGCTGATGAAAACGCTGCTCAAGACGAGCAGCGTTTTTTCTTTTGAGAGCTATGTGCAGGCCTTGTTGGAGGGTTCGGTTCCGGCCTTGCTCGATGTGGAAGACTCGGTTTGGGCGCGGCTGGCGTACGTATGATTACGGTCGGTCTTCCTCTTTGCTGTTGGGCCTTGTTCGAAAAGCGCGGATGAGCTTCATTCTGCAAGCGTTTAGTATTCGCGATGAGCGGGTTATTTCTGCGGGCCTTGCCCGTGAGTGGTATATTGTCTTGGCTATGGACGAAACGAAATCGAAACATAAAGAAGACCAAGCTCCCGGAACTGCCCCCGAGAGCAATAATCCCTCACAGCCCAAAGGCGTGTTTGCGCGTATCAAGGCGCCGTTTAACGCAGCATTTCCCGTCATGATCGGGTATGTGTTCCTGGGCATACCTTGCGGTATCCTTGCCCAGCAGATAGGGCTTGATCCTTTGCAGGTGTTCCTGCTCTCTATGCTCTTTTATTCGGGGGCGGGTCAGTACATGATCCCCAATATGTGGCTTGCTGGGTCGCCTGCGCTGGCCATCATCGCCTCGGTTACGTTGGTTAATACGCGTCAGCTGTTGTACGGCGCTTCGCTTTCGCGTTTCTGCCACGAAACCCCTAAGCCCCTTTCTTTCCTGTTTGGCGCTACGGTAACCGACGAATCGTTCGCGGTGAACTTGGGACGCTTCAGCTCGGGGGAGTGGAGGGTGTCGCAGGCGACGGCAGTCAATCTCCTGTGCGAGACAACATGGGCTCTTGCCAACACTCTTGGCGTTGTCCTCGGGTCTCTTCTTACGGTGCCCACGGCTTTGGCGTCGTTTGCCATGACAAGCATCTTCTTGTGCCTTTTGTTTTCCCAGAAAGCCACGAAGTCCAATATTGCTGCCGCTTTGGTCGCGGTGTTGGGCGTGTTTGTGTGCAAGTGCGTAGGTTTGTCGGGCCCGGCTATCCTTGTTGGTGCTTTGGCCGGCGTTGCTGCGGGCATGATCGTTTCCAGGAAGGAGGGCGCTCATGTCGTGGAGTGAGTTTGCGTTTATCGGCATTGCCTGCGCGGTTACCATTCTCGTTTGCCGCGTTGTTCCCGTATTTGCCTTGCGCGGAAGGGATCTTCCAGGCTGGCTTTCCCAGGCGCTTGCCTTCATTCCGCCAGCGGCATTCGCTGCCCTTATTTCTAACGACCTGCTTGCTCCGGGAATGTTCGATGCGGGCTTTTGGCCAGCAGCGATTCCCCTTATTGCAGCTGCTGCTGTTACCGCCGTTGCCATCAAAACAAAATCATTGGTATGGTGCATCGTCGTAGGCGTAGGGGTTTTCGGTCTTTTGCTTCTTATTTAGTTCTTTTGGGCTATTGAAGGCGCTTGGGTTTCCCAGGCGCCTTTATTGTTTCAAGCAGGTTTCGTTTCCTTAGTGTCTTGTCACCTGAATTGTCAGGTGTAAACAGCGGTGATAAACTACCGCCCATGATAAACCTGTGACAAAAGAATGTGGCTTGGAAGAAGGGGAAGTGTTCGCATGGGCAATGTTGAAGCCATCGGAGGGAAGCAAGCTGGAAGGCAGGTCTCGTCGTCGCAGCAAGTGGGAGGTGCTCAAAATCCTCGCGGTAGGGCCGATTGCCCCGCATGCGAAGCACCTTTGAACTCGTTTGCCGCTCAGGTTCCTGATCCGGCGTTGGTGGCAACGATCGATCGGTTGAAGGCTGAGCGCGACGCGGTTATCCTCGCCCATTATTACGTGCAGCCTGAGGTTCAGGCGGTTGCCGATTACGTCGGTGATTCGTTCTACCTTGCCAAACTGGCGGTGGAGTTGCCTCAGAAGACCATTGTCCTTGCAGGCGTTGAATTCATGGGCGAAAGCGCGAAGCTGCTGAACCCCGACAAGACCGTTCTCTTGCCCGAGCCTGCAGCCGATTGTCCTATGGCCCATATGGTCGACAAGAAAACCATCGATGATGCCCGCGCGCGGTACGGTGATGACCTGGCGGTAGTGTGCTATGTGAATTCCACTGCCGAAATGAAGACATGGAGTGACGTGTGCGTAACTTCTTCGAATGCGGAGAAGATCTGCCGCGAGCTGCCGCAGAACCACTTGCTGTTTATTCCTGATGTCAACTTGGGGCGTTTTGTTGCGAAGCAGGTTCCCGAAAAGCATGTGATTTTAAACAACGGGTTCTGCCCCCGTCATCAGCGTATTACCCCCAACGAGATCATTGCGTTGGAGGAAGAGTATCCCGAAGCGCTTGTTCTTGCTCATCCCGAATGCACCGAAGAGGTGTTGGCGGAGGCCGACTATATCGGCTCGACCAAGGGCATTATCGAGTTCACCCAGAAAAGCGATGCGAAAGATTTCATCATCGTAACGATGGTCGGCGTACTGCGTGAGATGGAGCGGCGCAATGCCGGCAGTGGCAAGCGCTTCCATTTCGCCCATCGCGTCCCTGTATGCGAGAACATGACTGCAGTAACGCTGGAAAAGGTTGCCGATTGCCTTGCTAACGAGCAGGTGGGTGTAGAGGTTCCGTTTGAGCTTCAGGACCCAGCTAAGAAAACCCTCGAGCTCATGCTCGAGTATGCAGCACGATAGGGGATTGCCATGCAGACAGAAGAAATCAAATGCGATGTGCTCATTGCGGGGTGTGGCGTTTCGGGGTTGTATGCTGCACTCAATCTCCCCTCTACGGCAAACATCATCATGGTTACGAAGACAGTTGTGGAAGAATGCGATTCCATGCTCGCCCAAGGCGGTATATGCGTGCTTCACGATGAGGGCGATTACGATGCCTTCTATGAAGACACCATGAGGGCAGGCCATTACGAGAACCGTGCTGAAAGCGTCGATATCATGATCCGATCGAGCCGCTCGGTTATCGATGACCTGATCCGTCGTGGGGTAGACTTTGAGCGCGAGGCCGATGGCTCGTTGGCGTATACGCGTGAGGGGGCCCATTCACGTCCCCGCATTTGCTATCACGGAGACATTACGGGCGAAGAGATTACCACCACGTTGCTGGAAAACGTTCGCCGTCTTCCCAATGTGCGTATTCTGGAGCACATCGAGGTTACCGATATTATCGAAGCACCGCAGGGGAATCGTTGCGTAGGTGTCGTGTGCGCCGATCGCCGTGGTGGTGAAGAAGCCGAACGCCGTCTCCTTATTCGCGCCCCCTACACCATGCTTGCCACGGGGGGCATTGGGGGGCGTTATGAGCGATCCACCAACTTCCCCAGCCTTACGGGAGACGCATGCCGCATTGCCCAGGAGCATGGCGTTGCGCTTGAGCATATGGATTACGTTCAGATCCATCCTACAAGTCTGTACGTCAAGCACCCGGGACGTGCGTTTCTAATCTCGGAATCCTGTCGTGGCGAAGGTGCTATCTTGCTCGATGCTAAGGGCAATCGTTTCACCGATGAGCTGCAGCCGCGCGACGTGGTTTCTGCGGCCATCTATGAGCAAATGGAAAAAGATGGCACCGATCACGTGTTGCTTTCCTTCGAGCGCATGTCGCCCGATGAAATCACCGGTCACTTCTCTCACATCTACGAGCACTGCCTCGAAGAGGGTTACGATCTATTGAAAGAACCTATCCCCGTGGTTCCTGCCCAGCACTATTTCATGGGCGGCGTGCATGTGAATGGCGACTCGGAAACAACCATGATGAACTTCTTTGCATTGGGTGAAACGGCTTGCAATGGCGTTCATGGCAAGAATCGCCTCGCCTCCAATTCGCTGCTTGAATCGCTGGTGTTCGCCCAGCGTGCTGCGCGAGTCGTGTCGTCTCGCATGGCGAAGGCTGCTTCCATGTATGCGGGTGCGGTTTCGACGGTGGGTGCTGCACAGCGTGCGGCTCATGCCAAGATGCCCCAGCAGGCTGCAGCCGATGTTGTCGTTAAGGTGGCGAGGTAGATGGACCTTTCCTCGTTTGTTTTGATTGTGGACGAGCATATTAAAAGGGCGCTTCGCGAGGACATCACCAGCGAAGATGTGTCGACTGCTGCAGTGATGCCCGAGGCGCATCGTGGCACCGTTGAGCTTATTGCCAAGCAGGATGGTGTTATTGCGGGACTGCAGGTGTTCGAGCGCACTTTTAAGATCCTTGATCCGACGGCACGGTTCGATGCCGCAGTTTCTGACGGGCAGCGCATCTCATCGGGGCAGTTGCTAGGTGTTGTTCACGCCGACGTTCGCGCCCTGCTTTCAGGTGAGCGCGTGGCTTTGAATTATTTGCAGCGCATGAGCGGTATAGCCACCAAAACGCGTCAAGCGGTAGATGCTTTGGCGGATGCTGGTTCGAAGACCGTTATCGTTGACACCCGTAAAACTACGCCGGGCATGCGTATTTTCGAAAAGGAAGCAGTGCGTTTGGGCGGCGGCGGAAACCACCGTTTCAACCTTTCCGATGGCGTGATGCTGAAGGACAATCACCTGGATGCCGCTGGTGGCATAACGAATGCTGTGAGGGCTGCCCGTTCGCGTGCGCCGTTTGTCCGTAAGATCGAAGTGGAATGCGAAACATTGGAGCAGGTTTCCGAGGCAGTGGAAGCGGGGGCTGACATCATCATGCTCGACAATATGAGCACTCAGCAAATGAAAGAAGCTCTTTCGCTTATCGACGGTCGTGCTGAAACGGAATGCTCGGGTAATGTCGATATCGATGCCCTGCAGGGTATCGCGGCATTGGGTGTTGACTACGTGTCTTCTGGCGCGCTAACTCACTCGGCGGGTATTCTTGATTTGAGCATGAAGCATCTGAAGGTTCTCGATTAGCAAGGAGCGGCTTATGGGCAAAGCTGAAGCTATGGTAAGCGCGCAGACGCGACGGGGACGTATCGTCTCCGACCTTGCGGGTTCAAATAAACCACTTTCAGGTGCGGCGCTTGCTAAAGAGCTGGGAGTAAGTCGGCAGATTATCGTGCAGGACATTGCCCTTCTGCGCGCAAACGGGCACGATATCGTGGCAACCAATCGTGGCTATGTTCTGTCGCCTTCGAGGGAGCCGCAGGTGTTCACGAGGCGCTTCAAGGTGCATCATGGAGAAGAGCAGACGATAGATGAGCTTGAAACCATCATCGATCTGGGTGGCACCGTAGAAGACGTTATGGTGAATCATCGCGTGTATGGAAAAGTGACTGCGTCTTTGGGTCTGAAAAGCCGTCGTGATATTGCGCGCTTTTCCGAAGACATGCGAACAGGACGCTCTTCGTTGCTCATGACAGTTACTTCGGGGTATCATTTTCATTTGGTGTCTGCCGAAAGCGAAGAGGCTCTTGACGATATTGAGAAGGCTTTGTCGGATAAAGGGTATTTGGCAGAGTATCTGCCCCACGAATGCGAGTGAACTGGTATCATCGTTGGGCAGCTTCTTCTTACGTCCAGCCCAAAGAAGAGGGAATATGGTGTCGATGAAGGTTTGCCAATAAAAAGCAATAAACCTCTTGCATGAACATCTGGCTAACAGTATAATTTTCGGCTGTGTCAGAAGACACCCTATTAGTGAAACTAAGTGTTGAGCATATAGAAGGAACGGAAACCATGGATATTATCCGCGCAATCGAGCAGCAGCAGATCAACCCTGAGGTCGCAGATTTCAACGTTGGCGACAACGTAAAGGTTCACTACCGCATTAAGGAAGGCAACCGCGAGCGCATCCAGGTCTTCCAGGGCGATGTTATCCGCCGTCATGGCGCTTCTTCCCGTGAGACCTTCACGGTTCGCAAGATCAGCTTCTCCGTTGGTGTAGAGCGTACCTTCCCGGTTCATTCTCCCAAGATCGAGAAGATCGAGGTAACTCGTCGCGGCGACGTTAACCGCGCTAAGCTCTACTACCTTCGTGACAAGGTTGGTAAGGCTGCCAAGATCAAGGAAAAGGCTTTTAACTAGCTCTTTCAAGACCCGCCTCTGGCGGGTCTTTTTTTATCCCAATGGCCAGCTGAAGAGAAGCCAAGGGAAGAGAAACGCAATCCGCCCGTATTTTTATTGCTCTCCCGTGTTCTCGTGCGCTTATGGCGATGGGGTAGAATGGGGAGCTGTTTGAGATAGGAGCGGCATATGCAAACAGTGAGTGATATCAGGAAACGGCTTTCTGAGGCTTCGGCGGAAGAGTATGCGGTTTTGGAGCGCTCGCTGTGTGCCGATACGCGCAAGGGGGTGCAGAACGCACTTGCTGTTGCAAAGCGTCGTTTGGCGGCCGAGCGAGCGGAGCGCGAGCGGGTATCCCAGTTGTATTCCTACCAGGAACAGATTACGAATGGCGCCGTGACTGTTGGCCTCGATGAGGTGGGCCGTGGTCCGTTGGCTGGCCCCCTAACGGTAGGCGCAGTAGTGCTTCGCAAGGATGCTCCTCCGATCGAAGGGCTCAACGATTCGAAACAGGTGTCTGAAACCCATAGGCCCGCTTTGGCTGAAACGGTTAAGGAACGCGCTCTAGCGTGGGCTATTGTCAATATCGAACCTTCCGAGATCGACGAATGCGGCATGACGGCATGTTTACGGAAGGCGTTTAGACAGGCTGTTGCTGAAATTGAGGCCCAGGGTATAGAGCCTGAAGTGATTCTCCTTGATGGCAATCCTCTGCATCTTGACCCGCGTGAAATGAACGTGGTGCATGGTGATGCCCGTTGTGCCTCCATCTCGGCAGCTTCGCTTATTGCCAAGGTGTCGCGTGATGCTTTGATGGTCTCCTATGAAAAAGAGTACCCCGGTTATGATTTTGCCTCTTCCAAGGGATACGGGAGTGTCCGTCATCGTCAAGCTATCGCGGAAAAGGGCTTGACTCCTATTCATCGCGTATCGTTCTGCCAGAACTTTTTGCAGGAATCGTTGTTCGACTAAACGGTTCTCTTGTTTTCGATCCCCGTTTGCATGGGCTTATGCCGCCTTTCAATACCTGTGTCTGAGGAAAGATAGACGGTTTGGGGCTCATTGCAGACGGGGCTTCTTTTGTTTCCGGGCTTGCTCGTTATTCGCATCGTTTTCTCAGAAGTTTGCGATTGCTTTCGCACGGTATTCCCATCGATTTAAGGTGCGGCTTCTATTGTGGTCACCGAAAGGAGGCTGCTATGGTTGCTGAAAATGAATGCCTGAAAAACGAAGAGGGCCCGTTCCCTGAGCCTACGCCCGAAGAGCGCGATTTGCCCTTGGGCAAACGGGGGGAATTGGCGGCTGCACGCTTTTTGAGCCGTAAAGGGTATGAGATCCTAGAGACGAACTGGACATGCGTTGCTGGCGAAGCCGATATTATCGCCTTGGAAGAGGATACCCTGTGCTTTGTCGAAGTGAAAACGAGATCTAACGTTGAAAAGGGGTTTCCCGCCGAAGCGGTTGACGCTAAAAAGCGTGACCGATACGAGCGTATCGCGGCATGCTATCTGGCCACGTACGAGAATTGCGACATACGCGTTCGGTTCGATGTCATTTCCATTCTGGTGCTCTCCGAGAACCGTGCGTTCTTGCGTTTCCATAAAAATGCATTCGGGGTGGAATAGGTATGGCGTTCCGTTCGTTTTCGGTTCAGGGTGCCACCATTCGAGGGGTTGAGGCCATTCCCGTTTCCGTCGAGGTTGTGATTTCGAACGGCCTTCCCGGGTTTGCCATTGTCGGTATGGCCGATGCCGCCATCCAAGAGTCAAGGGAGCGGGTTAAGGCTGCATTGCGCTCAAGCGGCTTTGTTATGCCGAATGAAAAGATCGTGGTTAACCTTGCTCCAGGCGCTTTGCGTAAAACTGGATCGGGGTTTGACCTGCCCATCGCTCTCGGCATTTTGGCTGCGACGGGGCAAATGGATGCTGAGGTGGTGCGTCATGCCTTGGTAGTTGGCGAGCTTTCCCTGGGAGGCGGCGTGCGTTGCTCGGCGGGCATGTTGGCGTATCAGCGCTGTGCGGCGGGGCTTGGGCTAGAACTGATAGCTGGGGCTCCCGATGAGGGGTTCGTAAAAATCGAGGGCTTAACCTGCAAATTTCTTGAACGGCTTTCCCATGTGCGCGAACCGCGCTTTATCGATGCTCCTGTGCTTAGCTTTGAAGGGATTCATCCTTCAGGCGATTACTCGGAGGTTCTGGGGCATGAAATGGCAAAGCGCGCATTGCAAGTAGCGGCAGCGGGCGGGCACGGGGTAATTATGGTGGGGCCGCCTGGTTCGGGTAAAACGATGCTTGCGCAGCGGTTTGGCGGTATTTTGCCCAGCCTCAGTGAGGAAGAGCGTCTGGAAACGGCACTCATCCATTCAGTGGTGGGCGAAGACGTTGCGGCGATCCTTGCGGGTCGGCGGCCTTTCCGCAGCCCCCATCATAGCGCTACGGCAGCGGGCCTTGTTGGGGGAGGCTCGCCGCCGCACCCCGGAGAAGCATCCCTTGCCCACAACGGGGTACTGTTCCTTGACGAAATGAGCGAATTCAAAGCCTCCGTGTTACAGACGCTTCGTCAGCCTTTGGAAAACGGGGGTATTACGCTTACACGTGCGGATGGTACGTATTCATTTCCTGCACGTTTTCAGCTTCTGGCGGCAACCAATCCCTGTCCATGCGGCTATTTCGGAGATCCTACAGGTCGGTGCAAGTGCTCTCCTGCTGCGGTCCAGATGTATCAGAACCGTATCGGCGGCCCTTTGCTCGACCGTATCGATATTCGAATCGATGTGTGGCGTAGCGATAGTCGTGAGCTGTTGGGACAGGAAGCGGGAAAAAGCTCTTCTGAGTTGCGGGAGGGTGTTGAGCGAGCGCGGGCTTTCAGAGAGAAACGAGCATGCTTCGGGGGAAATGGCAGCAAGCCAGGGAAAAGCGTGAGGTATTTAAGGGACGCTTGTTGCTTTTCTGCTGAAACGGAAGAGTTCTTCCTTGCTCTTGCCGAAAGCAAGGAACTCAGCGCTCGCGCACTGGCCAAGACGCTGCTTTTGGCGCGAACCATCGCTGACATAGAGGAGCAGAAGCAGGTATCGAACGCTCATGTGGCAGAAGCCTTTGGGTTACGTTTTGGAGGGGGATTGAAATGGTAGGAGAGCCTACGACGGAACAAGCGAAGCGTATCCACAAAACTCGCTATTCGAGTGTTCCTGCGATCAAGATGCGTGGCGCTCGTCATACCTTGAAAAGGGGAGCGCATGGGTACCCTGATTCTCTGATGAATGTCCCCGATCCCCCCGAAACGTTGTACGTGATTGGCAACTTGAATGCCCTGTGTGACGGTTTGGCGGTGGTAGGGGCCCGCAAGGCAACGCCGTACGGGATGTCTGCCGCTGAGAAGTTTGCCGGATTGGCTGCGGCAAAGGGGGTTCCAATTATCTCTGGCGGCGCCCTCGGCTGCGATTCCCACGCACATCGGGGAGCACTTTCTGTTGGAGGGCAGACCGTGGCGGTGCTAGGTGGAGGTTGCGATATGCCGTATCCAGCTCGTAATGTTTCCCTGTTCCAGGAAATAATCGATCGCGGCGGGGCGGTGGTCTCCGAGCACGATTGGGAGTTTCCCCCGTTGCCCTATACGTTTAGGGCGCGCAATCGAATTATTGCGGGCTTGGCGCGAGCCACGCTCATTGTAGAGGCGGGGTTACCTTCTGGAACGTTTTCGACCGCAGATGAGGCATTGGCCGCTAATCGTGAAGTGCTGGTGGTGCCAGGGCCCATCACTTCGCCTACTTCGTTAGGTGCGAACCGTCTTATCTATCAGGGTGCTACGCCCATTATTGATTCCGAGACGTTCGAGGATACGTTGTTTGGGCTATTCGGCTGTTTGCGCAGGGAGGATATGCGTAAGACTGCAGGAGGAAGCGTTGAGGGAGGTCCTTTGGCTGGAAAAGGGGCTTCAGGCGATGCTGACCCGTTGCTTGCTGCGCTTTGTGCAAATCCTATGCGCGTAGAGCAGATGCTCGCGCTGCCCTGGGATGAGGGAGAGCAAGGTCAGGTTGGCGACAGGCTCACTTGGATCATGCTGAAATTGGCAGCTTTTGAGCGCGATGGGCTGATTGCGCGGTTCCCCGATGGTCGTTACGGGCCAGCTACCGTGTAAGGTGGGAATATAGGGACAGGTCCCATTTTCCCAGTTTGCTGGGAAAATGGGACCTGTCCCTATATTCCCACGTAGCCGGCTGGCATACAGAGGGGCTACTGCCTGGCGAAGGTGACGTTGTCTCCATCGGGGTCCCATGTCATCGTATTCCCGTGTATCTCGCAAGGAACCCTGACTGTGCGACCGAATTTGTAAAGGGTCGTTTTAGTTTGGATAAGGAGATAACCGTCATTCATTTCATAGGTGAAATCGACGTCGTCTGTTGACTTGCCGGCGTCGTATATGGTCATGGTTCCCGTGCCACCCTGGTCAAAGACGACTTCGACCGTTGTTCCGCTTTCTTCGGCGACCCACGTCCCTGTGATGTCGTTATTGAAGAAGAAGAACCAGCTTGCTCCTATGGCTACGACTGCTACTACCGCTACGATGACCCAGGTTAAAGGGCTTTTTGTGGTTGTGGTGGCGGCTGACGTTGCTGAGGCAACTTGGGCGCCGGTTGGTGTAGGCGTTGCTTGAGGAGAATAAGCTTGGCTTGGTTGGTCGCTTGCTCGTTGCAAGGGGGAGCCGCATGTTCCGCAGAATTTTGCTCCTGCGCTGATTTTTGAGCCGCATCGGGGGCAGAAATTGATAGCCATGGTGTCTCCTTAGCAGTTGGTGAAGAGACGAGAAATCCCTCGTGTTTGATTTTAGGGAAAAGCCTGAATAATGAAAAGTTCAGCATGTGCCAAAGATCTGCTCAGGTATAGTTTCTGCTATGGAAAACAACACAGTAGATATCATTGGGGCGGGCCTTGCGGGAACCGAGGCTGCCCTTCAGCTTGCCCAGCGTGGCATTGCGGTTCGTCTGTTCGAAATGCGCCCGCTGGTTCAGACTGATGTTCACCGCAGTGGGAATGCTGCCGAATTGGTGTGCTCGAACTCGCTGAAATCAACTAAGCCCGACAGTGCGGCGGGAATGCTTAAGCATGAGCTTTCCTGCCTAGGGTCGAACCTTATCTCGTTTGCGAACGAGACACGCGTTGCGGCGGGCGGGGCGCTTGCGGTCGATCGCGACCTGTTCTCGCAGCGGGCAACTGACGCTCTTGAAGCGCATCCTCTCATCACGCGCGTGAATGCGGAAGTGGTTGGCTTGGGCGGTAAAGGTGAGGTTCTCGTGGCCAATGGTGATGGGTCCGATGCCGCACCGTATGCGCCCGCCGATGCCGTCATCGTTGCTTCGGGGCCTCTTACCTCCGACAGGCTGGCTGCTTTTATGCAGAAGCTGACTGGGCAGGGTCACCTTGCATTCTATGATGCGGCAGCACCGGTGGTTATGGCCGATTCGCTCGATAGGTCCAAGGTGTTCAGCCAGAGCCGCTATGAAGATGGGGGCGGCGATTACCTGAATGCCCCCTTCAGCAAAGAGGAATACGAGCGCTTCATGGAGGAGCTCGTGGCGGCCGATCGCATTATCAAGCGAGAATTCGAGACAACCGACTTGTTCCAAGCTTGTCAGCCCATTGAGGAAATTGCGCGTCGCGGCTTCGATGCCCCTCGTTTTGGGCCGCTGAAGCCTGTTGGTCTCACCGATCCGGCAACAGGCCGTCGCCCCTGGGCGGTAGTTCAGCTGCGTGCCGAAGATGCTCACGGGCAGAGCTTCAACTTGGTTGGTTTTCAGACCAACCTCACGTTTCCTGAACAAAAGCGCGTATTCCGCATGATCCCCGGTCTTGAGAATGCCGAGTTTGCTCGATATGGCGTGATGCATCGCAATTCGTTTATCGATGCGCCGCAGATGCTCAGTCGAACGCTCCAGTTGAGTACCGAAGCTGCGAATGCCTTGCCCGTGCCGATTTTCGTCGCTGGCCAATTCGGTGGCACGGAAGGCTATTGCGAGGCGATTGCTTCGGGGCTGTATGCTGCGCTGAGCGTGAGTGCTCAATTGGACGGCGAAGACGCCCCATTGCTTCCCGAGGAAACGGCTTTCGGCGCGCTCATTGCTTATGCCACCAATCCCGAAACGCAGGATTATCAGCCGATGCATGTGAACTTCGGCATAATGAAGCCCTTCGAAAAGAAGATTCGCAACAAGCGTGAACGCTATGCCGCCTATGCCAGCCGTGGTGATGAGGCGTTGCAGGGGTACGTGGATGCGCTGCACAAGAAGGGTCTGATCGGCTAATATGGATTGCATCGAGCAGCCCGACATGGCGAAGGAAGCGCCAAGCGGCAGGGATGCTGTGCCCTTGGAGGGGGAAACCCGCATATGCGGGGAGCTGCCCTGCGCCGGGCTGCTCGATGCGTTTTGCTCTTCGCTTTCCTCCGAACTCAATGCTTCGACGGAAACCGTTCGCGCTTATCGGGCTGACGTGAGCGATTATCTTCGTTGGTGTGCCCGGTGCGATATTTCTCCGCTGGGGGCAAATCATCGTCATGTGCGACGCTACCTTGCCTATCTCGATCAAGCGCACTACGCGCGCCGCACGGCGAACCGTCACCTGAGCTCTATTAAGTCGTTCTATCGATGGCTTGTTGTAACAGGGCATATCTCCTCGAGCCCTGCCGAGGTGATCCAAGGCCCCAAGCAGGGAAAGCCTTTGCCGCGCGTTATCAAACAAGGTGATATGGAACGGTTGCTCTCGGTTACTCTTGCGGGGAAGAATCCAGAGGACATCTCCGCTACCGATCTTCGCGACCAAGCCCTTCTTGAGCTGCTGTATGCTGCTGGGCTTCGCGTTTCCGAAGCATCGGGGCTTTTATGCTCACAGGTGTTCATGGATGAAGCGCTGCTCCGCGTTATAGGCAAAGGCTCGAAGGAGCGAATCGTTCCATTGCACAAAAAGGCTTGTTTGGCGCTTGCCCGTTATTTCAACGAGGGGCGCCCCGCTTTGCTGAAGGGGCCCAACCCATATGTGTTCCTCTCCTCTAGGGGGAACCCCATGAGCGCTAATGCCATCCGCGCGGTGTTCAAGCGCGCTCTGGGCAAAGCCGGTTTGGATCTTTCGCTGACGCCTCACGCCATGCGCCACTCATTTGCCACCGATCTGCTGGCTGGGGGAGCTGATCTTCGTAGCGTTCAGGAGATGCTGGGCCATGCAAGCCTTTCCACCACGCAGATCTATACCCATATGACCCCCGAGCGATTGCAGGAAGCTCACCGCAAGGCTCACCCTCGAGGGTGATTTACGGGTCGGTTTGGCGTGTTCGAGGCATTTCCGGATTACCTCTAGAGGGTGATGTGCAGGTGGCAATTGTGGAGCATGCGAGCTTCGTCTTGTTCTGCGGTACAATTTCTTGTTACGAAAAAGAGGAAGAGGCCAAACATGGGGCAGAGCTCAATCGTCATCAAGGGTGCACGCGAGCATAATCTCAAAAACGTCGATGTGGAGATCCCGCGCGACAAGCTTGTTGTTATCACGGGGCTCTCCGGTTCCGGCAAAAGTTCCTTAGCCTTCGATACTATCTACGCGGAAGGCCAGCGTCGCTATGTGGAGAGCCTATCCAGCTATGCGCGCCAGTTTTTGGGTCAGATGAGCAAGCCCGATCTTGATTCCATCGACGGTCTTTCCCCGGCGGTTTCCATCGATCAGAAAACCACGAGCAAAAACCCCCGATCCACGGTCGGTACCGTTACGGAAATCTATGATTATCTGCGCCTTCTTTTCGCACGCGTGGGCATTCCCCATTGCCCCGAGTGCGGGCGCGAGATCAAGTCGCAAACTACCGACCAGGTTACCGACGACGTGTTGGCCCTAGGTGAAGGCGAGCGTGCCCTTATCATGGCGCCGGTTGTTGCGGGTCGAAAAGGCGAATTCACCAAGCTCTTTCAGGGCTTGCAGAAGGAGGGATTCTCGCGCGTTCGCATTGATGGGGAAGTGACGAAGCTCGGCGGCGAGCCGATGGTTCTGAATAAGAAGATCAAACATTTCATCGACGTGGTGGTCGACCGTGTCGTGCTGAAGGAAAGCGCGCGCGCACGCATTGCTCAGGCGGTTGAGATGGCCTGCCAGCTTGCCGAGGGACGAGTCTTGGTGAAGGTGATGCGCAAGGGCGAAGAGGCTGCCGACGTGGTAACCTCTTCGGGCGCTACGGGTGGTTTGGCGGAAGGCGAGCACCTGTTCTCGCTTGCGTTGGCGTGCCCCGAGCATGGTTATTCCATGACCGAGCTCCAGCCACGTGACTTTTCGTTCAACGCGCCGTACGGTGCGTGTCCCGATTGCTTGGGCATTGGCAGCCGCGAAGAGGTTGACCCAAGCTTGGTGGTTCCCGATAAGTCGCTTTCGCTCTCCGAAGGTGCGGTTGCGCCGTTCAGGACGGGCAACTATTACCCTCAGGTTATGCGGGCGGTACTCGAACATTACAACGTGAGCCCCGATACTCCTTGGGAGGATATCCCAAGGAAGGTCCAGAAAATCATGATGGAAGGCGCGCCCGGCGAAAAGATTCGCGTGGACTACGTTACCGTCGATGGCCGCGAAACCTACTGGTTCATCGAATGGGAGGGCATTTGCGAAGCGGTGATGCATCGCTACAAAGAAGCGTCCTCTGATCGTCAGCGCCAGAAATACGAGCAGTATTTTTCCATCATTCCCTGCGCAACCTGCGGCGGTAAGCGTCTGAACCCCCAAATCCTTGCGGTAACGGTTGCTGGTAAAAACATCCATGAGGTTTGCGAGATGTCGTCCCGTGATTCGCTCGCGTTCTTTGAGGGCTTGAGCTTTTCCGATGCGCAGGCGGTCATTGCAGTGCCTATCGTGAAGGAAATCAAGACGCGCTTGCGCTTCTTGGTTGACGTGGGGCTTGATTACCTCACGCTCGAACGTGCTACGGCTACGCTTTCGGGTGGTGAAGCGCAGCGTATTCGCCTTGCCACCCAGATTGGCGCAGGCTTGATGGGAGTGCTCTATATCTTGGACGAACCCTCTATCGGCCTGCATCAGCGTGACAACGAGCGCCTGATTGGTACGCTTGAGCATTTGCGCGATCTGGGCAATACCGTGGTGGTGGTTGAGCATGACGAAGACACCATTCGGAGTGCTGATTACGTTATCGATATGGGTCCTGGCGCAGGCGAGTTGGGTGGTGAGGTGGTTGCTGCCGGCACGCCTGAAGAGATTATGCAGGTTCAGGATTCTCTTACCGCGCAGTATCTAAGCGGCCGTAAGTGTGTCCCCATTCCGTCCGAGCGTCGCCATCCGCGCCGAGGCTCCATTCAGCTGAAGGGAGCGTGCGAGAACAACCTGAAGAAGGTCGATCTCACGGTGCCCCTCGGCACGCTTACGCTTATCACGGGCGTGTCCGGTTCGGGAAAAAGCTCGCTTATCACCGATACCTTGGCGCCAGCGCTCGCAAATCGCGTGAACCATGCCCACCGCAAAGCGGGCGAGTATCGTCGACTTCTGGGTGCTGAGCGTATCGATAAGGTTGTCAACATCGACCAGAGTCCCATTGGGCGCACACCGCGCTCCAACCCTGCAACCTATATTGGCCTATGGGACGATATCCGTGCCCTGTTCGCCTCTACGCCGGAAGCGAAGGTGCGCGGATACGCTCCCGGCCGCTTCTCGTTCAACGTGGCGGGCGGTCGCTGCGAGGCATGTAAGGGCGATGGCCAGAAAAAGATCGAGATGCATTTTCTGCCCGACGTATACGTCGATTGCGAGGTGTGCCAAGGCAAAAGGTACAATCGCGAAACGCTGGAAGTGACGTATCGTGGCAAGAACGTGTATGACGTTTTGGATATGACGGTCGACGAGGCTCGCGGTTTCTTTTCTAAGATCCCTGGGCTGGCGCGCAAGCTCGACACTCTGCACGATGTGGGGTTGGGTTACATTCGTTTGGGGCAGCCCGCCACCACGCTTTCCGGCGGTGAAGCTCAGCGTGTGAAGCTTGCAAGCGAACTCCAACGTCGCCAAACGGGCAAAACCTTCTATATTCTCGATGAACCCACCACGGGCCTCCACTTCGATGACGTTCGTCAGTTACTTGAGGTGCTGCAGCGTTTGGTGGACGCGGGGAACACCGTGCTTGTCATCGAACATAACCTCGACATCATCAAGGCAGCCGATTACGTGGTTGACCTTGGCCCTGAGGGGGGCGATCGCGGTGGCACTATCGTGGCGTCCGGCACGCCCGAGGAAGTTGCTGCGGTGCCCGAAAGCCACACGGGTCGCTTCCTGGCTCGCATCTTCGCTCAGAGCGAATGCGCCGAAGGCAGTCGTGACTAGCGTGGCAGGGTTGGGTTGTCGATGAAGAAAGTATCGCGTGAAAAAGCGGCGCTGGTTGTGTTCTTCTTGCTGGGGTTTTCTGTCCTTGCCGTAGCTATCGCCTACATCTGCACCTTGGGCCATTCCTTGAATGTGGCGGCAAGCTCCATCGATGATGCTGCTGGTAGTCTTGATGGCTATACGGCGCTGGTGTATGAGGGGACAGCTGAAAGCCGTCGTGAAACGGTGGTTGACACTACGGGCGTGAAGGACGGCAAATTGATGCCGCGCTCTCTTAACAAAGAATCAATCCAGAAAAGCGTGGAAAAAAACGATGAGTTAAGTGCTTCTCAGGCATCAGATGTTGCCAAGGAGGGGGAAGGTGAAAATTCGCTTTCGCTCTTTTCTCTGCGTTGCTCATATGTGGAGAAGCAAGCAAGCGTGATCGTGGTCGATGTGGTCGATTTGGGTCGATATAACGAGCGCACGGTTGTACGCGCGGATGGCCGTACGTTCGGCTTCCTCTCTATCGACGAGGTAACGGCGCAGCAGAGCTATTTTTCCAAGCGTATTGCCGACTACAAGAACCTTGGTGTTGACATGATTGTGTGCGTGACAAAGGATCTTTCGCTTCTGGACAGTTACGCAGGCGCCACCATCGTCATATCAAGCCAGGATGAGGGTCTTTCCTCCCATGGCGCTTTGGTGAAGGGCGTGTTCTACGACGATGCTGCCATGGTGGGGCAGGTGGGAACCGTGTTGGTTTCCCCTTCTCGAACCATTACAGCAAAGGACGTTTCCTCGCTTTAGAGCGCATTGATTTCCCGTTCGGGGCGCCTGACGACCGTTGAGCGAATGAAAATCAAAGAAGATTCGTGCACCTTTCTGCGTTTTTTGCATTGTGAGTTACAACTGCAAAGTGATTTGTTATCATAGCGAAGTTGTCGCCCTGGACGGGTGGCAAACGTCGCGTACCAAAATGCGGGTGTGGCGGAATTGGCAGACGCGCCAGGTTTAGGTTCTGGTGGGTAACCCCCGTGAAGGTTCAAGTCCTTTCACCCGCACCATTTACGCGATTCAATGTTGTACCCAAGAAGGAGTTTATTCGTGAACATCAAAGTAGAGGCTCTCGAGAACAACCAAGTGAAGTTCAGCTTCGAGGTCGACGCTGACGATGTAGACGCACGCATCAAGCGTACGTATCGTCAGGTTGCCAAGCGCTACAGCTTCCCTGGCTTCCGCCCTGGCAAGGCTCCTCGTCCCGTTATCGACAACATCATGGGCGCTGATGCAGTACGCACCACCGTTACCGAGGATCTTGTCAACGAGGTATACCCTCAGGCACTCGAAGAGAACAACATCGTGCCTCTGCAGCGTCCTGACTATCAGTACGAGCTTGAGCTTGTTGAAGACCACAAGCCCTTCAACTTCACCGCAACCGTTCAGGTTAAGCCCGAGTACGAGCTTTCCAGCTACGAGCCTGTTGAGGTAGAGGTTCCCACTTCCGAGGCTACCGACGAAGAGATCGACGCTCAGATCGAAGAACTCCGTAACTACTACCACGACTTCAAAGATGCCAACGCCAACACCAAGGTTAAGCCTGGCGAATTCGTGGAGCTCACCCTTTCCGCAACCGATGCAGAGGGCAACGATGTTCCTGCGCTTTCTGCCGACCATCGCCTGTACGAGCTTGGCCAGGGCGTATACCCTGAGTCCTTCGATGCAGAGCTCATTGGCCTGAAGAAGGGTGCAGAAAAGTCCTTCGACCTTGATCTTTCCGAGGACACTTCTGCTGTTGCTGCTTCCCTTGAGAAGAAGGGCATGTTCCACTTCGACGTCAAGATCGACGTTATCAAGAAGAAGATCGTTCCCGAGGTTACCGAGGAATGGGCAAAGGAAACCTTCGGTTTCGAGGGCCTCGAGGATATGCGCAGCAAGATTGCCGAGAGCATCAAGACCCAGAAGGGTTCCAGCATGGTTCGCCGCAAGGAGAACGAGTGCCTTATCGCTCTGGGCAGCCGTCTCGAAGGCGAGCTCCCCGAGGCAATGCTCGAGCGCGAAGAGACCAACCTGCTCCAGAATTTCTATGGCCAGCTTTCCAGCATGGGCTTGACTTTCGACAAGTACCTCACTGCTATGGATATCACCGCTGACCAGTTCAAGGAAGACAACAAGAAGCAGGCTGCTGACGTGGTACGCCAGGACCTCGCTCTTGATGCTTGGGCACGTCACTTCGACATGAAGGCAACCGAGGAAGACGTTCATAACGAGTTTGCTCAGGCTGACCTCGACGATCCCGAGCTCATCGAGAACGAATGGCGCAAGGAAGGCCGTCTGCCCATGATCCGCGAGAGCATCGTTCGTGCAAACGCACTGCGCGATGTTATCGCTCAGGCCAAGGTTACCGAGGTCGAAGAAACCAAGGAAGCCGAATAGGACTAACAGAGCTTCTGCTCGTCCTTGATACTTTAGTAACGCGGGGGCAGCTGTCGCTTAGGCGATGGTTGCCCCTTCGATCCATAAAAGCCCTGTCGCATTAGCGACATGAATGAGTGAAAGAGGTATCCATGTTCATAAACCCCACCCAATCAGCTCTCGTGCCGTACGTTGTGGAGCAGTCGCCCCGCGGTGAGCGCAGCTACGACATCTACTCCCGCTTGCTCAATGAGCGCATCGTATTTCTTGGCGAGCCCATCGACGACGCCGTTGCGAATACGGTAGTTGCTCAGCTCCTGCACTTGGAGTCGGTTGATCCCGATAAGGATATCTCGCTTTATATCAATTCTCCCGGAGGCTCGGTATCCGCAGGCCTTGCTATCTATGACACCATGCAGTACATCAAGTGCGATGTTTCTACCATCTGCATGGGGCTTGCAGCGTCTATGGGTTCTGTTTTGCTTACTGCTGGCGCACCTGGCAAGCGTATCATCCTGCCTAACGCTCAGGTAATGATCCATCAGCCCATGGGCGGTTCTGACGAGCGCACTCAGCAGACCGATTTTCAGATCTTGGCAACCGAGATGAAGAAAACCCGTGATCGCCTCGAGGGGATTATCGCCAAGCACTGCGGTCAGCCCGTAGAGCGCGTTCATGCTGATTCCGAGCGCGACAATTGGATGACGGCGGAAGAAGCTTGTGCCTATGGCTTGGTAGACAAGGTTGTTGCATCTCGCTTCGCCTCTGACGAAAAGAAAGCAGAGTAATTTAGAATGACCGATCAGAAGGGATCCGTCCCCCCTGCACGCGAAGATATCCGTTGCACGTTCTGTGGAAAGACGCCCGATCAGGTTAACGCCATGATCTCGGGCCCTGATGGCATTTTTATCTGCGATGAGTGCATTTCTCTTTCCGCGGAGGCCATGATGGCTGATCTTAATCTGCGTGGACTCGAATCTGATGCGCTGAACCATGTGCTTCAGGTTACTGCAGATGCCGATGACGATGGTCGTTCTGATAGCGGTGTTCCTGTTCTGGAGAATCTTCCTACTCCCCGCGAGCTTTTCGAGCAGCTCTCAGAGCATGTTGTGGGTCAGGAAGAGGCAAAGCGCGCGCTCTCTGTTGCGGTATACAACCATTACAAGCGCGTTAGCCTGGGAGAGGCTGCAGATAGCGGTGATGTTGAGCTCGCAAAGAGCAATATCATGCTTCTTGGCCCTACCGGTTCCGGCAAAACACTGCTGGCTCAGACGCTCGCTCGTACGCTTAAGGTGCCATTTGCTATTGCCGACGCCACTACGTTGACGGAAGCGGGCTATGTTGGCGAAGACGTTGAGAATATCCTGCTGAAGCTTATTACGGCAGCTGATTTCGACATCCCGCGCGCCGAAGTCGGTATCGTTTATATCGACGAAATCGATAAGGTTGCCCGCAAGGCTGAAAACCTCTCCATCACGCGTGACGTGTCGGGTGAGGGCGTTCAGCAAGCATTGCTGAAAATCGTAGAAGGTTGCGAGGCATCGGTTCCTCCTCAAGGCGGCCGCAAGCACCCCCAGCAAGAGCTCATTCACATCGACACGACCAACATCCTGTTCATTCTGGGCGGCGCTTTTGTTGGTTTGCCCGACATCATCGCTGAGCGTGTTGGCAAGACCAATATCGGTTTTGGGTCCGACATGCCCGAATCGAAGCGTGCCGCCGATGCGGAACTGCTTACCCAGGTGCTGCCGGAAGACTTACACAAGTTTGGCATGATCCCTGAATTCGTTGGTCGTATTCCTGTTGTCACCGCTCTCAAAGAGCTTTCCGAGGAAGATCTGGTACGTGTTCTCACTGAACCTAAGAATGCCTTGGTAAAGCAGTACACCGTGATGTTCAAATACGAAGATTCCGATCTGGTGTTTGAGGATGATGCACTTACCGCTATTGCTGAGCGCGCTATTGAACATCAGACGGGTGCTCGAGGTTTGCGCAGCATCTGCGAAAAGGCGTTGATGGACGTTATGTACGAGCTCCCCGAATATGAAGGGCATACTCGTGTCGTTATTCGCCGCAGCGACATCGAAGGAACCACTAAGCCTGTTATCGAGCAGGTAAGCGCCGAAGCGGCGGATACTGAATAAATTTTCCCCTATGCCGTCGCATTGCCCGAGTGGGGTTGATGCGGCGGCTTTTGGGCTGTTTACTGGAACTAACACAATCTGACATTTTGGAAGGAACAGGCATGGCATCTGATAAAAAGGCAGAGCAGTCTTACCAAGACTGGGAAAAGCCGCTTTTCGACGCCTGGAAAGAGAAGGGGTACTTTGGTCGTACGCCCGGTTTCGGCAAGAACGGTGCAGACACTTACACCATCGTTATTCCTCCGCCGAACGTAACCGGCATGCTTCATATGGGCCATGCCTTGAACGACACCATCCAAGACACCTGCATCCGTCGTGCTCGCATGCAGGGCTATCAGGCTCGTTGGATCCTTGGCACTGACCATGCAGGTATTGCCACCCAAACTAAGGTGGACAAAAAGCTCGCTGAAGAAGGCATCTCCCGCCTTGAAATCGGCCGTGAGAAGTTTGTTGATGCGTGCTGGGATTGGCGCGAAGACTATGGCAACACTATTGTGAAGCAGATTGCTGGCATGGGATGCTCGTGCGATTACGACGACGAGAAGTTCACCATGTCGCCCGAATACGCCAATGCTGTTCGTAAGGTGTTCTGCGATTGGTATCACGATGACCTCATTTACAAGGGTCGTCGAATCGTCAATTGGTGCCCTTCCTGCACCACTGCTATCGCTGACGATGAGGCTGAATACGTAGATGAGAAGGGCCATTTGTGGTACCTGCGCTACCCGCTTTCCGAGCCGGTTGACGGGATGGAATATGTGGTTGTTGCCACCACCCGTCCCGAAACCATGTTGGGCGATACCGGTGTTGCGGTAAGCCCCAAGGACGAGCGATACAAGCATCTTGTTGGCAAGACGATCGATCTGCCTATCGTAGGTCGTAAGATTCCGATTTTTGCCGACTACTATGTCGATTCCGAGTTCGGTACGGGTTGCGTGAAGACCACTCCTGCCCACGACCCGAATGACTATGCCATGGGTCAGCGCAACAACCTTGAGCAGATCAACGTTTTCGACGAGCATGCGGTTGTCGTTGAGGGCTATGGCAAGTTCAGCGGCATGACGCGCGATGAAGCACGTGAAGCCATCGTTGCGGAATTCGAGGCTTTGGGTCTTCTTGATCATGTGGAAGACCACGATCATTCCGTTATGACGTGCTATCGTTGCCACACCAAGCTCGAGCCTTGGTTGTCGGAGCAGTGGTTTGTCGCGGTTGACCGCCTGAAGAAACGTGCTGCCGAAGTGGTGGAGAACGGTGAGATCCAATTCCATCCCGCACGCTGGAAGCAGGTTTACCTTGATTGGCTGGAAAATCTGAAGGATTGGTGCATTTCCCGTCAGCTTTGGTGGGGTCATCGTATCCCGATGTTCTATTGCGATTCCTGTGGCTGGGAAGACGCCCTGATGGAAGACACCGACGTTTGCCCAAAGTGCGGCGGTCATGTTCATCAGGACGAAGACGTTCTTGATACCTGGTTCTCCTCGCAGTTGTGGCCTTTCGCCACGCAGGGCTGGCCGGAAAACCCCGACGAGCTGAAGCCCACCTATCCAACGCAGATGCTGTCTACCGCCCGTGACATCATGGGCTTGTGGGTTGCGCGCATGGTAATGTCTTCGCTTTACTTTACCGACCAGATCCCGTTCAAGGACGTCATCATCCATCCCACGGTTATGGCTGCCGATGGCAAGCCGATGTCGAAGAGCCGCGGCAATGGCGTGGATCCCCTGAAATTGATGCAGGATTACGGTGCCGACGGCATGCGCTTCGGTTTGCTTATGCAGGTTACCGGTGCCCAGGATTTGAAGTTCAACGAGAATAAGCTGGTAAGCAGCCGTAACTTTGCCAACAAGGTTCGTAATGCTGCCCGTTTTGTGAATATGAACTTGGACGGTTTCGTTCCTGGCGAGCCTGAGCCTAAGACGGAAGCGGATCGCTGGATGTTCTCGCGTCTGGCCCGATTGGTTCGTTCCCTTGACACCGCATACGACGGCTTTGAGTTCGCTGATGTTGCTCGAGAACTGTACGCGTTCTTCTGGAATGAATTCTGCGACTGGTATATTGAGCTCTCGAAGGCTCGCCTGAACGCTGGCGGGGAAGAGCGCGCTGTTATGCAGCGAAATCTGGTGTTCGTTCTTGATACGGCCTTGCGTCTGCTTCATCCCGCAATGCCTTTTGTAACCGAGCAGATCTATCAGGAGCTTCCGGGCGAAAAAGAAGCACCGTATCTGATGGTTGCATCGTGGCCTGATGCCGACAAGCTGGAAAAGTACATCGATCCCGAAGCCGAGCAGGTTATCACCATGGTTACCCAGGTTGTCTCCGGCATCCGTTCCATTCGTGCTCGTTACGGAATCTCGCCTCGCGCGGAGCTCGAAGTAGTGGTTAAGGCCCAGAATGATGCAGCGGCAAACCTCTTCGAGAGCCAGGTGCAGTTGATTTCTACGTTGGCGAATACCAAGGTTTCTGCGGTATCCGTTGACGCGGCACGTCCTGGTGAGTCTAGCGTGTGCCTCGCTGACGGGGTGGAAGCCTATGTGGTTCTGTCTGGCTTGGTTGACTTCGACAAGGAGCGCGCTCGCTTGGAGAAGGAAATCGGCAAACTGGAAAAGGATTTCACCAAGTTCGACAAGAAGCTTTCCAACCCCGGCTTCCTTTCCAAGGCGGCTCCTGAGGTTGTAGAGAAGGACCGTGCAAAGCTGGCCGATATCACCGACCGCCTTACGCGTTTGCGTGCTGAGCTTGCTGAGATTTCCCAGGAAGGATAACCATGAACGAAATCATGTCCCAGTTCCTTACGAGTGAGGTTCAGACGGTGCTGTTTGCACTGCTGGGCATTGTCGTAGTTCTGTATCTGCTCTCCATTTTTTGGGCTGCACGTGATGCCCGGGCTCGTGGTTTCGGCTGGGCATGGGGTCTGCTTTCCGTTGTGCCTATCGTTGGTTTGGTTGCTTATTGCATGATTCGCCCCCCGCTCCTTAAGGCGGATCGTGAAGAGCAGGATCTCGAACTTGCCCTGAAGCAGCGTGAGCTTATGAAGTTTGGCGATTGCGCAAACTGCGGTTATCCGGTTGAAGCGGATTACGTGCTGTGTCCAAATTGCCATACGCGTTTGAAGAATCTGTGCCCTACGTGTCATCATGCGCTTGATCCCGCATGGACTGTGTGCCCGTACTGCACAACAAAGATCAAGTAGCTGCCTGTTCGCCAACAGAGTAGCGTGAGGGCTCAGCCGATCCTGTCTCTTTTATACAGGGAAGGACCGGCTGGGCTTTCTGTATTTGGCAGCGGCTCAAGGATTGTGTCAGCTGGTGTGCTAAGGTAAGGCGAGCTGTGTGGTAATATAGCTCGTTCGTTGATGGTTGTATGGGCGCTTATGCGCTCTATGCAAGAAAGGAAACGATTGTGGAAATCATTCTCCCAGATGGGTCGAAGAAGATTCTCGAGGAAGGCGCCACGGTTTACGATGTGGCAGCATCTATCGGCACCAGTCTTGCTAAAGCTGCGCTTGCCGGCAAGGTTAACGGTGAGCTGGTGGACGTTACTGCTCAGGTAACTGACGGGGCAACCATCGAAATCATCACCAACAAGAGCCCAGAGGCTCTTTCCATCATGCGCCACTCCTGTGCGCATATCATGGCTGAGGCTGTTCAGGAGCTGTTCCCTGGTGCTCAGATTGCATTTGGCCCTGCCACCGACAACGGGTATTTCTACGACTTCGAATTGCCCGAAAATATCTCTTCGGATGATTTTGCGGCTATCGAAAAGAAAATGGCTCAGATCGTGAAGAGGAACGAGCCTTTTGTTCGCGAGGTTGTATCGGTTGAAGAGGCGAAAGAAATTTTCGCTGACCAGCGTTTCAAGCTTGAGCACATCGATGATTTGACCGAAGGTGAGATTTCGGTCTACCGCCACGGTTCTTTTGTGGATCTGTGCGCAGGTCCTCATGTTCCCTCTGCGGGCAAAATCGGCGCATTTAAGATGATGAAGCTTGCTGGTGCATACTGGCGAGGCGACGCAAGCCGCGAACAGCTGCAGCGCCTTTATGGCACGGCATTCTTCAAGAAGGCCGATCTGGACGAGTATCTGCATAATCTCGAAGAGGCGGAAAAGCGCGATCATCGTCGTATCGGTCGCGAAATGGACATTTTCATGATGCGCGAAGAGGCTCCGGGCTTTCCTTTCTTCCTTCCTAACGGCATGATCCTGAAGAACACCCTGCTTGATTATTGGCGCGAGATCCACCATAAGGCGGGGTACGTGGAGATCTCTACGCCGCTTATCATGAGCAAGCAGCTGTGGGAAACGTCTGGCCATTGGGATCATTACAAGGACAACATGTACTCCACGATCATCGACGAGGAGGAGTTCTGCGTTAAGCCCATGAACTGCCCTGGTGGCGTTCTGGTGTATGCCTCTAAGCCGCACAGCTATCGCGATCTTCCCATTCGTGCTGGTGAAATCGGTACGGTTCATCGCCACGAGCTCCGCGGTGCCTTGCATGGTTTGTTCCGTGTTCGTTGCTTCAACCAGGACGATGCTCATCTGTTCGTGCGCCCTGATCAGCTCACTGACGAAATCGTGGGCGTAGTGAAGCTTATCGACTCGGTATATCAGCAGTTTGGCTTCAAATACCACGTGGAGCTTTCCACGCGCCCCGAAGATTCGATGGGATCGGATGAGGATTGGGCAGCAGCTGAAGCAGGTCTTAAGACTGCTCTCGATCAGCTGGGCATGGAATACGAGGTCAATGATGGCGATGGCGCTTTCTATGGTCCGAAGATCGACTTTCATCTGCAGGACTCTATTGGACGTACGTGGCAATGCGGTACGGTTCAGCTTGACTTCCAGATGCCCCAGAACTTCAACTTGGAGTACACCGACCACGATGGCTCCAAGAAGCGTCCTGTTATGCTGCATCGCGTATGCTTCGGCTCCGTCGAGCGCTTTATCGGCATTCTTATCGAGCATTATGCTGGCAAATTCCCTGTTTGGCTTGCTCCGACCCAGGTAAAGATCTTGCCGGTTTCTGAAAAGAGCCGTGACTATGCCCATAAGGTTGCCGAGCAGATCGAAGCGGCTGGCATCCGTGTAACGGTTGACAACCGTGATGAGAAAATTGGCTACAAGATTCGCGAGGCGCGTAGCATCGACCGTGTTCCCTATATGCTGATCTTGGGTGAAAAGGAAGCAGCTGAGGGCAATATCTCGGTACGCGACCGTTCCAACGAGACCGTTCCTTCAACCGTTGAGGAATTCTGCGCAAAGGTCAAGGAAGAGATTCGTACCCGCGCTTAGCCTTTTAAATCTCAGTTAAGCTTTTTTGAAAATGAGCCGCAAAGCAGTTCCGCTGCTTTGCGGCTTTTCTATTTGCGCCATCCTGTTGGGCAGGGGCGGTTGGGCGTGTCGCGCGGAACATGTCCAAGGAGCACGAAAACCGCGTCGTTGCATTTGCCCATCCTCTCATTTCGTGCTCGCCGTGTTGTGTCGTCGCGCCTTCTTCGGTGCGTCTTGACTCGCGAGTTTGCCCCGATCGCTGTACCGCATGGTTTGGTTCCTTGGCGCTCCGGCGTCTCGGTAGGTGACGATAATGAAACGAGAAGTGCATGCATCAACATAGAGGGGCAAAATAATGGAAGGGTATCCGTCATTCCTCAAAAGCGTGCTACAATGGTTTAAACTAAATGATACTAATTAAATTACATTTATGGGAACAGAAGGGAGTTTACTATGGTGCCTCATATCACTCAGTCTGAATTCGCAGAAAAAGTCGAAAACGTTTCATATCCCGTATTGGTTGACTTCTTTGCCACTTGGTGCGGGCCATGCAAGATGATGGCTCCCGTTCTTGATCGCGTTGCCCTTGCCAAGCAGGGTAAGGCTGCTGTTTACAAGGTTGATGTTGACCAGGAGCCTGAGCTTGCCCAGCGTTTTGGCGTAATGAGTGTTCCGACGCTTATCGTATTCAAAGGCGGGTCTGCTGCTCGACAGTTTGTGGGCGTCCAGTCCGAGCAGACGTTGCTCAAAGCTTTGGATTAAAGGCAATCTGTCACTGACGATGCCGTTTGGTAAAGTCGCGATATTTTAGTTCAAGCTCGGAAAGCTCATCGGGGGAAAGCTCGGTGAGTTTTCTCATTTGCTCATCGAAGGTCATGATGCTGTCGTTTTTTCGTAGCCTCATCATTTCGTTGTAGTAATTGACCACGGTTCCGGTGATCAGGGCAACAACAACGAGCGAAGAAAGCCCTATCAGGATCGTGATAACGCGACAGATGGTGGTATGCGCAACAATATCGCCAAATCCAATGGTGGTAATGGCTTGGAAGGAATACCAAACAGCGTTGCCGAAAACTGGGAACGTATCAGGTTCAAGGATGCAGAACAATGCGCAGCACACCAAAAGGAATGCCCCGTAGGCGGCGAAGAGCCCGCGGCCTCCGATCTGCTTAAAAGCATTGGCGAGCACCGCAAGTGACTGTTTTGCGGAGCGAAGGGGTTGTTTCTTTCGGGGCTTGCTCATGGAGGCTCGTTTCTGCTTGGGTGGTGCTATTGTACGCTCAAAGCCTCCGTGGAGTGTTCGTATTGCCCAATGAATCTCTTGCGATAGCGGGATAAGAAGGAAGGTGCTTCCTATGATGGATAAAAAGCGTACCGATATCGTGATTGTGGGTGCGGGTCCCGCTGGGCTTGCGGCGGGTATCTATGCTGCACGTGCTGGCCTTTCCGCAGTAATTCTCGAAGAGCTTGGCGCAGGAGGGCAGCTGCTCTCCATCGACAATCTTGAGAATTATCCAGGGTTTGCCGAGGGAATCAACGGATTCGAGGTGGCTTACTCGCTGCAGGCGCAGGCGGAGCGTTTCGGCGCTGTTATTGAAAGCGACAAAGCCGTAGGCATTTCGGTGAACGAAGGGAATTCCGGCGATTCCAGATTCGTGGTTCAAGGGATGCAGGATTCCTATTCTGCGCGGAGCGTGATAATTGCTACGGGAGCGAAACCTGTTCCCCTTCCTGTTGACGGGATTGATGTCTTAGTGGGGAAGGGCGTATCGTATTGCGCAACCTGCGATGGCAATTTCTTTCGCAACAAGGATGTGATTGTGGTAGGCGGTGGCGATAGCGCCGTTGCCGATGTGGTGTATTTATCTCGTGTTGCGCAAAGCGTTCATTTAGTGCATCGCCGCGAAGCGTTGAAGGCAAGCCCGTGGTATGCCAAGCAGCTTGAGGGCATAGGGAACCTATTTGCACATTGGAACTGTGTTGTGTCGGACGTATTGCAGGAGGAGGGCCGCGTGAGCGGTGTTCAGCTGAATAACGTCCTAACAGGGGAAACGAGCACGATTCGTGCCCAAGGGGTCTTTGTCGCCATCGGAACACGTCCCGATACGAAATGGCTGGGTGGGATCGTTGAGCTTGATGAGTCGGGTTACATTGTTGCCGATGAGGGCGGAGCAACGTCGGTTCCAGGCTTGTTCGCCGCAGGCGATGTGCGCACTACGCCTTTGCGCCAGGTTGTAACGGCGGTCTCCGATGGTGCTCTTGCTGCGGAGGCGGCTGCTAGTTTTCTGGCTTCATGCTAGAATATATGGCTGTGAATTTTCCGGGTATTGTGTTCATAGTCACATGCTCGTGGGCTGGTTGGTGGAACTGGCAATTGAAATGCGAAAAGGAAGAACATGCGCGAAAAGCTTGAGAAGATCATCGATGCATACGAAGAGTTGGAACAGAAGCTGGGCGATCCTCAGATTCTTGCCGACCAGCACGAATACAATAAGCTCGCAAAGAGTTACGCCGACCAGGGTCCGCTTGTTGTAGCTGCTCGTAAGTACGTGCATGATCTCAACGATTTGGCAGAGGCCAAGGAAATGCTCTCTGACGCCGATATGAAGGAATTCGCTCAGGAAGAGATTTCCCGCATCGAAGGCGAGCTCCCTCAGCTTGAGGAAGATATCAAGTTCATGCTTATCCCTTCCGATCCTGCTGATGAGAAGAACATCATTGTTGAAATTCGTGCAGCTGCGGGCGGCGACGAAGCGGCAATTTTTGCTGGCGATCTGTATAAAATGTACCTGCGTTTTGCCGACCATCATGGCTGGAAAGTGGAGACCATGGACGTCTCTCCTTCCGAAGCGGGCGGCTACAAGGAAATCCAGTTCAAGGTAACGGGTAACAAAGTGTACTCGGTCATGAAATTCGAATCGGGTGTTCACCGCGTTCAGCGAATCCCTAAGACGGAAAGCCAGGGTCGCATCCATACCTCGACAGCAACGGTTGCCGTCCTCCCCGAGGCGGACGAAATCGATATTGACATCAAAGACAGCGATCTTCGCATCGACGTGTTCCGTGCCGGTGGACCGGGTGGTCAGTGCGTTAACACCACCGACTCGGCGGTTCGCATCACGCACTTGCCTTCCGGTTTGGTGGTTCAGTCTCAGGACCAGAAGAGCCAGCTG
Organism: uncultured Eggerthella sp.; assembly: GCA_965147435.1. Classification (GTDB taxonomy): domain Bacteria; phylum Actinomycetota; class Coriobacteriia; order Coriobacteriales; family Eggerthellaceae; genus Anaerotardibacter. The sequence goes on along the minus strand of CBCTKC010000001.1, from coordinate 191,183 downwards.
CAGAACAAGATTGCTGCAATGGCCGTTCTCCGTGCTCGTTTGTACGAGAAGATGCTTGCAGAGCAGCAAGCAGCTGAAGGCGCAAAGCGTTTGGCTCAGATCGGTTCGGGCGACCGTGCTGAGAAGATCCGCACCTATAACGCCCCTCAGGATCGCGTGACCGACCATCGAATCGGTTTCAACTCCACCTACAACGGTGTGCTTATGGGCGACCTGCTGGAGGATGTTATTACTGCGCTGCAGGCAGCTGATCGAGCCCAGAAGCTTGAGGAAGCTGTTTAGCATTGTCGTTGCATTGCGGTGCCTGGTGGCGTTGTGCGGGATTTTGATTCGAAGAGAATCTGAAAGGGTAGGGCGTGGCCTGGGGTCGATGTCCTGCCCTTTTTATTTGAGTATTGCGTTTCGACATGCGTTTGGCGAATGCAATGAGCGCGTGCGTTGTTCGCACCGAGGTTGAGCGCACCAAGTTTGGCATGCGATCGCCGTGTGGTAATGAAAGGTGGTCAGTGTGGCTGATAACGATATGTGGACCATAAAGGCAGCTCTTGATTGGACAGTAGGGTTTCTTGAGCGTAAGGGCGATGAAAATCCTCGCCTTTCGGCAGAATGGCTGATGTCTGAAGCTACGGGTTTGAGTCGTATTGAGCTGTATGTGAACTTTGAGCGACCTCTTACGCTCGACGAGCGAGCCGTTCTGCGTGATTTCGTAGCCCGCCGCGGTAAGGGGGAGCCACTGCAGCTTATCAGCGGCAAGGTTCCCTTTCGCTATATAACCGTCTTGGTCGCTCCGAATGTATTGATTCCTCGTCCCGAGACTGAGGTTTTGGTGAGCGAGGCGTTTGCGGAACTGAAGCTTCCGCGCGTTGCCGATCATGTTGCTGCTGGTGAAAATGGCGACGAGGTTGTTTCTCCCGAATTGCCCGAGCTTCGTGTTGTGGACTTATGCACGGGTTCGGGATGCATTGCCTGCTCGATCGCTTCGGAATACCCAGCGGCGCATGTTGTGGCGCTCGATATCGCCCCCGAGGCTTTGGCCCTTGCTGGAAAGAACGTTGAAGCGCTTGGGCTCGGGGATCGTGTCGAAGTTTGTGAAAGCGATCTTCTTGGCGCTCTCGATCCCAGCAAGAAAGGGAGCTTCGACCTTATTGTCTCGAACCCGCCTTATGTGCCCACGAAAGTCTGCGACAGCCTTCCTCGCGAAGTGAGCGAGTGGGATCCGCGTCTGGCCTTGGATGGCGGGGAGGATGGCCTCGATTTGTTCAGGCGCTTTCTTCCCGATGCTCTTTTATATTTGAAGCCAGGTGGTGTTTTGGCGGTTGAATTGTTCGAGGGACACCTTGAGCAAGCGCGCAATTGTGCCTGCGCTGCTGGGTTTGACCAGGCTCGAATCGCTCTAGACTTGACGGGAAGGCCACGTGTGCTGATAGCCAGAAAACCCCGTTAATTTGCTTCTCTGTCTTTAGCAAGCCGCTGTTCTGTGGGGGAACAGCGGCTTTTTTGTTAGGGTGGCCTGATTCGCAAAAACCAGATTGCATGAAGCTCTTGCATAGTAAGAATTCTCGAAAACGCAGGTCGATTGCTCACAAAATAATAGTTAGATACATAGTTTGTGATAATCAAACAACAGTTAATTAATTTGAAATCGATGTTTGATGTTCACCTGAACTCGTGGTTTAATGGTCTTGTTCGATTGGAACGCGTTCATTTGAAAAGCGTATTCAGGTCTGGGGAGTCCTGAAAATGAATGAGCGAACGCGATTCGATATAAGGGCGAGTTTCCGCATAATGCGGGAGGGGTTTTAAATCGTCGGCGAGCACATTGTTTCGGCGTGAAGGTAGCCCGCCAGGCTTTCAGGGGATGAAGGTCTGGCGGGCTTCTTTTGTATCCCTGGGGCTTTTATGGCGTTCTGTGACGCTTTTGCAAAATAATTCACTCTATTGAAATAAAGTTGCGCTCTTAGCTTTGGATGGTGTTATAGTGACAACATTGAAAAGCGCAGACGAGGAAAAGTAGGGACGAATCCTTCCCACAGAGAGTTGGCGGTTGCTGAAAGCCAATGGTTGGACGGTCCGAAAGGCGCCTCTGAGCTGTTCTGCCTGAACATCTTCCATTCGAAGCGGACGATCTCCGATTCGGTGGTTGGTCAGTAGGCTGAATCGGTGACCCCGTAATCGGTCCGTGGGAACATTGTTTCCCCTTTCTCTTTGTGGTCCTGATGCAGTCTGCTGCACAGGATTTTTTTATGCTCGGGTTTTCCGAAACCCGCTCAATGAGTTTAAGAGCCCAATAGAGAAAGGGGTGTGATCAGATGCGAAGCGACGCGATCAAGAAAGGCCTTGCGCGTGCCCCGCACCGAAGCCTTTTAAAGGCTGACGGTTTGACCGACGAGGAGATCGAGCGCCCACTCATCGCCGTTATCTCTTCTACCAATGACATCATTCCCGGTCATAATCACCTGGATAAGATCGCTGATGCTGTTAAAGCAGGTGTCCGCATGGCGGGTGGCACGCCTTTGGAGGCAACCACCATCGGCGTGTGCGACGGTATTGCCATGAACCATGAGGGTATGCACTTCTCCCTTACTAGCCGCGAGGTTATTGCCGACTCGGTTGAGTGCGTTGTTCAGGGTCACCAGTTTGATGGTATGGTACTCATTCCTTCTTGTGACAAGGTTGTTCCTGGCATGCTTCTTGCTGCTTGTCGTCTGAACATTCCTACGGTCCTTGTTTCCGGCGGCCCCATGCTTGCCGGTCGTGACAAGTGTGGAAATGAAACCGACCTGAACACCTTGTTTGACGCGGTGGGCCAGGTAACCGCCGGTACTATGACCGAAGAAGAGTGCAAGTGGTTCGAAAACACCGCATGCCCCACTTGCGGTAGCTGCTCGGGCATGTTCACCGCGAACTCCATCTGCTGTCTGTCCGAAGGTCTGGGCATCGCCCTTCCCGGCAATGGCACTATCCCTGCTGTGTACTCTGAGCGCATTCGCCTTGCAAAGCATGCGGGTATGAAGGTTATGGAGCTCGTAGCCGAGGACATCACTGCGCTCGACATCATCAACGAGCATTCCATCCGTAATGGCATGGCGCTCGATATGGCTTTTGGCGGGTCTACCAACACCATGCTTCACCTCACCGCAATCAGCCATGCGGCCGGTTGCCCCATTACCATGGACGACTGGAACGAGGTTTGCCAGCAGATCCCGAACATCACGCGCATCGCTCCTGCCGGTCCGCTTCACATCGAAGACTTGAATGCGGTCGGCGGTATCCCTGCCATCATCGGCGAACTTGGTCGTCACGGTTTGCTCGATGGCGAGGCCACTACGTGCCACGGTTCCATGGCTGAATGGATCAAGGAATGCCCGCAGGTTGATGGTGAAGTTGTTCGTACCGTTGAAAATGCCTACAGCCCTTACGGCGGTCTGCGCGTTATGCACGGTAACCTTGCTCCCGACCGCGGCGTAGTGAAGCAGTCCGCTGTTTCCGACGATATGCGCAAGCATCGCGGCCCGGCACGTGTCTTCGAGTCTGAGGAAGAGGCCTGCGAGGCCATCTTCGGCGGCAAGATCAACGCCGGTGACGTTGTGGTTATTCGCTACGAGGGTCCTGCGGGCGGCCCCGGTATGCGCGAGATGCTCACGCCCACCAGCGCTATTTGCGGCATGGGCTTGGACAAGTCCGTTGCCCTCATCACGGACGGTCGCTTCTCTGGCGCAACCAAGGGTCCTGCTATCGGCCATGTAAGCCCCGAGGCTGCTGCAGGTGGTCCTATTGCTTTGGTTCATGAAGGCGACATCATCGACATCGATATCGATGAAGGAACCCTTACGCTTGAAGTATCCGATGAAGAGCTCGAGGCTCGTCGTGCTGCTTGGGTGAAGCCTGAGCCCAAGTATCAGGTTGGCGTTCTTGCTCGCTACGCAAAGCTCGTTTCCAGCGCTGACAAGGGGGCGTATTTCGGATGAGCGTGATCGATAAGGAATACGAAGCCAAGATGGGCCTCGGTCCTCATACCGAAAAACAAGGCAAGAAGATGTTGGGAGCAGAGGCCATCATCGCTTCGCTCGAAGCCGAAGGCGTGGACACGGTATTCGGTTATCCAGGTGGTCAAGCTATCAAGATCTATGATGCCCTGTACGATTCGAAGAAGATCAACCATGTTCTTGCTCGCCATGAGCAGGGTGCGACTCATGAAGCTGATGGCTATGCCCGTGCCACGGGCAAAACCGGTGTTGTCATCGTGACTTCTGGCCCTGGCGCTACCAACACGGTTACCGGCATTGCCACCGCTTACATGGACAGTGTCCCCATGGTGGTAATCACCGGCCAGGTTCCCCGCAGCGTTATCGGCACTGATGCATTCCAGGAATCCGATATCGTGGGCATCACCATGCCTATCGTAAAACACAGCTACCTGCTCCAGAGCTGCGACGATATGACCAAGACCTTCCGTGAGGCGTTCTATATTGCCAACTCGGGTCGTCCCGGTCCGGTTCTTATCGATATCCCTTCCGACCTTGCTGGTTCGGAAATGGTGTTCGAGTATCCTGAGGATGTGCTTATTCCCTCGTATAAGCCAACGGTTAAAGGCAACATTCGCCAGATCCGCCAGGCGTGCGAGATGATGAAGGAAGCAAAGCGTCCTATCCTCTACATCGGCGGTGGCATCATCGCGTCTCATTCTGAAGAGGAATTGCTTGCGGTGGCAGAAAAGTTGCAGATTCCTGTGGTTTCCACGCTTATGGGCAAGGGCGCATTCCCCGCATCCAACCCGCTCAGCCTGGGCCTTGTGGGCATGCACGGATCTAAGTTCGCGAACTATGCAGTAACAAATTCCGATTTGCTTATTGCGGTGGGCGCACGCTTCTCGGATCGTGTCACTGGCAAGCTTGCTGACTTTGCGCCCGATGCGAAAGTTATCCATATCGATGTGGACCCTGCCGAAATCGGCAAGAATCGCATTCCCCAGATTCCTATCGTGGGTGATGCGAAGGTTGTTCTGGGCGGTATCAACGATCAGCTCGAGCAGACGGGCTACGAGCCTTGCACCAAAGAATGGTTGGCCCAAATCGAAGAATGGCGAAGCCGTCATCCGTTCTATAGCCCCGGTGTATCCACGCCTGCTGGCTCTATTTCGCCTGAAGGCTCCCTCGACCTGCTTTCCAGCTTGCTCGATCCGGAGAACTCCATTGTGACTACTGAGGTTGGGCAGCATCAGATGTGGGCTGCTCAGCATATTGACCGCGACGTACCGCGCACGTTCCTTTCAAGCGGCGGCTTGGGCACCATGGGATTCGGCTTCCCGGCTGCTATCGGTGCTAAGGTTGCTTGTCCCGAAAAGCAGGTTGTATGCATTGCGGGCGATGGCTCTTTCCAGATGAACGTTCAGGAAATGGCAACTGCTGCCGTCAAGGGAATCAACGTGAAGGTTCTCCTCATGAACAATTCTGCGTTGGGCATGGTTCATCAGTGGCAGGGCTTGTTCTACAACGAGCGATACAGTGAAACGCTGTTGCCCGACAACCCTGATTTCGTGAAGCTGTGCGAAGCATACGGTTGGGGCGGCAAACGCGTTTCCGATCCTGCTGAGCTCGAAGATGCCATGAAGTGGATGCTTGATTACGATGGTCCTGCATTGCTCGATATGCGCATCGATCGCGACGAAAACGTTTTCCCTATGGTGGCTCCCGGTGCTCCGCTCGATGACATCATCGGTGCGGTGAACGTTGGTCCTATCTCCAATATGCTTGAGGGATTCGAGAACCTGCCGTTTGCGAACGCTGCCGAGGCAAATGCGGCTGCGCATAGCGCCAACAATGAAGGAGGTCGATAATGAGCACTCAGCAGAGGCACATCCTTTCGGTATTGGTTGAAAACAAGCCAGGCGTGCTTTCTCGCGTTACCGGTTTGGTTTCTCGCCGCGGTTTCAACATTGAGTCTCTTTCCGTTGGCCCAACCGAAGACCAAACACTTTCCCGTTTGACGATCATCATGATCGCCGACGATGTCGCATACGAGCAGATCACCAAGCAGCTGCATAAGCTTATCAGCGTGCATAAGATCACCGACCTCACCCAAGAGCAGGCGATCGAGCGTGAGCTGGTGCTGTTCAAGGTTCATGCCAACCCTGAGCGCCGAAGCGAGATCATCGAGATCGCCAACGTGTTCCGCGCCAACATCGTCGATGTGGGTAAGTCATCGCTGACCATCGAAGTCACTGGCACCGAGTCAAAGATCTCGGGCATTGAAGACCTCCTGCGTGCCTATGGCATCAAGGAGATTATTCGCACGGGTATAATTGCAATGTCCCGCGGCTCTAAGGTGAGCTAAGCCGCCAGCTGCACGATGCAATTCGCCATATAGTAATAACAGTCAGTCATTAGAAGAAGGGATGAACCATGGCTGTAACGATCTATTACGAAGAGGATGTCGATCCTAAGGTAATCCAGGGCATGAAGGTAGCTATCATCGGCTACGGCTCTCAGGGCCATGCACACGCACTGAACCTGAAGGATTCCGGCGTTGACGTTCGCGTTGGTCTTCGCGAAGGCTCCAAGAACTGGGCTGTCGCAGAAGAGGCTGGCCTGAAGGTCACCACGATGGATCAGGCTGCTGAGGAAGCAGACTTCATTATGATCCTCGTTCCCGACGAGAAGCAGCCCCAGGTTTACAAGGACCATATTGAAAAGCACCTCAAGCCTGGCAAGACTCTTGCTTTCGCTCACGGCTTCAACATCCACTACGGCTACATCAAGGCTCCCGAAGGTGTTAACGTTGTTATGTGCGCTCCTAAGGGTCCTGGCCACATCGTTCGCCGTCAGTTCACTGAGGGCTCCGGTGTGCCTGATCTGGCTTGCGTATACGAGGATGCAACCGGTAACGCTTGGGGCATCATCATGTCCTACTGCTGGGGTGTTGGCGGTGCTCGTTCCGGCATCATCAAGGCAACCTTCGCTGAGGAAACCGAGGAAGACCTCTTTGGCGAGCAGGCAGTTCTTTGCGGCGGCCTCGTAGAGCTGGTAAAGGCTGGTTTCGAGACTTTGACCGAGGCTGGTTATCCGCCCGAGTTGGCATATTTCGAGTGCTATCACGAGATGAAGATGATCGTCGACCTGATGTACGAATCTGGCATCCACTTCATGAACTACTCCATCTCCAACACTGCTGAGTACGGCGAATACTACGCTGGCCCCAAGGTTATTAACGAGCAGTCCCGCGAGGCTATGAAGCTCATCCTCAAGCGTATCCAGAACGGCGAGTTCGCTAAGGAATTCGTTGCCGACTGCGAGAACGATCACAAGTGGCTCCTCGAGCAGCGTGAGAAGATCAATACTCATGAGATCGAGACTACTGGCGCTAAGATCCGCCAAATGTTCTCTTGGGTTAAGTCCGCAGAATAGTTGGCGCGTCCGCTTATGCACTCGAAAAGGCACCCTTTGGGGTGCCTTTTCTTTGTGCATAAGCTCCATACGGGATGACGCTGCGCGGCGCCCTGGCGGCACAGCTGGCTTTCAAACGCTCAGCATGGCCATGAGGCCTATGCTTCGTGCTTTCAAGTCAGCTGCACTCGCCAGGGCGCCGCTCGCTGATTTGCTGGCGCATGCCCCGAGTTCCGGTTAACGCCCTTTGGGCGTTTGCTCAAATTCGCTTTGCTCTTTGAGCGTTGGGCTCGGATTTGCTCCGCTCTCCGAGCTGCTGGGGCCCTTTTGGAGCGGGGTTCAAATTCGCTTCGCTCTTTGAACGAGGCGGTTGATGCTCTGTTTGAATCGTTTTGTCGGGGAACGCAAATGTGCCTTCTGCGGAATAGTCGCTCGGTGCGTACTTTATTCTGGTAAAGTATCTTCCATTATTCGTGTGCCTCGTTAGTGGGCGGGGCGTTTTGAAAGGACTTGTGTCTATGGGAAGGGTGTACAACTTTTCTGCGGGTCCGGCAGTGCTTCCTGAAGAAGTGCTCCGTGAAGCCGCTGCGGAAATGCTCGATTATCAGGGCACCGGTATGTCTGTCATGGAGATGAGTCACCGCTCAGCTGCATTCAAGGGCATCATCGAGGAAGCCGAAGCCGATCTTCGCGACCTTATGAACATCCCCGACAACTACAAGGTGCTGTTCTTACAGGGTGGTGCAACTCAGCAGTTTGCCGCCATCCCCATGAACCTGATGCTGAACGGCAAGGCCGATTACGTCGTTTCTGGTTCGTGGTCTAAGAAGGCGTTCAAGGAAGCTCAGCTGTTCGGTGATGCTCGCTGTGTGGCTTCGAGTGAAGATGGCAACTTCTCCTACATCCCCAACGTGGATGAGCTTGAGTTCCGTGAGGATGCCGATTACGTTTACATCTGCGAAAACGAGACCATCTACGGAACGCATTACCATAAGCTTCCTGAAACGGGCGACGTTCCGCTGGTAAGCGATGTTTCCTCGTGCTTCCTTTCCGAGCCTATCGACGTTTCGAAGTATGGCCTGGTGTACGGCGGTGTTCAGAAGAATATCGGTCCTGCTGGCGTGGTTATCGTTATCATTCGCGAAGATCTTATCAAGGATGAATGGCTGCCCAATACGCCTACCATTCTGCGCTATAAGACTCAGGCAGATGCTGACAGCATGTCGAATACTCCTCCGTGCTATGGCATCTACATTTGCGGAAAGGTCTTCAAGTGGTTGAAGTCCCTTGGCGGGCTTGAAGCCATGAAGAAGATCAATGAGGAAAAGGCAGCACTGCTCTACGATTACCTTGATTCCACCGACTTCTACACGGCTACCGCACGCAAAGAAGATCGTTCCATCATGAACGTTCCCTTCGTTACCGCTTCGGCTGAGCTTGATGCCGAATTCGTTGCTGGCGCCAAAGAGCGCGGCATTGAAAACATCAAGGGCCATCGCAGTGTAGGCGGTATGCGTGCAAGTATCTACAACGCAATGCCTATCGAAGGCGTAAAGGCTTTGGTTGAGTACATGAAGGAATTTGCCGAGTCCCATCAGTAGGGAATCGAATACGTAAAATGCTGCTGCACGTGCCGATAATCGACAAAACGTGCCAGCTGCGAAAAATATATTAAATCAGCGGGGGAGCATCGTATCGTGCGATGCTCCCTATGCTATACTTTCCAAGTCTGTAAAAAGGCAGACAAGAAATTATAGGCCCCCGAGACATGTTTGTTGTTGGTGCTTGTTCGGCAAGCGCGGCATACATGGTTAATGTTTTGACTGCAAACACGTACGAAGGGTCCCCGATACTTTTTTGAAAGGGGTCCGTTTTGACCGAAATCAAGAACACGTCCGTCATTGATTTTCAGGACATCTCTGACGAAGAGATGAACAAGATGATCGATGGCACTCTGACCGACTTCGACGAGGGCGATCTGATCGACGGCACTGTTGTAAAGATCGAGCATGACGAGGTACTCGTTGACATCGGATTCAAGAGCGAGGGCGTTATTCCTGCCCGCGAGCTTTCTATCCGCAAGGATGCTGATCCCTCTGAGGTCGTATCTTTGGGCGATAAGCTCGAGGCCTTGGTTCTCCAGAAGGAGGACAAGGACGGTCGTCTCATCCTCTCCAAGAAGCGTGCTGAGTACGAGCGTGCTTGGATTCAGGTTGAGGAAAAGTTCAAGGCTGGCGAAGTTGTTACCGGCGAGGTTATCGAAGTCGTCAAGGGCGGCCTGATCCTCGACATCGGTCTCCGCGGCTTCTTGCCTGCTTCTCTCGTTGATCTTCGTCGTGTTAAGGATCTTACTGCATACCTCGGCACCGAAATCGAAGCTCGTGTTATCGAGATGGATCGCAACCGCAACAACGTTGTTCTCTCCCGTCGTGTTCTCCTCGAAGAGGGTCGCAAGAACGAGCGTGCTGAAATCCTCGAGAAGCTCTCTAAGGGCATGCGCCTGAAGGGCACCGTTTCCTCCATCGTTGACTTCGGTGCATTCGTTGATCTGGGTGGCATCGACGGCCTGATCCACATCTCCGAGCTCTCCTGGAGCCATGTAAACCATCCTTCCGAGGTTGTTAAGGTTGGCGAAGAGGTTGAGGTTGAGGTTCTCGACGTTGATCTTCAGCGCGAGCGCATCTCTCTTGGCCTCAAGCAGACCACCGAGGATCCTTGGACCAAGCTTGTTGAGACCTATCCCGTTGGCACCATCGTTGACGGCAAGGTTACCAAGATCGTTCCCTTCGGTGCATTCATCGAGCTCGGCGCAAACGTTGAGGGTCTTGTACACATCTCCGAGATGGCTATGCGTCACATCGATTCTCCCGCACAGGTTGTCAAGGTTGGCGACGTTGTGAAGGTTAAGGTAATGGACGTTAACGTTGAGCGTCGTCGCATCTCCCTGTCCATGAAGGCTGCTGCCGAGGATCTGGGCATCGAGATCGCTGTTGCAGAGCCCGAGCCTAAGCCTGAGGCTGCTGAATAACAGAGCATTGCATAACATGCGATAATGAAGCGGTGGGTTGCTTTTGCACCCACCGCTTTTTGTTTGCTTGCTTAGTGCGCATTCGGCAGGAATGGCGATTGAAAGCACTATGGGCGCTCAGATGAGGGGGAATGGGCATGGTTACAATATTTGTCACTGGCGGTATAGGTTCGGGCAAATCGACCCTGATGCGATTCTTCGAAGCTAAAGGGGCCGGCGTGGTATACGCCGATAAGGTTGGTCACGAAAACTTGCACAACGCCGCTATGAAGGATGAACTTCGAGCAGCATTCGGAAATAAGATTTTCGATTCAGAGGGCGAGATTGTTCGTTCTGCGCTTGCTGCTTGCGCTTTCTCGAGCCCACAGAATACCGCTTTGCTGGATTCGATTACTCAACCGCGTTTATATGAGGGCTGTCTTCGCCATATTGGTGATTTGGGAAAGAGCCATGAGGTGGTTGTGCTTGAGATGGCCATTCTTGACGGGCGCGATGACTTTTATCAGAAAGCCGATATCGTTATTGCGGTTACAACCTCTCCAGAGGTTCGCATTGCTCGATTAATGCAGTCGCGTGGTTTTTCCGAAGAAGACGCGCGCAATCGTTTGGCGAATCAGGTTCCTGAAGAGCAGCGTTTGTCGATTGCCGATGTGGTGTTTACCAACAACGGTTCTATTGAGGAATTTGAAGCGCAGATTTCCCTATGGTGGGAACATGAAATTGCACCACGCCTTGCGTGATATACGCATTTGCTTGGTGGGCACCTGGTACCAGCTTACTTTCTACCTTGTTAAATTAAATTCTTTGTGCTGATAGGCGCCAAGCGGGTTGTTCTTTGGGCAATCGGGCTAGCCAGTAAGGAGACACTAGTGAGCCATCTTTCTAATCTTGAGGGTCACGTTATGGAGGGCAAGCTTCCCGTTGCCCGTCTTGCCACACAGCCATTCAAAGTTGTTTCTCCGTACGAGCCTGCAGGCGACCAGCCTAAGGCTATTGAACAGCTTGCCCGGAATATCGAATCTGGTATGCGCTATGAGACCTTGCTGGGCGTGACGGGTTCGGGAAAAACCTACACCATGGCTAAAACCATTGAGGCTGTGCAGAAGCCAACCCTTGTGTTGGCTCCCAATAAAACGCTTGCGGCGCAGTTGGCTGCCGAGCTGAAGGAATTTTTCCCAAACAATGCGGTGGTGTATTTTGTCAGTTACTATGATTACTATCAGCCTGAAGCGTATGTGCCTACCACGGATACCTTTATCGAAAAGGATGCCTCTATTAATGAGGAAGTGGAAAAACTGCGTCATGCAGCAACCTCCCAACTTCTTTCCCGTCGTGATGTAATTGTTGTTGCCTCGGTTTCCTGCATCTATGGTATTGGTTCGCCTATGGATTATGCGGGTATGGCGGTGTTCTTGGATAAAGAGGTCGAGCAGGATCGCGACGAGCTTATTCGAAAGCTCATCGACATTCAGTATGACCGCAATGATTATGAACTGAAGCGCGGTACATTCCGCGTGCGCGGCGATGCGCTCGATGTGTTTCCTCCCTATGCGGACAATCCGATTCGCGTGGAATTCTGGGGCGACGAGATCGAGGAAATCTCGGAGATCGACAATGTCACCGGTGAAGTGTTGAATACCTTCGAAGCGTTGCCCGTTTGGCCTGCTTCTCATTACGTTGCTGCGCGTCCTGCGTTGGAGCGCGCGGTTAAGACCATTCAGGATGAACTGCAGGATCGTCTTACCCAATTCAATGAAGAGGGAAAGCTTCTTGAAGCGCAGCGTTTGGAAATGCGCACTTCCTATGATCTTGAGATGATTGAGACCATGGGATTTTGTTCGGGTATTGAAAACTATTCGCGCCATCTTGATGGTCGTGAGCCAGGTGAGCCGCCCTATACGCTCATTGATTATTTCCCAACCGATTTCCTGTGCTTCATTGATGAGAGCCATGTTACCGTCCCTCAAATCCGAGGTATGCATGAAGGAGACCGCTCTCGCAAGATCACGCTGACCGAGCATGGTTTCCGTTTGCCGTCATGCCTAGACAATCGCCCCCTGCGCTTCGATGAATTTGAGGCTCGAATCCCCCAATTCGTGTATGTTTCTGCGACTCCGGGCGATTATGAGGAACGTGTGAGCGAGGCTAAGGTTGAGCAGATTATTCGACCGACTGGCTTGCTTGATCCCGAGATTGACGTTCGTCCTATCATGTCGCAGATCGACGACATCATTGATGAGGCTCAAGGGTGTGCCAAACGCAAAGAGCGCGTGCTGATTACCACCCTTACTAAACGTATGGCGGAAGACCTTACCGAGCATTTGCTTGATCAGGGCATTCGCGCTCGTTATATGCATTCCGACATCGGCACACTGGAACGCGTTGAAATCTTGCGTGACCTGCGAAAAGGGGAGTTCGATGTATTGGTGGGCATCAACTTGTTGCGTGAGGGCTTGGACCTGCCCGAAGTAACGCTGGTAGCCATTCTTGATGCCGACAAGGAAGGCTTTCTTCGCAATCACCGTTCCCTGATCCAGACCATTGGTCGTGCGGCGCGTAACGCCAACGGCAGGGTGATAATGTATGCCGATAAGATTACCGACTCGATGGATCAAGCCATCAAGGAGACGCGCCGTCGTCGCAGTATTCAGATGGCATACAACGAAGAGCATGGCATTGTGCCCCAAACGGTTAAGAAGGGCTTAAGCGACATTACCGATTACCTCGAATCTGAAGAGGGGAAGCGTAGCGCGCAAGAAGTCAATGCTGATTTGGCTGGTTATTCTCGTAGTGAGATTCTGCGTGTTATAGCCTCGTTGGAGGACGAGATGATGGAGGCTTCTGCTGCGATGGATTTCGAGCGTGCGGCTTCGGTTCGCGATCAGATCGTTCAGTTGCGCGGGCAGATGGAAGGTAAAAGCGAAGAAGCGGTTTTGGGCGAATTGAAGAAAACCGCCCGAAAGGGAAGTGCCTTCGGTGCTCGCAAAAGCTCCTATGGTGGCGGTCGGAAAAGTTAAGCAACATATCCTAATAATCTGTGGTGACCTTATGAATGCGCTTGCCGTGTTCGTTGAGGATCCGTATCCTTTCAAAATTAGTTAGACAAACTAAGCAAATGCGCATGAAAAGAACTCGGCATGTGCGTTGAGGGAAGGAGTAGGACGTGGGATTTGCAGTTGTTGTAGACTCGACGCTCGATATGTCTGCTGAGGAATACCAAGCACTGAACATCACCATGGTTCCCCTTAATATTTTGGTCGGCGAAGATGAATTCAAGGATCAGGTGGAAATCAGCTCCGAAGAATTTTACAAGCGCATGGGTGAAGCAACTGAGCTCCCCAAAACCGCCCAGCCGGCACCTTTCGATTTTGTGCGTGCATACGAGCGCCTTGTGCAAGAGGGCTATGAGGGTATCATCTCTCTCCATATTGCAGGGGTGCTTTCCGGCACTATTGAATCGGCTCGTGCGGCAGCTGACCAGGTAGCCATTGATGTCCGTGTTATCGATTCCGCTTGCTGCACCGCTCAGGCGGCATTGCAGGTAAAGCAGCTCTGCGCTCTCCGTGATGCCGGGGCAACGCTCGACGAAGCTCAGGCCGCCATTGAGGAGCTTGTTCCGAAAACTCAGTTCCTTGTTGCCTGCGACACGCTAGAAAACTTACTGAAAGGTGGTCGCCTTTCTGCCGACCAAGTAAAGAACGCCAGCTTGCTGAACATTAAGCCTATTTTCACCTTCAGCGAAACGGGTGTGCTGGTTGCTTTCGGCAAGGCCAAGGGTATGCGCGGCGTTATCAAGCAGTATGTTCAGAATGCCCAAAAGCGCACTGAAGAGCAGGGTAAGCAGCGCATTCGTTTCTGTCACGTTGCAAACGAGCAGGGCGTTGAAGACCTGAGGTCTGCTCTTAACGAAGCTGGCGTGGAATATGTTGACGAGGGATCATCCCCTTGTGGAGCCACGGTGGCAACGCATCTGGGCTTGGGCGCTCTCGGCATCTCATTTGCTCCTGCTGAAGCCTAAGGCGGGTCAAAATTGGGCTATTTGCCTTTTGCGGCTGAACTGCTGATGGAAATGCGTGATTCAGCTCCTCATGCCTCGAATTATGGAAACGCTTCGGAATACCGAGCGCTCGATCTGATAAGGAAGTGAACATGGAAAACGTTGGCAACATCGATGAGGAACGCGGTGACAAGGCGATTGTTGATACGTTGCTGTCGGATACGTTTAATTCCATTCTCCGTATCGAGGAACGCTCGCTTAAGAATCGCTTAACCGATGGTCTCTCCATTGCAGAGTTACACACTATTGTTGCGGTGGGTTTGCATGAGGTCAATTCCATGAAAGTGGTAGCTTCGCGCCTTGATGTGACCATGGCTACCCTTACGGCAGCTATGAACAAACTCGAGCGGAAGGGATTCGTGGAGCGCTCTCGCAGCGAAATAGATCGCCGCCAGGTTCTGGTGCAGTTGACCTCGAAAGGACGTAAGGCCTTTCGTGCCCATGAGTCTTTCCATAAAAAAATGGTTGACAGTGCTCTTGCTGCACTTACTCCAGAGGAAGAAGAGTTGTTTGTCAGTGCTTTGGGCAAGATCAAAGATTTCTTCGACAAAGAGAGCAAGCAGCTAAACGCTGTGGAAGCGTAACTCTCTATAAATAATTTTTCGGTTATCGCCTTACCCAGGTGTAGCTCAGTGCGTCCAAATTCGTTGCGTTTGGCTTATGCAGTCGACAACGAAGCGGGCGGCATGGTGTTGGTGAATGACGGCTTCCTCAAACGGACGCTGTTGAATAAAGAAAGGACATAAACATGGCAACTATTGATTCCCTGAAGGAAATCCTGAACGAAAACCTCGATATCGAACCGGAAAAGGTTGTTGAAAGCGCAACGTTTGACGAACTCGGTATCGATTCTCTGGATATGGCAGAACTGATCTGTGATATCGAAGAGCGTCTCGACGTTGAGTTTGGTGAGCCCGAGGGCCTGGAGACTGTTGGCTCTTTGGTGGAGTACATCGACTCTCTGTAGCCGACGTTGCCGCATATTATGCGGTTGCGTTTGGGAGGGGGCATTGCCTCTGGCGGCCCCCTCCCTTCTTCGTTCTGTCGAAGGAGGCGGCTTCTTTCAAGCGTTTGTAAAGAGGCCGCCCTCTTTGACAGGAATGCCCGTGTGGCAAAGTGCGCAAAGTGAAATGAGGCATACGTATATGAAGACACGTATTACCGAGCTGTTGGGCATTGAACAGCCCATCATCCAGGGTGGTATGGCATGGATCGCCGATGCGAAACTTGCCGCCGCCGTAAGCGAAGCAGGCGGCTTGGGAATCATTGCCTGCGGATCTGCTCCCGTTTCTTGGGTCCGCGAGCAAGTTGAAGAAGCTCGCCGTCTTACGGACAAGCCTTTCGGCTTGAACATTATGTTGATGAACCCTGAGGCTCCTGAGCTCGCTAAGCTTGCCGCAGAGATGAAGGTTCGTGTGGTAACCACGGGCGCCGGCAATCCTGGAAACTACATCGATATGTGGAAAGAGGCAGGATGCAAGGTCATTCCTGTTGTGGCTTCTGCTGCTCTGGCTCGACGTATGGAGCGCTGTGGGGCGGACGCTGTTGTGGCTGAAGGCTGCGAGGCGGGCGGTCATATCGGGGAACTCACGACAATGGCGCTTACCCCTGCGGTGTGCGATGCCGTTTCCATCCCCGTTATTGCGGCAGGAGGCATTGCTGACGGCCGTGGCTTTGCTGCTGCTGTTGCTTTGGGTGCAGAGGGCGTTCAGGTTGGCACGCGCTTCCTTACCGCTACGGAATGCGGCGTCGATAACGCCTATAAGCAGAAGGTTTTGGGTGCAAAAGACTCCGACACTATTGTTACGGGGCGCGCTGGCGGGCATCCCGTGCGCGGTATCAAGAACAAATTCGCGCGCAACGTTCGTAAACTGGAGGCCGACCCTGCCAACGTTGCCCTTCTTGAATCAGAGTTGGCCGGTTCCCTCCATCGTGCTGTTGCGGGCGATGTGGACAATGGCTCGTTGATGGCGGGTCAGGTTGCTTGCCTGGTTAACGATGAGAAGAGCGCTGCTCAGATTGTCGATGACTTGGTGGTTGAAGCCCAGTCATGGGCAGGCGAGGGCCTTCAGCGCATGTTGGATGCGAATGCTCGTCGTGCCTGGAATGCCGAGGTGCGCTAAATATGACGGTATTCATGTTTCCAGGGCAAGGTGCCCAAAAGCCTGGGATGGGTGCGGATCTTCTTGGGATCGCAGAGGTTGCACAAACCTTTGCGATTGCAGGCGAGGTGTGTGGCGTTGATGTTGCTGCGCTTGCGCGAGAGGGTAGCGCTGAACAGGTGAACGATGCCTATAACGCCCAGGTGTTGGCTGCGGCTCTTTCTGTCGGGCTGTCTCATGCGCTCGATGCCCGAGGGATTCAAGCGGAAGCTATGCTCGGATTTTCCCTGGGTCAGATCAGCGCCCTTATGGCAAGCGGCGCTTTGAGCGATGAGGATGGCTTCGCTTTACTTGATGTGCGAGCTCGCTCTATGGCTCAGGCCTGCAAGGAGCGCCCGGGCGCGATGTATGCGCTGCTGGGTGCCGCTCATGAAGACGCGCAGGGCATCTGCGATACCTGTGCTCAGGACGAAATACTGGTGTGTGCCAACTACAACGCACCAGGCCAGGTAGTGGTGTCTGGCGATGTGGCCGCCATCGAGCGAGCCGAAAAGGCGTGGCAGGCCTTGGGCAAGCGCGGTGCCCGCTTGAACACGGCGGGAGCATTTCATAGTCCACTTATGGCTTCGGCGTCTAACGCGGTGCGAGAGAAGTGCAGCGAGCTTTCTTGGAAGCAGCCTGCAGTTTTGGTTATCTGCAATACTGATGCGCAGGTTTTCGATATCAGCCAGGCCGCCGATCGTTTGGCTCGTCAGGTTGTAAGCCCCGTTCATTTCGAACAGAGCGTACAGGCATTGATCAGGCAGGGTTCAGCTCAGTTTGTTGAGGTTGGCTATGGCGCGGTCTTGAATGGTCTTGTTCGCCGAATCGATAAACGTGCTGGTCGTGTTCGCGTTGGAACGCTTGATGAGTGGAACGCGTTTGTTTCCGAACAAACAGGCATTGGGGAGGAGTAAACCGTGCCAAAGATCGAAAAAGCAGCGTTTCCCGTTGCGCTGGTAACGGGAGGGAGCCGTGGCATCGGTGAAGCGGTAGTGCGCACGTTTGCAGAGGCAGGCTATGCCGTAGCTATCAATTGCTCAAGTGAGAAGAGCCTTGAGGCAGCAGAGAACCTGGCGGCGGAAGTCACCAAGGTGCATGGTGTTGAGGCGAAGGCTGTTTGCGCTGATGTTTCCTCCTTCCAGGAGGTTGCAGCTATGGTGGCAGAGGTGCAGGCAATGTGGGGCCGCATTGATGTTCTGGTCAATAACGCTGGTATCACGCGTGACGGTTTGTTGGCGCGCATGAGCGAAGAGGCATTTGATCGCGTGATCGATGTCAATCTGAAGGGCGCATTCAACTGCGTTCGCCATGTAGCTCCTATCATGATGAAGCAGCGATACGGAAGGATCGTAAGCGTTTCCAGTGTCGTAGGTTTATTCGGCAATGCCGGCCAGGTTAATTACTCGGCATCTAAGGCGGGCATCATTGGCCTTACCAAAAGCGTAGCGAAGGAACTCGCTGCGCGTGGCATCACGGCAAACGCAGTTGCGCCGGGCTTTATCGGGACCGAGATGACAAAGGCGATGGGCGAAAAGGCCATCGAGGCAGTGCGCGGCCGCATTGCGATGAAGGAATTCGGCGAACCTCAGGATGTGGCGAATGCGGTTCGTTTCTTGGCGAGCGACGAGGCCCGCTACATTACAGGACAGGTTTTGGCAATCGATGGAGGGATGTCGCTATGAGCAACGAAGAGAAGAACAACGGATTCAACCGCGTAGTAATTACGGGTATGGGTGCGATTTCTCCTGCAGGCTTTGGTGTTGATGCGCTGTGGAGCAAGGTCGCATCTGGCGAGTGCTGTTTTACCCTTCTTCCCGAAGAAAAACGAGAGCAGCTCAACGTGAGCGTTGTTGGAGCCATTCCTGACTACGATCCCCTGAAAGCGGGTTTTTCCAAGAAGGAATCGCGTCGCTTTGCCCCCTTCGTTCAGTACGCCATTTTGGCATCGGATGAAGCCATGGCGCAGGCGGGCATCGATATGGATCAAGAGGACGCTACTCGTTTTGCGTGCGTGTTCGGATCTGGTATTGGCGGCATGGAAGTTTTCGAGCGTGAATCCATCGTGCTGCACGAAAAAGGAGCAAAGCGCGTAAGCCCGCTGTTTATTCCAACTATGATCTCGAACATGGCGGCGGGTAATCTTGCCATTCGCTATGGTTTGAAGGGCGATTGCCTGAACATTGTAACGGCATGCTCGACTGGCACTCATTGCGTAGGCGAGGCCTATCGCCTAATTCGCTTCGGCTTGGCCGATGCGGCACTTGCCGGTGGTACTGAAGAGGGCATCACCAATATGTCGTTGGCTGGTTTTGGCAACTTGGGTGCCATCACCAAGTCCGATGATCCCATGAAGGCTGGATTGCCTTTCGACGCTCGTCGTTCCGGTTTCGTTGCAGGCGAGGGAGCGGGTGCGTTGGTGCTGGAATCGCTTGAGCATGCTCAGGCACGTGGCGCCAACATTATTGCCGAGATCACGGGCTTTGGCTCTACTGGTGACGCTTACCATATGACTGCCCCCGAGCCGAGCGGCGAAGGCGCAGTGCGCGCTATGCGTCAGGCGCTGGCCGAAGGTGGTTTCTCTCCGGAAGATGTGGGCCATCTGAACGCTCATGGCACGGCTACGCATGTGAACGACATGGTGGAAGCCGCTGCGTGGCATGGCCTTCTTGGCGACGATCTTGCTTCCAAGACTCCCGTAACCTCGGTAAAGGGCACGGTAGGCCACATGTTGGGCGCAGCAGGCGCTATCGAAGCCATCGTGACGGCTATCTCGGTATCTCGCGGTATCGTTCCCCCTACGGCAGGTTACGCTGAATTAGATCCGGAATGCCCAGTGTTCGTTCCGTCTGGCGCTTTGGTGAACCGTCCCCAGAAGGTTGCACTTTCTAACTCGCTGGGCTTCGGTGGGCATAATGCCTCTTTGGCGGTATCTCCGTTTACGGAGGTGAGTGAGTAATGGGGCTTGAGATCACTTTTCCCTGTGATCGCGAAGGCGTGTTGGCGTTGCTGCCCCATCGCGATCCGTTTGTGTGGGTAAGCCGCGTTGTAAGCTGCAAGCCCGGTGAGTCTATCGTAGCTGAGCTTGACGTTGACCCTGCCCTGCCCTTGTTTGCGGGTCATTTTCCGGGGCATCCCGTTCTTCCCGGTGTCATCTTGATGGAAGCGCTCGCTCAGGCTGCATGCTGCTGTCTGCTTTCAGAGGAAGGCCAGGCAGGGCGCATCGGTTACCTTGCCGGTATCGAAAAAGCTAAATTCCGCCGAACCGTGCTTCCCGGTGACACCGTCACTCTTGAGGCCGTCATCACGCGCAATTCCCCCCGAATGTGTGTTGCCGATGTAGTGGCGCGCGTCGAAGGCGAGGTTTGCGCTCAGGCAACGCAGAAATATGTAATGGCGAAAGTGGAGGAAGAAGGGAAACAATAATGGCTAAACCCAACGCTTCCGTTGCGGACAGCACGGTCGTATATCAGCTATCGCTGCTCGAGCAGGCAATTAATGCCCCCTTGCTGGTGGTTGGTTACGGTTCTCCCATGAAAGCATGTGTGAAGGCCTGCGTGAAAAACGAGTGCAGCCAGATATGGGTTACGGGCACTAAAGACAAGGAAAAGGGTTTTTCCTGCTCGGGATCTGCTCGTGTTGCCTTGCTGGGCGACAAGTTCGATGCTCGTTTGTTTACCAATGTGTATGCGGTTATTCAGGCGGCAAAGATGTGCGGTGCGGGCGCGCTTCTTGTGTGTGATACCAACTTCGTAGCTGATCCTCTTTTGCGTATGGTGGCGCATCAGAATGGCATCTGCGTGCTTACTCCCATGGAAAAAGATCGTTCTCATAGCTTGTGGGTGGAATGCCATCCCGATCCTGCTTTTGCTGAGCATGAGCCAAATTGGCGCCGTTGTCCCAAATGTAAGATGTACCATGACGAACAGCCTGTTTTGGCTACAGGCGGCGTATGCCCCACCTGTGGCGAGCTGTACCGTCTTACTTCGAGCGAGCGCATCGCACTGCTGTTCGACGAAGGTTCATTCGAAGAATGGGACGCTTCTATGGACGAAAGCGATCCGCTCGAGTTCCCCCAGTTCAACGAGCTTATTGAAAAGCAACGTGCGCGTAGCGGCTTCGATGAGGGTGTGCGCACCGGAAAAGTAAAGCTCGATGGCCGCGAAGTGGCGCTTTGCATCATGGAATCCACTTTCATGATGGGTTCGATGGGGTCGGTTGTGGGAGAGAAGGTGACCCGCGCGGTTGAGCGGGCTACCGATGAGGGCCTGCCCCTGTTTATCTTCACTGCATCTGGCGGTGCCCGTATGCAGGAGGGTCTTGTGTCCTTGATGCAGATGGGCAAGATCAGCGCCGCAATCGAGCGTCACGGTCGTGCGGGCTTGCTGTACGTATCTGTTATCACCGATCCCACTACGGGTGGTGTAACGGCTTCGTTTGCCATGCAGGGCGACATCATTATTTCCGAGCCTCATGCACTTATCGGTTTTGCCGGCCGTCGTGTAATCCAGGACACCATCAAACAGACGCTGCCCGAAGGATTCCAGACGGCGGAGTTTGCGCTTGAACATGGCCTCATCGACGCCATCGTTGAGCGCAGCGATTTGAAGGAATGCCTATCGCGTATCCTCGCGTTGCATAGCGCCCCGAAGGAAGTGGAGCTCGACCAGAACATGGCACGAGTGGTTCCTGGTGGCGGTGCCGTGCGTGCGATGCTGCGTGCTGCACAGGATGCTGTTGCTGTCCGCCAAGATGAGAAGGTCGAGGAGGGGGCTCTTTCCAGGCTTGCCGGGGAAGTCGGGAAACGTATTAACGTCAAAGGCTCGTTCTCGTTGAAGCGCGCCCTCAAGAAGCGCGGTGTCGCGGATGCTCCTTCGGTTATGCCCCTGAAGAAGGCTTCTTCGAAGGAAGACAACCCTGCTTGGGAAAGCGTTATGATCGCTCGCAACATTCATCGTCCAACTTCGCAGTACTACATCAACCATATGGTCGATGGGTTCTTCGAGCTTCATGGTGATCGTATGTTTGCTGATGACGGGGCTATCATCGGTGGCATTGGTTGGATTGACGACATGCCTGTCACGGTGGTTGCCGAAGAAAAAGGCGCCGATCTGAAGCAGCGTATTGCTCGTAATTTTGGCTGCCCTCAGCCCGAAGGCTACCGTAAGAGCCTTCGATTGATGCAGCAAGCAGAGAAATTCGGTCGTCCTATCGTTTGCTTGGTAGATACCCAGGGCGCATTCTGTGGCATGGAAGCAGAAGAGCGCGGTCAGGGGAATGCCATTGCCGACAATCTGGTTGCCATGGCAGGCCTTACCGTTCCTGTTGTATGTATTGTTTTGGGCGAAGGCGGCTCGGGCGGCGCATTGGCGCTTGCCATGGGTAATCGTGTTGCCATGCAAGACCATGCGGTGTATTCGGTTCTTTCGCCCGAAGGCTTTGCCTCGATTCTGTGGAAGGATCGCACCCGTGCTGCCGAGGCGGCTGCCGTCATGAAGATGAGCGCCCGAGAAGCGTGCGATATGGGCATTATCGAAGAAGTGGTAAGCGAAGGGGATGGCCCCGCTCATGAAAATCCCGAACAGGCTGCTGCCTATGTGGAAGAATTCGTGACGCGCTCGTTGCGGGAGTTGTATCGCTTGAGCCCCGAAGAGCTTCGCGACCAGCGCTACGAGCGCTTCCGCGCCTTCTAGAGCAAAACGTTTCAATACGCGAACATGTTCTAAGCACCCTAGCTGGGAAATCTGGCTAGGGTGCTTCTCTTTTGTGGAGAATAAACGTAAAATACAAGCCAGGGATCACAATTTAAGAGAGGGAGAAAATTATGGCTGAACCACAATACGTCGTTATTGCAGGGTTTCCAAACGCCGACTTCATGGCGGTAGCTTTGGATAAAGATGGCGCTGCAATTTCCGAGAAGACGTTCAAGCCCGTTGATTTCATGCGCGAGATGGAATCCTTCCTGGAGGCCTATCCTGCACCTGAAATCAGGATGATCGGCCCTAAGGACTATGCGGTTGAATACAAGAAGATGCTCATCAAGGGTAAATACGTTACCGAGCATCCCGGTATTCCGATCGAGGTTCTGTATCGCGGCGGATATGCGTAAGAAATAAGGCGGCTTCAAGCCGCCTTATTTTTTTTGCCTATATTCCCTTAAGTGGGGTATGCCCCATTGCGATCGCGAAAACTTCACGAGTTTTTCGCGAGCTATGCTCCGTTGCGACGAACTGTCCATTGATGTCGCTTGGGATTTCGTACTTGTCTCACGCGGTATGCTCCGTTTCGACACTCCGACCATCGCAAAAAAGTTGCAGTCCGCGCTGCTTTTCTGTTTTCAGATTTCCGAGATGCTTCAAGAGTGGCGCCATAGGTGGGGTGGATCTGGCGTGCCTTAGCCAACTCAGTTGCGGTGCTGTCGGCAGGGTAGATCTGAAGCAGCGCTGTTGCAGGGCAGAGCGGACTCTGTGTTGTGGGCAGCTTCGGGCACGGCGCTGCGAGGCGTCCCCGCATCCCGGTGAGGTGGTCTGCGCGAAGCGCTGTGGTTGAGGCGGGCTTCGAGTTATCGTCGATCATGCGGCCCCATTGAAGTGCCCGTGAAGCATTGCGCTTCTGATTCGTGGCTTACCGATTTGCATGGGTTGGGCCGCTCTGATGTTTTGAAGCGTAAACCTAAAACGGGGGTTCGGCGATAGCCGAATCCCCGTTTGTGTCGATAGACTCTGGTTTCTTGGCTTAGCTAAGCCCCAGCCAGAAAGCGATCTTGGGAGCGTATCCCATGATGAAGATGATTACGATCAGCACGGGGATGCCGTAAGAAACCCATATACGAGACCAAGCGGGGAACTTGATGCCGATGCCGGTGTCTGCTTCTTTCAGGAAATTATCCCAGCCCCAACCGTATCGACGGGTGCAGAACAACACGAACACGAGCGCGCCCAAAGGCAGCATATTGTTGGACACGATGAAGTCTTCGATGCTCTGAATATCGCCAATGGCGGGAATGGTTACATCGGAAAGCACGTTGAAGCCCAGCGCGCAGGGCAGGCTCAGTACCAGCACCAAAATGCCGTTGATGGCAACAGCGCGGCGACGGCTGATTTCCCATTTGTCCATGCTGAAGCTGATAAGGTTTTCGAACACCGCAATAACCGTAGAAAGTGCGGCAAAGCTCATGAAGATGAAGAACAGCGCACCCCAAAGG
Organism: uncultured Eggerthella sp.; assembly: GCA_965147435.1. GTDB lineage: Bacteria > Actinomycetota > Coriobacteriia > Coriobacteriales > Eggerthellaceae > Anaerotardibacter. The sequence goes on along the minus strand of CBCTKC010000001.1, from coordinate 167,371 downwards.
CTGCCAAGCGGCATTTGAGCAAATACCAAGGGGAGGGTTACGAACACCAGCGAAGGACCGGAATCAGGCGTTACACCGTAAGCAAAGCAAGCGGGGAAGATGATGAGTCCCGCAAGGATGGCCACTACCGTGTTGAGGGCGGTTACCGAAACCGCTTCGCTCATCAGACGTCGATCTTTATTGATGTACGAGCCGAAGATCTCCATGGCGGCAATGCCCAAAGAAAGGGAGAAGAACGCCTGACCCATGGCTGCATAAACCGCTTCGCCGAACGTTGCCATACCGCCTTCAAACATGCGGCTGAAATCGGGAACAAGGTAGAACGCGATGCCCTCTGCACCACCAGGTAGGGTGGTGGTGCGGATGCACAGGATGATCATTACTACAAACAGGATTGCCATGAGCCATTTGGTGATGCGCTCTACGCCTTTCTGAAGACCAAGGCTGCATACGGCAAAGCCGATAGCGATGGCAGCGATCATCCAGCCAATAAGTTCGCTCGGGTTAGCGAGAAGCGCGTTGAACACGCTGCCCGCTACCTCGGTGCTGGCACCGTCGAAGGTTCCTGTTGCCATCTTGGGGATATAGGCAAGCATCCAGCCAGCAACGGTGGTGTAGAACATCATCAGTAGCATGCAGCCGATATATCCCCACCACGAAAACCAGTGGAATCGACGTTTTGGTTCCAGGATGTCGAAGGCTTGCGCGGCGCTTTTTTGACTGGCGCGGCCTACCGCAAATTCCATAACCATAACGGGCAGTCCGAGGATGACCAGAAACACGAGGTACAGGAGCACGAATGCCCCTCCGCCGTATTCACCGGTGATGTAGGGGAAGCGCCATACGTTACCGATGCCGATGGCGCAACCAGCGGCAATGAGGATGAAGCCAATACGCGAAGCGAAGTGCTCACGTGAGCTTGCGGCATTTGCCGCAGTATCGAATGCTTTGTTAGTCATAGGTGATAGTCCTGTAATCAGATTAATGCCAAACGTCCAAAATTTTATCACGCATAACACGTTCAGGAAGTGATCGCTCAACGGGGGGGAGTTGAGAGGGTTACGTTGGGGCCTCAGGGAGCGAATTGAAGCGCAGGAAGCTCAAGGTGCTACTTTGACCGATATCTCTTTTGCGGCGGGGTGATATGCGTTTTATCAAGCGTGAGCTGAGTCAGCCAAGTTGCTGTTTGGTTTTCTGCTGCCAATCCCGCGTGAAGCAAATAGCCCCTGGATTGCTCCAGGGGCTATAAAGCGTAAAAGCCGCTTCTTGGGTTTTCGCTATTTTGCCAGGCCAACTTCCTTGAAGTAAGACTCAACATCGTCTTGCCAGGTGGGAAGCTCGGCTCCAAACATTTCCAACATCAGGCTTTCGAGCTCAACCTGCTCTGCGGTAACCAGATCGGATTCAGGCACCAAGATGGTGTTGGCATCGTAGCCGCAAGTGTTAAGAACATGAGAGAGGAACTCGTAGCGGCTTGCCATCCCGCGGCTGGTAACGTGAAGTACGCCAGTTGCCTTGCGGTTGATGGCTTTGATCAGGAAGTCAACGTAGGTGGAAATCGAGGTTGGCGAAGCAAGCTGGTCGGTTCGTGCGACAAGGGTTTTGCCGGCAGCTGCAGCGTCAAGTGCGTCCTTAACCTGTCCGCCGTCGATGCTGTATACCCAGGAAGAGCGGATGATGAGGTGATTGGGCGTGGTGTCGCGCACCATTACCTCGCCTGCGCGCTTCGATTTGCCGTAAGCCGTTTCGGGGTGGGGTGTGTCGAATTCGTTGGCGGGTTCCGCCATACGCACGGGGAACACGTCGTCTGTTGAGATCTGTACCATAAGTGCGCCAACATTGTTTGCGGCAAGTGCAACGTTGCGAGCGCCAAGAGCGTTGACTTCGTAGGCATGGATGCGGTTGGACAGGCCGGTTACCGCGCGCGAAATGCCTGCGCAGTTGATAACCACATCAGGACGCAGATCTTGCGCAAAAGCGTCGATGCGTTCAGGGTCGGTAACCATCAGTTCCTTGTCGGTGCCAACAACGGTGCAATTGTACGTGGCTTTTAAGCGCTTGACGATTTCGCGACCCAGAAAGCCTTTGCAGCCAGTGACCCAAATGGTTTCTTTGTAATCCATATCGTTCCTATCGTAGAAGTGCGTTGTAAGTAGGGCAGTGGCTGGCGCATAAGCTCCAGTCCTGTGATTTTAACGCCAAATCGTCGATTGATGTGGCGTAACGGTAAAGCTTAGGCGGCTGCTTTCGTTTCTTTGTTCTTTTTACCGTGAACAAGCTTCTGGTAAGCAAACACGCCGAACACGAACAGGAAGCCGATGGCATTGATGCCAAGGGAGGCTATACCGTCTGCCTCGGACATGGGAATCATGATGGCAACGCCGGCGACAATGGCGAGTACTCGCAGTACGGGATTGATCTTACCGAACAGGTAACCCTGAAAACCGGCGGCAACGCCGAACAGGCCGAACAAAGCCATGGCCGTATTGAGAACAACCATGTAGGGCTCGACAGGTACCTGCATGATGAGAGCCGGGCAGAAAGCGAACACGAACGGAACGATATACGCCGCGATGCCTAAGCGCGAAGCAGTGACGGCGGTCTTCATCGGCTTCGACTTTGCGATAGCACTGCCTGCGTAGGCTGCCAGGGCAACAGGAGGCGTAATGTCTGCCAGGATGCCGAAGTAGAACACGAAGAAGTGAGCGCATACCAGCGGTACGCCAAGCTGAATCAGGATGGGAGCGCAGGTGGCAGCCATGATGCAGTAGTTTGCCGTGGTGGGAACGCCCATGCCCAGAACGATGCAGCAGAGCATGGTAAGAACCAGGCCGATGATGAGGAAGTCGCCAGCAGCAAGAACGATAGCGTTGATGAGCATGGAGGCCAGGCCGGTAACGGTGATGCAACCAGCGATCATGCCAGCCAGCGCGCATGCTACGGCAACCGCAATGGAGTTGCGGGCGCCTGCAGCGAAGGCATCGGCGGCGGTCCACAAGGCGGTTTTGCACGTTTCGAGCAAAACGCTGCCAAAAGTGTCTTCCTCGGTGCGCTCTTCCCAGTTGGTAAGCAGGAAGTGGATAAAGCCGATAACAAATGCCACGAAGATGGAGATGGCGGCAGATACGGCCATGGTGTAAATGCCGGCCGATACGATCCAGACAAGAACGACAAGCGGAATGATGAGATAGCAGTTCTTCAGCAGGTAGATCCAGGTGGGAAGTTCGTTGAAGGGAATGCCCTTCAGGCCGCGGGCCTTAGCTTCCAGATGCACAGTGCAGAAGATGCCGCCGAAATACAGAAGCGCGGGAATGATGGCGATGGTGGCAACCTGAATGTAGGGAATACCCATGTATTCAGCCATAAGGAAGGCTGCGGCGCCCATGATAGGAGGCATGATCTGGCCACCCGTGGAGGATGCTGCCTCAACAGCGCCTGCGAATTCGGGGCGATAGCCGGTCTTCTTCATCATGGGGATGGTCACCGAACCAGTGGTAACGGTATTGCCAACCGAAGAGCCGGAAACCATGCCGCACAGTGCAGAGGAGATTACGGCAACCTTTGCCGGGCCGCCGGACGACCAACCAGCCAGGCGGTTTGCGAAGCTGATGAAGAAGTTCGCAATGCCGGTGCGCTCAAGGAAGGCGCCGAAGATGATAAACAGCACGATGTAGGTGTAGCACACGTTGGTGGGGGTGCCGATAACGCCGCTAGTGGTGTAGAACAGCTTCTGCACGATGTTGGTTAGGGCGCGGTAGGCGTCGGCGCCATGGCTAAACTGCCAATAGAAGGCGTAAATCAGCAAGCAGCCAACTACCACGATAATCGGGATGCCAACGCAACGGCGGCAGAGCTCGATGAGCACAGCGATGCCGCAGATGCCCAGCACCACTTCAAGGGTGCCGATACGGGTGCCCATCATCATGATGTCGACGGCATTAATCGAGAAGTACACAAATGACCCGGCGCCTATCACCATGAGAACGATGTCGTACCACGGGATGTGGTTGGGGGAGTGGCCCGTTTTCTTAACGGGGTACATCAGATAGCCAATGATGATGACGAATGCCAAGAAGCGGGCTAAACGGGTCTCGGCCTGTTCGACGCTGAACAGCGTCATAAGTAGGCAGTAGACCGAAAACAGAACCATCACCGAAGTGATGACGGCTTTCGGAACGCCCTGCCAGATGCGCGTGTTCGACTCGCGGTCGTATTTGCGCATGACCTCGTCGACGTTGACGTCCTCGTTGGAAGGTACGACGGTTTCGTCTTTCTTGACGTCGCTTTTCTTTCTGATGTTCATCTTGTCTGTTCCAAATATGCTCATAGCTCTCCTTAAGGGGGACGATTTGCACATGCTTTGGGTGCAAGGTACGTTTTCGCAACGGTATGCGGCAAAAGCGCACCTTGCGCACAAAGCTCTGAGCACTAAAGCAGGGTCGCAACGATATTCGCTGCGACCCTGATTGTGTGCTGCGCCGTTAAAGGAACGGCTTGCCATGTTGGGCAATTAAGCGGTAGGAACCTCTACGTTCTGTTCCTTGTAGTACTTGGCAGCACCTGCGTGATAGGGAACGGAGGTGATGGAAGTAGCGGTTTCAAGGTCGAGTTCCTTGTACTTGGCGTGTGCATCAGCGTTGTTCTGAGCACCGTCGAACAGGGACTTGGTGAAGTTGTAGACGTCGTCTTCGCTTACGGAGTTGTTGGCAAGAACAACAGAGAGAACGGAAACGGTGGTGGTGTCAGCGTCCATGCCGCTGTAGGTGCCAGCAGGAATGGTTGCAGCTGCATAGTAGGGAGAGGTCTCCTGGAGCTTAGCGATGTGCTCAGCGTCCATGGATACCAGGTATGCCTGCTTGGAGGTGGAAAGGTCGGTGATAGCAGTGGTGGGAGCGCCAGCAACGATGAATGCTGCGTCAACCTTGCCGTTCTTCAGGGAGTCGGCGGAGTCAGCGAAGTTCTGGTATACAGCGGAGATGTCCTTTTCAACATCGATGCCGTAAGCACCAAGGATGTCTACTGCGTTGAAGTAAACGCCGGAGTTGGCAGCGCCAACGGAAACGGTCTTGCCCTTCAGGTCGGCAACGGACTTGATGTCAGCGTTGCAGGTAACGATCTGAACTTGCTCGGGGTACAGAGCTGCAACAACGGAGAAGTCCTTGTATGCTGCGCCGTCGAAGAGGTTGGTGCCGTTGAAGGCATAGGTTGCAACGTCAGTCTGGCAGAATGCGAGCTCTGCTTCGTTGCTTTCAAGGGACTGGATGTTTGCCTTGGAGCCTTCGCTGGAAAGAGCGTTTACCGTGATGCCAGCGTTGTTGGTTGCGTACTGGGCAAGAACGCTACCGTAAGCATAATACGTGCCAGATTCGCCGCCAGTTACGAAGCGCAGTTCGTTGCTGCTCTTGCTGTCGCTCGATGAGCTGTTGCTTCCGCAGCCAACCAGTGCGAGTGCCATGCACGCGGCGCAAGCTGCGACGACAATAGCCAGAAGCTTTTTCTTCATGTCCTTCTCTCTTTCTTTTGCGTTTGCTAAAAGTGAAAGTCGAACGCCTCGGCGTTGGGATTGCCCGATCTCATATAAGATTGCGTTTGCAAACCCAACGCCGAGAGCGTTCGGCATTTCGTTGTTTGACAATTTTACGTGAACTAACCGTTTATTTTTTGTAAAAGCATGATTAATTTTGTTATCCAACAAAATTCGTTGGATAGCGGTATTCTGTTAACGATGAACGGCATGTAGCGTTTTGCATGCCGTGACACGCTCGGCGGGTTGGTTCGACAATCATTATTGTCGTGTTGGGTTTGGCCCTTGGGGCAGCTCGTAATCCAACCCCGCTAAGCGAAAGGGCGCGCGTTTGTTTGTGCGCCACCTATATTAATAGCCCCGTAATACGTAGTGAGGAAAGGCAGTTATGGCGCTCGAAGGCTGGGACTGGTTTATAAAGCTTGCGGAAAATGAGAATTTCACGAAAGCTGCCGATGAGCTTCAAATCTCGCAGCAGACGTTAAGCGCACGTCTCGTTTCGCTTGAGCGCAATCTTGGCGCCAAACTGGTGGTGCGTGGAACTCCTATTTCCCTTACTTCGGCAGGGAAGGTGTTCTTGCTGTATGCGCGCGAGCAGCGTCAGGCGCAGCAGGATATGATTCGTCAGATCGGTGAAGTGGCTGGTGGCGGTGCCGGCGTGTTGAAGGTGGGCATTTCCCACACACGCGGCAGCTATCTTATGCCCAAGGTGATTCATCGTCTTTCTGAAGAGCTGCCTGCGGTTACCGTGAAGCTCATCGAAGACACCAACCGCAACCTCCTGCGCAGCGCCGAGCGCGGCGAGGTGGATGTCGCTATTGCGCGTTTCGAGGGCACGTGCCCTGGCGTGGAGGTTGAACCTTTTTATAAGGAAGAAATCGTCTTGGCAGTTCGAGCCGATGTGCTTTCGAAGGCTATGGGCACTAGCCCTGAATCGGCTATCGATATTTTGAAGGAGGAGGGCATTGGCGCACTGAAGAAGTGCCCCTTCATCCTTGGATCGGTTGACGATATCTCGGGACGTGTTGCCTATTCCGAACTCCGCAATGCTGGCATCAAACCCCACGTTGTAGCTACCAGTGGCAATATGCCCACCTTGCTTTCCCTGTGCTCTGAAGGATTGGGAGCGGTATTCTGCCCAACTGATATGCTTGATTATTCTCCTATGGCGAGCCCCGATTTGCTGCGTATTCCCCTCTCCTCCCAGTCGAGCTACACCATCGAGCTGGGCATTCCGTCGCGCTCCGAACGCTGGCAGGTGGTCGATTCCTTCCGCCGCATTCTGCTGGAGGTTACGGCGGAAAAATAACTTTTGTTCTGCCGAAAACGCGTTGAATTGCCCTCTCGAAGATGGCACAGTGCGCGCATTGAAAGAGGAAAGGTTATCTGGCCATATATCAATGCTTTGAATAGTCGCGTAGCGTCAATGCAGGGGTATGGCGAGATCTCACAACTGGTTTTCATTGAGCTCGGAGCGGTGTTTCGCTTCGAGCTTTGGTTTTTTGGAGGGCGGCGTTTGCGGGATCGGCGGAGTAATACCTTTGGTTGCTGGTCTGTTTTCGATGCGGTCTAAGCCGACACTCGTCTGAAAATGTTCGATTAATCCACAAATGGGGAGTTTCTGTAAAGGGCTTGATAGGCGAAGGGCTATGGGCGGCAGCAAGATACAATTACTAGGTTACATACGTTCGGTATCTGCGCTCTCGATATTTCGGAGGCGCAGTCGTAATTGCTATGCAAGGAGGTGTTTCCCGGCGTGAAGAATGCCCTACGCGTTCTTAGGCGTGACTATCTGCGTTTACTCAAGGCGCCCGCTGCTTTGGTGGTCGTGTTTGTTTTGGTGGTGTTGCCCTCCCTCTACACCTGGTTCAACGTGGAAGGTTTTTGGAACCCTTACGACAATACGGGAAACATCCGCGTGTGCGTGGTTAACGAAGATGAAGGCGCTTCAACTGACATAATGGGGGACCTTGATCTGGGCAGCCAGGTGGTTGATCAGTTGCACGACAACGATCAACTCGGTTGGACTTTCACCGACCGCGATACCGCCATGGAAGAAGTGAAATCGGGGAAAGCATATGCGGCGTTTATCATCCCTTCGGATTTCAGCTATGACGTTACTACGTTTCTAACGGGCGATATCACTCAACCCAAGCTTGAGTATTACGTAAACGAAAAAGCTGGTGGCGTTTCGACCAAGGTTACCGACACGGGCGCAAATACCTTGGACGAGACCATCAATTCCACTTTTGTCTCTACGGTCAGTGGTGTAGTTGCTGAAGAGATCGACGAAGGTCTGAAGCAGGCCGAAGGCGACATTGGCGATGCGCGAACTTCCATCGAAAAGCAGCTGGATAAAGCAAATGCCTCGTTGTCAGATGCGCGTAACGCGGTTAACGATTTGTCGTCCGCCTCAAACGACCTATCTTCTAAGACCAATGATGCAAAAGGAAAGCTTCAGGGAGCCAAAGGCGATATTGCTAACTTGAGCCAGCAGCTATCGGAGGCTTCCAACCTGCTTTCCGAAACCCAAAAAGCGCTGGGTCCCTTTGTAGTGCAGATGACAGGCGTGTTGGACCAGTCCTCCAATCTCGCTTCTCAGGCTGCCACTAACGCAAACGCTGCCGTGGGCAAAGTAAATGAATCTATTTCAGGCGCAGAGGGCACGGTTGACGCTGCAGTTGCCCAGGGCGAAGCAACGGTGAAGATGAACACTGCCATAATTGCTTCCCTGCGGTCGCTTGAGGAAACGCCTGGTTTGAGCGATGAAACGAAGCAGGCTATCGAGGAATCTGCCAAGACCCTTGAGGCGCAGAACAACTCATTGCAGTCTGCTGTTGCTGGGGTGAAGGACACCTATCCAGCTTTGAAGTCGGCTTCGAACGATATAGCTTCAGCATCTGAAAAAGTGAATACTGCCTTTCAAGGCACGCTCGAAAACACCGATAAATATCGTGGCACGTTAACCAGCGAAACGCTTCCAGCATTAAGCGATAGCACCACGAAACTCTCGAATGCGCTTTCGGGTCTTTCGACGGCGGTGTCTAACCAGTCGCTGCTCATCGATCAGTCGATAACTGCCCTCGATCAGCTTAATTCCGCGCTGCAAACCACGGCATCCGCGCTTGGTCAAACCGATGGCGTGCTTGTTGGCTTCCAGGACGATATCGATACGGTCAGAACCGATCTCGTTGCCTTGGGCACCGCTAACAGCTTGCGAGATTTGCTGGGCGAAGATGGTTTGAATCCTGAAAAGATTGCCGACTTCATGCTTTCGCCGACCGAGCTGCAGACCGAAGAGCTGTATTCGGTCAATGCTTATGGGTCTGCAATGGCGCCATTGTTTATGAACATGACGTTGTGGATCGGCGTGTTCATGCTTTTGGTCATCCTGCGCCAAGAAGTCGATGATGAAGGCATCTCCAACCTTTCCTCACGTGAACGGTACTTGGGCAAGTGGCTGTTCTTGGCGCCTTTGGTTTCCCTTCAAGCAATAGTGTGCTGCGCCGGCAACCTGTTCTTGGGCGTTCAGGTGGCAAGTGTGCCCCTGTTCTTCTTGACGGCGATGTTCGCATCCCTTACCTACCTGTGCATTCAGTATGCCCTTTCGGTGCTGCTGCAGCATGTTGGCAAGGGCCTCTGCATCATTCTCATCTTTGTGCAGATCCCCGGCGCAACGGGCTTGTATCCCATCGAGATGACCCCCGATTTCTTCCAGGCTGTGTACCCGGTGTTCCCGTTCACGTATGGCATTAACGCGCTGCGCGAAACCATTGCTGGTTTCTACGGATTGCAATGGCTTGGCGAAGTGGGCATGCTGCTCCTTTATTTCTTGGTGTTCTTCGTTATCGGCTTCCTGCTGCGCCCTTACCTCACCAATGTGAATCGTATGTTCAGCAAGCAGATTGCTGCGAGCGATATCTTGAATGGTGAAGAAGCAAAGCTTCCTGCGCGCCGCTATCGTATGGACCAGCTGTTCCGTGTTTTGGCTGACAGGGAAGAGTATCGTAGCCAGCTAGCAGAAAGCGCCAAGCGTTTTATGGGTTTGTACCCCCGCTTAAGGCGAGGTGGTTTCTTCTTCGGCTTGGCAGTGCCCGCCATCATTACTCCTCTTCTTTCCCTCTTGGGCTTCGAAAAGGTGATTATGCTTACGTGCTGGCTCATTTGGTTGGTGGCCATCATCATTTTCCTTGTCGTGATTGAGTTCGTCCGTGATCGTTTAGCTCATGAAGTTGCCCTCGACGACCTGTCTGACGACGAGTTGCGTGAGCTGTTCCGGGCTCGTGATGGCGTTTCCGACTCTCCGGCTCCGCAGCCGGTTGACCTGAAAGGCGGGCTGAAATAATGAGAGTGATCCGCCAGCTTTTCATCGATGACATGAAGCGTATTTTCAGCAACTTGATTACCGGCCTAATTATTTTGGGCTTGGTGTTGCTGCCTTCTATTTTCAGCTGGTACAACGTGCTGGCATGCTGGGACGTGTTCCACAATACCGGCAACCTGAAGGTTGCGGTGGTGAACAACGACGAGGGTTATCAGAGCGATCTGGTTCCCATGAAAGTGAACATGGGCGAGCAGATTGCCAGCTCGTTGCGTGCCAACGAGCAGATGGATTGGGTGTTTACGAACGAAGATGACGCTATCGACGGCGCTAAATCAGGTAAATACTATGCGGCAGTGGTTATCCCCGAAAGCTTCAGCAAAGACATGATGACGTTCTACTCGGGCGATTCAGATCATGCAGATCTGATTTACTACAGCAACGAAAAGAAGAACGTGGTTGCGCCGAAGCTTACCGATCAAGGTGCCAGCAAGGCGTCTGATATGGTGAACCAGGTATTTGCCAAAACGCTCGCCGAAGTGGGCATGAACGTTGCCTCTTCGTTGCTGAAATACTCGGATAACGCCAACATCGATAGCCGATTGGGCGATTTGGCAAACCATGTCGATACTATGGGTGGTCAGATGTCCGATGCGTCGCAGACGCTGAGAACCTATGCTCAGGTACTCGATGCCTCCCAATCTTTGGTAACGGGTTCAGCTGAGCTTTTGGGCCAGGCAGGTGATTCTGCGGCTCAGGTAATGGATTCCGCCAACCAAGCGAAAGACTCCGTTTCTTCCATGGGCGACGCCCTGAAGGCGTCCAATGCTGCTTTGGGCGAGGCTATCTCCAACAGCGCAGCGGGGTATGAAGGCGTTTCAAGTGCGATAGATCAGGCTTTCAGCTCCGCCAATACCCTTGCGGGTACTTCCGCAAGCAGCTTGGACAATCAGGCCTCTTCGATCGAGGCTCAGGCTTCGCAATTCGAGTCTTTGGCGAGCCAGGTAAGGAGTTTGGCAAATGCGCAGAGCGATGCCAGTTTAAAGGAGGCACTCACGCAGCTTGCTGCGCAGCTGCAGGCTTCCGCCGATTCTCAAAAGGCGTTGGCTGACGGCTTGCGTACGGCTGCTGATTCCATCAGGGCCGACGCCTCTTCGGCTCAGGCCGAGCATGACAAGGTGAGTGCTCTTGCGGCTCAGGCGAAGAGCAGCGTGGGTCAGCTTTCCGACGATTACAACAACACTATCAAACCCCAGCTTGATGCGCTGATGGACCAGGTTTCTGCTATGTCGAGCTCGCTATCTTCGAGCGCGTCCACGCTTGGTTCGGTGGGGGATGACTTGCAAAATGGCGCTGATTCCCTTGCCGGCCGCATCGCAACATCGAAGCAGAAGCTGCTCGACACGGCATCCGACCTAGACGATTCGGCACAAAAGCTCACTTCGCTTTCTACCGCTATGCGCGAGGCGCTTGCTTCGGGTGACCTCGAACAGCTGCGCACGGTGCTCTATTCCGACCCCGATGCCCTTGCATCGGCGTTGGCAGCTCCCGTCCAGCTTGAGCGCAACGCGGTATTCCCTGCAGATAACTTCGGTTCTCAGATGGCGCCGCTGTATACCACTTTGGCTTTGTGGGTAGGTTCATTGTTGCTGGCGGTTGCTATCAAGGTAGAGGTATCGCGCAAGGCTCAGATTAAGCTGGGGTATCCGAAGCTGTATCAGCTGTTCTTGGGGCGTTTTGGCGTATTCGCTTTCGTTTCCTTGTGCCAGACCACGGTTCTTGCTCTGGGCAATATGCTGTTCTTGCAGGTGCAGGTAAGCAATCCGCTGTTGTACCTGATTTGCTTCTGGCTGGCGGGCTTGGTCTTCACCTTCATCATTTATTCGTTGGTCGTATCGTTCGCCAACTTGGGTAAGGCTATTGCCGTGTTCCTTCTTATCATTCAGGTTACTTCCGGCGGTGGCAGCTTCCCGCTCCAGATGCTGCCCGACTTCTTCCAGGTTCTCAGCCCCTTCCTGCCGGCAACGCATGTTATCAATGCTATGCGTGCAGCCATGATGGGCGTGTACATGAATGATTTCTGGATAGAAATCGGCTTGCTGTTGCTATTCGTTGTGCCGTTCTTGCTGCTTGGACTAGTGTTCCGCAAGCCCTTGATGAGATTCCTGAATTGGTATATCGAAAAAGTAGAAGAGTCGAAACTGGTTTGCTAATACGCTCGATGACGTAGCGGCTTTCGTTTGTCTCGAACGACGAACCGCCCTTCGCTTCATGCTAACGCGGAAACGAAGGGCGGTTTTTTGTTGGCGGTTTTCCTAGGCGCGCTGTTTGCCAGTGAAGGAATCTATGTCGATGCAATAGATATTCGTGCGGGCAAGCGCTTGGTCGGTGAATCCGGCGCTAGCTCCGGGAGCCAGATGGTGCATGATTCGGGTGAGTCCGTAACGCTTTGCTTCGACTCCTTGGATTCGATGAACGGTGCCCGTACCCATGATGCTGCGATAGGCATAGGAATAGGCGCAAGCATAGGGGCCTTCTATCACGCCGTCCTCGATATCCATCTCAATGGCAACGCGCGGCTCGCGATTGAAAAGCTCCGCTTTGCGCCCCTCGGAGGCCGAGTGCACCCACAGTGCCAAGCGTGGGGTGGGGGCATTGTTGCCAGGGCTTTCAGGGTCTGCCCAGTCGTAGCCGAAGCTCATGGGAACAATAAACATGCCTTCTTCGTCGAATGCGCCGATGCGTACGGTATGGCAGGCTTCAACGATAGCGTGAAGCTGGTCGACGTTGCGCACTTGGCGGCTTGCCTGGCGCATTGGGCGATGCATCGGTGCGTTTTCCATGAGTCCTCCTGTGTTTTGATTGCTCTGATGGTATCAGATGGGCTTTGCGTAGTGGGTGCTGTGCTTTTCATGCAAGGCGGTTTTGGTGCTGAATAGTGCAGTTTCGACCCATCAATCATGAAATCTCTGCTCGCTATGGGCGTCGTTTTATGAAACAGCGTAGCTTCAATTGAAGGAGAGATATCTGTTTCTGCAGGTAGGAAAAGGGTCGGTAGAATTCCGATAGGGTAATAAGGAAATAACCGTGCCCGCACTCGGATTCGAGGTTTTGTGCGTGGTATTCTTCTGTAGTGATGAAGGTAACGTTTGGGTTCACATCGCTATGAATCTATGCGTTTTTTCGGAGTATGGCCGTAAGGCTGTCCCTTAAGGAGGTTATTGAATTGGTAGACGTAGAAGAGCTTCGTCGTGTTCCTATCGCCATCTTAGGTGGTGGCGCTGTCGGCAAAACCTGCGGTGCCGACTGCGCGTTGGCTGGTCAGGAAGTTCGCATTTGCGACCTGGATCCGTTCTTTGACAATGCGTTGGGCACCGTTATGCGTACGGGTATCACCTTGCAGGACAAGGCGCCGGGAACGCAGACCAAGTACGGTTTCCGTCGTATGGGCAAGGGCGAATTTGCTATGGCAACCAATTCCGTAGCCGAAGCGGTTAAGGGTGCCAAGCTCATTGTTGTGGGCATCCCCTCCATCGCTCATGAGGTTTTCTTCCGTGAGCTCATTCCTGTTTTGGAAGATGGCCAGATCGTTCACATCATTCCCGATAACTACGGCAGCCTGAAGCTTCGCAAGATGATGCGCGAAATGGGCTGCACCAAGAACGTTATCATCGGCGGTTGGTCAAGCGCCCCCTATGGCACGCGCGTCGATACCGAAGGCGGCGTTGCCAAGCCTACCTGCTCGTTGGTATATCGCGCTATTACGTTGCGTGGCGCTGCGCTTCCTGCAAAGGACACGGAAGATTTCGTAGAAAGCTCGAAGGCACTGGGCTGCTTCGATGCTATCACTGAAGGTGACGGCGCAGTGTGCGGCGATACCGTTATGGACATCGGCTTTTCCAACGTGAACCCGGTTATCCATGTTCCCGGTACGGTTCTGGGCGTATCCACGATGGAAAACTTCGGCACGGTTCTGGACAAGAACATCCACGACTACTCCATTTACTCCCATTCCTTCTGCCCCTCTATTTCCGAGGTTCAGTACCAGTTCTATAACGAGGAAATTGCTCTGGCGGAAGCTATGGGTGTTGGTATCCAGCCCTTTAAGAAAGAAGTGTTCTACCAGCGCACCAGCGTTCTAGGCGAAGAGTACATGGGCGAGGGTTGCAACGTTCCCTTCGAGGAACAGTGGGAAGTCGGTTTTGCCACCGGTCCCTTCACCATCAAGAACCGCTATGTAACTGAAGATGTTCCCGTTGGCTGCCATGTGTACCATGAGTTGGGCAAGAAGTTTGGTGTCCCCACGCCGATCATCGATTCCATGATCGTTTTGGGCGGCGTTATGAACAAGACCAACTTCTTCGAGACCGGCCTCACCTTGGATGAGCTGGGCATTGGTCATATGACGAAGGACCAGATGCAAGCTTATCTGCGTGAGGGCGAATACGTGGCTCCTGAGGGCGAGTAAATGAGCAATTGGAAAAGCGCATACGGTGCGCTTGAAACGAAGACGGAGGTTCGTGGCACCCACGGGCTTCCGCCCCGTAGTTTTTCGGGGCAGGTACTCGGCATCATTGCTGTGAAGTTGGATTACCCCAAGCTTCCAGGTAACGTCGCCAATGCGTGCACCTTTGGCTATCCCGTGTGCTACGAAGTAGTTGATTTCGAGATCGAGCAGCTGTTTGCGGGCGATCCCGCCATCAAGCAGATGATCATCGAAGCCGCCAAGAAGCTGGAGGCGCAGGGCGTGCGCGCTATTATCGGCGCATGCGGTTACTTTGCCCATTTCCAGAAAGATGTTGCGGCGGCGGTTGACGTCCCCGTATTCATGTCGAGCTTGTGCCAGCTGCCAGTTATCAAAGCGGGTTTCGCTCAGGCGGGCTCTATTGCGGTGTTTGCCGCCGATGGCTCCAGCTTGAACGATGATCTGCTTGCCCAGGTTGGCAGCAACACCGAAAGGCTCATTATTCAGAACGTAGGCGACATGGAAAGCTTCGCTCCTATTCGTTGGGGCGGACACGAGCTTGACAATGGCAAGCTCACCGACGATTTATGCGGCTTGGCGAAGGACTTGTGCCAGCAGCATCCCGACATCAAGGCCATCTTGCTTGAGTGCAGCGACTTGCCTCCTTACGCGGCGGCCATTCAGAAAGCGACAGGTTTGCCGGTGTTTGACTTTATTACGCTTGCAAACTGGGTTGCCGGCGCCGTGTTGCAGAAAACCTATACCGGGTGGTTCTAGCTGGCGAAGGCGGAGCGTTGTGCTTTAGGTTCGTGTTCCCAAGGCGATGATAGGTGTTTTGCCGAATGCGCCCCTTATAGGTGGAAGCAAAGGCGCAATCAGCGCTGTTGGCGGAAATGCCTGCCCTTGCGAGGAAGCGTTGACGGCGAAAGGTGATCAATCTAATTCACTACGCAAAACAGAGAAGGACCAGCAGTGCCGGTCCTTCTCTTAGCTTGGAGTGCCGTAAAGGAGTCTGGTTTCTTTACGGCAGGATGGTTAGCGTTTCAGGTCGATGTCGGTAAGCTTAACTTCCTTGGCTTCCTTCATGGCTTCGCTCATATTATCGGCAAACTCGATGGTGTTGAGCACCGTTTCAACTTCAGCCTTATGATCATCGAAGTTATCGACGATTATAGATACGCTCCCCTCATTTACCCCGGTGATGAAAGCGGTGGTGGTTCCTCCCGAATGTTTGTAATCGCCGGTCAACCACGTTTTGTCGCCATAGGTTACAGGGTCATGTGTCTCCCATTTAAATGCCCCGCTGTAGCGATCTTCGTATTGAGCGAGATATTCTTCAGCTGTCATTTTCTTTTCCCATAACGGGATGATTCGATCGTTGTTGGAAAATGTCAGTTGGGCTTTGTTTGCGTTGTCGCCGGCAGAGTTGCTGACGCTTACGCCTTCGGGAACCTCAACCTTAAACCAGATGAAATTCGCTTTCTTGTCCGCAGGTCCGCTTCCTCCGCAACCAACTAAGGCAAGTGCGGCAACAAGGCTTATGCAGAGGGCAAGAAGTGCGATAACTGCTTTCTTCATGATGATGTCCTCCTCTTCAGTCTGTTTCGAAAACGGGCGGAACTCGATTGCGGCTCCGCCCAAGGGTGTTAGTGGATCTTCAGGTCGTCAGAGCTGACTTCCTTGGCCTTGTCGTATGCTTCGCTCACATCATCTGCGAACTTTACCGATTTAACGAAGCTCTGCAGGTCTTTGTCGTTGATGTCGCTGAATCCGCGGGCGTCAACGATGCCAACAAGTCCATTGGGCAGGTCGGTGCAGAACTGGATCTTTGGCTTGCTTGCTTCGGTGTTCTGAGCAACCTTCCAGGTGTAGTTGCCGATCTTCATGTCGTCCAGCTGCTCAGAGCCGGTGCCTTCCCATTCCATGAATGCTTGGGTAATTCCCTGAGCGTCCTTTACGCCGTTCCAGTTGACGCGGAGCTCTTTGCCTTCATCGGTCTTGGCGAACGACACCTTTGCTGCATTGCTGCCAAGGCTGGTGTTCAGTTCGTACTTATCGGGCACTGCCGCCTGGTACCAGGTAAAGTCGGTAACTTTTTGTGAGTTACATCCCACAAGGGTGAAGCAGAGTGCAAGTGCGCATGCTGCAATTCCTAGAAACTTGAGTTTCATTGTCATTCACCCCGCTATTCCATCTTCTTGAACTTCATTTCGGCGCCTTCGACTTCGATGGATATCATCCCGTCGGCTAACTTGCCGTCAATCGAATCACCCATTGCTGTCATCTTGAACGTGGTAGCATCCTTGGGCTCCCAGTTGCCCTCGGCAGTTTCGCCGAAGTAGTCGAGAACCATGGTTTCGTCTTCATTGAGGGACAGCTTTACTTCCATGCCCCATGCCTTAAGCATGGAGATATCGCTCTCGGAATAGGTAGTATCGCCTTCGGTCAGGCCTGCCAGCTCCCAGTCGCCCTGGAAGTTCTTCTTGTACTGTTCGGCTCCAGAATCGCATCCCACCAGTGCGAAGCACAGGGCAAAAGCGCATACCAGAACTGCGATGATCTTCTTCGTTGCCTTCATTGCAACCACATCCTCTCAGACTCCCTCGCCGCTTTTGCGGCTAGCTATGTTTGTCATCGTGGTTCCATGATGACGTGAGGGAAGCGCTGGAAGAAGTGACCTGCGGCTCAGTTAAAGAGCGTTTTTGAGCCATGTGTCTCAAAAACAAAACAAGGGTATTGATCTGGTGATTTCGTAGGTTGGTTTTGCCTTGAAAACGGCGGATTAAGCCCAAACGGCGAAGGGCGTGATACCTATCGTTGACGATGGTCTATTTGTCCATCTTCGGAACGATAAGACCCTGCGATACCGCATGCACGGCAAGGCGCAAAATGCTGTCGTAGCCCGTTTTGGCCAAGATCTCAGAAATGTGACGCTTTACCGTGCCTTCGCTCAAATACAGCTCAGCTGCAATTTCCTTACGCGTTTTTGCTTCGCAGACCAATCGTAGGATGCTGATTTCTGTTTCATTGAGCGCTGAAGCGTCTGAGAAGATGCTCTGGGTTGCATTCGGGAAGGTGGAGTAGCCGTTGGCGGTTGAGCGAATAATTCCTAGCAGTTCTTCGGTTCCAACGTTCTTGTATACGAAACTGTCAGCCCCAGCGAGCTTTGCCTGCTCGATGAACGTGATTTCTGGCATGCCTGTCATAATCACGATTTTCGTTTCGGGGCAGGTTTCGCGAATCTGCTTCGCTGCTGCGATTCCGCTCGAGCCGTTTTCGGTGCATACGTCCATAAGCGCAAGATTGGCATTCGTTTCGCGTACTACGTCGAGTGCGTCTGCTGCATCGGAAAGCGCGCGGGCAACCTGCATGTCTTCCTGCAGGTTGAGCGTGCATGCGAGTGATTCTCGGAGAATCCCCTGATCTTCAACGATGACGATGGTGATCATGATGATGCTCCTTGATGGGGAATAGTTGCCGATACAGTGAAAGGCGCCAGTACGTTTACCTCAAAGGCGCCACCGAGGGCTTCTGCCGCTCGGCGCATTTGGGGCATGCCGCAGCCATCGGTAATCGTGCCTGCAGCGCCGGCTCCGTCATCGAAGATGGTCAGGTTCGTTTCCGATGGCTTGGCTGCTATGCGAACATAGACGTTTTTGGCGCTGCCGTGCTTGAGTGCGTTGGTTGCTGCTTCTCGAATTATCCCAACTATCGCATTTGCCGAGCTGGGGTTTTCGGGCAGCGTGCCCTCTATGTGGATATTCGTACCTGCAAGAGCAAAGGCTGATGCAAGAGCGGCAAGCTCGTCTTTTCCCTCTGGGGAGGTGCGGGCAAGATCGTCGGTGATGTTGTGCATAAGCTGGGAAATGTTTCGGGTGATTTCCGGATTATCAATATCTGATTCTAGGTAGTGATGGAGTATGGTCATCCGTTGGCCGATGGAGTCGTGGACACGTGTTTTCATGACGAGCGATGCCTCTTCTGCGGCTGTTTCTTCTAGCTGCGTCAGGGCTTGCTTCAGTTTGCGGTTCGATTCTTCCAGTTCAATGTTGGCAAGATGCAGGCGTTCGTTGAGGTCTTCCTCGACCGTGACGTCAATGGCAATGATCCGTTCGCATAAGGTGCGATGCAGTGTCACCTCGTCACGCATGAAGAACCTGGTTTCGTTTGGCGATATGGTTAGGCGTATTCCTTCGGGAAGCAGGGCATCGCGAGTGTGGTTGCCTGCGGTTGCGCGTTTGGTGAGCTCCGACCAGATGAGAGAACCCTCTGAGAGGCTGGTGCCCAATCCGAGCGCTTGAAGGCTAGATCGCATGCTTTCGTTCATAAGGACAATCGCTCCGCTTCGATTAATGCACAGAATGCCCTCGGGAAGCTTCTTTACCGCTTCGCCGATAGAGAGTTGCGTAATCGCGGAACTGCGGTGCTTGATATCCATGGTTAGCGCAGACGACACGCGGAAAAGGAAGAACGAAGCGTCTAGTATGGGAATGAACCAGCTGTTGATGCCAACCGCTTCGATGAAGGGCGGCGTGCAGGTAGCAAGAACTATAAGCTCGGGGATCATTATGGGGCGGCGATGGGCGAAAGCGAGCACGAGACCCAGTGCAAGCGCAATGGCGTTAACCCATATCATTGGTTCGATGGGGAACGAGATCATCTTCATACGGAACAGCAGTGCACCGTGGTTTGCGTAAGCGGAGCATACCGTTGCGCAGGCTATAAGCAGATGTGCAAGAAGAAGTGACTCATAGGTGACAGCCCCGCGAGGGTTGCGGTTTTCTTTCCGTGTGGCAACAAAGAGCACATGGATCATTTGCCCGACCATAAGTCCAAATAGCAGAATGATAAGCGCAATAAGAACCACTGATTTTATGTTGAACAGATGGCTCATAGGGCGCTGTCCTTCAGCTCGATTTTGACGGCGATTTCGTCTGCCTCAATTTGATGACAGCTGCGGATGCCCGCTTTCGTCAGGCTATTGCAGAAGTTCTGAAGTGAAGGCTCAAGCTTTCGGCATTCTTCGCATTGCAAAACGATGCGAACTATCAAGGCGTTGCGTTCATCGTTTTCGCCGAATAAGAGCAGGGTTGGGTTTTTGATCTCAAATGCCAGTGAGGCGAAGTTGTATGCGCAATCGTAGAGGCGAGCCATGATGGCGGGCGATAGGGGTTCGCTCAATCGGAAGAGCGCGGCGCTTTCGATTCCCATGGAACGGAAATCGGCTGCGGCTTCGGTAAATACCAGTTCAACTTGTGCTTGGGTGAAGGAAACTCCTTCGCGTTCAGCAACGATAAGGCTCCCTTTGCGCTTGCAGTAGGCGACAAGAAATTTAACTCGGGTCAAGTTCTGGCGTCTGATTGCTACACTTTCGGGCGAGTCGTCTTCGGGAAGCTCGTCGATAAGACGATTGATTTCGGAGGTTTTCTCTGCCAACGAGTTATTGATTTGCTCTAACAGGTCGCGTTCTGCTTCTCGTAATGCGAGGCCTTGGCGAATGGTAGCGCTGCGCTTCAACAGTTCGGATGCATTGACGAGCTCTTCTTTCCGCTGTTTGAGTGCGGTGCGTTTGGCGTCGTTTTTACTTACATCGATGGAAAGCAATGCGGTGCCACCGCTGATGCCGTAGGCGCGCTTGAGGGTATGGGGGCTGCTGGGGACGTGGAAGTCTGCGGCCGTGCCGTTGAGCGCGCCAAGCTCAGTTATCTTTTCTGCTGTTTCGGGCGAAAGGGGCTTTGCTTGTGTGGTTGAGTAGGCAGGTTTTCCATTCCTTGTCAGCACTTTTAGATCGAAAGGGAGCTTGTAGAAGGTTTCCCGATACCACGCATAAGAAGGGAGAATCCCTGTTGCGAGAGTGATTTCGACCGCTACGACAATAAGGATGGTGTAGGTGAGTGCCGGGTTGGTGCTGAAGAAGTGAGCGTTCCGAAGGATGTAGAGAAAGCTGTAGGCAATTGCCAAGCCGGCGATAATCGCCAATGGGGCAAAAGAAGGACGTAGCTGCTTTCTTGCGGCAGGGAACAGCAAGGCAAAGAATGCTCCGTAAAGCAGGACGAGCCAGACAGCAACGAGCCAATAGCCCCACTCGTAGTGGTAATTACCGCTCCAGCCGGGATCGTCGAAGCTGAACGAAAATACCGCATGGTGGAGGTTGTTCGTAAGCACGAACAGGGTAAGTAGAGCACTTCCTGCAAAAGCGATGGAGCGTGCGGTTTTTCCTGCCTTGGTGGTATCGAAGTCGGCGGCGCGGAGGGCACAGGTAAAGGCAAGCGCGGGAACAAATAGCATGGGAACGTAATAGAGGTACCAGCAGATAGAGGTACCCAGGTCGCTTTTCATGGGGTACTTCACGATAACGTCGAGCAGCCAAAACGCTAAAAGAGCAGCGATGGTAACAAGCTGGTTGCGGATAGTGGCGTCGGGGCAACGTACGTAGATGGAAAAGGCCCATGCGGCAAGCGCCGGCCCCAGAAGCACCATGAATCCCGTTGTACTTGAAGGGCCAAACCCGAGGCCGGAAAACGAAGGCGGTTTGCTGGGAAGAAAGATCTCGGCGCAAATGAGAAAGGCAAATGCCGCTATGGCAATGCAGGCAGCAACAATCAAAACCCGACGTTTTGGGCTGCTTAGTTTATGCTGCTCTGAGTTCCCCATGATCTCCCTTGTCTCGATGATTCCAAGTATAGGGGAGAAGCCCGCTGTTGCGGTTGTGGGGTGGGTTAGTGGGTATGCCTTTTGTTTGGCGCTTGGGCGTTGGTGGTGGAATTTGGTCCCGGTTTCGATGGATCGGTTTTTGCCGATGCTTGTACTGCGCGCCACCTCTTGGCCCCGAGCTTCACTTCGATTGTGGCTGCTTTCGAATAGTGAATTGCTAGCTGTTAGACTAGTTGGGAAAACGTCTTGGTTGTTTTGAGCAGAAAGCGGGTTGGCATGTTGCTGGAATCTGGTAAAAGCTTGTTGCATGAAGAAATTCAGGCAGCGGAAGGCTTGCTGAATTTTATTGGCGAAAGCCCCACCGCATTTCACGCGGTGTCTGCCCTGCGTGCTCGATTGGATGAGGCGGGTTTCGTTTTTCTCCCCGAGGCGCAAACCTGGAGCTGCAAGCCAGGGGGATGCTATTACACCGTGCGCAACGGTTCGAGCATCATTGCCTTCAAGGTGGGTAGTGCTGTATCGGAAGGCTATCATTTTCAGATTACCGCTTCGCATTCGGATTCGCCCCTGTTCAAAATCAAGGCTCAGCCCGATTTGGAAGGTCCTGGTTCGTATAAACGCTTAAACGTTGAGGCGTATGGCGGGATGATCGACTACACCTGGTTTGATCGTCCACTTTCCCTTGCGGGCCGCGTTATGGTTCAGGTGAGGAATCGCATTGAGAGCAGGTTGGTCTCGCTCGATAGGGATGTGGCTCTTATTCCGAGCCTGGCTATTCATATGGACCATGGCGTGAACAGCGGCTTTGCTCCGAACAGACGGATTGATCTGTGCCCGGTGGTTTCCACGGGAGCGCTGGAGAAAGAAACGCTGCAATCGTTTCTTGCCAATGAGTTGGGCCTTCGTCCCGATCAGATAGTGGGCCATGATCTGTTCTTGGTGAATCGCCAGACACCTTGCGTGTGGGGTGCGGCTGGCGAATTTATCTCAGCTCCCAGGCTCGATGATCTCATGTGCGCCTACGCTTCGGCTGAAGCGTTTTTGCAGAGTTCTAATGAACCCGGCGTTTCGGTGTACTGCTGTTTCGACAACGAAGAGGTGGGTTCCAACACCAAGCAGGGCGCCATGTCCACATTCTTGCCCGATACGCTGATGCGCTTGAATGGGGCTTTGGGTGGCACGGACGAGGAGTATCGCCGCGCATTGGCAGGCTCCCTGTTGGTGAGCTGCGACAACGCCCATGCGGTACACCCCAATCATCCCGAAAAGAGCGATGAGGGCAATCGCGCTTATCTGAATCGGGGTATCGTGGTCAAAGAAGCGGCGAACCAGAAGTACTGCACCGATGCGTTTAGCAGTGCCGTGTTCTGTGCGGTGTGCAATAACGCCAGCGTACCGTTCCAGCGGTTTGCGAACCGCAGTGACATGGCGGGTGGCTCAACTTTGGGTAACTTGTCCAACATACAGGCAAGCATGTATGGCGTTGATGTGGGCTGCGCCCAGCTTGCCATGCATTCGGCGTACGAAACCGCCGGCGCACGCGATGTCATGCTTGCCACTCGTGCGCTATGGGCCTTCTACGATGCTGACATTCAAATTGGTGGAGCCGATTTCGCCACGCTGTGCTAGAACGTCGGGTTATCTGGGAAAATAGGGACAGGTACCGTTTTCCCACTTTCTTAGTTGGAGCATTTTCTGCAATGGGAGCCTGACGTTATGCGATGATTGCTGGCTCTCATAAGGCGGGAAAACGGTACCTGTCCCTATTTTCCCAAAGGAAGTGTTTGTTTGTATGTCTTGGGTGATGGCCGCCGTTGCCTCGGCATTTTTTGCGGGCATAACTTCAATTTTGGCCAAGTGCGGCCTTTCCGAAACTGATTCCGATGTTGCCACAGCGCTGCGTACTTTGGTGGTGCTGGTGTTTGCGTGGATCATGGTTTCCGTGGTGGGTTCGGGCAATACTATCATCCAGATAACTCCGCGGTCTTGGCTGTTCCTTGCTCTTTCTGGCTTGGCGACGGGCGGTTCGTGGATCTGCTATTTCAAGGCGCTTTCCCTGAGCGACGTAAACAAGGTTGTTCCCGTTGATAAGTCCAGCACAGTCATGGCAGTGCTGCTGGCAATTGTGCTGTTCGGCGAAACGAGCCACTTGGAAGTGAAGCTTGTTGGTACGGCAGTGATTGCCATAGGCACCTTCATGATGATTGAGAAGAAGCAGGGCGCTACGGGCGGGCAGGGTCGTTCCTGGTTGGTGTATGCGCTGTTGGCGGCGGTGTTCGCTGCCCTCACCTCGGTGCTAGCGAAGGTGGGCATCGAGGGCGTTGAATCGAACTTGGCAACTGCGATCCGCACTTGTTTCGTGTTGATAATGGCTTTGGTGATTGTGGTAGGCAAGGGAAAGCTGTCGCAGGTGCGCCATATTGATGTGCGGGAATTATGCTTCTTGGTGGCATCGGGCGTTGCCACTGGCGCCTCTTGGCTGTTCTTCTATTATGCGATTTCTGCAGGTCAAGTAAGCGTTGTGGTGCAGATAGACAAGCTCTCCATCCTTATTTCCATTGCATTTGCCTGGGTTGTGTTCAAGGAGCGCCTCACCCTGAAATCAGGCGTAGGTTTGGCGCTTATTGTGGCGGGTACGCTCGCTATGAGCATCTGGACATGATTGGGAAAACGGGACCTGTCCCTATACTCCCACTTAGGGGGCGTGGTCTGCGGCATGCGCAGAAGTGCCTTAATATGCAACAGTGCCCCAGCCTGCATGAGTTTGCGGATGCGGGCTGGGGCGCCTTGCTTTAGGGGGGGGCTGCACCGAGTGCGTTTGATGGTGCTTAGTATGCTCCAGAACAGAATTTGCTCAAAATAGTTAATACTTTCATCTGGCTATAGACCCAATCTATGGTGAAGAGGCGGCTCTTTCTCCTTGGGAAAATAGGGACAGGTCCCGTTTTCCCACTTTCTGGATCGGAACAACTCCCGCAATGAGAGCCTGGCGCCATGTGATGATTATCGGCTCCCCCGAAGCGGGAAAACGGTACCTGTCCCTATTTTCCCACTTAAGAAACGGGCGCTTTGCTCTCGGCGACTTTTGCCATCGGTTGTCCGTAACTTATTGAAGCGGTTAATCCATCGTGCCATACTGGTTTTTAAGCAAAGGCCTATTGTGCCTTTATGGAATCCTAAAAGGGGATGTCTTTTTGGTCATTGTTCTATAAAGAACGCGCAACTGAATAGAATGCTTGCGGTCCATTTCGTGGGTGCTCATCACTGATGCGAATCGGGAAAATGCCCCGAAATTGGCTTATCGTCTTGCAGCCTGCCTTCTTTTCATGAGGCTTCTTTTTCTGCAGCCATCAATGGGTGTGGCTTATGTGCTGCTGCGTTTTTGTTGCGTGTTTCGTTCAGCTTATTTTTTTGATTCGCTAATACGTTCTTTATAGAAAAGGAAATAACCATGCAGTTCCCAAAAGCGAACAGCTTCTCGCAAGATATTGTTTTGTCCAAAATAATGGGGCCCAATCCACTCAAGCTATGCGAGGAGATGCTGTTAACTACCAATGAGATTGTCGGTAATGAGGCTGTTTCTCCGAGTTCCGTCGTGCTGGATTTGGGCAGTGGCACCGGAATAACCACAGCGTTGTTGGCCAGGGAGTTCGGGTACGTGGCCTACGCTGTTGATCTTTGGAGCAATCCAACCGAAAACATGCGTTTTTTCGAAACCCTCGGATTGACCAATCGGCAAATCGTCCCTGTTAAAGCCGATGCTTTGGAAGGGCTGCCTTTTGCGGAAGGGTTCTTCGATGCGGTGGTGAGCATTGACTCGTATAACTATTTCGGCCGTAGCGCGGAGTATCTGGATGTAAAGCTTCTGCCATATGTGAAGCGCGGCGGGATCGTCGCGCTATGCTTTCCCGGCATGAAACATGATTGCCACGCTAACCCGCCGGCATGCCTGCTTGAGTCATGGACTCGCGATCAACTGGATTATATTCACGATATTCCCTGGTGGAAGGCTATTTTTGAGCAATCGAAAAATGCCGACATCTTAGGAATGCGGGAAATGCAGTGCACGGAAGAAGCTTGGGCCGATTGGCTTTCCTGCGACAACGAGTACGCAAGATGTGACGCTTCGGCAGTGAAGGCCGGTGCGCTCGAGTACCTTAACACCATCATGGTGGTGCTGCGTAAGAGGTAGCGCTCATGCGAGATGGGGAGCTCGGTTTGATTCCGGGCTCCCCATTGTTAATCGCGGAGAGTTGTTGGTTGTGGACCCTGCCCCAGACGCCTCTAGGCTAGAAGTTCGCCCAGATGACGGCATGCTTCGGCTGCTTCGTCGTCGGGGTAGTCCTTGGCAATTACGGTCTCGACGGGCTGTACTCCGGCCTCTTCAGCGCGCTGCACCCAGTAGTCCATCCATTCGCCATTGTTCCAATCGTACGAGCCGAAGAAGCCAATTTTTTCACCTGCCATCAGCGGCTCAACTTCTTCGTACATGGGAAGGAACTCGGTATCTTCCAGTTCTTCGTCGCCCATGGCGGGGCATCCGAAGGCGAAGGCATCGAATTCGGGTACGCGCTCTACGCCAAAATCTGACGCCTGGATGATGGTTGCTGTGCCGCCCTTTGCCTCTACGCCTTCGGCTACGAAATCGGCCATGGCTTCCGTGTTGCCAGTGCCGCTCCAATATACGATTGCTACGTTGCTCATAAGTTGCTCCTTGCTTTTTTGGCCGACCGGAGTTGCTGTTTTTGGTCGACCACGCTATTGATTTCAAGAAGCAAGTTAGCATAGGCTAACTTATAGTCAAGAGAGAGTTTGCTAAATGGTCGACTGGGAATATAGGGACAGGTCCCATTTCCCACTTAAGGGACGAGGGATTGCGCGCGACGGAACCCGCAACGAACGTCCCATTTCACGCTACGCAAAAGTGGGAATATAGGACCTGTCCCTATATTCCCACTTCCCGTTGTCGGTCGCCGACCCTGGCTTAGGCGCTTATGCGGTTTACTGTCGTAATGCTAGCGCGTCACGTTTTGATACGGACATTCGTTCTAACAACAGTATCATCAAGAAAAACGCTACGTGTACTGTGCGGTGGACACGTGAAACGTGAAAAGCTGATATGGTAAGCCTCACTCGGCGAAAAAAAGCGGAAGGGCGCTGTTTCTTCCAAACGGAAACCCGTTAGCTCTTTCTCAAAATTCGGCACGTGTGCTGCGCTAATATAGTTAGCTAAAGCACGTAACCGCCCATTATGCGGCGGAACCTCCCAGGAGTTGTACATGGTAAAAGCCAGAAAAACTCGGGGGGGGGCAGCTTAACTCGAGAGCAGTTCCTCCTTCGTGAAATACGCATAGTCGCCGCCCTGCGGCTGCAGGGTCTAACCGACGCGGAGATAATTGCCCGCGCGGTAGAAGAGAATCTGTTCCAATATCCCAGTGCCACTAACCTTCGCCGTATTGCGCGTACGTGCCTGTGTCGGCTCGATGCGCTTGAGGCTGGTGTTCCCGGCGTTGCCGAAAAGCTCACTTGTCTCGTTGCAAGCGGTCTGCCCGAACAGGCGTCTCAGGCGAATATGTACGCGCTTATGCTGACGTATCCGCTGGTGGGCAAGTTCATGACGGAAGTGGTTGCCGAGCGCTTGCAGCAAGGCGAAGCCGAGCTTACCCGCCAAGACATCAATGCATTCTTCACGCGCCTTCAGGTTGAAGACGCAAAAGCCGCCGCTTGGACGGAAGCCACCGAAAAGCGCATCAAAAGCACGCTCACCAATTGTTTGGTGCAGGCGGGTTACCTGGAAAAACGCACTTCAACAAAGCTCCAATGCCCACTCTTAAGCGAAGAAGTAAAAGAGTGCATCATCGCTAACGGCGATGTGCGTCTGCTGCCTGCATTCGGTGAAAGCGGGGTGTGCTAAATGGCTGCTGCATCGCAAGACAACCAGCATCAAAACATTGTTGAGCAGCATTCCCGTGCCGCTCGTGTTCAGCGCGATTTCGATTCGCGCTGCAAGCTGCTGCGCCACCGTCTTGCCGAAGAAGACTTCCTTAGCAACAAAGGCATCGGCAACGAAGTGGGCTTCTTCACCTTTTGCTACGACCCCTCGCTGGAACTGCAGGCGCGCGCATTCTCCGATCGCATCGTGGAAGATTCGCAAGTGGGCAAGCTGCCCTGCACCGTGAAAGCGGTGAACCTGTACGACGTGTTTCTGCAGTTGCTTGAGGAAAAGCGAATCCTCAAAGCGGTGCCTAAGCAGGAGTTGAAAACGGGCACGGCAAAGCAGTTGAAGCAGCTGCAGAAAATCGCTTCGCCCGAGGCATTCGCCAAGAAAATTCTTGAGCTAACCAAGCCGCATGAATATCGCGACGTGATCGTTATCGCGGGTGTGGGAGAGGCGTATCCCTTCTGTCGCGTGCATGATCTGTTGAATAACATGCAGGCCGATTTTGCTCAAATCCCCGTGGTGGTTGCCTACCCTGGCACGTTCAATGGCAAAGAGTTTCACCTGTTCAGCGCCTTAAAATCCGACAGCTACTACCGCGCGTTTGACCTTTCAAAGGAGCAATCATGATCATTAAAGACCTGTTCGCTAAAGACATTAACCGCTCCATCAACGGCGTAATCAAAGTCTCTCAAAACGATGAAGCCTCCATTCAGCAGGAGCTTTCGGAATACGTGGTAACGCGCGAATTGCAGGGCCATTTTGCTTCGTTCTTCGAAAATTACGAGGAAGCGCTTGATTTGCCCACCGACAAGATTGGCGTATGGATTTCCGGCTTCTTTGGCTCCGGTAAATCGCACTTCTTGAAGATGCTTTCCTACCTGCTGGCAAATGAAGAAGTGGCCGGCAAGCGAGCTATTGACTACTTCGACGGCAAAATGCAAGACAGCCTGGTGTACAGCAAGATGCGCCGCTGTGCTGAAGTACCCACCGAAGCCATCCTGTTCAACATCGACAGCAAGGGCGGTCAGTGGAAAACAGGCGACACCGCCAAAACTGCTCTGCTGCGTGCCTTTGAGCGCGTGTTCTACGAAAACCTGGGTTTCTTCGGCGAGGATTTGAAGCTCGCCAAGCTGGAGCAGTTCATCGACCAGCAGGGTAAAACCCAGCAGTTCCGCGAAGCGTTCGAACGCGTAAACGGCGAGCCCTGGCTTGAAACACGCGAAAGCTACTGTTATTTCGAAGATGACATCGTGCAAGTGCTGCAGGAAGTGTTGGGTATGAGTGAGAGCGCTGCCCAACATTGGTTCGACGGCGGTGAAGACGATGTTATCGCGGCAGACCGTTTTGCCCAGCAGGTGAGC
The DNA here is from genome assembly GCA_965147435.1 of uncultured Eggerthella sp. Classification (GTDB taxonomy): domain Bacteria; phylum Actinomycetota; class Coriobacteriia; order Coriobacteriales; family Eggerthellaceae; genus Anaerotardibacter. Next base: position 139,105 of record CBCTKC010000001.1, on the reverse strand, counting down.
GAATACGCCGAGGTGCGTGCTGCGGAAAACGGTGGCCAGTTCCGCCTATTGTTCATGGTGGATGAAGTGGGCCAGTTTATCGGCAGCGACACCAACCTGATGCTGAGTTTGCAAACCCTGGTGGAAGAACTGGGCGCGCGCTGCAAGGGCCGCGTGTGGGTAATGGTTACCAGCCAGGAAGCAATTGATGAAGTTGCCATGATTGTTGGCGACGACTTCTCTAAGATTCAGGGTCGCTTTAACACGCGCCTTTCGCTTTCTAGCAGCAGTGTGGACGAGGTTATCAAGCGCCGCGTGTTGGATAAAACTGCGCCTGCTGAAAGCCTCCTTAAAGCGGAATACGCAGATCAAAGCGCTGTTCTGCGCAACTTGTTTACGTTCGAAGGCTCCCGTAGCGACCTGTTCGGTTACGCCAGCGAAGCGGACTTTGTAGACGCTTACCCGTTTGCGGAGTATCAGTTCAAGCTGCTGCCCGACGTGATGGAAGAAATCCGCAAACACGGCGTGAAGGCGCAGCACATGTCTACCGGCGAGCGCTCTATGCTCTCAGCCTTCCAGGAATCGGCGCAGGCGGTGCAAAACGAAGAGCTTTCTGCTCTGGTGCCGTTTTGGCGCTTCTTCGACACCATCTCGAAGGACCTGGAACATGGCATCATCCGCGTAATCGACCGCGCCGAACGCGCCGCTGAAGCCAACCAGAACCTGCAGCCCGAAGACGTCCGCGTGTTGAAGCTGCTGTACCTTATCCGCTATGTAACGTATCTGGAAGCAAGCCTGAACAACATCGCCATCCTTATGGTGCAGGACATGAACGCCGACATGGTGCAGCTGCGCGAGGAAGTGAAGGCATCGCTCGACCGCCTGGTGCGCGAAGGCTACGTGGCGCGCCAGGGCACTAAATACAACTTCCTTACTGACGAAGAGCAGGACATCACGCGCGAAATAAGGAACGTGAAGGTAGAGCCTGCCGAGGTGGTGGCGCTTATCAGCCAAATCCTGTTCGACGACATCTACAACTTCCGTAAGCTTACGCGTGGCGCGAACAATTTCCCCATCGACCGCTACGTGGACGAATCTATCCACGGCGCATCGCAAGGCGGCATGAAGCTTTCGGTGGTAACGCTGGCGGGTGAGCTTGCCAATGCGTCCGACGGCGAAATAGAGCTGCGCTCCAACAGCCAGGCGCTGGTGGTGCTTTCCGACGAAGCCGACTACTACGAAGTGCTGCTGAACGCCGTGCGCATCGACAAGTACGCGCGCACCCACGCTATGGCGCAACTGCCCGCAAGCACGCAGCAGATTATCAAGGCGAAGAAAGACGAATCGGCATCGAACAAGAAGGAAGCCAAGGTGCTTCTGGAAGATGCCGTGGTGCATGCCCGCTGCGCCATCAACGGCCATATGGAAACGGTGCGTGCAACCAACGCCAAGCAGGTGTTCGACCAGGTGCTGGAAAAGCTGGCAAGCGCCATCTTCACCAAGGCGGACTACATTACTGCCCCTGCAGCCTCGAACGAAGACGTGCGCCGCGCCCTTAAAGGCGGTGCCCAGGATGCGCTGGAAGGCACGGGTGGTGCCAACCAGCAGGCGGTAGAAGAGCTGGATACCTTCCTTGCGTTGCAAACGAAGCTGCACCAGAAAACAACGTTGGGAGACGTGCTGCGCAAGTTCGATGCACGTCCCTATGGCTGGCGCACGGTGGACACGCAGCTGGTGGTGGCTCAGCTTATTGCCGCGCAGAAGGCAACACTGAACAACAAGGGCCAGCGCGTTACCGCGGCCGACCCGCACGCCTACGAGCTGCTGTGCAACGCCAAAGCCGCCGAGCAGGTAACGCTCGAGCAGCGCGTACGCGCATCGGATAGGCTGCTGAAGAACGTGGCGGGCATCATCGGCGAGTTCTGCGATGAGCGTGTTTCTGCGGCTGACGAAGACGCCCTGGTGCAGCGTGTTGTTGCCGAGCTGGAAAGCGCCAAAGACCATTGCGAAACCCTGAACCGCGAAAAGTACGTGGGTATTCGCGAATATCCGTATCCGGGCCAATCGGTAATTGAAGAAGGCGCTGCCGCAATTACCGCGGTGCTGCAGCAACGTGCGCAGCCTACTGCTTTGTTCAAAGCGGTGGAAGAGCATGAAGATGAACTGCTGGATTACGCCGAGCGCATCGAAGAGGTAGACGAGTTCTTCAGCCGTCAGCAGCGCCTGTTCGACGATGCCGTGAGGATGCTTAAGGTTGCCCAGCAAGACGGCTTCTACCTAAGCAACAACGAAGAAGCGCAAGCCGCTATAGCCAAAACCAAGGAAATCCTTGCTTTGAAGCAACCGTACCGCCGCATCAGCGAGCTGCCGGCCTTGCGCAAGCAGTTCAAAGAAGCTCATTCGGCGTTGGTGAAAACCATGCGCAATGAATTGCTGGATGCGGTGCGCAAGGGCAGGGAAGAGCTTGCCACCTACGCTTCTCAGCAGGGTGAATTCGCCGCAACGGCAAAGCGTGCCGTTGCGGGTGCGGGCCGCACCTGTGATTCGCTGGAAACGCAGATTCATACAGCGGAAACGGCAACGGTGCTGGATTCGCTGAAGTCACGCTTCGAAACCTGGTGCGACCAATCGTATGCCGCCGTAGACAAAGACGTTGAAGCCGCCCGTGCAAAGAAGGCGCGCGAAGTTGCCGTGAAGGCAACCACCGAAAGCGGCGAAACGGTAACGCACGTGCATCAGACGTATGCGCCCGTGCCCAAGCCCGAACCAAAGGTGAAGGCAGTGAAGCGTATCGATGTGTGCGCCCGCAAAGTGCTTTCAAGCGAAGCGGATGTGGACGCTTACCTGGCGGAAGTCCGAGCAAAGCTGCTGGCAGAGCTTGCCAACGTCGATTCCATCCGCTTGGGCTAGGAGGGCAGCGCTATGAACGATACCGCTATCAAGAATTACTGCATCTGGGCGCGTGCCGAACTGCTGAACGAAGTGGAAAACCGCATGCAGCGCTACGGCATTGTGGAAGAAGGCGCAGAGCCTGCCGATGTCCAAACCGTGGGTGGCGTAGCTCTTTCTACCCAGGAACAGAAGCAGCGCACCCAGTTGTTGAAAATGCAGGCGCGCATGGGCCACGCTGCTTTGCGCGACAAAGCAGCCTACACCTGGTTCAACCGCATAATCGCCATCCGATTCATGGAGCTGCACGACTATCTACCCAGCGGTATACACGTGTTCTGCTCCGTGGACGATGCGAATGCTTTCGAGCCGGAAATCGTAAAAGAAGCGCTTGATATCGACCTTCCCGGTGCAAGACAAGAAGAGATTGTGCCCCTGGTGCAGGCAGGTGAGGATGAACCCTTGTTCCGCTACCTGTTCCTGGCGCAGTGCAACGAGCTTGCCGAATGCTTGCCTGCGGTGTTCGAGCCGGTGGGCTCCGCCTTGGAATTGCTGCTGCCCAGCGGCCTGCTTCGCAAGGAAAGCGTGGTGGGTCAGCTGGTGGCGCAGCTTCCTTGGGGTGGCGAAGTGGAAGGCGGCATTGGCTGGAACAAGGTAGAGATTTTGGGCTGGATGTACCAGTTCTATAACTCTGAAGTGAAAGATGAGTTTTTCAAGTCGAAGCGCAAGGCCACCGCGCGCGACATTGCGCCCGCCACGCAGCTGTTCACGCCCGAGTGGATTGTGCGTTACATGGTGGAAAACTCCCTGGGCCGCCTGTGGATGCTGAACAACCCCGAAAGCACCCTGCTCGAAAGCATGGAGTACTACATTGAACCCGATGCCGAGCACGAGGATTTCATTCGCATCGAAGGCCCCGAGGATATTAGTCTGTGCGACCCAGCCTGCGGCAGTGGTCACATTTTGGTGTATGCGTTTGACCTGCTGTTTCAGATGTACACGGAACGCGGTTACCGCGAACGCGAAGTTCCGCAGCTCATTTTGCAGAACAACCTAACCGGTACGGAAATAGACCCGCGTGCAGCGCAGATTGCGCACTTGGCGCTGGCAATGTGCGCCCGCGAGCACGACCGTCGTTTCTTTACGCGTGGGGTAGAGGCGGATGTCAACGTTATTGCGCCCACGGTATTCGAAGAGGGTGAGCTGCCCGAAAGCGCTGCATTGTTGGGCCAGCCTCAGCTGATGGATGCGTTGGCGCACTTGGATGAGATTGGCAGCCTGCTGGCCCCCACCGAAGCCGAGCTTGCAGCCTTACGCGATGACGTTAAGCGCTTCGCGGAAGCAGGTCAGGCAAGCCTGTTCGGCGTCAATGTTGCAGAAAAGCTAAACCAAGCAAAGCAAACGTGCGAAACCCTGGCAAGGAAGTTTACCTGCGTAGTAGCTAACCCTCCCTACATGGGCAGCAGCAGCTTCAGCCCTTTCATGGGCAAGTGGATAAAGAAGAACTACCCAGACGTGAAGAGCGATTTGTGCACGTGTTTCATCGAGCGAATTATGGGACTGTGCGAAGAATCTGGTCTTGCTGGAATAACCACTTCTAACAGTTGGATGTTCCTGTCTTCGTTTGAGAAGCTTCGTGAAAACATGGTCAACAATTTCACCATTGAGACGCTGGTACAGCTTTCTGTCCACGGGTTCCATGGCATTGCAGCTCAGGTGTGCACATTTGTGTTACGGAATTCTTACTCTGAGGGTTATTTGGGTGGCTACATCCGTTTGAACGACTTCGACCATCATTCGTTGCAACAACCAAAAACGCTAGAGGCCATAGCCAACCCAGATTGCGGCTACTTCTACCGCCGCAACGCCAATACCTTCACCCAAATCCCTGGCACCCCAATAGCCTATTGGGCTAGTGATGCGTTGGTTGGTGCTTTTCATGACGGTACCTCTCTCGCAAAGTTGGGAAAAACATCTAAAGGACTCATAACCGGTGATAACGATTTCTCTTTAAGACTTTGGTGGGAGATTTCTTTCGATGATTACGGTCTAGGGATGACCGATATAGATAGCGCTATGTCTTCGGGGAAGCATTGGTTCCCTTGCAATAAGGGAGGCATATATCGTAAGTGGGTTGGCAATCACGATTATGTGATTCGCTGGGTTGACGATGGGCAAAACGTATTCGATCATGCCAAAGAAACGGGTCATCATTCTCAGGACTATGACTCATCATTGAAATTCAGGCCAAATATTTCCTGGTCGGACATTTCTTCGGGTGCGCCCTCTTTTCGACTGCGCAATTTCGAACTGTCCGACCATAAGGGCATGCCTTTCTACCCTGTGAGTAGATCACTCGAGTTTTGCCTTGGTATGCTTAATTCTTCCTGCGTAAGGGCTTTTCTTCTGTTTTTGAGCCCAACTCTATCTCTCAATATTGGCGAGCTCGAAAAATTGCCCGCTCCGGAGGTCAATGAGCGAATCGGTTGTTCTATTGAAGAAAAAGTGAATTTCTGCGTTGGACTTTCCAAAAACGATTGGGATTCGTTTGAAACCTCCTGGGATTTCAAACGCCACCCCTTGGTGTAGGTGATTCACATGTTCGAAGTTAACCAATATGCATTCCCTAATTGGAGAATGAATGAATTCGATCGTGCGAGTAATTATGTAGCGATGGCCGAGGGCTACAAAATTGGAGCCATTAGGCTTTTAGACTCTCTTTTGGACGACAACATCGGACACGACGCTGATGCTGTGATTTTCCCTATATTGTTTAATGCCCATCAGTCCTTAGAGCTCTATTTGAAGGCAGCAAAGGTGGCTGTCGGGGAGGCAAAGGGGCTAAATCCCTGGTTGGTTGATATTCGCAGGTCTCATAATTTGCTAGAGCTGATCGATTCCCTGAATTCGTCCATTCCAAGCGGCGAGTCAAGGATTGTTTCGCAGAAAGAGACAAAGCCTCTTTTTGATCTTATTGACCTCCTGAAAAGCGTTGGCGACAACGGGAAAGGGGACTATTACTTTGATTTTGCTCGATATCCCGAGAAACAGCCTGGAAAGCCCTATGTTTTCGTGAAGGACGATTCGTTGGTTTTTAACCTCGACGAGGTGAAATGCGTTGTTGCCGATGGGTGTGATTTCCTTGATGGCTATTGCGCGATGTGGTTAGACCGAGTTGATAGCGTTCGCGAAATGCGGGCAGAGGTTTAGCAATGGCCAAGAAGAGCACAAAGCTAAGGTTCGAGAAGTCGACCTCTATTTTCTGTTGCGATAGCAGACAGTCATCTGATTTTTCAGATGAGGATTTAGCTGTTCTGTTTAGATTTTACGTTCTCGAGTCGCCCGTTGAGGGTCTTTCTCGTTTGAAGAAATCCTCAAGCGATTATGGGTGGACAAATATCAAGATGCAGAATCTGTTGAATCAAAAGATGTCTGAGATTTTAGATTTGGCGGATAGTGCCCATTTCTATTTCGGCAGCCTCGACGAGATTGGTTTGCAATACTCGAATTATTCTCTTGGCAATGGAATTCTTAGTGACATCACTACCGAGCGAGGGGTGATAAGCGGTTCGAAATCGGAAAGTTCGCGTATGAAGCTTTTTCGCCATGTGCGCAATTGCCTTTGCCATGGTAATTACCTGCTACTTGGAGAGGGGTACGATCAGGTCTTTATTGGAGAAGACCATACGACAAACAAAGGCACGCAGCATGTTTCGGCCCGTTTCGTAATTAAGAAAACGGCTTTGCTGAAGTGGGCAACCTTGATAAAGGCTGGTCCAGATGCGTAGGGCCTACGAAACAAAAATGCCGGGGGCAACCCCCCGGCTCATTGACAGACCTTCGACGTCGAAAGCCTTGATTGTCGGGGGGGACCCCCGACCCTTGACAGCCCCCGTAAGCGGGAAAGCAAAAAGGTTGTCGGGGGTAAGACCCCGACTCTTGGAAGCCGACCCGCGTGGGGTTGACCAATACTTTTATAACTTAAACCTGTTTAAGCAGTCAAACGCTTTGCTGTTCCTGCACGTATCGGACAATGGCATAAAAAATGCCGGGGGTTACACCCCGGCTCTTGGAAGCAAACCTCTATGGGTTGACCAGGTTACTTATCTGCTCTTTGCTTTGAGTCGAGAAGCGGATAAGGTTCACCGGGGAAAACGTCCCCGGTACTTGGAAGCCTGCTCTGATGAGCTGACCAAGAAAACTTATATCACGAAACAGGCTAAGCTGCTAGTTAAGGCGCTTTCTTCGAATCTTCTTCATGTAGTTTCTCTTGAAGTTAATCCATTCGCCAAAAAAGCGTTCTTCGGTTCCACCTGCCTTGCTGTTCTTGTATCTGAGCGCGGTCAATTCAAGACCGCATATATAGTCGGCAACCTGAAACAAATGGTAGGCGGTAGGGGATGCATCGCGGTAAATGATGGCTTCTTTGGAGATGCTTTGGTTAATTGCAGAGTGAACCGCGCGGCTTACGATTTGTTGACCATTGTCGTAATAGATTTTTACTCGATTGAACGATTGAAAGAATGCCAGATGGTCGTTGATGAGAGAGCAAAGGTCACGCTGCATCTTTTCTTCCAGAGCATCGGCGTCAATGATTTCTCGTTTTACATAAATGAAAGTGGCGTAACTATATTCCGTCTGTTCCGCAAAAACGCGGAAAGTTGCAAATCTCTTTTTACGAGCTTGGAATCCTTCGTTTTCGTATGGTTTGTGGCCCCTGATTATTGGGGTGAAGTGGAAGGTTCGTGGCGTGAGTCCGGCGCTGCAGATGGTTTGACTGTATCGAAAAATACTGGAATCGATGCTGACCGACTGATCGTGGAAGACGAGCGTGAGCAGGTAATAATCAGAACCGGGACCAGCGTCTCCAGATTCGTCAATGAATATCGAGAGTTCCTTTTCCATGAAGGCTCCTATCGAAACAAAAATGCCGGGGGAAACCCCCCGGCTACTTCGACAGCCCTCCTTGCGGAACGCTATCTAGTTTATACCACGACCCAGGGTGTTCTTTCAAGCCATAATTATACACGAACACATGTTCTAAAACACCAGGTAAACGCGTGGGGAGGCGAGTGCTTTGGCTGCTAAAAAGGAAGCACCTTACCAAGCCTTTCGCAAGACAATCGCAAAGACCGTAATCGTAGACGGGCAGGATATTTTTGTCTCGTATCCCTCGCAGGGGCGGCTATTTACTAGCTTAACGAAGCTTCAGGAAACGGAGCGTCCGCGTCCGTTCCGCAAAGGCGAGCTTATGTTCGTGGATGCCAAAGTCATGCCTGTTCCCAGGGAGTACTGCCAAACGGCTGCGCAAGCATGCAGTGTGTTCGACGACTTCATGCGTGTGATGGCGCTCGCCACTACCGACGAAATGCTGCAGTGGATAGCTGGTCTTGCACCTCGTAAAAAAGATGGCAACTTGGTGGCGAACAAGAACCTCTTCGTGTGCCGCCTGGAGGGCAAATTCGGCTACGAGCGCAATCGCAATGGTCGCACGCGTTTCGACTCCACGTACACACTCATTGCCAAAACGGGCAAGGAAAACGATATATCCATCTCGGTAAAACGTGAAGATGCGTTCAACTTTCACAAAGCGGTGGTGTATCTGTACCCCTACCAGGTGTTGGAGATGCATGCCGACTTGTTAGAAAAGTACGGGCTCAGGCCCGTGCGACGCATCGAGCATGTTGTGGGTGATATTCATGTTGGCGAAAAGCTGCGCCTCGTTCTGAAGAAGGCATGCGATGCGTTGCAGACGCGCGAAACGTATGGGCATGCCTGCAACCCGGTTCGCCTTGTTTTTGCGGGTGGCGAAGAAGCCATTCGCGTTGTTCTGGCTACCATGATTCGTGAATACTGCACGGCTTCTGATATGCCCGAAGAAGGCGAACGGTTTGCTAAGGAGATTGCCAACGGGAGGGGTGCAACGGCGCTTTACGACATCGCTGACGCAATTGCTGAAACATGTTTTGACCTTGCTCCGCTGTTCAGCGCCCATTCGGAGGTGTTCACCTACGCCGATGCCGACTGCCTTCGTTTGAAAAGAAGTGGCAACACCTGCTTTTTGGCACTCTCTTTCGCGGTTTCGATGGAGCTGTTTGAAGGCGAGCTAGCTTATTTTTTCGAACAGCTTCCCGAAGGCGAATACGCGTTTGCCGGTGCTCGTTGGTACGAAGATGAAATGGGCTACGTGTATCTGAACCTGGGTAACCAGGTGGATGGCGGTCCGTACCAATGTGGTTCCAATGCCGACATCGGCAAGCTCATGATGCCCGATTTCTGCGGTTGCTACCTAAGCGAACTCGACCGAGAAGAACTTACTAGCGGCAAAACCGCCCAATCCCAAGCCGTGAAACGGCTGTTAAGCATGATTCCCACCCGAACCTATACCGTTTAAGGAGGCCCAGTATGGCAACGCTTCTTGCAGATAAATATGAAGCCCGAAAAGAAGAGGTAAACGCACGGTTCGAGCAGCTTCGCGCCAACGAGGAAGAACTGAACCGTATCTTCGCCGAAATCTACAACATGGTGGGCGAGGTGCCTATCGAGGTTGAGGATAAGTACGTTTCGGTAGCGAAGATTTTCGATACCGAAGAAGATATTCCGGAATCGTACAAGGGCAACAAGTATGTGCGCACCAAGCGCGATGAAATTACCAGCTTAATCAGCTATGCGGTAGGCTGCATGTTCGGCCGCTATTCGCTGGATGTGGGTGGGCTGGTGCTTGCCGACCAGGGCGACACGCTGGAAGACTACCTGGCAAAGATGCCCGACCCGAACAGTGTTACTTTCATGCCTGATGACGACGACGTAATTCCTATTACCGACGAAGAGTATTTCGGCGACGACATTGTGGGGCGCTTCGTTGCATTCGTTGAAGCGGCGTACGGTGCGGAAACGCTGGAACAAAATTTGCAGTTCATTGCCGAGGCGTTGGGGGGCAAAGGCTCGCCGCGCCAGGTTATTCGCCAGTACTTTCTGAAGGAATTCTTCAAGGATCATTGCAAAACGTATAAGAAGCGCCCTATTTACTGGCTGTTCGATTCTGGCAAGAAGGCGGGTTTTCGAGCACTTATCTATATGCATCGTTACCAACCCGATTTGTTGGCGCGTGTGCGTACCGAATACGTGCATCAGCAGCAAGACCGCTACCGTACGCAAATTGAGTTCGCGGAAAACGAGCTGGCAACAGCCGAAAAGGGCGCTCGCGTGAAGCTGGGTAAACGCCTCAAGAAGCTGAGCGACCAGCTAACCGAGGCAACGGCTTTCGAGGAAAAGCTGCACCACCTGGCCGACCAGATGATAGAGATCGACTTAGACGACGGCGTGAAAGTGAACTACGCCAAATTCCAAGACGTACTGGCAAAGATTAAGTAACAGGAAAGGATGATTCCGATGATGGATGAGAAGACGCTTGAAGAGGAGCTTGCCAAATCGTTTGAAAATGAGAGGGCAGACGAGTCAAATGTCATGGACTGCTATGGCGTCAGGGCGGTTCTTAGGAACAGTGTCTTGGGTGAATTTGAGTCCAGGCATCCTGAAATCCTTACCGAAGACGATGACGATCTCTATTACTCCAATTTGTCTAAGCTGACTCATAAGTTGGATGAGATGTACGGATCTATCTCTTTTAGGGATCTCGGCGTTGAGCTGGATGGCATTTTGGTCGTTTTTCCAGAAGACCGTTCAAAGATTAATAGTCCTCAGGTTTTGCTTAAGAAGCTTACCTGTGTGATGCGTGACCTTGAGAGCGCTATTAACGATGCCTATGAAGACGACAACAGTGATATCCGGGACTATTTTGAAGAGGCGCAGCGCTTAGTTGAGGCAATGCAGAGCATTTCCTCGCGAGCTGAAGGCCAACCGGAGAAATAGTCTATGTCCCAAATTGATGTAATAGAGCAGTTGAAGCAGCGCTTTGCGGAGCCATTGGACGAGTGCGCTCAGCGGCGCATTGTGGTGTGGCATGATGCAGATGGCGAATTTGAAGAGCAATTCGATGGTCTTGCACAGTGGGGTTTCGATGATGCGGGTGTTGTCGATGGCGTTATACCTGATAGCGGGGATTTTCCGCGTGCCGTTCGCTTCGTGAAAGCTGAAGATGGCGTGATGTTCGCGGTAAAGCGCCTGGTGAACCGCGAAGATACCACAAACGACATTTTGCTGTACCGCAAGCAGCCCCGTGGCGTTGTGGAAGGCGATTGGCTTGCCGATGTTGAGCTGTACGCCGACCATTTTCAGGCTGATTATTTCTCGCTTTTGGCAAGCCAAATTGGTGCCGCCGATTCCGGTGCAGTGCGCGAAGCGCTGCAAAAGCACAAGAAGTTCTTTGCAGCACAAACGCGCATCAAGCATTTTTCTGCGGTAATGCTCGCTCCCGCATCGGGTGAAGACGTTGATCTGGGCATTTTGGCGGTACTGCTTGGCGCCACGCAACCCGAACAGGCAAGCGTTGCGTATGTGGTGCGCGCTTATTTGCAGCTGTTGATGCATTCGGGCTTTGAAGAGTCGCAACAGCTGTTGGCCAAGTTCAACGTGGAAGAAACCTTAGCGGGCTTGGTTGCTCGCCGCACGGGTTTCCAGGGCGCCATCGCCGAACGTGATTCGCTGAGCGAATTTGCTGCGCACCTTCTGCTAACGGCGGCTTCGCACGTTATGCCTGAAGGCGCGCTTTCGGGTCTGGAGGCGCATATTGCCAAGCAGTACGCACCGTTTTGCCTGGCGGTGGTAAAGGAATGGGACCGTGAACCTTCTGCGGCGGAAGATTTGTTCGAAGTGTGCCGCCTGGTGGAAAGCGAGTGTGGCCTGCCTGTTCGCTTCGCTGCCCTTCCGCTTGCCAGCATTATGGAATGCGATGTGTTCCCCTGTGTGAATGAAGCTCTTCTGCAGCAGCTGTTTGTCTCTGTTGCAGGTGGCTCCAATCGTGCGGAAGAAGCGCGTGCCGTTCTTGTTCGCCGTAAGGATTTGGCCTGGTATGGGCGCGCTTTCGCTTACTTCGAAATGCTGGAAGCCGCTATTGGCATGCAGGAATTCGAACAGAAGCACGCAGGTGCGTTCGGCCTGGCGAATGCGCAGGAGGTGTGGGCTGCCTACACGCAAGACTGGTGGCATATGGATATGCAGTACCGTAAGTTGTGCGTGGCGTATTCCGCCTGCCAAAAAGCGGGTATTCCGGTGCTGGAGGAACCATCGCGCACCGTTGCCGAATGGGCGGAAGGCCTGTACGAAAACTGGTTCTTGGCCAAGTCGTGCGATTGCTGGACGAATGCCGCTTCGCAGCAATGGGAAGCGCACGGCTTTGTGGAGGGCGTGCCGCAGCAGCGGAAATTCTTCTGGGAAACGTTGCCCGAATACTCCGACATGAAAACAACGGTGGTTGTAGTGTCCGATGCGCTGCGTTACGAGGTGGCGTGTGAGATTGCCGAAACCTTGAATCGTGAACGCGGCGGCAAGGTGAAGCTGGGCAGCATGCAGGCAACGTTCCCTACGGTAACGGAGTTCGGCATGCCGGCGCTTCTGCCACAGAAAACGCTTTCGCTGAATTGGGAGCAGGGCTCTGTTCTCGCAGACGACAAGCCTACCGCAACTACCGAACAGCGCGAAGCGGTGCTGCAAACAGCGCGCTCCACGGCGTGTGCCCTGCGGGCATCGCAGTACTTGGAAATGCCAAGTGCCCAGCGAAAGGCCCTGCTGAAAGATGCAGGGTTGGTGTACCTGTACCACAATAAAATCGATGCCACCGGCGAAAAGCCCGCAACCGAGCAGGACGTGTTCGATGCGTGCGCCGACACGGTTGAGGAATTGTGCGCTTTGGCATGCCGCGTATGCGCCGATGTGCCTGCTGCGCGCGTGGTAATTACCGCTGATCATGGCTTTCTATACACCTGCCACGAACTAGAGGAGTGCCAACGCGTGGGCAAAAGCGCCTTGCCGGAGGCAGAGGCCATTTCAGGGAAACGCCATATGGTTGCTCAGTCTGCCCAGCTGGAAAGTTGGTTCGGTGCAAGTAATCCCGATGCCATGCTGTTCATCCGCATGAACATGGACGCCCTTGGGGGTGGCGAATATGTAGGGTTGGCTCCGCGTCAAAGCGTGCGCATCAAGCGTCCCGGCGGCACCTCGCGTTATGTGCATGGCGGCGTAAGCTTACAGGAAATGTGCGTGCCCGTGGTTGGGTTCCGCAAGGTCAATGCGCGTTCCAAAGAATTTGAGGACACGCAGTTTGCAACGCTGCGCGTGCTTGACGACGCTCGGCGCATTACCAATTCGCTGTTCCGCATAAAGCTTATCCAGAACGAGCCGGCGGTAGAGAAAACGCTGCCATGCGAATATGAGCTGGCGTTCACCGATGCTTCAGGCAACAAAGTGAGCACGGTGGTGAAGGCGCATGCCGATAGAGCGTCGGAAAACCCGCAAGACCGTGTGCTGGAAGTGCAGTTTAACTTGCGCTCTGACCTGAGCTTTTCGGCAAAAGATTTGTATTACTTGGTGGCGCGCGACAAGAAAACGGGCACCATTGCCTGGCGCGAAGAGTACCGCATAGAGGTTTCGTTCGCTCCGATAGATTTTGGGTTTTAGCGCGCTTGTCGCCGCTCGGTTTCGCGCGGGGCGGCGGGAGGCGCTTTCGATAGCAAAGGCGTAAGCAATGGAAGAAGAAAAGAAGAAATCGACGATACCCGCGCTTGAGCTGGACACACTGGACGGAAAAGTCGTGGCGAATTTCCCCGGCAAAATCGTGCGCAAGGATTTAACAGCGCTGATGAAGCGTGGTGCCAACGTGCCTACCTTCGTGCTGGAGTATCTGCTGGGCATGTACTGCTCCACGGAAGATGACGAGATGGTGGCTCAGGGCATCGAGCGCATTCGCAAGATCCTTACCGAAAACTACGTGCGCTCTGATGAAAGCGAAACCATCAAGTCGAAGATCAAGGAGTTGGGCCAGTACACCATCATCGACAAGGTTCACGCCAAGCTCGACGAATACGAAGACATTTACGTGGCGAGTTTCAGTAACCTTGCCATTGAGCCATTCGTGATGCCCGCCGAATATGTGCGCAACTATACGAAGATTTTGCAGGGTGGTATTTGGTGCATTCTGCGCATTGAATACCTGCAGCCTGAAGATGCCGATGAAGATGCGTTGGCGGACATTTTCGACGATGCGCCCAAGCCAAAACCGAAGAAGAAAAGTCGCAAACGCGGCCCGCAAGACAGCCCCTTCCGCGTGGTGAGCTTGAAGCCCATTCAGATGCCGAACCTCGATTTGGGCGGCATGATTGCGCTGCGCAGTGAGTTTACGGCCCAGGAATGGATGGATTTGTTGCTACGTAGCTGCGGCTATGAGCCCGCTGCGTTGAAGCCGAAGCAGAAATTGCATTTTATTGCCCGTATGGTGCCGCTGGTAGAGCATAACTACAATCTGTGTGAACTGGGCCCGCGCGGTACCGGCAAAAGCCACGTGTACAAGGAAATCTCGCCGTATTCCATTCTTATGTCGGGCGGGCAAACCACCACAGCGAACTTGTTTGGTCGCATGAATGCCAACGCCCGCGCCGATTCGCTGGCGCGTGCTGGTTTGGTGGGCAACTGGGACTGCGTTACGTTCGATGAAGTTGCGGGTATGCGCTTCAAAGATATGAACGCCATTCAGATTCTGAAGGATTATATGGCATCCGGATCGTTCGCGCGCGGCAAAGATCAGCTGAATGCCGATGCCTCCATGGTGTTCGAGGGCAATATCAACGACACGCCTCAGAGCGTGCTGAAAACCACGCACTTGTTCCAGCCGTTTCCGCCCGAGTTCAACAACGATTCGGCGTTCTTCGACCGCATTCACTTGTACCTGCCCGGTTGGGAAGTGCCCAAGATGCGCAGCGATTTGCTCACTGGCCACTACGGGCTTATCACCGACTGCCTAAGTGAGTTCTGCCATGAAATGCGTAAGCGCGATTTCACGCATTTAGCGGATGAATATTTCCGCTTGAACAGCGACTTCAACAAGCGCGATGAAATTGGCGTGCGCAAAACCTTCAGCGGTATGGCCAAGCTTTTGTTCCCCGACGAAAACATGACCAAGGAAGATGCACGGATGCTCATGGAATACGCTATCGAAGGTCGCCGCCGCGTGAAAGAGCAGCTGAAGATTATGGCGGGCGTTGAGTTTATCGACGTGAACCTGGGATATATCGACGTGGAGAATCCCGCCGAGAATCATGTGGTGTATGTGCCCGAGCAGTCGAAGAGCACTCTGGTACCCGATGGCCCCTTGCAGGCGGGTCACGTGTTCGCCGTGGGGCATTCCGTCGAGGGCGAGATGGCCATATACAAGCTGGAAAACAAGGCAGTGGCGGGCGATTTTAAGCTCGAAACAGAAGGGCTAGGCTATAACCGCGCAGTTAACGATGGTATTGAGGCGGCGTTCAAGTACTTCGGCAACAACGCCAACAAGGTTGCGTTGGGCGTGCGTGCAGGCGCTTACGATTACCTGATGTTCTTCAACGACCTGCAGAAAAAGGGCCTTTCAGCGGAGATTTCATTGGCGGAGTTCGTAGGCTTATGTTCGGCGGCATGTGGGCGTCCGGTGGCGGCTTCGTTGGTTATTCCGGGCATTTTGCGCATGTCGGGCAGTATGGATGAACTGCGCGATTTGGAGGATATTTTCCGTGTGGCGAAGAACGCGGGAGCAAAGAAGATTTTGCTTCCCATGAGCAGCCTTGCGCAGCTTCAAACGGTTCCGCAGGAGCTGATGAGCAGCGTAAGCCCCGATTTCTACCCCGATGGCGATGCGGTGTCCGCCGCTCGTAAAGCTTTGGAGATTTAAGCTCGGTATTGTTGCATGCGGGTTGACGCCCGATCGCGAAAGGAGATTCTTATGGCTTTGGTTGATATTGATGTCGATGCCCTGCGGGCGTACTTGCTTGATTACTGCGGCACGGCCATGTTCTCGGGCTTTCCTGTCGCAGTGCTTGATGTGGCTGATATTGAACGAGCCAGTGGGGAAGAGCTGTGCCGCATAGCCGAGCGCTTGGGCATCGACTTGCGGAAGTTCGCTGTATGAGAAAGTGGGAATATAGGGACAGGTGCCATTTTCCCACTTTGTGTGGTGCTCAAAGAAGCGGTTCTGCCTGAGTGCTCCATTGCGCGCGATTCCCCTCTCGTCCCTTAGGTGGGAAAATGGCACCTGTCCCTATATTCCCACCTGGCGCTGGGATAAAATAGCGCTTCGAAAAGCATTATTGCTGCGTTGCTGTAAGCATTTTTTTGAAAGGGGACACCGTGTCCGCTCAGTGCAATCTCATCATCGACTCTTGCTGCGACCTCCCATTGGAACTCGTCCAGCAAGAGGGTGTTCAGCTGATCGATTTCAACTACATCATCGACGATAAAACGTTCAAGGACGATTTCTATCAGTCCGTAACGCCCAAGGAGTTCTACGACAGCATTCGAAACGGCGCTACTCCAAGCACCTCGCAGGTTGCGCCCGCCGAAACGGAAGCCGCTTTCCGCAATGCTATTGAATCAGGCGTTCCCACGGTATACCTCTGCTTTTCCAGTGGGCTTTCCAGCAACTACAGCACAGCTTATGCCATTTGGAACCAACTGAAAGCCGAACACCCTGAAGCGCCTATCTATATCGTGGATCTTCTTATCGGTTCTACTCCTGAAGGCCTGTTGGTGCTGGAAGCTTTGCGTCAGCGCGAAAGTGGGCTTACCGCCGAAGAGATGGTTGCCTGGGCGGAAGAAGCACGCTATTTCGTGCAAACCCTGTTCATGGTTGACGACCTCGATGCTCTTCATCGTGGTGGCCGCATCCCCGCTTCAGTTGCTTTTGCAGGTTCCAAGCTCGACTTGAAGCCGCTGCTGAATTTCGACACCAATGGCAAGCTTTCTCTGGCAGGCGCATCCCATGGTCGTAAGAAAGGCCTGAAGCAGCTGGCCTCCTTCTACGAGAAGGCCCATGCCGAAAACAGTAACTTTGCTCTCATCGGCCATGCCGATTCGGAAAAAGATGCCGACAGGGTTTGCGAGCTGCTCGCCAAGCAAGACGATTCCATCACGGTCATCAAGCACAACATCGGTGCTACCATCGGCAGCCACGTCGGCGCCGGCATGGTGTCTATTTCCTTCTGGGGCACGGATCGTCGCGAGGCGCTTTCCGTTGCTGACAAAATTGCCCGCAAGGTGCGAAAAGGGGAGTAGATCTTTATATAAAGGGCGATTAAACCCTTCATTTTAGATTTTCGGCAGGCCGCAACTTCTGCGTGAACCGTGCTTTCGAATTTGGATTGAGAAAAGACAATCCTGGTTCGAGAGATACGGGCCACTACGAGTTGCGGCCTTTCTTTTTTCTCAAAAGAGCATCCCCGGCGCTCTTGCCTGGCTCCCTTGTCTTTTCGCAACGGAGCTTTTGCTCTTTACAAGGACTAATTCACGGTTTATCATATGAACAGTTGTTCACATATTAAAGGAGTGAAGATGGCTGAAGAGAAACTGAATGAAGCGAAGCAAGCTTATCGTAGCGTTTCTCCGGAAGCGGAAAGCTCTTGTGGCTGCGGTTGTAATGCTGCCGATGAAGCCATCGACATGATGCCCGACGAAGAACTGCTCTACGATTTGGCCGACTTGTTCAAGGTGTTTGGCGACACTACGCGCATCAAAATCCTCTACGCCCTTATGACGAAGGATCGCTGTGTTGCCGATTTAGCTGAGGAAATCGGTGCGACGCAAAGCGCCGTTTCTCATCAGTTGCGAACCTTGAAGCAGAGCCGCTTGGTCCGCGCGAAGCGCGACGGGAAGAACGTGATCTACTCGCTTTCTGACGACCATGTGCACACGATGCTCGCTCAGGGAATGACGCATATCTGCGAATAGACAGACCACCGTGCGGGCTGTCTGCCCAAATGGAAATCTTTTCAGGAAAGGAAATAGCCATGCGTAAGGTATTCAAACTGCAGGATCTTGATTGCGCCAACTGCGCCGCGAAGATGGAAGACGCTATCAAGAAAATTGAAGGCGTAAACACGGCATCGATGAGCTTCATGACTCAGAAGCTGGTAATCGACGCTGACCCCGAAAAGCTCGACGCGATTTTGGATGAAGCCGAAAAGATCTGCCACAAGATCGAACCCGACATGGTCATTTTGCGATAGTCTGCCGGCCATCGCTTATTCGTGGGAGACGTGATGACGCTGCGCGGAACGCTGATGGCGCAGCTGGGCTTCAATCGGTCGGGGCGGCGCGAGGGCCAGCCCTTTCCTCTTTCAGCCCATCTGCACTCATCAGCGTTCCGCTCGCTGTTGTTGCCAATTCTGTGACTTTCTATAAAACCGAACGCGGGGCATCCGACCTACCAAAGTCCGATGCACTTGCATGCGCTACGAAGGGGATCTGCATGAATAAAAAGCAGAAAAGGACGCGAAACCGTATTGTTGCGGCGCTCGCCATTTTTGCTGCGGTATTCGCGGTTACGGAGTTTGTTCCGCTTGCACAGTACGTTGGCGGGGAAACGAATGCGCTGTACCTTGAGTTCGTCCTGTTCCTTATTCCGTATCTTATTGCAGGCTACGATGTGTTGTTGAAGGCAGCGCGCAACATCGGCAACGGCCAGGTGTTCGACGAGAACTTTTTGATGACCATTGCCACGGTGGGTGCATTTGCCCTGGTTCTGTTCCCTGATTCTCAGCCTCATATGGCTGAAGGTGCAGCGGTAATGCTCTTCTATCAGGTGGGTGAGCTGTTCCAGGGCTACGCCGTGGGCAAGTCGCGTCAGTCTATCGCCGACATGATGGACATTGCTCCCGATTTTGCCAATGTTATGCGCGATGGCAAGCTTGTTCAGGTGGACCCGTACGAAATTGGCGTAGGCGATGAGATCGTGGTGAAGCCTGGCGAGCGCGTTCCGCTTGACGGCACCATTGTGGAAGGTTCCACTCAGCTCGACACTGCTGCACTTACCGGAGAATCCGTTCCTCGTCATGTGGAAGAGGGCGCCGAAGTGATTTCGGGCTGCGTGAACATGACGGGCAAGATCACGGTGAAAGTGAGCAAACCCTTTGAGCAGTCTACTGTTTCGCGTATTCTCGAGCTGGTGGAAAGCGCCAGCGAGAAGAAGGCTCAAACCGAAAACTTCATTACGCGTTTTGCGCGCTACTACACACCCATCGTCACTATTGGTGCTCTTGTTTTAGCTGTGTTGCCGCCGTTGTTGTTCGGTCAAAGTTGGTCCGATTGGATTGAGCGCGGCTTGACCTTCTTGGTTGTTTCATGCCCTTGCGCCCTCGTTATCTCGGTTCCCCTTTCGTTCTTCGGTGGCATTGGCGGCGCTTCTCGTTTGGGCATCCTGGTGAAGGGTGGTAACTACCTGGAAGCGCTCGCTCATACCGAAACGGTGGTGTTCGATAAGACGGGCACTCTTACCAATGGCAGTTTCAACGTGGTTGCCGTGCATCCCGACGCTGCGGCAGAGGTTGACCCTGACCTCATTCTGTCCATTGCCGCGCATGCTGAAGCGTATTCCGACCACCCCATTGCCGTTTCCGTCAAGGAAGCTTTCACCGGCGAAATCGATCAAAGCCGCATTGCCGATGTTCGCGAGGAAGGCGGTCATGGCGTACGTGCAGTGGTTGATGAGCGCGTGGTTTTGGTGGGCAACGATAAGCTGATGCGTGAAGAAGGTATCGCTTACCACGACTGTGAGCTTACCGGCACTATCCTTCATGTTTCAATTGACGGTAAATATGCAGGTCATATCATTATTGCCGATGTGGTTAGGGAAGACGCCGTCGAATGCATCAAGCGTTTGCATGCTGCTGGCGTTGGCAAGACAGTCATGCTCACGGGCGATCGCGCTGAGGTTGCAAAGGCCGTTGCCGAAAAGCTCGGGCTCGACGAATATCATGGTCAGCTTCTGCCGGAAGACAAGGTTAACCAGGTGGAACGCCTGCTTGGCGAAACGCCCGAAAAGGGAAAGCTTGCTTTTGTTGGCGACGGCATCAACGATGCGCCGGTGCTCACCCGCGCTGATATAGGTATTGCCATGGGTGCAATGGGGTCCGATGCGGCAATCGAAGCAGCAGACATTGTTCTGATGGACGATAAGCCCTCTAAGATCGCCTCCGCAATTCGCATAGCCCGCAAAACCATGCGCATCGTATGGCAGAACATCGTCTTTGCGCTTGGCGTGAAGTTTGCAGTGTTGGTATTGGCTGCTGTTGGTTTGGCTACCATGTGGCTTGCAGTGTTCGCCGATGTGGGAGTGGCCATCCTCGCCATCCTCAACGCTATGCGCTGCATGCGCGTTAAGCGCTAGAGGTTTCCTCTTTGGGAAAATAGGGACAGGTACCATTTTCCCACTTTTAATGCTGGCATCCCCAATCGGGAAAACTGGGAAAATGGTACCTGTCCCTATTTTCCCACCCGATCCTCAAGGAAGATACGCATGCCCTCGTCTGCGACATACACCCTGCAAGTTAATGGCAGCAACGTTCATGTCACGCTAAAGCGCATGAAGAGCATTCGCTTGCATGTGAAACCGACGGGCGAAGTAACGTTGTCGGCGCCACTCGGTACCAGCAAAGCCCGGATAAGCGAATTCGTTCGGTCGAAAGCTGATTGGATTCGGGTTCAGCAAGCAAAACAGGTGGGCTCTCCAGCCGCTTGTGCCGAACGAGCATCGAGGGAAGAAATCGAGCAATGGCGCACAGTGGTGAAGGCGTGTGTTCCGCCGCTGGTTGCCGAGTGGGAGCGCATTCTGGGCGTGCGCGTGCAGAAGCTTGATTATCGCAACATGAAAAGCAGGTGGGGGAGCTGTCAGCCGGAAACGGGGCGAGTGTGCATCAACATTCGCCTTGCGCTCTACCCTCCGGAATGCCTTGAGTATGTAGTGGTTCACGAGCTGTGCCATATGCTGGAGCCGAATCACGGTGCTGGCTTCAAAACCCTCATGACCAAGGTGATGCCCGATTGGAAGCAGCGCGAGCGCATCTTGAATCCGCGGTAAGCAATCTCTCTGGTGCGCGTGAGTGCCACAGCTTTTTCTCGTGCTAAAATAATTCAGTTATACGCTGTGCCAAAAGGGCGCAGAACAAGCAAGTAATCTGAAGCGGCGGGCGGCATCATCAGCCGTTTCCGCCAAGAAAGAGAGCATGAGCATGAGCAAGGGAACCTATTCCTTCACCACTCCCATTTACTACGTTAACGCGGCACCGCACCTGGGCACCGCTTATACCACCATCGCTGCTGACGCAGTTGCGCGTTACCAGCGCATGAATGGCTATGACGTTGCCTTCGTAACCGGCATGGACGAGCATGGCCAGAAGGTTGCCGACACGGCAGCGGCCAAGGGCATGACGCCTCAGGATTGGTGCGATTCCATGGAGCCCGCCTTCCGCGATTGCTGGGACATGCTCGATATCACCTACACCGACTTTGTTCGCACCACCGAGCCTCGCCACGCTGAAACGGTTAAGAAGTTCTGGCAGGATTTGTACGACAAGGGTTATTGCTACAAAGGTTCCTATGAGGGTTGGTATTGCGTTCATGAGGAAACCTATTACAACGAAAGCGACCTTCTGAAGAACGACGAAGGCGAATTCGTGTGCCCCGATTGCAAGCGTCCTGTTCAGAAAGCTGGCGGCGAAGAAAATTGGTTCTTCAAGCTTTCCGAATTCCAGGAGCCGTTGCTGAAGTTCTACGAGGAAAACCCCGATTTCATTCGTCCTGAAACCCGTAAGAACGAAATCGTATCCTTCGTTAAGAGCGGCTTGAAAGATCTTTCCATCTCCCGTTCTACCTTCGATTGGGGCGTTCCGCTGCCCTTCGATGAAGGCCATGTAGCCTATGTATGGGCTGATGCTTTGCTGGCGTATTTCACCGGCATCGGCTACGGCAGCGAAGAGCGCGCGGGCGAATTCGAGCAGCGTTGGCCTATGCAGTATCACTTCGTAGGCAAAGACATCACGCGCTTCCATTGCGTCATTTGGCCTGCAATGCTGATGGCTGCCGGCCTGCCGGTTGCCCATACGGTATTCGGTCACGGCTTCCTACTTACCAAGGGTGAAAAGATGTCGAAGTCCAAGGGCAATGCGCTCAAGCCTGCCGACTTGGTAAAGGTGTTCGGCGTTGACGCTTACCGTTACTATTTCCTTTCTGACGTTCAGTTTGGTCATGACGGTTCCATTTCCATCGAACGTATGGTTCAGGTATACAACGCTGATCTTGCCAACACCTGGGGTAATCTGTGCAGCCGCGTGTTCAACATGACCAAGAAATATTTCGAGGGCAAGGTTCCCGCGGCACCTGCTGGCGCCGAGGAAAACCCGCTGCGTGAAATCGCCGACGAGCTGTACGCCGAATACGACAAGTGCATGGGTCAGGTCGATTTCACCAATGCTGCTGCTGCTGTTCAGAAGTTGGCTAGCCGCGTAAACCTGTATGTCGAAGATTCCGCACCGTGGAATCTGGCAAAGAGCGAAGAAACTGCCGATGAGCTCGCTGCGGTAATCTACAACGCGCTCGAGGCTATCCGCATCATTGCGTTGTACATGGCTCCGTTCATGCCCAACACCTCCGCTGAAGTGTTCAACCGTTTGGGTCTGGGCGACATCTTTGCAATCACCGATATTGAAGCCGCTACGGTATGGGGTCAGCTCGAGGCAGGCTCTGCCGTTGCTGTGGGCGATCCGCTTTATCCTCGTCTGGATGCTGACGCCATCGATCTTTCCATCGAATAGTAGGAAACGGCCGTTATCATGACCGAGGAAACGCAATCGCTGAACGCCGCTTTTGTTAAAGAGGGGGCGTTCAGCGTTTCCTTTTTTCAGAAACGTAAGCACCACAAGTACCGTGAGGTAGCTGCGCCTGTTTTGCCGGGTTTGGTTGCCGACACGCACGCACATCTGGAAATGCTCAAGAATCCAGCTGCTGAACTGGCTAAATGCGCATATCATAACGTACGTTTCGTGTGCGCCATGTGCGATCCTGCCGAAGACAGCCATACCACTTTCGACAATTTGGAAGCGTGGCAGCAAGATGCTCAAGGCATTCTTGAAGAAGCTGGTTTGGGATCCTGCAAGGAAGCCATTCCGCATCTGCGTATTGCTATGGGCGTTCATCCTCATAACGCCAAGATGTGGGATGTGCGCATGGAGCGCACCTTGATGCAGCGCTTGGCAGATCCTCGCGTCTGCGCCTTGGGCGAAGTGGGCCTCGATTACCATTACGACCTTTCTCCTCGTGCCGTGCAGCGCGGCGTATTCCGTCGTCAAGTTCAGCTTGCCAAAACTGCTGGTCTTCCGCTTATCCTGCATATGCGTGAAGCCCATGAAGAGGGCCTGGCCATCCTGGAGGATGAAGGATTCCCGAAGGACGGAGTACTGCTTCATTGCTTCAATTTGGACGAAGAAGCACTTGCTCCATGGGCAGAGCACGGTTGCTACATTGCGTACGGTGGCCCTATCACCTTCAAAAAGGCCGATGAGGTGCGTTCTGCTGCAACTAAGGTTGCTCGTAACCTTCTTCTCACCGAAACTGACAGCCCTTATATGACTCCTGAGCCCATGCGTGGTATCGACTGCGGTCCTGCCCATGTGGTGTTCACGGCCGAAAAGCTGCTCGAGGTTTTGGGTGCGGAAACGCAGATGGAACGGGAAGAGCTCTTGAGCCAGATGTATGGCAATGCGCTCGGTTTACTCGATCGTCAGCCTACGCAATGGCAACGTGAAAATGCCGATTTGCTTGTGGGGGCATAAATGGGCACGTGGGTTGTGATAAACGGCTCTCCTCGTCTGAACGGCAAATGCGCACGCATTATTCGTATCCTGAAAATGTCAATTGAGCAGAGTTATCCAGAAGTGAACCTTGTCGAGTATGAGGTTGGCCGCATGGATATTTCTGGCTGCAATGGCTGTGAATTCTGCAGGACGAACGATGAGTGCATTATTGAAGACGACATGACCCAGCTTATTGACGATCTGGATGCGGCGGAGCGGGTGTTTTTGGTGTCACCTATCTACTTTGCGGGTGCTCCCTCTCAGTTAAAAGCCGTGTTGGATAGGTTGCAACCGTTTTTCTGGCCCTATCTTGAGCGACGGAAGAGGGGGGAACCCCTGCCAGCTAAGCGTCCGTTGTCGTTGTTTGTGGTGGGCGATGGCGGCGATCCGCATGGATACGAGCCTTTGGTTGCTAGCGTCCGCTCATCTATGGCCCTTGCGGGTTTTGCTATTGAAGAAACAGTTCCGCTCATTGGGGTCGATCGCCTCAAGCGTGAACACTTGGGAAAGTGGGGTGTTGCCTGATGGGCAAGCTTTCATATTTGGCAAGCGTGGCAGAAACGCGCGCTGTTCTTGAAGCTCATGGCCTTATGACAAAGAAGGCGTTGGGGCAGCATTTCCTTATCAACGATGGTATCGTGCAGCATATTTGCGATTTGGCTGAATTGGGCCCTGAAGACAAGGTGCTGGAAGTCGGCCCTGGCATCGGAACGCTTACGGTCGCCTTGCTTCAGCGTGCGGGTCAGGTTGCCTCCATCGAAATGGATACCGACTTGCCAGCCGTTTTGGCGGAAACCTGCGCTGAATGGGCTGACAGGTTTACTCTGATCCAAGGTGATGCATTGGCGGTAAGTCCCGATCAGGTTCCTTTTGCTCCCACTAAGCTTGCGGCGAATCTTCCCTATGCGGTTGCCGCTACCATCGTGCTCGATTTCTTTGAACGTTATGAGTCGTTGCAGAGTCAAACGGTAATGGTTCAAGCGGAAGTTGCCGATCGCATGTGCGCCAAAATCGGTACGAAGAACTATGGTGCCTATACGGTGAAGTTGGGTCTTCTGGCTGAGTATCATGGCCGCTTCGCTGTTTCCGAGGGTAACTTCTTCCCGCCTCCGCGTGTAAAAAGTGCCGTTATCCGCTTCGATCGCAGGGCAGAGCAGCTGCCTGAGGAATTGCGTCACGCCGCCATGGTGATGGCAGACGCTTCTTTCGTTAATCGTCGCAAAACCATTGCGAACTCCCTGAAGATGTACTTCTCGAATCCGCAAACCTACGATGAGCGCATGTTGGCCTCCATTCCCGAAACGCTCGAACGAGCGGGCGTTTCTGCAAAGGCCCGCGGTGAATCGCTTGAACGCGAAACCTTTATAGAATTGGGTCGTGCTTACTTGGCAATGCACGAATAGCGTAAAGGGCACGAGATGTTGCATCTCGTGCCCTTCCGCTGTTCTCTCTTGGTGCTCTCCTGGCGGACAGGAATCGTTATGCAATCTGCCGATTCAGACCCTGCCGCAACTTTGAATTCAAGAAAGGAACCTGATGGCTAACGCCAAGACTTCTTTGACGCGCAGGACGCTTCATTACTACTGGCAGGTGACGCGCAGACACAAGGCTTTGTTTGCGGCGCTGATGGTGTCCACGTTTGCCTTTGTCGCTTTGTTGAGCTATGGCAATCCGTATGTGATGAGCCTGATTGTCGACCAGGTTAGCGCTCAGCCTGTTGAGGCGGATCAAGTGCTCACCGTGTTTGGGCCTTATATTGTGGCTCTAATTTTGATTAACGTATTTGGCCAAACTGCCAGCAAATTGCAGGATTACACCATGTACAAGCTGGAAATTGCCGCCTCGTACGATTTGGCAACCATGAGCTTTGATGCCCTGTGCAATCAGAGCATGTCGTTTCATTCGAATCGATTTGGCGGAACGCTCGTCAGTCAAACCACGAAGTTTATGAGCGCATACCAGCAGCTAATCGAAACCATCATGTTCCCTTTCCTGCCGGTAATCTGTTCGGTGATATTCACCTGCGGAATTCTTCTTCCGCGCGTTCCTCTGTACGTTGCCATTCTGATGGTGCTGTTGGCTCTTTATGCAAGCATTTCCTACTATTTATATAAGCGCATTCTTTCTCTGAATGAAAAAGCTGCTAGTGCTCAGAACCAGCTTTCGGGCGAGCTGTCGGACTCGGTGGCGAATATTCTGGCGGTAAAAACGTATGGCCGCGAAGACTATGAGCGTGGATTGTTCGATAACGCGAACAGGGAAGTGGTGGCACGCGATTCGAAACGCATGTGGGCATCGCTTACACGCGGCATCATTACCGCCTGTATCACGGTGGTAGTCATGTCGGTGGTAACCGTGTTTATTGCAGGGGGCAATGCATGGTATGGCATCACTCCGGGCACGTTGGTTGTTATGTTCACCTATACCTACACCGTTACCAACCAGTTCAATTTCATCAACAACGGCCTCCAGCGCTTCAATCGCGCATTTGGCGATGCGAGCGGCATGACTGCCATTCTTGATGAACCTCGTTTGGTGGCAGACAAACCCGGTGCGCCTGATTTGAAGGTGAGCCGTGGCGCTATCGATTTTCAAGATATCGACTTCTTCTATACCGACGGCAATGTGAAGACGCAGGTGTTCGATAAGTTTGAGCTTCATATTCCCGCAGGTCAGCGTGTTGGCTTGGTTGGCATGAGTGGGGCAGGAAAAACAACGCTCACAAAGCTTTTACTTCGTCTTTCTGATATTCAGGAAGGGCAGATTCTTATTGACGGGCAGAACATCGCCGATACCACCCAGCAATCACTGCGCCGTCAAATTGCCTATGTGCCGCAAGAGGCCCTGCTGTTCCATCGTTCCATTGCGGAGAATATTTCGTATGGCAAACCCGATGCCAGCATGGAGCAAATTCGAAGAGCTGCTAAGCAGGCTAATGCTCTTGAGTTTATCGAGAAGCTTCCTCAGGGGTTCGACACCATCACGGGAGAACGTGGCGTCAAGCTTTCTGGCGGCCAGCGTCAGCGCATCGCTATTGCGCGTGCGCTCTTGGCCGACTGTCCGGTGCTGGTGCTTGATGAAGCAACAAGTGCGCTCGATTCTGAAAGCGAAAAGCTGGTGCAAGATGCTCTGGCCACTCTCATGGAAGGTCGTACGTGCATTGTGGTTGCGCATCGCCTATCTACGGTGGCAAGCCTGGACAGGATCGTGGTGCTTGATGGCGGTAAAATCGTCGAAGATGGCCCCCATGATGAATTGGTTTCCCGGGGTGGGGAATATGCCCATCTGTGGAACCGTCAAACGGGAGCTTATCTGGAATAATGCCTCTATGGTTACAAGATGGAGATTGTCCCGTAGCAAAGTAATAAATGATATACTAGTTGAGATTTATTGTGTCAAAAGTGGAAAGAACAACCTTATATGGATCTCGCAAAGCAAGCACAGATTATCGGCAACATCCATGACACGCTTAGCCAGTATGTAGGCCAAAAGCTTCGCGTTCGCGCAAACATGGGACGTTCGAAAATCGTTGAGAGCGAAGGCGTGCTCATGCAGGTGCATCCGCAGCTGTTTATCATGGAAGTAAAGCGCAAGCGCGGTGCTTCTGCTCGTCAGTCCTACCAGTATGTAGATGTTCTTACTGGCATGGTCGAGCTCAGCCAGGATGGCCAGCCTCTGTTCGGCAGCTTTATTGAGGAAGAAGCTACCGAAGAGCCTGTAGTAGTTGAGGCAAACGCTGAGGAATAAGCCTCGAAAACTAAGCAAGAATGCAAAGCCCGCTCAGTTATCTGAACGGGCTTTGCTGTTTTATGACAATGCTTTCGGTTGCTTATTGCATCTAGCATTGTCGAGTTGCATTTGGCTCTCAGCTTGTTGGGTGCGAGGTTAGGTTGATGAACTAAGTGGTTCGTATGCAAGGGACGCAGGTGGCATTGGAGCCGTGGTCGAGTTTTGCGGTGCGCGGCTGCTGCGGTTTGCTCCGTATTGCCCCTGAAGCGGCAATACTGCTTCAGGAAATTAAAAAGCCGCAGAGCGAATACGCTTTGCGGCTTGGTATTTTGCTGGTGGAGATGATGGGGATCGAACCCACGACCTCAACATTGCGAACGTTGCGCTCTCCCAACTGAGCTACATCCCCAGCGGATATTGATTTAACAGCAGACAACGGGCGATGTCAAGTTGGCGTTTTCGGGGTCGTCGTAATGGTAGAAATTATGCGCAAAGCCGAACAGGAATTCGATGAAGTCGTTGGTTGCGGGATTGAACCGCTTGCCTGCAAGTCTCAACACGCCAATAGGGTGGATTGCCTGGGCTTCTGGCTCTTCGAGTGGGATGAGCTTCAAATTGCGAAATGGGTACAACCCGGAAGAGTCAAGCGCTAGGCCTACCACCGGAGCGCGTGAAACGATACCGCCTAGAATAACTTCATCGTCGGAATCTCGGTTCAGGTTCATCTTTCCAAGGTCGAGTCCGTGGCTTTCCAGGAATTCGCTTACTTCGGTACCGACGATGATGTCTTCTCGATAGGTGTAGACCGGCATATCGGCAAGCTCGCTAACACTGATGCTGCTACGGGAGGCAAACGGGTGGCCTTCATGGACAATGACGACCAACCTTTGGCGGAAGAGCGGCGTGAACGCGAAGCCGTCGGCTTTGACCTCCGAAGTGATAGCAAGATCGTTTTCGCCGGTGTGAAGGTAGTCGAGTAATTCTTTTGTGGAACCTTGATCGATCTTCAATTCAACAAGATTGCCGTGGGTGCGACGATAAGCCAATACCGCTTCGGGGAGGAAGGCCGAACGGACCGAATGGATTGCCCCAAGACGCACAGTTCCAGAAAGGCGCCCCTTACGTTTTTCGAGTTCGCCGATTCCGTCCTCTAGAGCATTAAGCGATCGTTCGACGTACTGGGCGAACAACGCGCCGTCATCGGTGAGCTTGACCGTTCTTCCGTTTTTCTCGAAGAGCTTCACGTCAAGTTCGTCTTCCAAGGCTGCAATTGAGTGGGAGAGCGTTGGTTGCGAGATAAACAGGTTATGGGCCGCTTTGGTGTAATGCTGTACCTGCGCCAACTCCCTAAAATACTGCAGATGGGAAAGGTTCATCGGAATACCTCAGCTCAATTATTCGAATCTTGCATGATAAATAGTCTAAACCATGCAAAACCATACCTGCAATAACCCTGAATTGGACCTAAATCAATTGAGGGTTCCGCCTTGGATTCCTATAGTTCTTTACGCATTAACGGTTGGGCCCTCAAATGGGCACGCATAGAACAGCAAGGATGGCATGATGGAAATATTCGAAACAGCAGCTGCACAGATGGCGCTTCTTTTTGCGATGATTGCAGTTGGTTTCGGCTGTCGCAAGAAGGGTGTGATGAACGACGAGTTTGACGCCAAGCTTTCCTTCCTGGTCCTGAACGTTACCATGCCTTGCATGATCGTGGCTGCAGTGCTCAACAGCACCTCGTTCCCCAGTCTTGATATGGTCTTGGAGATTATTGAATGGGGTTCCATCACCTATTTATTTGTAACGCTGATTGCGATTGTGATCGGGCATTTTGTTTCTTCCGACGATCGCACGCGTGGCACGCTTGAGTATCTGATGGTGTTCAGCAACGTATCGGTAATTGGCTTTCCTTTGCTGAATGTTATTTTCGGCCCCGAAGCGGTGGTGTATGGCGCCATCTTCAACATTCCCTCTACTCTTGCCACGTGGACCATCGGTGTAATGCTGCTTGCCAACAAGAAGGATGGGGAAGTAGTTTCGCTCAAGGCACGCTTGAAGAAGCTGGGTATTTCCCTGATAAGCCCTTGCATGATTTCCTGCTTGGTTTCGGTTGTGCTGGTGCTTTGCAATATTACGGATTCCGGTGTTCCGGCGCATACTCTCACTACCATCGGGCAGTTCACGCTTCCGGGCGCAATGTTCGTTCTGGGCTCCGCTATTGCCAAAAGTCCTATTATCGAGGCGTTTAAAAACTGGCGTGCGCTTATTGCCAGCGTTGCGCGTTTGGTGGTCATGCCGCTTGCTTGCTATTTTGTGTTCGGTTTCTTCCTTGACGACCAGCTTCTGCTTGGAACCATCGTGCTCATTACGGCTATGCCTGCGGCATCAAGCGGCACCATGATGTGCATCGACGCTGATGGTGATGTTGAGAGCATGAGTCAAGGTACCTTCCTTACCACCATTATGTCGATGGGAACCATTCCCACTATGGCGATGATATTGGCATAGTTGAGCCTCTTTCAAATAGCCCTCTTTTCCTCAATTTGGTTAGATAGGTAACTGTCCAGCCATCTTTGTTTTCATTTGCTAAAATCTAAACGTTTGAACATCGATCAGGAGGATTCATGAAAGCACTCATTCCTGCTGCTGGCTTGGGCAGCCGCTTTCTGCCCGCAACGAAGGCTCAACCCAAGGAAATGCTTCTTGTGGTAGACCGTCCGGTTATCCAATACGTTGTTGAAGAGGGTTTGGCTTCCGCAGCCGACGAGGTAATCATCATCAACAGCCATGACAAGAAGTCCATCGAAGAGCACTTCACACCCAATCCTGCCCTCGAGGCGGAGCTTCGCAGCCGTGGCAAGGATAAGTACGCAGACAAGGTGGCTCATGCGGGCAATCTTAACGTAAGTTACGTCTACCAGGACGAGCCCTTGGGCTTGGGCCATGCGGTTCACTGCGCAGCTGATCGTATTGAGGGTGAGCCTTTCTTCGTGCTTTTGGGCGATGTGCTTGTTCCCGACAATCAGATGCTCATTAAGATGAAGGAAGTCTCTGACGCCCACAACGGCGCAAGTGTTATTGCCGTTCTTCCTGTTGCCAAGGAAGAAGTCGATCGTTTTGGTGTTATTGCGGGAGAAGCATTGAGCGACGACGTGTGGAAAGTATCTTCTCTCGTCGAAAAGCCAGCAGTTGAGGAAGCTCCCTCCAATTTGGCTGTGTTTGGCCGCTATCTTCTTTCGCCGCGTGTTATGGAGTTGCTGGCAGAAGTCAAGCCTGGTGCTGGTGGAGAGATCCAGCTTACCGATGCGCTTGATGCAGTGCTTAAAGAAGAAGAGATGTACGCATTGGTAATTGATCCTGAAGATGGCTACGACACGGGTACCATCGAAAGCTGGCTCGATACCAACAATCGTCTGTACAAAAAGCTGCACGGATAAACCCAGTAGATGCTTTTGCTGAGAGGCCGCCTTCGGGCGGCCTTTCTGTTTTAGGGGGAAGAGCAATAGAGACCAAAAGCGTGCCTCGGGCTTATTTGATCTATAGGGCCGTGTTACGTGCAACGCAGCATCTGAGGTACCCCATCCACAGTGCTGGCTCTATGTTGCCATGGCAGTGTTTTGGGTCTGGTTCGATGCTGTTTCACGGTGTTGACTTGCTAGTTTGGCCCGATGTCGCTCAACGGTGCAATATTGCTGGGTTTCCCTGATGCTGCGTGTGTCGCAACCGAGCAATCTCGCCCATAGCACCGTCTGGAAGCTGTCCCGAGAAGCCAAAAACAAAAATCTCGCTCTTTTTGCAACTTTTTTGCGATTAGGGATTGTTGCACACCGCCTCAATCGCTGATTGAGGCGCAAAAGCGCAGATAATCTGCTGTTTGGCGGTCTTATTTCGCTTTGCGGTGACGGAAGAGAGTCCCTAATCGAAAAAAAGTTGCAGAGGAGGCGAGTTTTTTGTTTTTGCGACAAGCGGATCTACCACAATAGGCTGTTCTGTTGTAGCGAGTTGGTCCCCGCAACGGGGCAGACCCCGCAAAAAATATGCAGGCCCTAGTAACGACGTTAAGCAAATCCTTAATTGCCTAGCTATACAAATAGTTTGGAGGCGGGCGGAATAATAAGCGGGCAAAGTAATAAAAAGCCCCAGAAAAGAGGAGGGGCCTGCGAGAGGGGATCTCGTCAGGCCCACAAGGAGGGAGTTTCGGTGCCTATTATTTGGGGATCTAGCACCGACTGCTTTTTGGGGAAAAGCAGTTGCAAATTGGGAGGGGACCACATTTGCTGGTTAGAATAATAGGATCTCTCACCTAAATTGCCAACCCTTTGTGAATGATTTCCACGGTGAACGTACAAAAAAAGGCACCTTGAACGGGTTCAAGCGCTATTTTGTCCTCATTTTCTTCATTTTATTGAATAAAGAGGAGGAATTTTCGAAATGAAATAGGCGAATCGCAGAAGTGGATACATATGGTTTCATGCAAATATAGAAATCTGTGTGTCTGCGGAATCATTGAGGGGCAAACGCGTTAGTGGGTACTTGGTTGGTCACGGCGCTTGTCATAACCCTATATAATGAGTTGAATACTTTACCACGGTTGCAATGAAAGGGATGCTATGCCTGATATTCAAATGCGTTTCAACAAGGATATGCTTGTCCTTTCTACCCCGCTTGATTACCAACTTGCTTCTCAGGGCTTCGATCCCTCCGATCGCGAATATGTGGTTCTGTGTGAGCCCGAACTCATTGAAGAGGCTTTTAAGCTCGAAAAATCCATCGATGTGCCCTGTTTCGTTACTCCAACAGAGGGAATCACTGAAGCTCGTCTTGCATATGCTCGTTTTGAGGGTCGCTCTGAAGAGATGGCGCGCATTGCCTATGAAGCTTCGGCTCAGTTTTCCCCGCAGCATCTTATTGCGGCAATCGGTCCTACCGGCTTGCCGCTCGACCCAACTTCTGCTGTTTCGCTTAAGCAGTCGAAGAAGCAGTATCACGATGCCGTTCTAGCGTTGATTGAGCATCCTTTTGATGCTCTATATTTCACGGGATTCAAGAGCCTCGATGATGCGCAGTGTGCGCTTATGGGCGCTCGAGCGGTATACGATGGTCCTTTGCTGATCAGCCTGGTGCCAAATGGGGAAGGCATGTTTCCTGGTGGGCGTACGCTGTCTGAAGGCGTTGCCTTGTGCGATGAGTATGGGGCTGACGTTATCGGTGTGGTTTCTGATGCACCTGCGCGTGTTTTGGTTGGCTTCGCCAAAGAAATGGCTTCGGTTACCGACAAGCCTCTGCTCGTTGATGTTTCGGTCCGTCGCAAAGATAGGCGCCAGTTTGAGCCCACCGATGAAAATCCGTACCCCACTGCCGATGCAATAGTGGAGCTTGCGGTGCGCCTTCGTGCCCAGGGGGTTCAATTCCTTCGAGCATCGGGTGCCGCTACCCCAGCTTACACGGGTGCCCTGCTTGCAACGGTTGGTAGCAGCGATGTTGTGGTGCCGCAGTAGCGTCTCCGCGCCTGCGTAACTGCTATAGAAAGAGGAAAGCGTGGCACGAGAAAAAAGCCCCGATTATGGCGTGCTTCAGGAATTTATCGACAGACTCTTTGACGGTCGCGAAGATTATATGAGGCTGGAAGTGGTGTTGGAGGGTGAGGCATACGGGCTTAACGGCGAGCTCATGGAGGTTCTTAACCTTCTGCCTCCTGGTCTCTATACCCGAGATCGTCTTTGCAGCCAGATCAATTCATCGCTCTCTTCTCACGGATGGGGTTACGTATACGGCGCGGTTCATTAGGCATTCGCCTCGAGGTTGATCTGTGAGCAAAGGTTGGCCTCGGGGTTTCGCGTTTCTGGAAGAAGCGGGTTTTTGGAGCAAATGCTGGCGAAGACAGCGAATTTTGGCATAGAAAAACCGACCCCGCTAATTGGATGAACCCACCTAGCTAGGTGGGTGCCCGCAGCTTGGTTCCTGGCTTTCGCATCAACAGATACGAATCTCCATTCCGCACGCAATCTGAGGCTCCCAATTAAATGTCATCGGTCCATCGCAGACACGGGATCGGCTAACTTCAGTATAGGTATATCGTGCAAAAGAAAAAGTCTTGACACACAACGTGTTGCAATGTTTAGACGCTCGCAATGGTCACCAAAAGCAGAGGAATGTTCAGTGACAAGGAATGTAGTTATATTCAGCTCCCACGATCAGGCTCTTTCATATAGAAAGCAGCTCGCCGCTAAGGGTTCTGGCGCTTGTTTCGGCGTTACCGCAACCACGTTCGCCGCATGGCTTGCTGATGCTTGGGAATTGTATGGTGATGGTCGTGGGCTGATCTCTTCGCTTGATCGTTCTTTTGCCGTTCGCTTTTTGCTCGAGCACTCTTCCGAAGCTGGGTCTCTCGAGCTTACGGACGGTGGCATTGCTCTTGTGTGCCGTTTCTTTTCCGAGGCAATTGGTCTTGATGCTCTTGAAGCTGCCGTTGCCGATCCTCCGGCTTCACTTTCGGCTCAAGAGCGTGAAATCCTTGGCTTGGTGGAGCCGTATCGTGCCGCCCTTTTGCAGCGCGGCTTCGTTGAAGAGGGTGATGCCCTCAATGCGCTCTTGGGCGTAAATTGGGACATTTCCTTTACGCTGGCTGAAGGGGTGGAATTGCCCCCATGCTTTGCCCAATTCGCTGAAAAGGCGGGAATACCTTGCTCCATTCTTGACGGCGGGACTGAGTGCATTACCGGTTTGCGAGAAGGCGTGCTGCCCCAGTTCCTTTTTGCTTCAGGCCCCTCTGCGGAAAATGCGCTTATATCCAGCTATGTGCGCCAGGCCTGCGAAGCTCTGTCCTTCAAGGGAAGGGCGGGGAGTGTTTTGGCGGTTACCTCGCGCCCCCATTCCGTGTATGCAACGCTGTCCGAATCGCTTTCCGTCCGCGAATGCGAATGCGTGCTTCAAGCTCGAAAGCCTTTTGCAGAGACTCATTTTGGTCGCGCCTACATGGCAATCCGTGAGTTCATTCTTGATGATCGTCACGATCCGCGAGCCTTGATGGATTTTGCGTCATCTCCTTTTTCTGGCATTTCTGTTCAGGCTGCCGCCAAAATCGACGCTTCGGTTCGTGGCGATAGAGCTCTTTCCTTTGAAGAACTTCAGGCCATGATGCATTTGGTCACCGAAACTTACGATTTGTTCGAGGAATTGGTTTCCGATGCCGATGCATCGCTTTTGCTTGATAGGTTCATCGATCTGTCTGAAGAACTGCGTGGGCTCGATACGGCTTCTGTTTTTGAGCAGCAGATCGCCATTATGGCATTGCGTGGTGTGTACGAGGCTGCCCGTCGTTGGGAGGTGGGGCCCGAGGCATTCACGTTTGCACTGTCTTCGCTTTCTGTCGACGTTTCACGTACGTGTGGGTCTGGCTCCAATAGGGTTGTGGTGCTAGATGTATCGCAAGCCTCTTCGCTTTCCGTGCAGAGTCGCTTTGACGTTGTTGTTCATTGCGATTTGGACGCACGTTACGTTTCTGCTAGCGAATCGCATAATGCGTTGGTTACGCTTGAAGACAAGCTTGGCATTCAGGTGCCCCGTCATGCTCTGCGGGATGCACGTCTCGCTTTTGAGCGCGTGAAGAGGTGTGCAATAAAGTACTTTGCCTGCGAGCGCGTTCTGAATGCTGGTGGCGACGAAGATGTATATCCTTCTTTTGTGCTCGATGAGTTCTGCGAATGCTTGCGAGAAGGAGACGAAGAGCTTGACGGTTTTGGAGTGCCTCAGCACTTGCATGATTTTGTCGCCACACGCGATGAGGGTGGTTCGCGTGACACCTATGCGGCAAATTATCAGGCAGGCGGGGAAAAGCCCGACTCTATTGTGATATCTGGGTTTGCGCCAGGCATTGTTGGTAAATCTTCTAAGCCGCTTCTTTCCCTGTTCCGAGCGCCCGACGATCCGAGCACCGTTGTGCTTTCTCCTTCCGCAATAGAAGAGTATGTGAATTGCCCATATCGTTGGTATACGGCAAGGCGCTTGCGCCCCGAAGCTCCTGATGAATTGTTCGGGCCTTTGGAGCAGGGCGTTTTCGTGCATGCTGTTTGGGAATCGTTCTACCGTTGCTTGGAACAGGAAATTTCCTCTAAGCGTGTTACTCTCGGGAATCTGGATCAGGCTCAGCTCTGCTTGAGCCGCGTATTCGATGCGGAGCTTGCTAAGCAAGCGCAGGTTGAAGGCGTGTGCTACCTTCCTCTTTCGTCTACGGAACGTGCTCAGGCAAATCGCTTGAAGCAGACGTTGGTTGACAATCTAAATGTTCAGGCTCGCATGTTGCCCCGCTTTACGCCTCAGCAGTTCGAGCTATCCATCGAGCCTGGTCAAGGCATCGATTATGCGGGTGCGCGCCTTATGGGTCGCGTTGACAGGGTTGATATCGATGCCGAGCACGGTCATTACGTGGTGATTGACTACAAGGGTGGCATTGCGGGGCATGATGCGGGGTTTGACCCCGATGAACAGGAAGACTTCCGCATTCCATCCAAGATTCAGGCGCTTATTTATGCGCAGGCGTTGCGTTGTGTTGTTGAATCCGCGCGTCCTGTCGGGGCTCTCTATTTAAGCTATAGGGCCAAAGAGCCAGCTAGATCACTTGCTGGCTCATTCGATTTGTCCATGCTTGATGTTGCGGGGTTTGCGCGAAGCGCTGCCGGCGTAAATATGAATTTCGAATCGTATTTGGATATGGTTGAACTGGAAGTGGGCAAGCGCGTTGCCGATCTTTTGGAGGGCGATATTGCCCCCAATCCTCTCTGCGAATCTTCATGTACGTATTGCCCGGTCCGTTACTGCGAAAAGAGGCTCTCGTGAATCTTGATACCTGCACCCCTGGCCAGCGCCAGATCATCACGACCCTGAATAAGCCGCTTATGGTTTCTGCCGGTGCGGGCAGCGGCAAAACCTTTACGCTTACCCAGCGCATTGCCTATGCGCTTTCGGAGGACACCCCTGATGCTCGATCCGTGCAGAGCATCAGCCAGATCATGGCAATTACCTTTACCAAGAAGGCTGCAGCGGAATTGAAGTCGCGCATTAAGCGCCAGCTTGCGGGCATGGGTTTGGTCGAAGAGGCGCTGAAGGTCGATGATGCGTGGATTTCCACCATCCACGGTATGTGCTCTCGAGTACTTCGCGAACATGCTCTTGAGTTGGGTATAGACCCTGCGTTTTCGGTGATCTCTGAAACGGAATCCAAGCGTTATTACGAAGAGGCGTTTGATTCCGTAATTAAGCGAATCCAGGAAAGCGACGATGCAGCGCTGAAGAGCTTCGTTGGCTCTCTCGATGTTTATTCCCAAGGTCCTGCTTCACCGAGTATCGAAACGTGGGTTCGCAAGATCACTTCGCGTGCCCTCGCTTTGCCAGAGGGGTTTGATGCTGTTGTAGTTCCCGAAGTGGAGGGGGATCCTTCAGCGCTTATGCGTCAAATGGTTGAGTTGGGGGAGACGTTCATCTCCTGCCTTGAGGGATTGCCCAAGCCGGGGAAGACCGACGCCAAGAATCACGAAGCGGCAACAACAGCCTTGGAGACGGCCAACGAATACCTCTTGGAGTACGGCGGCTGTACCTCGTTTGAGGATCCAAGCTTCGAAGCGGCTCGCTTTGTTGAGGCTTTTTTCTCGTTCCCTAAAACCAGCCCCAAATACCATGTGAAGGAAAGCGATCCTACGTTTTTCGCCGAGTACCGTGATGCCTACGCATCTGCCGCGAGGCAGGTTGAAGCGGCGTTTTCAGCACGCGACGTCCAAGCTTTGCTGCGCATAGCTCGTGCTGTTGATGAAGAATACCAATGCTTGAAAGGCGCTGCTGGCATCGACAACGTTGACCTGCTCCGTATGGCCTTTCATGCGTTGACCGATCACCCTGAAATTGCCGATGCTTATCGAAGCCAGTTCAAGATCATCATGATCGATGAGTTCCAGGACACCGACGAGCTTCAGGTTGCTCTGGTTCGAGCGCTTGCGCAGCCGGGCCTTTCCAACGTGTGCACGGTTGGTGATGCCCAGCAGAGCATCTACCGTTTCCGCGGCGCTGATGTGAATGTCTTTTTCGGCTATCGCGAAAGCCTTGAAGCGGAGTGCCCCGAGGCTCAGTTTGTGAGCCTTCCCGACAATTTCAGAAGTCATGCCGACGTGCTTTCCTTTGTGGACAAGGTTTTTTCGCAGCCGCAGGTATTCGGCGATCGATTCCTTTCGTTGGCGCCTAAGGGGGCGGTGAATAATCAAGACGATCCGCTCTTCGAGATGCGCCCCCGTGTTTCCATGTCTCTATTCGATTGCAAGGTGGGGGGTCCTGGCCTAGGGGCGGGACGCTTTGCGTGTGCTCGTCGCATTGCCGAGCATTTTGCCAGCTTGCGAGATGACGCAAGCAATCCAGCATCGCCCTCCGACATGGTTTTGCTTTTGGGAAATATGTCGAATGTTGATATCTATGCTCAAGCGTTGCGTGATGCTGGCTTCGAGTGCCTGGTCGCTGGAGGCTCTACCTTTTCGGATTCCCCGGAAGTCCAATTGGTTGCCTCGATGGTGCGCCTGTTCTCGAGTTGTGCCGATAATGAGGCGCTCTATGCGGTGCTCACTTCTCCCTTGTTTGCTTTAGGTGATGACGCCCTGCTTTATTTGGCTACAGGCACCAGCCGTCAGGGTCGTAGGTTTCGCAGGGCTCTATCTGACGGATTTGCGGCCTGGAAGGACGAAAAGGGCCTTACGGGCCTTGCCCCTGAGCAGGAGGACCAAATAGACTTCGCTCATATTTGCCTCGACGCGGCATTCGATTCTGTTCGCCGTTTCGGCATGGCGGCGGGGGTCCGCGCCTTGCTGCGTTCGAGCGGTTGGCTCATTCGCCTGGAAAGCGAGCAGGCTCAGGGACAGGCTATCGTGGGTAATCTCGGCAAGGCGCTGCGAATGCTGGAAGACGTTGAAAAATTGGGATTGGGTCTTGCCCGTACGGCAGATCGCTTTGAGAGCGACTTGGCAACGTTGAAACTTACCCCTGGAACGCTATCTGCTAGCAGCTCGAATTTTGTGCGCATAATGACGGTTCATGCAAGTAAGGGCCTTGAGTTTCCTCATGTTGCCTTGGCTGATCTGCGTCTTTCGGGAAAGGCTGAAAGCTTAGTTGCCGAAAACATTGCGGCATCAACCTATGTCGCGCTTGATTCGCCTGTTCTGCGCTCCGTTCGCAAAACCATTCAGGGCCTTCATGAGTTTATTGAACAGAGCGATGAGCCGGGTGCCGATATCATGCAAGCATCGACCTATCAGGATTTGATGCTTTCTTTGAAGGGGTATGTTGCCACACAGGAGTTGTCTGAGGCTCGTCGCTTACTGTACGTTGCCTTGACTCGTGCTAGCAAGTCGCTGTTCATCGGTGTGGCGCATTCGGGCAATAAAAACTTTTCATATGAAGGCAAGGGCATCCTTGACGATTTGCACGAGGCGCTTCAGTGGGAGGCTTCGGCGAACGCCCCGATGCAGAAGCTCGACTACGGTGGAAGCGCGCCGATGGATTTTGAGCTCACGGTGCTCGATACCCCTGCCGAGCAGCTAGAACGTGTTGCAGAAGAGGAAAAACCCTTTACCATCCCAGCGGCCCCCTTGCCTCCTGCGCCCTATTGCCAGCCCTATCACGCTTCTCGTGAAGAGGTGTTTTCATACTCTTCAATCGGTGATGCTGCCCATCAGACTCCAGAACCCGAGGAAGAAGCAGAATCGTCTTTGTTCGATGTCGACCGGGACTTCTTCGAGGAAAACGCCACTGCGCTGGGTACGGCATTTCATCGTTTGGCACAGCGCGCCATTGCGCAGTTTGACGGGTCTGCGCTCAAGCGCCCTGCGAATGAAGCCGTTGCTGCTCAGGTTCGCGCTCAGGGATTAACCCCCTCGCAAGAGGTGCGGCTGGGTGCGGCGCTCGATAGATGGTTTGCAAGCGATGTCGCTCGCGCTTTGGTGGCCAAGGGCGCTCCTCAGGCCGAAGTGCCGTTCATGGTTTGTCTGGGCGTGGCTTCGAATGCGGTGTATCTGGAAGGTGAAATCGATGCGGTTTCGTTTGATGGGGACGGTTCTGCGTTCTTGGTTGATTACAAGACGGGGGGCTCGTCCGATGAATCCGCTGCGCGGGTGTTTGGCAAGCATCTCCTTCAGGCTCAATGCTATGCGTTGGCGCTCATGGCTCAGGGGAGCCCACGCGTGACAGCAACGTTTGTACGTGTGGAGCAGGGAAGTATCGTAGATGCGTCTCAGCCGCAAACGGTGGAATATTCCTTCACGGAAGAGGACAGGGAAGTGCTGGAGCAGGCTGTTCTTTCCGCCTATGCGCAAAGTCTTTCTGCGTGATCGGTATGGGGTTTGGCGCGCTGGGCATGGTTCTGTCGGCGCCCGTGTTAAGGTCAACTCATGGATACACTCTTTACAGACATAGAAAACAGCAAGCGCGCGGCAAATGCCCCTCTGGCAGTGCGTATGCGTCCGCAAACGCTCGACGATCTTATCGGCCAAGAAGATGCGCTAGGGGAAGGAACATGGCTGCGTAGCGCTATCGAAGCCGACACGCTTTCTTCCGTTATCCTGTACGGTCCTGCGGGAACAGGGAAAACGTCCATTGCCCATGTTATTGCTGAGACCACCCATGCCCATTTTGTTGAGGTCTCGGCTATCGGTGGCACGGTTGCCGATTTACGCCGCGAGATTTCAGATGCTGACAAGCGCCTGGTAAACCGGGGTATTCGCACTATTTTATTCGTCGATGAGATCCATCGCTTCAATCGCGCACAGCAAGATGCTTTGCTTCATGCGGTTGAAGATGGCGTGGTGGTTTTGATTGGGGCTACCACGGAAAATCCCTTTTTTGAAGTGAATTCGGCATTGATATCCCGATCGCGTATCGTTGAGCTCCATAGGCTCAGCGACGACGCCCTTTCGTCGATTTTGGATCATGCCCTGGAAAGCAGCCGAGGCTTGAAGGGCGATTACTCGCTCGACGAAGACGCTCGTAAGGCGTTGCTGCTTTTGGCGGGTGGCGATGCGCGCAGTTGCTTGAACACCTTATCGCTTGCCTCCGACTTGGCCCGCGCCCAAAAGGCGGAGACCATTACCGAGGAAATGGTGCGTACAGCGGTTCCCCATCGCACTCTTCCTTACGACAAGAAGCAGGATATGCACTATGACGTGATATCGGCGTTCATCAAGTCGATGCGCGGATCGGACCCCGATGCAGCCTTGTACTGGCTTGCTCGGATGATCGATGGCGGGGAAGACCCTAAGTTCATTGCTCGCCGTATCTTTATTTCTGCATCCGAAGACATTGGCAACGCCGATCCGCAGGCGCTCTTGGTCGCCGAAGCCTGCTTTAAGGCTGTTGAGGTTATTGGCATGCCCGAATGTCGCATCAATCTGGCCCAGGCGGCGGTGTACATGGCTTTGGCCCCAAAGTCTTGCTCTGCATATGCGGGCATCGGTAAAGCGTTGGACGAGGTGCGTAACGGCCCGCTTCGCCCTGTGCCCGATTACCTGCGCGACCGCCATCGTCCGGGGTCCGAAGAATACGGCGAGTATCTGTACCCCCATAGTTATGCCGAGGGCTATGTTAAGCAGCGCTATCTCCCCGAAGGCTTGGAGCGTGGGGCGTTTTTCACGCCTGGGGAACGAGGTTGGGAGAGGTATCGCGTTGACGCCCCTCTATCCGATAGAATGTAATCTGCACATGCGAATTTTAGGTTCCTGACCAGAGGAGGAAAGATGGAAATCTTCGAATCGCTGATTCCTGTGGGAATCGTGCTGCTGTGCATTGCTGGCGTTGTTGCGCTGGGTGCCATGGCGTACCTTTTCATCACCCTTACGAAATCCATGAAGGAAACGTTTGAAAAAGTTGATCCTTTGGTTGCGGAGGCTAAGGAAGCACTCGACACGGCAAAGCCCGCCCTTGAGCGTATCGATCCGCTGATGGAGCGTATTACCCTTACCGTCGATGCTGCAAATCTAGAGATCATGCGGGTAGATCAGATCCTGGAGGACGTGAACACTATCACGGGCAATGTCTCCAAGGCAACCGAATCCCTCGACAACATCACATCGCTCCCTTTGGACGCACTCTCCAACGTGACCAGCCGTCTTCGCAGTCGCATCGCTCCGCTGGGCGCTAAGGCGGAAGATTCCCGCGTTGGTGCTGTTGCTCAGGTAGTCGACCAGAAGCTCGACAGCGTTGAGGCGTGCGTTTCCGGCGCTCAGGCTCGAGCCGATGTAAAGCGCGCCGAGGCAGCTGAAGCCGTTGCAGCTCGCGAGGAGGCGCAGACTCAGACAAACGAGATGTCCTCCAGCCTGAAGGACGCTTTCTCTGTTCAAATCTCTCGCGATTCCGAATCCGCTCAAAACTAATAGGAGTGCTTAACCAGTTATGACGAACAGCGATACTCATCTCACGGATAGCGAGTTTCGCAAAGAAGAACTGAAAACGGTAAAATCGCGTCGCCGCTTGTACACGAGCACCTTCATTATCGTGTTGTTTGCTCTGTTGTATTTGCTTGGGCAGGCGCTCAACATTTTGGCCACTCCCGTGGCCATTGTTGTGTGGACGACCATTATCGTTTTCTGTTTGAGGGGCCCCGTTAACTATCTGGAAAGTAAGGGCATTGGCCGCCTGTGGGGAACATGCGTGGCTTATATCCTTATGGGCGTAGTGGTAACGGCTCTCAGCTGGATGCTCTTTTCGCCTATGTCCGGCGTGGGCGAACAGTTCACTGCGTTGCTTCAAACCTTTGCTGACCAGATTTCTCAGGTGCGCAATGTCTGGAATGACGTCTATTCGCAGTACGCCTACATCCTTCAAGACGAGCGCATTTCCAATTGGATGAATGATGCTTTTTCGTCGGTGGGAACCTGGTTTTCTGGCATGGCCTCCGCCAGTGCAGAGGGTATGGTCTCGGTGGGCTCTGGTGTTGCCATTTCCGCCATGGTTATTGGCTTTTCCCTGGTGGTGGCATTTTGGGTTCTTATGGAGCTGCCTGCATTGGGTGCTGAAATCAAACGCGTGTTCGGCCCCCGATTCCGGGAGGATCTAGACATCATCTATCTCACGGGTACCCGCGTTATGGGTGGCTATATCAAGGGTACGTTGGTCCAATGCATGCTTATCGGTGTTTGCTGCGGTATTGGTTTTGCCGTTATGGGCATCCCCAGCGCAGCGGCTTTGGGCGTTATCACCGGTCTGCTGAACATCATTCCCGTTGTGGGCCCGTGGTTGGGCGGCGGCATGGCTGCAATCGTGGGTGTTTTCTCAAGTCCGCTTATTGCTGTTATCGCGTTGGTCTACACCATTGCCGTGCAGCAATTCATTTACACCTTCATTTCGCCGAAGATTATGGGCAATTCGGTGGACATCCATCCTGCGCTAGTCATTATGGCCTTGATGGTGGGTTCTGCTTTAGGTTTTGCCGTTGGCGGCGTTGTTGGCAACATCGTGGGCATGCTTGCTTCAATCCCTGCGGTTGCTGCCATTAAATCGCTTTTCGTGTACTACTTCGAGAAGCGCACGGGTCGCGTTATCGTTTCGCCTGATGGCGTTATCTTCAAGGGGGAACCTTCGGGCGAAGAGGCGAATCCTGTTGCCGATGCCACTGGTGAGTTTTCTGCGACTCAGGTTACTTCGCGTGGGGCAAAGCACGGAAAATGATAGAATCTGCATTTGGCAAATTACTAAACGATGAACACTTCGAAGAGGAACAATATCGTATGAACTATATGACTACCGCCGAAATTCGCGAGAAGTACCTGGCGTTCTTCGAGGAAAAGGGCTGCAAGCGCATGCCTTCTTCTTCCCTGATCCCCGATGATCCATCACTGCTGCTTACCAGCGCTGGCATGGTTCAGTTCAAGCCCTACTTCCTTCATCAGAAGGAGCTTGATAGCCGCTACATTGGCGCTACCACCGCTCAGAAGTGCGTACGCACCAACGACATCGACAATATCGGTGATGCTCGCCACCTAAGCTTCTTTGAAATGCTGGGCAACTTTAGTTTTGGTAAGTACTTCAAAAACGAAATGTGTGCTTGGGCATACGAATTCTCTACCGAGGTATTGGGGCTTCCTGCTGAAAAGCTCTACTTTACCGTTTTCGAAAACGACGACGAGACCATTGAAATCTGGAAGAGCCTTGGTGTTCCAGAGGATCATATTTCCAAGCTGGGTGAAGAAGATAACTTCTGGCGCGCTGGTCCTACCGGCCCCTGCGGTCCCTGCTCTGAAATTTATTTCGATCAGGGTCCCGACGTAGGGTGTGGCAGCCCCGACTGCAAGCCTGGCTGCGACTGTGATCGCTACCTTGAGTTCTGGAACTGTGTGTTCACCCAGTACGATGGCCAAGAGGATGGCACCCTTGCTCCGCTCCAGACGAAGAACATCGATACTGGCATGGGCCTTGAGCGTATTGCTGCAATCATGCAGGGTGTAACCAACAACTACGATACCGACATCCTTCGCAGCTTGGTTGGCGTTGGCGAAGAGCTTTCTGGCAAGGAGTACCGCCAGGAAGTGGAAACCGATGTGTGCCTCCGCATCATCGCTGACCACAGCCGCTCAATCACGTTTATGATCGCCGATGGCATTCTTCCTTCCAATGAGGGTCGCGGTTATGTTCTGCGCCGTTTGCTTCGTCGCGCGGTTATGAAGGGCCATTCTCTGGGTATTGAAGGCGCTTTCCTTACCAACTACGTTAACAAGATCATCGAGCTTATGGGCAGCGTGTATCCCGAACTTGTCGAGAACGAAGAGCTTATCAAGCGTGTTGTTCTTTCCGAGGAAGAGCGCTTTGGTGCAACGCTTCGTCAGGGTCAGGCATATCT
Organism: uncultured Eggerthella sp.; assembly: GCA_965147435.1. GTDB lineage: Bacteria > Actinomycetota > Coriobacteriia > Coriobacteriales > Eggerthellaceae > Anaerotardibacter. The sequence goes on along the minus strand of CBCTKC010000001.1, from coordinate 94,882 downwards.
CGACGATGCCCTTTCCAAAATGGAAGGCACTGTGCTTTCCGGTTCTACCGCCTTTGTCCTGCATGACACCTACGGTTTCCCCATCGAGGTAACTACGGAAATCTGTGAAGAGCGTGGCTATTCCATTGACGAAGAAGAATTTGCTCGTTGCATGGAAGAGCAGCGTAATCGTGCTCGTGCCGCAAACGTTAAGGATGCCGAAGCTGCATGGAGCACCTATGGTGGCGTTCACGCCGATCTCTTGAAGGAGCTTGGCGCAACCGAATTTGTTGGCTACGAACGTCTTTCTGCCGATGCTGAGGTTTGCGCGATTGTCCGCAATGGTGAGCGCGTTGACTCTCTTTCCGCTGGTGAACAGGGCGAAGTTGTGCTCAACGTTACTCCGTTCTACGCTGAAATGGGCGGCGAAGTTGGCGACACAGGTACCATCACCGCTGATGGTGTGGAGCTTCAGGTAACCGACACCAAAGCACCTGAAAAGGGCTTGGTATGTCATGTTGCCACCGTTGCCTCTGGGGTGCTTACGGTTGGCATGGCCGTTTCCGCGCAGGTTGACGTTAAGCGTCGTGCTTGCATTGCACGCAACCACACGTGTACTCATATTCTGCATGCTGCCCTTCGTCAGGTTCTTGGCGCTCACGTCAAGCAGGCTGGTAGCTATGTTGGCCCTGATCGTCTTCGCTTCGACTTCACTCACTTCGAGTCGGTTACGCCTGAGCAGCTGAAGCAGGTCGAAGAACTCGCCAACAGCATTATCATGTCCGCTACCGCAACGAACATCTTCGAAACCTCGCTTGCCAAGGCTCGCGAAGAGGGTGTTACCGCTCTGTTCGGCGAAAAGTATGGCGATGTGGTTCGCGTTGTTAAGGTGGGCGATTTCTCCAGCGAGTTGTGCGGTGGTTGCCATGTTGCCAACACTGCTGAAATTGGATTGGTGAAGATCGTCTCTGAAAGCAGCGTCGGTGCAAACCTTCGTCGTATCGAGGCTTTCACTTCCTACGATGCTTTGACTTATCTCAATGGCCTTGAACATCAGATGAAGGAGCTCTCCGCTACTTTGCGTGTGCCCACATCCGATGTCCAGGCCCGCGTCGAGGCCAATATCAAGCAGCTGCGCGATCTTAATGCCAAACGTAAGGCTAATAAGGCTGCCGCGGCAACGGGTGAGCTCCCTGAAGCTCTCGACCAGTTCACCGTTGGTTCCGACTACCCGGTATTTATCTACCGCAAGGATGGCATTGATGCCGGCGGTATGCGTAATTTCTGGGATATCGTACGTTCTCGCCTTCCCGAAGCAGGCGCTTGCGTATTGGCTTCCGACAATCAGGGCACGCCTATCTTGCTTGCTGCAGGTACCGACGAAGCAGTTGAAAAGGGCTTCAATGCTGGTGCAGTAATCAAGCAGATTTCCCGTGAGATCAAGGGCGGCGGTGGCGGTAAGCCCACCATGGCACAAGCTGGCGGCAAGGATGTTTCTGGCATTGATGCTGCGCTTGATGCCGCACGCAAGCTTTTCGCATAAAACACGTAACGGAAGGGAGGAGCGCACACATGAGAATCATGGCTTTTGACATCGGCAAGGTTCGCTGTGGCATTGCCATCAGCGACCCGCAAGAAAAGATCGCCACTCCTCTGTGCGTTCTTCCCACCGAAGAAGTGCGTGCCAACGCACCAAGTTTTCGCCGCGTGTGCGAAGATTGGGAACCGGAGCTGATCGTGTCTGGCCTTCCTCTTACTATGGGTGGGGCCAAGGGTCCGCAAGCGCAGTCTATTCGTGAGGTTGCCCAACAAGTTGCCTCCAAACTTGGTCTTCCATTGGAGTTTTCCGATGAAAGGCTCAGTTCTTCGGAGGCAAAACGCTCTTTGCGCGAGCAAGGCTTTTCTGAAAAGGAAATGCGCGGTAAGGTTGATATGATCGCTGCATCGTTGTTCCTCCAGTCATGGCTCGACAAGCGCATGGCCGGTTCTTTGAAAGGTGAGGCAAATGAGTCCTAGGAAGGTTACGTATTCCCGCAAGTCCACGCATGCGGCCCGAGCTGCTCACGCACGTGGCGAAAAGGAATTTCGTACATACGACACTTCGGCAATTCGCCCGAAGAAGTCGAAAGCGCCGCTCATAGCCTTAATCGCCGCTATTGCGGTTGTGGTAGTTATCATAGTGGCGCTCTTCGTGAACACCAGCTGTGCAGAAGCTGCTAACGATCATCTGGCTCCCGATGGACAGCAGGTTACAGTACAGATTGCCGAAGGTTCTACATTGCCCGTTATCGCAGACAACCTCTACGATGCGGGCCTTGTCATTCGTAAGGGCGAATTTACCGCTGTTGCCAATGCCAAGGGTGCTGCCTCTTCGCTCAAACCGGGCGTCTATTCTTTCGAGGGCGGTATGAGCAACGAAGATTTAGTGGATGCGCTTGTTGCCGGCCCCACTGCCAACATAACTAATTTGGTGGTTCCTGAAGGAGCCACACTCGATTCAATAGCTACCGCAGTGGAAAAGGCCTACAACGGTTCTATTACCGCAGACCAATTTAAAACTGCAGCTTCGGATGCTTCCAAGTACGCAAAGGAGTACACGTTCTTAACCGATGCCGGCAAGAACTCGCTCGAAGGGTTCCTGTTTCCTAAAACGTATGAACTGATTGTTAACGCATCTGCTGAAGATGTGGTGCGTCAGATGCTCGATCAATATCGCTCCGAGGTGACGTCTCTCGATTTCTCGTATCCGCGTAAGAAGGATATGTCCAACTATGATGCGTTGATTCTTGCTTCCATCGTGGAAAAGGAAGCTACTAACGACACGCGCACCAAGGTTGCCGCCGTTTTCTACAATCGCTTGGGCAATTCCGGCGATCCGTCGTATGGCACATTGGGCAGCGATGCAACCACAGCTTATGAGGTGGGCGACAATCTCGATACGTACGACTGGTCAACAAAGAGTCCGTACAACACCCGTGTTACCAAGGGTTTGCCCCCTACGCCGATTTGCAGCCCGAGCATAGATTCGCTGCGTGCGGTTCTTTCGCCTGAACGCAATTTCGATGACTATTATTTCTTCTCGTTCTGGAACAACGATCAAGGTGGGGTCGATTACTTCTTCGATAAAACTTACGAAGAGCACCAGAAGACCATCGCCGATCATTCGTAGGCATTATTGAGGTAGCGATGTCTCTTATCCAACCCGACCGCTATTTTTCGCGAACGAGTGCCATCAACGTTGAATGGGATATCGTCGGCAAAGGCTTTACGCACGTGCTGCTTGATATCGATAACACCATTCTTTCTCGTGCCGATCATCAGGTACCCGTCGATGTGCGTCAGTGGCTGGCGCGCGTTCGCGCTGCTGGCGTGAAGATGTGCTTTCTTTCGAATAATTTTCACGGTAATGTATTCGACCTTGCTCGCGAGCTCGATCTTCCTATTGTGGCCAAGGCCCTCAAGCCTCTTCCGCACGGATTCGTCATGGCGCGCAATAAGATTGGGGGCACCCGCAAAAACACTTTGATGATCGGTGATCAGCTTTCGACCGATGTTATAGGGGCGCATCTTGCGGGTATGAAGGCGTATTTGGTATGCCCGTTGGTTGAAGAGGACCTTAAGCATACGATGTTCGTGCGTTCGATTGAGCGTGCATTCATCTCTGACAAGGAGCCAGAGGGGGCCAGCGCATGCGAAACCTTACGTTCCTAGCTGCGCCTGCTGCAAAGCCCGCCGCTGGTTCATTCCGTCGTTCCTTCATGGAAAAGACTGCTTCATGGAGTGTTGTAATCGAAGAATGCCGTACACGTGGCGAAGCTGCTGCTTTGCTTTCTGCTCGAAAGAGCCATGCTTTTGTGGTTTCTGCGCCGTTTCGCCAGGTAGCGTTTGAGGCTGGCGAGGTCCAAGGGGCATCAGCGCGTTTGGCGCAAGGTGCCGATATTCTCTATCGTGGCGGAAAGAACACGCTTGCGCTTAGCCAATATGCTCGTGTTGCTATTGACGAAATGGAGCGGCTCTTCCTTCCCTTGTACGGTGCGAAGGCTGTTGTTTTGGGGTCGGGCAGTTCGGCTCTTGACGTGGTCTACGAATGTGCGCGAGCAGGTGTGAGCGAGATCACCTTGCTGGGGGCGGAAAAAGAACGTACGCGTAACAACTTGCTTGCCTTTTTGGAGGCGTTTGGCAAGGAACGAACCCAGATCATCGATACTGAGCAGAAGCGCGTTGGCCATCTTTCTGCAACTCGTGCTTACGACAACGCCTCGTTCCTCTTTGGAACTGTTGCGGCAGCTTCTCGAATTGCTGCAGCTGATCTTGTTTTCTGCACCGAAGATTTTAGTCGGGCTGGTATTGCCTTCGAGCCTGGTCATATCGTGTGTGACTTTTGTGGTGAAAGTGCCTGCTATAACGATGCGGCAACTGCCGCTGGCTGTGATTATTTGGCAACGTCATCGGTTATGGCGGCGTGGGGCGCGGAGTGCGCAGAGCTGCTCGTAGAATTCGGTCGTGCCGAGCTGTAACACGTTCGAAACCTTAAGCACTTTATTTCGATGGAGTAACGGCGGTTTTTGCTAAAATCATGTTTGATTTATCTAACATCGAATAAGGAATGCAGCATGGAATACATAACAGCAGGTGAAAGCCACGGCCCTGTTCTCACGGCCATAGTTTCGGGCGTTCCTGCAGGATTGACCATCTCCGAAAAGGCTATTAACTCCGATCTTGCTCGCAGGCAGAGCGGTTATGGCCGCGGCGGTAGGCAGGCAATCGAAAAGGATAAGGTTTCGGTTACCTCCGGTGTTCGTTTTGGCCACACTATTGGGTCGCCGGTAACGTTGTCTGTTGCGAATCGCGATTGGTCGAATTGGACCGAGCGTATGTCCGTGTTTGGCGAGCCGCCCCAAGATCTGGTTCGTGAGGTAACCCCTCGTCCTGGACATGCCGATTTGCTGGGCGTTTTGAAGAACGACATGGATGATTGCCGCAATATCCTCGAGCGTTCCAGTGCCCGCGAAACCACCATGCGTGTTGCTGCTGCCGGCATTGCGCGTGAGTTTCTGGCTGAACTCGGTGTTGAGATCTATTCCTATGTTGTGTCTATCGGCGATGAAGTCATGGAGGAAGAAGATCCCATGGCCGCTGCTACCGCTTACACCCCGCTCGACATCGAGATGAGTGAGGTTCGTTGCCCCAGCATCGAAGCATCCGAGCGCATGATGGATGCTATCGACAAGGCCAAGGAAGCGGGAGACACCTTGGGTGGTGTGTTCCGAGTCGTGGTAACTGGTCTTCTCCCTGCTGTTGGTGGATATGAAACGCCAACCGATCGCCTTACCTCAAAGCTTGGTGGCGCATTGTTCTCCATTCCCGCCATCAAGGGCGTCGAATTCGGTATCGGCTTTGAGACCACGCGTCGCCCGGGCAGTCAGGTACACGACGAGATCCTTCTCGACGAAGCGGAAGGGTTTGTGCGTGCATCTAACAATGCAGGTGGCCTGGAGGGTGGAATGACCACCGGTATGCCGTTGGTGGTTACGGTGGGGATGAAACCAATCGCTACGCTTACCACGCCTCTCAATACCGTGAACCTCGATACGCTTGAAGTGGCTGAAGCGTCGAAGGAACGTAGCGATACTTGTGCTGTTCCGGCTGCTGCTGTTGTTGCGGAATCCGAGGTGGCAATGGTGCTTGCTGATGCCTACCTGAAGAAGTTCGGCTGTGACAATATGACCGATATCAAACAGAACATCGCTTCGTACAAAGAGCGTATTAAAACGATGTCCCGTTAAAACGCCACGAATTACGAGGAGCTTATTTCATGACCACAAACCACCCTACGCATGCAGGCAAGTTCTATCTCACTAAGCCGGTGTTCTTCATCGGCTTCATGGGAGCGGGCAAGACCAGTATTTCTCAGCAGATCGCAGTAACGTGCGGCGTTGCATCCATCGATGCCGATGAATATCTTGAGCTTCGCGAAGACCGTATCGTTGCCGATATCTTTGCTGAAGATGGCGAAGAGGCATTCCGCGATATCGAAACTGATGTTTTGCGCGACCTGGCAAAGCGTTCCCCGCGTCTTATCGGCTGCGGTGGCGGTGTTGTTACCAAGCGTCCCGTTAACGCTCAGATCATGAAAGAGGCGGGCTATGTGGTGTATCTGAAGGTATCCGCTGACGGAGCTGCTGCCCGTATCCCCAACACCGATTCCCGTCCTATGTTCAAGAACCTCGAAACTGCCCGTAAAACCATTGTCGAGCGAGAGCCTCAGTATGAAGCTGCTGCCGATGTTTCCGTGGACACTGAAGAACGTACTATTCGTGAAGTTGCAGACGAGGTAGTTGAGCTTCTGCTTGATGCCGGTGTGCTGGTGAAGAGGGATTAGCGCATGGCGCGCATTGTTGTGGAAATACCCGGTGAACGTGCCTATGATGTGGTTGTTTCGGCGGGACAGATTGATCGACTCGGCGCCGAGATGCGTGCCTTCGATGGCAATCAGAAAGCACTTATCGTCACCGACACAGAAGTAGCTGCGCGCTACCTTGATCCCGCTAAAGCGTCCCTGAAGCAGGTTGGTTATCAGGTTTCCGTTATCACGGTGCCGGCGGGGGAGTCGGCTAAATCGGTTGAATGTGCTTCCGAGATTTGGCATGCCATGGTTGAATGCGGCTTGAATCGCGATTCTGTGGTAGTTGCTTTGGGCGGCGGCGTTGTGGGCGATTTGGCTGGTTTTACCGGTTCTACGTTCATGCGCGGTCTGCGCATTGTCCAGGTTCCTACCACCTTGCTTTCCATGGTTGATTCTTCTGTGGGCGGAAAAACGGCCATCAACCTCGAGTCGGGCAAGAATTTGGTAGGTACCTTTTGCCAGCCGTCGTTGGTTTGCGCCGATGTCGCCACGCTTGCCACGCTTCCCGAAAGGGAATGGGCTTGTGGGTGCGGTGAAATAGCCAAGTCTGCCGTTATTGATTCAGAGGATTTCTTCTTTTGGCTGTACAGCCATACCGACCAACTGGCCGCTCGCGAACCGGAAACGGTCAAGGAAGCGGTGCAGCGTTGCATCGTGTTCAAAGCGTCGGTGGTAGCGTGCGATCAGGAGGAAACCAAAGGTGTGCGTGAATGCCTTAACTATGGTCACACGCTTGCTCATGCCATTGAAACAGAGGCGGGCTATGGTGTGTATTCCCATGGTCATGCCGTTGCGCAGGGCATGCGCTTTGCCTCCCGATTGGCAGTAGCGCATCTAGGGGCATCGATGGAATTCGTGCAGACTCAGGATGCCTTGCTTGATGCCCTTGGCTTGCCCGAGCTTCAGCTGAAAGCCGAACCTGAACGTCTCCTTCATCTTATGAAGGGCGATAAGAAGGTGCGCTCTGGCAAGCTTCGCTTTGTGCTTCCGCGCGCTTGCGGTGAGTGGGAGGTGTGCGAACTCGAAGATGAGTTCGTGCTGGAATACCTTCAAGCATGGCAACGTAGCATCTTGTAGCTTATCGACAGGGCCTTGGGCCCTGTTCTTTTATGGGGCTACGCACAAAGCAATAACGTCTATGAAGGAGATCATAATGTCGCATAATCCCGAACGTCTTTCCCGCCTTCGCGCCGTAATGAGCGAACAGGGGATAGACGTGCTCTACATCCGTGGGCTCTCGAACGTCTCATGGACTACGGGCTTTGAGCGTGTTTTCGACGATGAGCCGGCCCACGCCCTTGTCGTCTCTGATTGCAACTGTGTGCTGCATACGGACTCCCGTTACTTTGATGCAATGGAGTCTGCTGCTGCCGATACCGATATTGAAGTGGACAATAGCCGCATGGCTCATAGCGCCGTACTTGCCAAGGTGGCAGATGGCGTCGATCGCGATAGCGTTCGTATTGGCATCGAGGATTCGATGCCTTTGGCGGAATATCGCGCCTTGCAGCGTACGTTTGAGGGCAGGGCAGTCGATTTGGTGGAGCTTTCTGGCTTTGTGGAAGAGCTTCGTCAAGTCAAAGATGAATCCGAGATAACGGCAATGCGAAAGGCGCAAAGCATCACTGATGCGGCTTTCGCCAAAATCATCGCGTTCATGAAGCCCGGTATGACTGAGCGTGAGGTTCAGTTGCAGCTGGATCGCTACATGTATGAAGAGGGGGCTGAGGGGCTGGCGTTTGGCACCATTGTGGCAACGGGCGCCCATGCTGCATCCCCTCATGCGATTCCCGGTGAGACGAAACTGGCATTCGGCGATGCCGTGGTGATGGATTTCGGCGCGCGCTATGCAGGATATTGCTCGGACATGACTCGTACGGTGTTTGTGGGGGAGCCGAGCGATGAAGTCCGTCGCGCCTATGGGGCCATCCGTCGTGCCAACGAGGAATGCGAGGCTATGCTGCGTGCTGGGCTTTCCGGTGCTGAAGTCCATCAACATGCTGAAGCAATTCTGGAAGAAGAGGGCTTCGGTGGCGCTATGGGCCATTCTCTTGGCCACAGTGTGGGAATCGATATCCATGAGGCGCCCAACCTTTCGCCCAGGAACCCGAAAGCGCTTTGCGCGGGCAATGTTGTTACGGTTGAGCCGGGGATTTATCTAACGGGCAAATTCGGTATGCGCCTAGAGGATTATGGCGTAGTTCGCGACACTTCGTATGAGGTGTTTACGCAAAGTACCCATGAGATGATTATTATCTCGTAGCATTCTGGGTATAATGTTTAGGTTATTTTTGCAATGGTTCATTTTTGAAGGAGCATAACGTGGCAATCTCTACCGCCGATTTTCGTAATGGCATGTGCATCGAGTACAACAACAAGCTCTGCACGATCGTTGAATTCCAGCATGTTAAGCCTGGCAAGGGCGGTGCATTCGTTCGCACCAAGCTCCGCGACATCAAAACTGGTCGCGTAGTTGATTACACCTTCAACGCTGGCACCAAGTTCGACTCTGTTCGTCTTGAAACCAAGAAGATGCAGTTCCTCTATAGCGACGGCACCGATTTCAACTTCATGGATATGTCTTCCTTCGAGCAGCTCTCCATTCCTGCTGAAACTGTAGGTTCTGCAGCAAACTGGCTGAAGGAAAACGACGAGGCAACTCTCATGTACGCTGGCGACGAACTCATCAGCATCGAGCCTCCCATGTTCGTTGAGCTTGAGGTTACCGAAACCGAGCCTGGCTTCAAGGGTGACACTGCTACCAACACCACCAAGCCTGCAACGCTCGAAACCGGCGTAACCATTCAGGTTCCCACCTTTGTTGAGATTGGTGACGTTCTTCAGATCGACAGCCGCGACGGCCGCTTTGTTAAGCGCGTCTAGTTCTATGTGTCTTAACTGAAAACTCTACTGGCAACGGGGCGCTACGGCGCCTCGTGCTTTATACTTAATTTTCGTTTTTAACGTGCGTATAGTGCGCGCAACGCGTTTCGAAGAGGAGGTGCGAAACACTTGGGAAAGCTTCAGATCATGGACACCACCATTCGCGACGGCCAGCAGAGCCTCTGGGCAACTCGTATGCCTATTGGCGATATGCTCCCGATCTTGCCTAAGATGGATCGCGTAGGTTATTGGGCTATCGAGGCTTGGGGCGGTGCTACGTTCGACACCTGCCTGCGTTTCCTCGACGAAAATCCTTGGGATCGCTTGCGCTCTATCAAGTCGAAGACCCCCAATACGCGTCTTTCCATGCTGTCCCGCGGACAGAATCTGGTGGGCTACAAGCACTATTCCAAGGATGTCGTTAATCGCTTCATCGCTGCTGCTCATCGCAATGGCATTGACGTGTTCCGCGTGTTCGACGCGCTGAACGATATTCGCAACGTGGTAGACAACGCCGAGGCCATTAAGGCATGCGGCGGCCACTTCGAAGGCGCTATTTCCTATACGCTTTCTCCGGTTCATACGCTCGATAGCTTCCTCGAGTATGGTCAGCAACTTAAGGATCTTGGCGCTGACTCCATTGCCATCAAGGATATGGCAGGCATGCTTACCCCGTATCGCACTGAGCGCATCGTCAAGGCATTCAATGCCGAAATTGGTCTTCCGATTCACGTTCATTGCCACTATGTTGGTGGTATGGCTCCTGCCAACTACCTGAAGGCCGCTGAAGCTGGTGCTGCTATCGTTGATACCGCTGCTGCGCCTTTGGCATTTGGCAACTCCCAGCCTGCAGTCGAAATGCTCGTTGCTGCTATGCAGGAAAGCCGTTACGACACTGGTCTTGACCTGGGTCTGCTGTTTGAGATTTCCGAGTATTGGGAAGAGGTTCGCAAGCGCGGGCATTACAAGCGCGGTGTTTCTTCTCTTACCCATATGAAGGTGTACTCGCATCAGGTTCCTGGCGGCATGATGTCGAACCTTATGTCTCAGCTGGAAATCCAGAATGCAATCGATCGTCTCGACGACGTTATGGAAGAAATTCCTCGCGTTCGTGCTGAGGTGGGCTATCCGCCACTGGTAACGCCTCTTTCCCAGATCGTAGGCACGCAGGCCGTGTTCAATGTTCTGACGGGTAAGCGTTGGAGCGTTGTTTCCAAGGAAATGAAAGATTACATCTGCGGTTACTACGGAAAGGCTCCTGGTCCCATGAGCCCAGAGGTGGTAAACCGTGTTGTGGGCGAATCCGACATCATGCTTGATCCTGATGTTGCTCCTGGTTCGCTGGTAACTACCACGTTCGCCGAGCTTGAAGAAGAAATCGGCGATCTGGCAAAAACTGAAGAAGACGTTTTGATGTACGCGCTTTTCCCGAATGAGGCTCGTACGTATTTGAGCAAGCACCGTACATCTGAAAAGGTCGATTTCCTTCTTGAAGAGGAATCGAGCAACACCAAGGAGGACGATTACGTGGATATCAATCAGATTCGAGAGCTCGTTCGCGTTGCCGAGGAAAGCGGCGTTGGCGAAATCGTAGTCGAGGAAGAGGGCGCTCGTATCGCCGTCCGCATGCCCGGCGCCGTTGCGGCCGCTCCTGCTGCCCCTGTTGCAGCCGCAGCTCCTGCAGCTGCTGCACCCGCTGCCGCTCCTGCCGCAGCTCCCGCTGCAGCCGCTTCTCATCCTGCAAATTGGCACTGCGTAACCTCTCCGATGGTAGGCACGTTCTATGCTGCTCCCGCTCCTGGCGAGCCTGCTTTTGTTCAGGTTGGCGACGAGGTTGCCGCAAACCAGACGCTGTGCATTGTTGAAGCTATGAAGCTCATGAATGAAATCGGAGCCGAGGAAATGGGCACGGTACGCGAGGTATGTGTTGAGGATGCAACTCCGGTAGAGTTCGGCACCCCGCTGTTCTACATCGAGCCCCACACGAGCCATGACGCTGTTGGTCCGGAGAGTGCATAAATGTTTGACAAAGTCCTAATTGCCAACCGCGGAGAGGTTGCCCTGCGCATCATGCGTGCCTGCAAGGAGCTGGGCATCAAAACCGTGGCGGTATATTCAACGGAGGATGCCGATACGTACCCCGTTCGCTACGCGGACGAAAAGGTATGCATCGGTCCTGCTCCTGCCAATAAAAGTTATCTGGTAATGCCTTCTATCATCGCTGCAGCGGTGAACACCGGCTGTCAGGCTATCCATCCGGGTTATGGCTTCTTGGCTGAGAATTCCGATTTCGCTCGTGCCTGCGCCGACAATGATCTGGTGTTCATCGGCCCTTCGCCTGAGTGCATCGATGCTATGGGCAACAAGGCTGCCGCCCGTGACACCATGAAGGCCTGCGGCGTTCCTACGGTGCCTGGTTCTGACGGCGTTATCGAAACGGTCGAAGAGGCCCGTAAGTTCGCTGAGGAAGTGGGCTATCCGGTACTCATCAAGGCATCTGCCGGCGGTGGTGGTAAGGGCATGCGCGAAGTGCATGACCCTGCCGATCTGGAATCCCAGTTTATGGCTGCTAAGAACGAGGCTCTTGCAGCGTTTGGCAACGGTGACGTATATCTGGAGAAGCTTGTTCTGCGTCCGCGTCACGTCGAGGTGCAGATCCTTGCTGACAAGCATGGTAATCGTATTTCCTTGTGCGAACGCGACTGCTCGCTGCAGCGTCGTCATCAGAAGCTGCTCGAGGAAGCTCCTTCGCCGGCTCTGACCGAGGAAATTCGCCGTGCTATGGGCGTTGCTGCTGTTAAAGCAGTGCGTGCAACGGGTTACGAGAATGCGGGTACCATCGAATTCCTGCTCGATACGGACGGCAAGTTCTACTTCATGGAAATGAACACTCGTGTCCAGGTAGAGCACCCGGTTTCGGAGCAGATTACGGGCACCGACATCATTAAGGAACAGCTGCGCATTGCTTCAGGTGAACCCATCTCCTGTATTGAGCGTGCACCCTTTACGCCCTTTGGCCATGCTATGGAGTTCCGCATCAACGCTGAAGATCCTGAGCATGATTTCCGTCCGTGCCCTGGCAATATCACGCGCTTTGAGGTTCCCGGTGGTCCTGGTGTTCGTGTGGAAACCTACATCAAGCAAGGCGATCGCATCTCTCCGTATTATGATTCCATGGTTGCCAAATTGATCGTGTGGGGCATTGACCGCGATGAGTGCATCGCTCGAGGCAAACGTGCCCTGAGTGAGTTCTGCATCGAAGGCATCAAAACCACGATCCCCTTCCATTTGGAGGTTCTTGAAAAGGAAGCCTTCATTGAAGGAAGGGTGTATACCGATTTCATCGAAACCGAAATGGGGGATGAATAATATGTCAGATATCAATACCGAAAGCATGGCAATCGCGCCAGGCGTTGTGGAAACGATTGTCACCCTCGCCGTTCGCGATGTTGCCGGCGTGGCATCGGTTGGTGCCGCACCTTCCGGGATCCGTTCCCTTCTTTCGTTCAAGCAGTCCGCGCAGGGCGTGTCCGTCAACGTTTCTCATGACAACACGGTGGACGTTGCGGTTTCCCTTCGTGTCCAGTCAGGTCGCTCTTTGAACGAAATCGCCGATAATGTTCGCAAGTCTGTGGCTGATGCTGTTCTTTCGCAGGTTGGCCTCACGGTGTCACGCGTGGATATCCGCGTTGACGGCATCGCATTCCAGGATTAGTGGTGCTTGTGTCTAAAGCTTTTTCTCAGCACGAAGAACGCACCCTTGCTCGTAAGCATGCGCTGCAGCTTATGTATCAGGGTGAAATTCTGGAAAAGACTCCACGTGAGCTTATTGATAATGGCCAGCTCGTCCCTGAAACTCAGGGTTTGGGCGAGTATGCTCTGATGCTTCTTGACGGCGCCAAGGAAAACCTTGAAGCAATCGATGAACTTATCGAATCTGCAAGCGACAACTGGACGCTCGACCGCATGCCTGTAGTTGACCGTTCGTTGCTTCGCCTTACTACGTATGAAATGCGCTACGTTGACGATGTTCCTGTTTCGGTATCCATCAACGAAGCCGTTAACCTTGCCAAAGAGTTTGGCGGCGACGATTCCCCGAGATTCATTAACGGAATCTTGGGCCGTATCGCTACCCAGCTTGAAAGCGAGTAGGCATAATGGAATTACAGGCTCCTCAGACGTTCGAGGACATTAAGGCACGCCTTGACGAAATCGTGGCTGCCGTCAGCGATGAGGAGCTTCCTCTTGATGAGGCTTTGAGCCTGTACGAGGAAGCGGTGGGTATTGGCCTTACTGCTTCTCGCATCATGGAAGAGGGGATTGCCGCTAAGGAAGCCGAATCCGCCGAGGCTCAGGCCTCGTCGGATTCGGATATTTCGTCCTCGGACGAATAGGAGGAGGTGCCGTATGGCCCGCATACTTGACTCCATCGATTCCCCAGACAAGTTGAAGCTCCTCACTGATGAGGAGCTTTCCATATTGGCGCAGGAAATTCGCGAGGAGATCATTAACGTCACTTCCAAGACGGGCGGTCATGTCGCATCGAGTCTTGGGGCGGTTGAAATCATTTTGGCGGTTCATTCGCTCATTGATTCGCCCCATGACCGTTTTCTGTTCGATGTTGGGCACCAGTCGTATGCCCATATGCTTATCACGGGGCGTTTAAGTGAATTCCCCACACTTCGCCAATACAAGGGGCTATCGGGTTTTCCGAAACCTCACAGCAACCCTCATGATGTGCATCCTTCTGGTCATGCTTCCGACTCGCTTTCTGTAGCATGCGGATTGGCGCGTGCGCGCGATTTGCGCGGTGACAATCAAAAGATCGTGGCTCTTATTGGTGATGCTTCACTTGCTGGCGGCATGGCCTTCGAAGCACTCAACGATATCGGCCAAGCGCAGACGCCGCTCGTTATCATCTTGAACGACAACGAAATGAGCATTGCACGCAATGTCGGCGCAATGGCTATGCACTTGGGCGCACTGCGCGTTACGAGCAATTACCGCAAGAACCGCGATAGCATGCAGGATTTTATGGAGAACTCTCTTGGTCCTGCAGGTAAGGCCATGGTGAAACTGGGCAAAACGGCAAAAGAGTCGTTGAAGCAGTTTGTCATGCCTGACACTATGCTTTTCGAGCAATTGGGCATTGTGTGCACGCCGCCTGTTGATGGTCACGATATTCCTGCACTGAAACGGACTATCGGCCATGCGTTGGAATCCGATGTTCCTGTTCTGGTGCATGTGGTTACCAAAAAAGGTGCAGGCTATGGGCCGGCTGAGGCGGATCCATCCCGATTCCATGGTACGGGACCTTATGATATTGCTACAGGCGCCTCGCTGAAGGCCGCCCCCAAGGCCCTTACCTATACGCAAGCATTTACTAAGGCATTTGAGAAAGAAGCTCAGCTAGACAACTCCATCTGCGCTATTTCTGCCGCTATGGTTGACGGAACGGGATTGCGCCCCTTTGCGAATTCCCATCCCGATAGGTGCTTCGATGTCGGAATAGCAGAAGGTCATGCGGTGGGCATGGCAAGCGGTTTGGCGTTAGGCGGCCGTAAACCGGTAGTGGCCTTGTATTCCACTTTTTTCCAGCGTGCAATCGATCAGGCCATTATCAACGTGTCGCTCGAAAAGCTCAATGTTGTGTTTGCTCTCGATCGTGCGGGTTTGGTGGGTGACGACGGCCCCACGCATCACGGCATGTTCGATATGGCGCTTCTGCGGTGTGTGCCAAATATGAAAATCTTGGCACCCTCAAATGAAGCCGAGCTTGCCCATGCATTGCATACCGCTTTGAAACTTGATGGGCCTGTTGCCCTGCGCTATCCCCGTGGTGAAGCACCGGGTGTCCCTATGCCGGACGATGCCCTTATGATGAAACCTGGTAAGTCGCGTGAGGTTCGCGGAGGCACACAGGCTGCAATTCTGGCATTCGGCCGTATGGTCAACTATGCCGTTGATGCCGCTGAGCTTCTTTCGGAGCAAGGCCTTTCGGTGCGTGTTGTTGATATGCGTTGGGTAAAGCCTCTCGACCTTGAGGCAATTGCGGCAGCCGCAGAAACCGGGGTCGTGGTAACGGTTGAAGATGGCGTTCGTATTGGTGGAGCTGGCGAAGGTGTAGCAGAGGCCTTGGCGCTCATGGGCTCCACCTCAAAAGTTGAGGTTTTGGGCTTGCCTGACAGCTTTGTTGCTCAGGGCAAAGTTGATCAGCTATTTGCCGATTTGGGCATTGATGCCAAAGGCATTGCTCGCACCGTTGCGAATTTGATTGGCGAATAGGTTTTCATGTACGCGTATTAGCCGCTAGTAATGCAAGGGCCGTCCGGGCCCTTGCTTATTCTTTGGAGTGGAAGTGAATAACGAACAGAACATCAATGCTTGGCTGAATGGCGCTTCGCAAGAAGTCGCTGAAACCACTTCGCGGCTTATGGAAGCGGTTGAAGAGCTTCGAAAAACGGAAACTGTCTATCCTGCCCAAGATAAAATTTTGAACGCTTTGGCTTTTACAGCTCCTGAAGATGTGCGGGTGGTTATTCTGGGGCAAGACCCCTATCATGGCCCCAACCAAGCAATGGGGCTTTCGTTTTCGGTTCCGGAAGACGAAAAACTGCCGCCAAGCCTGCGCAACATCTATAAGGAAATGGTTTCTGATCTTGGGTGCTCCATGCCTGAAAGCGGAGATTTGACTTCTTGGGCAGGGCAGGGTGTTCTTCTGTTGAACACGACGCTTACCGTACGAGAGCATGCCGCAAATTCACATGCAAAACTGGGGTGGCAGGTGCTAACCAATTATGTGATTGAACGGTGCTTCATGTTGCCGCAACCTATCGTGTTTTTGGCGTGGGGCAGACATGCGGTAGTGCTTGTTGAAGATGCGCGCACGAAGGCCGCCGACCAGAGCTCTGCGGGCCTGGATAACAAGCATATCCTCCAATCAACCCACCCTTCGCCTCTTTCCGCAAATAAACAGGGCGGGGAGTTGCGCGCATTCATGGGGTCGCGGCCCTTTTCCAGCGCGAACGCTTTGCTTGTGAATTATGGCGAGAACCCTATTTCGTGGCAAAGTGTTTGCTAATGGGTAGCTTTACAAAACCCTTTAATCGCGTTTTCTTTTTGCTGTGCGTTTTTGTAACTGGCTCCTTAGCGGGTGCCTTTGTTTGGCTGTTCTTTTTTCTCATGGATAGGGGCATTACTTTTTTGTGGCAGACCCTGCCTGGTTGGATAGGCTCCGTTACTGCAGAACCGCTCCCTGTTCTATCCCAAGGCCCTTTTGGATTCGTGCCCTTTCCCTTGATTGTCTGTGTGCTAGGCGGGTTGGTAATCGGGCTGTACACCAAACATACGGGGGTTGAGCCTGAAGAGCTCAATGGCGTGATGGCAAAGGTCAAGCAAGATGGTCGTTATGACTACAGCCATATCGGCAAGCTTTCATTGGCTGCGTTGCTTCCGTTGTTGTTTGGAGGAAGCGTGGGGCCTGAAGCTGGCCTTACAGGTGTTATTGCGGGTCTATGTACGTGGGTGGGCGATAGGATGCGCAAGTTTGGCGCCGACTTTCGTGCCCTTACCATTGCTGGTACCCAGGCGGCGCTCACCGCGGTGTTCACCGCTCCGCTCTATGGTTTTGTGGCCCCGCTCTCTGGGACGGCTGATGGCGCACGCGGGGAAGAGGACATCACTCTTCCGAAAGCTCAGAAAACCGTGGTGTATCTTTGTGCTATTGCGGGAGCATTGGGTGCGTTCTTGGTTTTGGGCCAACTGGTTGGCGAAAGCTCCGGTTTGCCGAGATTCGATGCGGTGGAGGTTGGCTCGCGCGAACTGGCGCTCTTGTTGCCGCTGGCTTTGGCGGGTATGGCCTGTGGTTGGGTATTCCATGTCGCCAATAAGGGCACGGTGCTCCTTTCGAAGGCGATGGGGGATCGTCCGGTGGCGAAAGCGGTGCTTGCTGGTGTGCTTTTGGCTGTATGCGGCATGGCGTTGCCGTACACCATGTTTGCTGGCGAATCGCAGGCGCATTATCTGATGGTGGGGTATTCGGCGCTTCCTGCGGCTGCCCTTATTGCTACTGGCTTTGTGAAATGCGCTCTTACGCCAACATGCTTGAATCTGGGCTGGCGCGGTGGCCACTTCTTTCCTGTGATCTTTTCTGGCGTTAGCTTGGGCTATGGTTTTGCCTTGCTTACCGGAGCAGCTCCTGCGTTCTGCGTAGCTGCTTGTACATCAGCTTTGATGGGGTCGGTTATGCGTCAGCCTATTATGGCAGCGCTGCTGCTGATGCTGTGTTTCCCCCTGAAGGGTGTTGTTGTGATGCTTGTGGCAGCGGTGATCGGGGCGGCTATTCCGCTTCCCAGAGCGTTTCACCCCGAACAGGCAGACGATAGGGTGTAGCTCGAACTTACCTTCAAGCTTATGATGAAATTGGTGCTAAAGGCATTTCCTTATGTGGGCGAATAACGATATGCAAGACTAGCGCCTGCGTCACTGAAGCAATCTGTTATTTGATGATGCCCATGGTTTAACAAAGCGCCCCCGATTTCGTTCTAAGCGTATCCCGATACTTGATGCTCAAGAGACGGGGTGCTTGTAGAGGAAATCGGGGGCGTTGTTGTTGACTGTTGCAAAGTGCCTAGGCAGAGAGTTTGCACTCTTCTTGTTCGATGAGTTCGCGTGCATGCTCGATGGCGTCATCGATGTTGACGCGGAAGTGCTCTTCGCCTACCAGGTCAACAAAGCCAGCGCGACGCATGGTCTTCATGGGTTGTTCGTTTGCGTGGCTGAAGATCAGTTTTACGCCATTTTCGGTGCAGTAGTCGTAGAGGCTTTCAAGGGCATTCATTCCGGATGCGTCAAGTGATGGAACGCCGCGCATGCGGATGATCAGGTACTTGGTGAACGACTTTACCGAAATATCGGTAATGCGGTCGGTCATGCCAAAGAACATGGGGCCGTTGATTTCGTAAACGCGTACGCTCTTGGGCAATTCACGCAGATGCGTAACCTCGGAATTGGCATCGCAATAGTACTTCCAGCCTTTAACCTCGGTTTCTTCGCTGACCATCTTCATGAACAGTACGATGGTGATAACCATGCCAATGCCGATAGCGGTAACCAGGTCGAAAACGATGGTTAGGGTGAATGTGAGCAAAAGGGTTGCTACGGCACCCTTTGATGCGGTTTTGCAGAGGTGCGCGAAGTTGCGCCAGCCCGACATGTTGTAGGCAACCTGCAGCAGGATTGCTGCGATGGTGGGCATGGGGATCAATGCTGCATAGGGCATGAGGAATACCAGCATAAGCAGCAGAACAACAGCATGAACCATGCCTGAGATGGGGGTACGCCCGCCATTGTCAACGTTGGCGGCGGTTCGCGCAATGGCTCCTGTGGCGGGTATGCCGCCAAATAGGATCGAGCCGATATTGCCCACGCCCTGCGCAACAAGTTCCATGTTGCAGCGGTGATGTGAGCTGATCATACTGTCGGCAACGACGCAGGAAAGCAGCGATTCGATGGCTGCCAGCATGGCGATGGTAAAGCCGTTGGCAAGCTCTTCGCGGAAGAGCTCGGTGCTGAGTTGGGGAATGTGCAGCTCGGGAAGGGCGCTACTGATGGTGTAGAGATCGCCAATGGTGTTTACATTCATGCCCAACAGGTTCACCATGCCGATGCCTACGAATATTGCTATGAGCGAGCTGGGGATCTTCCTGTTGAATTTAGGCCACAGGAACAGCACCACCAGGCAAGTTAGGCCTACCAGCACCGATTCAGTGTTGACGGTGGCGATGTTTTGTACAATCGCTTGAATCTTGTCGGTGGTTTCTACGGTAGGGGTGCCTGCAGGGTAGGTAAGCCCCAGCAGGTCTTTGATTTGACCGATAACGATAGTTACCGCAATGCCGGCGGTGAAGCCCGTGGTAATGGTGTAGGGGACAAAGCGGATAAGCGCTCCAAGCTTAAATACGCCCATAAGGATGAGAACGATGCCCGCAATAATAGTGGCGGCAAATAGGCCATCGAGGCCATCAGTTGCTACGATGCCAGCAACGATGGTAGCAAAGGCTGCAGTGGGACCCGAGATCTGAACGCGGCTTCCTCCCAGGAAGGCGATAAGGAAACCTGCAACGATGGCGGTGTATAGGCCAGCTTCGGGTTCGACGCCCGAAGCGATGGCAAGTGCGATGGAAAGCGGCAGGGCTACAACGGCAACCACGATGCCCGACACGATGTCTTTAGGAAGCTGCTTCTTGAGTTCTTCTTTGCTGCTGTGCTTGATAACGCTGAATAGAATCGGTTTGATCTTATCGTGCTGCATGGCGGGGTTTTCGTACTCCTGACTATCGTGTTTTAACTTGCCTGAAAAAGAAACGTTCCACTCGAAGAGTGGAACGCACGTGCTTTCGCGTTGCGCGATTAATGCGAAAGCGCTTTATTCTATCGCGCTCGCTCGCTTTTCGTTGATTCAGCATAGGAAATTCAAGTGAACGCGTTCGTGACCTGGTTGAACGGTTTTCCATTATCGTTTTTTATGGAATGGCGAAAAGATGCAATGAAATTCTGGCCTTGATGGTGCGGCAACTTGGTTATTAATTGACGTAAGGCAACGATGGGGTTTGCTCATGGTTTGTTGAGTGTTGGGCGGAAGGGCAAAGCTCGCCGAACGCGAAACGAGGGAAAGAACCACAAGCTCGCGCGTAGGGCACGGTGCTTGGGGGGGGCGCAAAGGGGATTGCAATGAGGGGAATTCAACCGCAGCGCAACGTCATTTTAGCGGCAGGCACGCTTGCCGCAATGGGCACAAGCTGTATCTACATGTGGAGCATTTTCAATAAGCCGCTCATGGCAACCTATGGGTTCAGTACTTCAGAGGTTTCCATGGCATATTCTTTATTTTTGCTGACCACCTGCTTTTCAAGCATGCTGGCTGGCTGGTTGCAGCAACGCATCCAACCTCGATATATCGTGGTGTGCTCGGGCGTTTTGTTCGGAATGGGCTGGTTCCTTTCCGGGTTTGCGAGCAATTTGCCAATGCTCTATCTCTTCTTTGGCGGATTTGCGGGTGCGGGCAACGGCCTTCTGTACAACACCATTGTTGCCGTTGTAATGAAGTGGTTCCCCGATAAACGCGGTTTTGCCAATGGCATATGCATCGGGGCAATCGGGCTTGGGCCGGTGTTCTTTGCGCCTCTGGGCAATTTCCTTATTGAGTCATTTAGCGTTCAGATGGCGTTCCATATTGTGGGAGTAATCTGGTTGGTGATTTACCTTACTGTGTCATGGTTGCTGCTGGTTCCCCCAGCTGGGTGGCAGCCTGGAACCATCACGGAAAATAGGGAAGAGCAAACCGAGGAAAAGCCGTGCCAGGAGCTGAATCTTTCCGCAACGCAGATGTTTCGGCAGCCGTTGTATTACGTATTGTTCCTGGTGATGATGGTGGCTTCCACCAGCGGCCTTATGATCACTGCCCATGCTTCGAATATCGGGCAGGAACTTGCCGGCCTTACGGCTTCGGAAGGCGCCGTGATGGTTGCCGCCCTTGCTCTGGGCAGCTGTTTGGGCCGCTTTGGCTTCGGGGCTTTGTCTGACAGCATTGGACGCTATAAAGCGTTGGCTCTTTCCCTTGCGGCCAACGCGGTAGTGATGTTGTTCTGCATCCATGCTGCCACCACATTCGTGACCTTCCTTGTTGCCGTTGCTGCGGTTGGCGCGTGTTTTGGCGGTACCATGAGCATCGTTCCTGCCATTGTCGGTGATGCCTTCGGATCGGTGAACTTTGGGCAGAACTACTCGTTTGTATACCCCGGATATACGGTCGCTTCTTTTGTTGGTCCCATGGCGGCGGCATCGGCCTTCGAAGCGGTGGGCAGCTATGCTCCAGCCTTCACTATTGCCGGTGTGCTGGCATTAGTGGGTGTTGTACTGGTGGTTGTTTGCTCCAGGCTGCAGAAGCGCTTGCTTGAGCGTTAGGCTTTGCGTAAAAAAGGCGGCCCGAAGGCCGCCTGCAAATGCGCTATTTGAAGGAAACGTTGCCAAACTCAGAAAGCTTTAAGTTCGGATTGTGCTCGATGCCGTAACGCAAGTTCCATTCGCTGGTAAACAACAGCAACTTTTCGCCACGCATGTTTTCTACACGATAGGTGTCGTGAGTAAGGTTCAGCTTTGGAACATCAACTTCTTCGGGATTTGCTACCCAACGGATGATCGAGTAGGGCAGCCCTTGCCTTCGAACCTCGACATTGTATTCGTTTTTCAAGCGCTGTTCCAAAACCTCGAATTGAAGAACACCTACAGCACCTACGATAACGCTTTCCATGCCAGCACCAAGCTCGCGGAAAATCTGGATGGCGCCTTCTTGAGCAAGCTGCTCCATGCCCTTTACAAATTGCTTGCGTTTAAGTGTGTTTACCTGCGAGACCTTAGCGAAGATTTCAGGCGCGAACATAGGAATAGCGGGGAACTGCACCTTGTTCTTTGCAGCGCACACGGTGTCACCGATAGAGAAGATGCCCGGATCGAACAAGCCCACGATATCGCCTGCGTAGGCTTCATCGACAATAGCGCGGTCGTCGGCCATGAGCGAAGTGCCGGTAGCAAGCTTCAGCTTCTTCTTTCCCTGCATATGGTAGGCTTCCATGCCTCGCTCGAACTTGCCCGAGCAGATGCGTACGAAGGCAATGCGGTCGCGATGGTTCTTGTCCATGTTCGCCTGGATTTTGAACACGAAGCCCGAGAAGGATTCCGACATAGGATCCACCAGCGTATCGGTAAGGCAGTCGTTGTAAGCGCGCGGTGTGGGCGCAAGTTCCAGGAACCCTTTCAGGAAGGGCTCTACGCCGAAGTTGGTTAGGGCCGAACCGAAGAATACTGGCGAAAGTTTGCCGTTGCGTACGGCTTCCAAATCGAGTTCGTCGCCTGCGCCGTCGAGAAGCTCGATATCGTCCATCAGGTTGTTGTGGTTGTCTTCGCCGATAAGATCGTCAAGGGCTGAATCGCCCAATTCGGCTTCGATTTCCTGAACCTTCTTCGAAGAATTGCCGCGTCCTTCGCCGTCAAAGGCGATGACGTGGCGCGTGCGACGATCGAACACGCCACGGAAGTTGCGACCGCAGCCGATGGGCCAGTTCATGGGGTACGTGCCAATGCCCAGCACCGTTTCGATTTCTTCCATAAGCTCAAAGGGATCGCGGGCTTCGCGGTCAAGCTTGTTCACGAATGTGAAGATGGGAATATGGCGCAAGGTGCAAACCTTGAAGAGCTTTTTGGTTTGGGCCTCTACGCCCTTTGCGGCATCGATTACCATAACGGCGGCATCAGCGGCCATGAGGGTGCGATAGGTATCTTCGGAAAAGTCTTGGTGTCCAGGGGTATCCAAGATGTTTACGCAGCAACCATCGTAGTTAAACTGCAGAACCGAAGAGGTTACGGAAATGCCGCGTTCCTTTTCGATATCCATCCAGTCGGAAACGGCGTGCTTGGAGCTGCTTTTTCCCTTAACCGAACCGGCGGTTTGGATGCTGCCGGTGTACAAAAGCAGCTTTTCGGTGAGAGTTGTTTTGCCGGCGTCAGGATGGGAGATGATGGCAAAAGTGCGCCTTGAGGCGATTTCTTCTTGCATGCTTGACATGTGGTTCCTTCTGTTTGCTATGGAAAACCCTTTTGGCAGGGATATAGTTGCGATCCTTTAGATTAATGCAAGATGCCGTCTGCTCACAGGAAGAACCGCTGTTTTATACAGCCTTTACGGATTCTTGTCACTGTTGCTTTCCGGAATGCTTCATTTGCCTTTGCCGAAGCGCCCTGCTTCGTTTTTTGCATGGGAAACTCATTGGACATCCTGAAATCATTCAGCGATCTAGGGCTGAAAGCGGGCATTTTTGCGGTACCTTTTAGAGGGTTTACGACCTCATCGATTGTTGACGGGAAGAAAGCGAAACTATGGGTATGGTTATCTCCGAAGGCGAAATTGGCACTTTTCAGGAATGCGTTCGCCGTGATTTGCTCACGTATGTCAGCTATCCCTCTTTTAAGGGTGCTACGCGATGCTTTGCATACCCCCAGTTTTTGGTAGATGACGAGACGCTTACGCTCCTTGAGGACAGCGCTTTTCCCGACAATGGTTGCCTTCCCATGGTTACAAGTCGTACTACTCCCCATGAGTTGCTTGATATGTTTGGCAATGTTGTTGTCATGAGGGTGAACGACGAGCATCCTGGCCGCAATCGCAATTACCCAGAGAGCGAAACATCACGCTTCAACAGCATCATTGATCCTTACTTCGCCAAGGGTGCTTCGTCGGTTGAATTCATGCCCCTTTCTCGGCATTCCCTTTCCGGTTCATTGGTTCAGGTGCTTGATGTCCAGGAAATCGTCGATTTAACCCATGCTCAGGCACAGCCAGTTCACGTCCGCTCGGTTGCGTCTCTTCCGCAAACAAAGCTTGTCGTGGTTTCCCAAGGCAAGTTGGGCGAACGCAAATACTACGGACCTTTTGAGGCAACCTGTGTTGAAGGCACTGCTGTCCAGCTGCAGGCCAGCAATTCCTACGATTTACGTATTGGTGTTTTCGATGAGAGCGAATTTGTCTTCTCCATTGATCTTGTTGACGATCTGGGCAATATGGTTGCTCAATATGTCAGTGCAGAAGAGCTTGATGCCCATGTAGCTGCCTCCGGCAGCCTTTTTGATTGGATCACCGATAAAGATCTCCTCGATGCCTTGGGCAGGATTTCTCGTTCGGGCGAAACGCCCTTAACAAAGGGTCAAATGCGCGCTTTGAAAAGCGAGATTGCTGCCTGCCTCGATGAAGATGCGAAAATTGCCCTAACTCCCGAGCGCCGCGAGCGTATGTTGGGCCTTCTTGGCACCTACGAAAGCTGGTCGACGCTTCCTGAATCGGTAAGGGATTCTGCCATCGAGAATGCCGACCCTCAGCAGTTGGCTGAATATGTGCTCTCTAATGAGCATTTCAGATCGTTCTATGACAAGGTTCTTGAAAGTGACCAGGTGCGTCAACGGGTTGAAAAGGAAAAGGCGCAATATGCCGCGGAAGCCGCGGAGGCTCAGGCTGCTGCAAAACAGGCTCAGGAGTCGCTGAGCCATGTGCAAGATGAGCTCAAGAGATTTGACGATGAACTTGACCTGCGTCGTAAGCGTTTCGAAGAAGAAATGTCGTCGCATGTCAAGATCGCCCAGGGGGAGCGAGACAAACTAGTTGAAGAGGTCCATGCCCTTAAAGAGCAAAAAGACAGTCTGGAACGTGGCAAGGGATCGGTGCAGCGCCAAATCGACGAACTGGTGTCTTCCTTTTCAAATGAAGAAGTTTTGATGGGCCGAGTCCTTGAGAACGCGGCATTGAAGCAGGTTGTCTCTACGGTAGGTGGAATGTCGGGAACTGAGCATGTGGGTGATGGCGGGGAGTGCCTCTATGCTGCTCCTTCCGTTGAGCCATTGCTTTCCGAGGAAGATGGGTCTGATGCTGGGGCTTTGCTTTCGAAGCTCGATGACCTTATCGGCGCGTCGTACGGCCGTGATATTGCCAAAAACGATCTTGCCAATGTGCTCATCTGCCTTACTCAGGGCTACATTACAACTCTTGCTGGTTTGCCCGGTACCGGCAAAACGTCTCTAGTGAATATCCTCGCTGAGGTTCTTGGCTTGAAAAATGCCGCTTCGAAGCGCTTTGTTGAGGTGCCGGTTGAAAAAGGCTGGACTTCCTACAAAGACTTTATCGGCTACTACAATCCCTTTAGCGAGTCGCTCGAAAAGTCTAACCCCGTTGCATTCGATGCGCTCTCGCTTTTGAATTCCGAATGCGAGCAGGGGGTTGCGGATAGCGATGCGGCACCGTATTTGTTCCTGCTTGACGAGGCGAACCTCAGCTCTATCGAGCACTATTGGTCGCCGTTTTTGCGCGCCTGCGATTCCTTCCGTGGTGGTTCGTTCGAGCTTTCTTTGGGCGGAAACCATTCCTTCAAAGTTCCGAGCTACTTGCGCTTTATCGCGACCGTAAACTTCGACCATACAACCGAGGAGTTGTCGCCTCGTTTCTTGGGCCGCAGCTGGGTGGTTACCCTCGATCCGCAAGCTTTAGATTTGGACGACCTTGGCGATCCCTTGGTTCCCTTCAACTACAAGGACGCGAGTGTCTATTCGTATCAGGCTCTTCAGGCGGCTTTCGGCCCAAGGAGCAATGCCTTGTTAAGCGTTGAGCTTGAAGCGAAGCTGAAGGAAGTGGTCGAGCTATGTGCTCGCCATCGCTACCCCGTAAGTCCGCGTAGCCAGAAAATGATGCTTTCATACGCTTGCACAGCGGCGAGCGTTATGGATTGCTCGTCTGCGCAAACCCAATATGCTCCCGTTGATTACGCCATTGCGCAAAAAGTGCTTCCGGTTCTTTCGGGCACCGAAGAGCGCTTAGGGGCTCTGCTCGAAGAACTTTCCTTGGTAAGCAATCTTCCGTTGACCAAGGCTCGTGTCGATCACATGCTTGAGGCTGGCGAAGACAGTGGCTATTACCAGTACTTTGCGTAAAGGCTCTTACAATTGGGTGCTGCGTTTGGTGGATGCATCGAGCAGCGACCGCGTTGATTTTCCTTTGCTCGAAAACTATGCACCCGCTTCCTTGGACCTTGCCGCAGAAGGCATCGTCCATGAATCGCATAGGTATCGTGCTCTATTGGCTACCGATGCTCCTCTCGGCTCGTCCGAAGAGGAGAGCATCTTATGGTCGGTCAACGGAGAGGAACCTATAGCTCTATGCACTCGCGTGGTTGTTAACCATATTGAAGAAGTCCACGGCTCCCAGCTGCATCTTTACCAGCTGCATTTTGAGAAGGGAGATGAGTGGTTTCCTTTTTCTATGACCTACGGCTTCGCATCGGTCTCCCTTCAGGTGGGTCTGGCCGGGGAAGGTCTGCGGGTTCTCTCAACGAAGGACATCGCTTGTGCTTGCGACAAGGATGACCAAGAGGCTTCCGTGCTGGGTATGGTTGACACCCTGATCTCGGGAAGTGATGACGAGGCGGTTCGATGGATGTTCGGCGAGGGTCAAGCTCGAGAAAGCAGATATGCCTTGGTGGAGTCGGGCACGGTTTCCGATTCCTCTGAATCGCTTTCCTCGTTTCTTGCTCTTTGCGAAAGGGCGGTTCGCGGATACGAGGCAAACCTCAATTATTTCTGCACCCATGCTCATTGTCGTACCGTGAAGACAAACGTCATGGTTTCGCCTCTTCAAATGCGTCGTTTGGGGCGCGAGGAATTGCTCTGGTTGGCGAGCAACCCTGATGTGCTTCATACGACGGACACGAAAACGCCCTTACGCATTAATGGTAGGTGCGTTGTCCCTGCCCATATGCGCACCGAGCGTCCTAAGAAGACGTTCGATACCAAGGAAAATCGAGCGCTTTTGTCCTACGCCGGAGAGGTTGCTGCAGCGCTTGGCCGCATCATCGAGGGAGCGCAGGATGATATTGCCCATATCGAGGCAATGGTTGGTCGCTTGGAAGGGCTTGATGACGGCGAGGGTCTGATTCCAGCGCTCTTGATGTTGAGGACATGCTTTGAACGGGGGCAACCTCTTTTGCGCAAGGCCATTGCCCTCCGCAAAAGAATGCGCAGTATAGCCAAGGCGCTTGATCGTGCACTGCCCGATGTACGTTGCATTCGCTATCGCCTGCCGAAGCGAACCAAGACATTCCAGGAAATTCCTGCGTATGCCGAAATCCATGCTCTCATGCGAGCATGGGATACATTTGGCGAATTTCAAATGCAGCGTGATGGCATGGTTCTGCATACCTGGAAGATGGACAAGCTCTACGAATACTATGTGCTCTACGAGTTGCTATCCGTTTTGCGTGGTAGAGGGTTTTCGCCTAACGGATCATTGGATGCTAGCCCTATTGAGCAGGCGCACTATAGCCTTGACTCGCGCTATTTTCAAAAT
The DNA here is from genome assembly GCA_965147435.1 of uncultured Eggerthella sp. Classification (GTDB taxonomy): domain Bacteria; phylum Actinomycetota; class Coriobacteriia; order Coriobacteriales; family Eggerthellaceae; genus Anaerotardibacter. The sequence goes on along the minus strand of CBCTKC010000001.1, from coordinate 67,676 downwards.
GAAACCCAGGTCGCAACGGTCTTTCGCCTGGTGCGTGGCGACGAGCGAGTCACGTTGTATTACCAGCCGGTTATCTATGGCGACGAGCGCGAGGAGCATGGAATTTCGCTGCATCGAACCACGTTGACCTCTGCAGGTTTCGATTCTTATTGGACGCCTGATTACCTCATAGTTCACGAATCATGCGAAGGCACAAGGACGCTCGTGCTCGACGCCAAGTTCCGCAAGGTGTCAGCGGTGAAGTTCGATGGCTCGGAAAACGATGCCAAGAGTTGCATGTTGGAGTGCTTGCGCAAATACAAACTGGAAACGTGTGGCGCCAAGGGTGCTTCGGTGGATGCCCTGTGGTTGCTGTGCGGTAGGACGCGATCGTACTATTTAGAGAGTTTGCAGCAGTCATCGTGGGCTCTGAAGCAGCGTTTCACGCCTGACGGCATTGCTGCGGTAGCTCCCGGGGCAAATGCGTTGTCTGAGTTCCTCGATGTTGTGGGGATCGGTATCGAATAGGAATGGTTGCGTAAACCTATTCTGAATAGTGCGCTATCTGGTCTTTTACGTATCCGACGAGCTCTTCTTTGTAGGGTCATTGCATGCGAAAGGAAGTGCGTCCGCTGACGCACTTCCTTTACGGCAAAAGCGCCGTTTCGTTTGGTGCCTGTTTCGGCCTTGGTTGCTGCCAGGGCGGGCATTATGCGCAAGGCGGGGCTCGTCTGTCTATTCGGGAAGGTTGTCCTTCCAGGCTTTTAAGTCGCTGGCGGGAATTGTCATAATGCGCACCATTTCGGAAGCCTTATGGAATACTTCGTCTTTCAACCCGTCGTCGTAGAGAACGGTGTGCACGATAATGGCCTTTGCGAGTTCGAGCGTGTTTGCCGACTCGTTTATTTCCCAGAAATCCTTGATGAAATCAACGCTCTCAAGCAGCCCTTCCCAACATTCGTCGCTCATGTTGCTCCAAGAGTGGAAATCGTCCTTTTCGCAGCGATGGGCTTCGTCGACCATGACGATGGCGGGGTTTTTGATCCTTCGCATGCCTTCAAGCGTTTTATCGCTGTTTTGCGAAAGGGGTTTGCCATTTGCGTAGGAATCGAACTCTTCTTTGGTGGGCAGCAGTTGCCGCAAGGGTTCAACGAGTTCGATCATGGAGCTTGCGTTGTCCAGATAGATATCTGATCCTTTGAACTCCTTTAAGCGCTCGGTGCGAAACCTTGTTTGCCGGTCTTCGAGGGCTTGAGATTCTGCATGTTCGAGAAGCTGATCAAGAGTGCATTTGTTCTGGCTCGGATTCATTGGTGCCTCCTTACGCGGCGAAGAAATCGGTGTTTATGGTGGGGTCGGCATCGGTTGGGCGCTCGTTAGCCAGAGTCGCTTCCTCTTCAAAACGGAGCTTGAATTGGCCATCTTGGCTTATTTGATGTTTGCATTCGCAAATAGCCTGAAGAAAGGGGTACTCGGGGTGTCCCTCGAGACGGTAGGCGTTGTCGCGGACGCCGCGTTTGCCTCGTTCGAAATACCACCAGGAATCAGCGGGCGTTTCGAGCAGGGCGAACGCTGGTTTGTTGGCCCTGAGGCTGAAGTAGCGGGCGGTTGCTTCGTCTTGGACCGCTAGAAGCAGGTGTCGGTCGCAGTTTCCTATGATGGAGTTTGCCGCCGCCATGCCATAGCGTGCTTCTAGCTGGCTCACCGTTTGGCAGATTATCGTTGCACTGATTTCGCGGCTGCGTATAACCGCCAGCATATCATCGATATGTGGAATGTTCAGGTTTGCGAAATCGTCCAGGATGAAGCGCACGGGAATGGGGAGCCTGTGCTCGGTGTAGTCGCGATCGGCGCTGCTGCAAAGGCGGGTAAAAGCCTGTTCGATGAAGAGGCTGGTAAGTCCCTCGAGGCTGTGATCTATGTCGTCGATGGTTACGAACAGGGCGCGCTTCTCTCGTCCAAACGAGCTGAAGTCGATGCGGTTGGGGTTGGCGTAAGAATTGAGCGCTCCCTCGAATCCGAACGGCAATAGATTTGCAGCGATAATGCCCAGGATGCTTGAGTGCATCTTTTCGGCGCCGCAGGTGGCTTTTGACCGGTTATAGAGAGATGCAGCATAACTATCGGGGTTATGCATTGCCAGATCGTTAAAGAGGTGCTGGATTTTGCCGCTGCCACTTTCGAATAGCTTGATAACCGAAGCCATGGTCCACTCGCGTTCGGGCAATGCCTCGAACACATAGGCGATATAGCTCGATAGATAATTAGCTGCGGCAAGTCCCCAGAAGGGATCGGACTGCTGCGCTTCTTTCGGGCAAATGGCGCTTGCAATGGCGATGATGTCTTGCTGGTTTGGTTTGCCGTTTTCGATGCGGACCTGATGCAAGGGATCGTATCCGCAGGTGCCACCCATGGTGGTGAAGTCAAGCTGATCTACTTTGTAGCCTTGCAGGGCGAGGTAAGCTCCCATTTCGTTATAAAGGATCCCTTTCGTGTCTAGCACAATATAGGACCCTTGGCACTGCATCAGATTGGGTTTGAGGTGATTGCGGGTTTTACCGCTGCCAGAGCAACCCAGCACAAGGATGTTGTTGTTCATTCCTGTTTGCCAACTGTCGGTATTGGCGGCGATGTGTTTGGTGAGGACGATGTTTCCCTGATAGGCTGCTCGGTCGTTAGCTGCTGAAGTGATGTTCGATTTCATGTGCTCTCCTTAGCGTTGCGTGCTGGTTGCGGTATGGGACCGCGAACCTAATATGCTTATCCTTTTAAAGACTCGTGATGATGCGATCTGCCATGCCATTGGCTATGGCTTCTTCTGCTTCGAAATAGGTGTCTTTCGCTGTTAGCTCGAAGACCTCTTCGAGGTTCATTCCCGTGTGCTGGGAGATAACCTGTGCGGTAATGTCGCGGATTCTCATCAGGTCATCGGCGCGAGCTTTTACGGACAGTGCGCTGCCACCGATTCCGCCGCCAATAAGCGGATCGTGGATCATCACGCGGCTGTGGGGCAGCATTTCGCGTTGGTCTCCCGCGATGAATAGCAATGCTGCCATGCTTGCTGCCATTCCGAGGCATACCGTGTGAATCGGGCAGCTGACGGCCTGCATTACGTCATACAGCGCAAGGCCGGATTGAACTTCTCCGCCGGGGCTGTTGATGTAGAGGGTGATAGGCAATTGTTGGTCTTCTTTCTGAAGATGCAGAAGGCAGCGAATAGCGGTTGAAACCGAGCCGGCGTCAATTGCGCCAGTGATTTCTATTTCGCGAGCAGCGAGCATTTCGTCTCGTATGTCGTATAGACGCAGGCCATCCGAGGTTTCCTGCATTACGAGTGGGGAATAGGTTGATGTTTGGTCCATGATTTAGTCCTTTCTTTTGGGCATGGCTGAGCCATGCATAGGTGGGTGGTATGCGGTTTTCAAGCTGCTGCAAACTCGCCGGAAAGGAATAGTGGCGTGAAACTTTGGTTTTGGACGTGCCAAACTAAAGCCACGGCATCGGTGGATGCATCAAGGTACGCCGAGACAAGCTCGGGATAGGACCGAGCTAGGCCTGAACAGCCAAAGCGAAAAAAGATGCACGTATCCCTTGGCGGGCTGCATATCTTTTCTCTTATTCAGTTGTAGTGAAGTATGTAAGTCGCTGAAAAATGCTCCGATAATCACGGAGGGGCCGACTTGCCACTCTTTGAATGCGACTAAAAAAATGGGCGTTAGCCCTCGGGTGCAAAGCAAGTGTAACACATGCTGGATGCGCAATGTGGGAAATGCGTGGTACACCGTAAAAAAAGAAATATGGTATAGCGCCCCAGCAGCCCTTTCGCTTCTGTATCCGGATTGCGTTTTAGGGCGAAGGAAAAACTTGTTGCATTGAGACTATTTGGCTAGGCTTTGCCTGGCGAAGTCGATGCGATTAGGGTTGCTGTACGAATCTAATGCGCCCTTGAAGCCGAAATGCAAAAGGCGTGCAGCGATGATACTGGCAGTACGGTCTACTCTCGATACTTTTTCATGGTAAGAGCCGGTATGCCGAAGTGCTTTGCTGTGCTAGAGCTCTTGTTTTCGCACGCTAAGGGGCATTCGATAAAATGGAAGCGCTTGAATGAACCAAAGGAGGAACGCCGTGGCCTTTTTGCCGGTTACGCGTAAAGAAATGGAAGAGCGCGGATGGGACCAGTGCGATTTTGTGTACGTCTGTGGCGATGCTTACGTTGACCATTCTTCTTTCGGTATGGCTATCATCACCCGATTGCTTGAGGCAAATGGCTACAAAGTGGGCATTATTGCGCAGCCTGATTGGCATGACCCCGCCAGCATCGATGTGTTCGGCGAGCCCCGCTTAGCGTTTCTGGTCAGCGCAGGAAACATGGATTCTATGGTGTGTCACTACACCGTTGCAAAGAAGCATCGCAATCGCGATTTCTATTCTCCTGGTGGGAAGATGGGTTTGCGTCCCGACCATGCATCAGTGGTCTACGGCAATCTAATTCGACGCACTTATAAAGATGCCCCGATTATCATGGGCGGCGTGGAAGCATCGCTGCGCCGGCTGGCTCATTACGACTACTGGTCCGACAAGCTGAAACGATCGGTGTTGCTCGACGGCGGAGCCGACATGATCAGCTATGGGATGGGCGAAAAATCGATTGTTGCTATCGCTGATGCCCTGAATGCGGGGATCCCTATTAGTCAAATCACCTGGATTGAGGGCACGGCATTTCGCTCCCATGATCTTGAGGGGGTAATGGAAGGATACGTTTCACTGCCTTCCTTCGAAAGCATGCGCGCAGACAAGCTGAAGTATGCTGAAAGTTTCCGTTTGCAGTATCGCAACCTTGATCCATTCAGCGGCAAATGTTTGGTTGAACCTTACGAGCAGGACAACTTGTACATTGTTCAGAATCCTCCGAGCACTCCGCTTTCAACCCCGGAATTCGATGCGGTATATCGTTTGCCGTATGAGCGAACCTATCATCCCATGTACGAAGCGGCTGGCGGCATTCCCGCAATCAGCGAAGTGAAATTTAGCCTAACCAGTAATCGGGGTTGTATTGGCGAGTGCTCGTTCTGTTCCTTGGCGTTCCACCAGGGTCGCATTATTCAAAGCCGTAGCAAGAAGAGCCTGGTCGAGGAAGCGAAGACCATCACGCAAGACCCCGATTTCAAGGGGTATATCAACGATGTAGGTGGTCCAACGGCAAACTTCCGTAAGCCGGCTTGTCCCAAACAGCTCGATAAAGGTGCATGCCGCGGAAAACGCTGTTTGGCACCGAAGCCCTGCAGGAGCTTGCAGGTGGACAATCGCGATTACCTGAACGTGCTTCGCGAGCTGCGCAGCTTGCCTGGGGTTAAGAAAGTGTTCGTGCGCAGCGGACTGCGCTTTGATTATGTGCTCCTTGATAAGCACGCCAACGAATTCATAGATGAGCTATCTCAGTATCATGTTTCGGGGCAGCTTCGTCTGGCGCCGGAGCATGTGAGCGATGAAGTGCTTAAGGTGATGGGGAAGCCGAACAACGACACTTACCAGGAATTTGTGCGGCGCTTTGATGCGGCCAACAAGAAGCTTGGGCTCAAGCAGTTCGTGGTTCCGTATCTCATGAGTTCGCACCCCGGATCTACCTTAAAAGAGGCTGTAGAGTTGGCGGAGTTCTGCCGCGATATGGGCTTTAACCCCGAACAGGTGCAGGACTTCTATCCAACGCCCAGCACCATTTCCACGTGTATCTATTTCACAGGGGTCGACCCGCGCACCATGGAAGAAGTGTACTGCCCACGCATGCCTCATGAAAAAGCAATGCAGCGTGCGCTCATCCAATATCGAAATCCGAAGAATCGCAAGCTGGTTATCGAGGCCCTGAAGGCAGCTGGCAGGGAAGACCTGATTGGATACGACGAGAAATGCCTGGTGCGTCCCGATAAGGGCGGGGCACGTAAAGCGAATAATCATGCTAAAGGGAAGGACCCGCGCGGCAAGCGGCAGGGGAGCAGCTCTGATGAGAGGCCTCACTCGAAGGGGGCTGCTGCTGCGGGTAATCCTAAGGGAAAGAGCCGACACGGCAATGGCGCGTCTTCGCAGTGCGAAAAGCATGCTGGGAAAAGCGAGGTTTCAATTTCCGGCGGAAAGGCGAATGGTGGCAGTTCTCGGAACGCTTTAGGTGGACGTGCCCGTTCGCACAGGGATGCCCGCTTTGACAAGGGCAAGGTAAGTCCTTCGAGGGGTTCGTTCAAACCGCAGGGCCGTGGGCCAAACAAGGCAGCTGGAAGCAAAGGGGGCATCCGTAGGCAGGGATCGAAGCGCTAGCTTCTTAGATGTGGGTCAGTGTTCGCTCGTTGTTTGAGCTGAGGGATTCCCTGTTTTCGTTTGAGCCGCTTAAGCGTGGGCAAAGAACTAACGCCGTCCGATACTCAAAGAGGCCCTCTTTCTTTGCTGAAAGAGGGCCTCTTTGAGTTGCATTCGAGCCTTATTGCGTGAACGTGCCCAGTGATAGGGGTGCTTAGAGGTAGGTTACGGTGTCGCTAAGGGGTTTGCGGCTGGCATGGTTCGGCAGCGGCTTTCCATCTTCTGCGGCGTAGCCCAAGTCGAGCATCATCAGCACTTCTTCGTTTTCGGGAAGCTCCAGTTTTTCTGCCACTTCCTCTGGGTTGAAGAAGTTTACCCAGCAGCTGTCTACGCCGGCATTCTTTGCGGCGAGCACCATGTGCGTTGCCACGATGGTGGCGTCTTCGATGCCGGAATCGCGCGTTCCGCCAGGATAGGTGAAAACGTTCTCCTTGTTGAAGGCGACAACAAGTACCGTGGTGGCGCCGTAGCGACAATGGGTAAGCTCATCGATAAGGACGAGCTTCTCGGGCGATTGCACCACGTAAACATGCTGCTCTTGCAGGTTTTTTGCGGTGGGTGCTACGCGGCCTGCTTCCAGGATAGATTTCAGAGCCTTTTCAGCAACGGGCTCGCCGTTGAACTTCTTGCAAGAGTAACGATCTTCAACTACTTCTTTGAATTCCATGACGGGCCTTTCACTAAGAGCTTTACAGGTATGAACATAGCGTTTTGATGTTGCAAGAAACCGCTTCATCTGCCACTTTATATGAAAATCATAAATATTATAGGTTTATCTGGTGCTATAGCATTAATTTCATGAATGGGTTTAGGGTTTAAATCCATCAAACAAATTGATGAAGCGTCCAACAGATACCCTTTGCCATGCGCAGATCGGGTTCTTTGAAATGGTTCCCAGGATTAGATTCAAAGAAGGTCGCTACGCCCTTTTCCTGGAAGGACGAAACCACGCTTTTCGTTCCCTGGGCAACCGTGCGCAGAAGGCGGCTGGGTGTTTTTGCCTCTTTCGAGCCAAGGGAAAAATAGGCGCACAAAGGTATCTTTGCAAAGGCATTCGTTGATACGTATTCGCTGAAGTCGGGGTACCACAGCGAGCCCGATGCGCTTGCAAGGGCGTCGAAGAGGGTGGTGTTGAATGGTGTCCAGGTGGCGAATAGCCCTGCCAGGGAATAGCCGGCAATGCAGCGATGCTGTGGCGTTATTCCGAGATGCTGCTCGGTTTGAGCGACTATCGTCTCAAGCCGAGCAAGGTGCTGCTGGGCGCTTCCTTCGAAAGGCTTATCCTCCGCGAAAAGGCCTTCGCATCTCCAAGGTGTTAGAGAATCGTTCCAGTTGGGGGTCAGAATAGATATTAGGGTAAAGGGTGGGCAATGCAGCGATTGGCACTGCTCCCAAACTTCACTGCCGTTTCCTTTGAGACTATGTAGGTACACCACAGGATCGTAAGATACCAGTGTATCGCCACTAGAGTGGATCGATATTGTTTGCCCAGCTATTTCTACTGTTTGTTCCATGGCTTCATGATATCGGATTTTTGCTGCCGCCTGTTCGTTGGTGGAATTCCTAATAAAAAACGGCGTTGGATGACTCCAACGCCGTTTTACAATGCTTGAGCTATGCCTAAACAAGCTTGCCTTTGCTGTGGTCTGCCATGTGTTGGATAAGCTGAGCGACCCAGCCATGGAAGTCTTTCTTTCGGGAAACGAGCTTGCCGTCTACCAACTCTTGGTAAGAGACCTTCACCTTTTCATAACGAGTATTAACGGTGGGCTCTTCGTGGGTGAAGCAGCTTTCGGTTTCCTTCTTGGGCACCAATCCGATAAGAATGGTGGGGTTGTACATAACGTGGGGATTGTCGTTTTCGTCAAGGTAAGCGAACAAGCTCTTGGTTACCCCGATTTGATTCGCATGCACGCATGCTGCGCCTTCAAGTGAAGCCAAGGTGTCAAGCAGATCCTGCGCCACGGCAGCGTCTTCGGCGGTTGCTTTTTCGCAGGGCGTGCTGAGCAGCGCCTCGTCGGTGGTGAATTCTTTTATGCTCATGGTTGGTCCTTTAATCGATGGTTTAAGCCATTGAACTGAGTCGTTCTATTCTATCGCATTGAAACGAAGCGATGCTCGCTGGCTCCTTGCTGGTGCATTCGTTTGAACCCGGGAAGTGATGTGGACATCTTTCAGGAAAGATTCGTTTAGCGTGGCGTTTTTCTGGGGAAGAGCTGCAGTTGGGAAACGCAGATGCCAAACAGGATAACGGCAACGCCCAGCCATTCGATGGCGCCGATTGGCGATCTGAGCACGATCATGGCCACAAACAATCCAGCTGCTAGCTCCGATGCAGCCAGCACAGACGTAAGCCCCGCAGGCAAGTGGGGCGCTCCCATGCTTAAAAGCAGGATAGGTAGGAAGAACCCACATGCTCCGGCAATTAAGCCCAGAGGGACAATGCCCTGCAAGAGCACGCCTGAAACGATGAAATTAGGGCAGATGAGGTGCGACATAATCACCGCGCCGCCGCAGACAATCAAACCTCGCTGGGCCTGTGAGCATTTTGGCTGCACCTGACCAGACAGGGCCAAGAACGAAGCGCAGCTTACGGCGGCAAGAAGTCCGGCTGCGATGCCCCAAGGGTTGCAACTCGAAAGATCGGTGGCATACAGACCGCTGGCGAACACCGTTCCGAATACGATGATTGCCGCCGATATCACCTGGCTAAGTGCAGGCGTCCTGCGCGTCATGATTACTTGAATCACCGTGCCTATCCAGGTGAATTGGAATAGGAGGGTTAGAGCCAAGGCAACGGGCAACACGCTCATGGCATAGGTGTAGAAGATCGAGGTAATGCAGGTTACGGCGCCGATGCCAAGAAGTTTCAGCGTGTTGGCGCAGCCAAGTTTTGCCCATCGTTTTCCTCGGGCGCGATTAAAGAGAAGGAATACGGCAAACAACGCGAAGCCCGCCCACATTTGTGCGGCGGCAATTTGAGCAGAGCTGAACCCCCATGCGTAGGAAAGCTTGTAGCAGGTGGCGTTGAAACCGTAGCAGGCGCCACCGAAGAACACCAAGATAGCAGCCTTGGTTCGAGTGCCCGCATCGGCTGCGGCGGTGGCAAATGGCTTATGCTTGGGAACATTCTGAGACAACGTGAACTCCTTCGGGCAATCGTTTGCTGCATTCAAAAGTGAATGCAGGTTTGCGGTTGCGTGGCGAAAAGGAGACGAAGGGCGTCTGGAAAAGTCCACGCTTTGGGTTTATCAGGCTGACTATTCTAGCAAAGAAGACGAGCGTGGGTTGCTTAGGTCTTGTTGACGAGCTTTTGATGGTCGGTGCCCCATTCAACCATCGAATCGATGTAGGTGCGCTCATCTGCTCGATCTAGATAACCGCTTGGTTAGCGGATAACCATTTCGTTTCGTTTTCCGTAGTATTAATACGTTCAAAACAAATCTCCAATGCTTGCAGCGTACAATCTCTAATGTGAGAGTTTGCCCTGTTTTATAAACTGGGCTTGATTAGAAAGGAAGCCGCATGATTCGAGTCGGTATCTTGGGCTATGGAAATCTTGGCAAGGGTGTTGAGCTTGCCGTTCGTCAAAACGATGATATGGAACTGGCGGCTGTATATACGCGCCGTAATCCCGAAACCGTAACTATCGCTACTCCTGGCGTTCCTGTCCGTTCGGTTTCAGACCTTGAAACGGGCAACGAGGATATTGATGTTTTGATCCTGTGCGGCGGCAGCGCAACCGATCTGCCTGAACAGACGCCGAAGTACGCTGCTCTGTACAATGTGGTAGATTCCTTCGATACCCATGCGAAAATCTCTACTCATTTTGCTAATGTTGATGAGGCAGCTAAGGGTGCTGGCAAAACTGCCCTGATCTCTTGCGGCTGGGATCCGGGCCTATTCTCCTTGAACCGTTTGTACGCAAACTGCATCCTGCCAGAAGGTGCCGACTACACCTTCTGGGGTCGTGGCGTTTCCCAGGGGCATTCCGATGCGCTCCGTCGCATTCCTGGCGTTGCCGATGCTCGTCAATACACCATTCCCGTTCCTGAGGCACTGGAAGCTGTTCGTTCGGGCTCTAACCCTGAGCTTACCACGCGCGAAAAGCATACGCGTGAGTGCTGGGTTGTTTTGGAAGAGGGCGCTGACCCTGCTGAGGTAACCAAGCAGATTGTGGAAATGCCAAACTACTTTGACGAATATGACGTTACCGTGAACTTCATCAGCCAGGAAGAGCTCGATCGCGATCATGCGGGCCTTCCCCACGGGGGCATGGTTATCCGCACCGGCAAAACCGCTGGTGACAAGAACTGCAAGATCGAGTATTCGCTTGATCTTGAGTCCAACCCTGAGTTCACTGCTTGCGTACTGGCTTGCTATGCTCGTGCCGTTGCTCGTCTTTCGGCCGAAGGCAACCATGGTTGCAAAACGGTATTCGACATTGCGCCGGCTTATCTTTCCGCGAAGTCTGGTGAAGAGCTGCGCGCTCATATGCTGTAATGCGGTGACCAATCAGCGAATTGCTAAAAAGTTAGAGGGAATGCGAAACTTCGCATTCCCTCTTTTTGTTTGGGGTATGTTCATGCCTTAGGCGATGACGGGTTCGATCCCTTGAACGTAAAGATGTACGTCATCAACGGTAAAGGCGATATCAAACCCTGCGTAGGCAAGATGATACGTGCGTTCGGGTTCATGCTTGCTGCCCGCGCGGCGTGGGTCCTGACCCAGCACCTCAAGGAGGCCTTCACGCTTTTCTTCGGGAATGGCCTGCAGCAGTTTAGCGGGGCAGTGAACTGTGAGCTCTTGCCAAGGCGTTTCGTCTATGAATCCGCCTTGCGCGTCGGGGTGGCAATCGGCAAAGGGAATGTAGGGCTTTATATCGAAAATAGGCGTACCATCGCGCAGATCGGCGCCCGAAACATGAATGATCGGGCCGTTTTCAGTGAGCTCTATGCGCTCGAGCTTTACGCAGGTAAGCCCGATGGGGTTAGGGCGGAAGGGGCTACGGGTGGCAAACACCCCCATGCGCTTGGTGCCCCCTAGTCGTGGTGGCCTAACGGTCGGATACCATTTTTCTGAGGTACCTCGTTTGTTTTCGGTTTGCACGTCGTTGGCTATATCGGCGGCGGTGCCTCCAGGGGTTCCATTCTCGAACTCCCAGATGAGCCATAGGTACGTAAAGCCTTCCATTCCCTCAACAGCTGAGTTTAGGGCGAACTCCGGTTCGAAGACGATGGTTCCCTGCAGGTGCGGTGCAAGGAAGCTGTTTCGGGGAATGCCGAATTTCTGCGGCATGTCGGTGTGGATGTGAGCGATTGGTTTCATGGTTGCAATTCTACCGCAAAGGAAAGAGCGCTTTTGTTTGCCGATCCTCTGGCTATTCGGCTTGTTGCAGCTGGTTTATGGTGATATTGGTTTCGCTATGCGGTGCGATGCTCTGGAGCCCAAGTGCATTTTTAAGCTTTCTGAACTCTGGTATGACTGTTTCGTTTCTGGGAAAATTTGCAGTATAGGTTTGGGAGATACTAGGGGGTCGCCATGGAACAAACAGACAATATCGAAGCACTGATGGAACGCATCAAAGAACAAGAAACCATGTATGAATTCAATCGAATCGACGAAGAGCTTGCGCTTCAGATGGGCTTCTATGTGGTTCGCCGTGCACGTGAAATGGGCAAGCCTGTCGCAACGCGTATCACGCTGAATCGTCGCACATTGTTCTCGCTTTCAATGGCGGGAACAAAACCCGAAAGCGATAACTGGCTTCGCCGTAAAGAAAATCTTGCCTACGCTACCAACCAAAGCTCATATTTTTGGGAATGCTGGTGTGAACAGGGACTCCATTCCTTCGAATGGCGCGGCATGTCGTATGAGGATTATGCGCCAGCAGGCGGTTGCTTTCCCTTGTGCATTAAGGGCGCGGGCATGGTGGGCACCTTGGCCATTTCGGGAATGGCAAGTCATGAAGATCATGCATTGGCGTTCGAGACGGTTGAAAAGGCCGTGCGTGGTGAATTGGGCATTGATGTCTCTGGCCTGATGTAGGAGGCAACCAACCGAGTTTGCGAGCCTCGCCGAAGATGATTCTTCGGCGAGGCTTTTCTTTCGTACTGCACTGCCAGTTAGTCTTGGCGGGTAATTTGCTCTTTCCAACAGGAAAAAATACGGCTGCCAGAATGATCTATCTGGCAGCCGCATAGGAACGATTGCATGCTTGGGCAGCATTGGTTGTATTGGAGCATTTTGCCCATAGGAGAACCAAAATAAGGTGAGCGTAATTCTCCTTGCTATTGTGCGTTTTACCAGGAAATAAGCTCGTATCCGTCTTCGGTTACAACGAGTTGCACCTCCCATTGGGCGGAATCCGAGCCATCTTTAGTACGGACGGTCCAGCCGTTTGGATCTTCCATATTCAGTTCGGGGCCGCCTGCGTTGATCATAGGCTCAATGGTGAAGCACATGCCCGGTGCTAGAACCGCGCCTTCTCCAGGTTCGCCCACGAAGAAGACGAAGGGGTCTTCGTGGAAGTCGTTTCCGATGCCGTGCCCTCCGAATTCGCGCACCACACTAAAGCCGTTTTCTTCGGCATATGTTTGCACGGCATGGGCGATGTCGCCTACGGTTGCCCAGGGTTTTACTGCGGCTAGGCCGCGCTGAACAGCTTCATAGGTTACGTCGACAAGTTTTTTGCGCTCGGGGCTCACTTCGCCGATGCAGAACATGCGCGAAGAGTCGGAGTAATATCCGTCCAAAATGGTAGAGCAGTCCACGTTGACGATATCGCCTTCTTTGAGCACATCGTCGTCGCTGGGGATGCCATGACATACCACGCTGTTGATGGAGGTGCAAACGCTGTTGGGGTAGCCCTCGAAGTTAAGATCGGCGGGGATGCCTCCATGCTCAACCGTGTAGTCATAGATCCACTTGTCTATTTCAGCGGTGGTAACGCCTGGCTTGATATGCTCGGCAACATAATCGAGCACCCCGATATTGATAGCGGCAGAGCGCTTAATGCCCTCGATTTCTTCGTGGCTTTTAAGAAGCGAACGGGGCACCACTTCGTATCCGTCGAGATAAAAACTTTCGAGGCGGCTATCAATGGGGCCGTGGCACTTCTTATATTTCTTTCCGCTTCCGCACCAGCACTCATCGTTGCGTCCGGGCTTTGGGCCGTTGTCGTACATAGCAAGCTCCTTATTCGTTGTTTCGTCGCCTAAGGCGCGAAACCGTTACATTCTCAGTTGTTAGCTTAAGTTAATTGCGAAAGCGATCAAACGGAATATGACTTTATCTGCATTGTTTCCATCGCTAGGGGGTCTTTCCGCGGGCGAGCTTTATCGCGTTTTGAGCGTGCAGGAAGGGAAGCCTCTTCGCTGGGAGGAAAGGGGATTCCTGGTTTCGTTGCTTTCAGGGGCGGGGTCTGCTTGGGAAGTGCATACGGCTTCGTGCTCTTCGGAATGCTTGAGCTTTGGGGTTGCGGTGAAATGAAAAGACGGTCGCTGGGAAACCTGCAGCCGTCTTCGGGGTGGTGCGATGTGCGTTATCGATGCAGACGCGCCTTGTTTGCCTTGATGCAGAAGAAGACGCCTAGAACCAGAACAAAGGATGCGGTAATGGTGAGCGCCATCGAATCGGAGAACGGAAACATCGGTGCTCCGAGCATCACGCCAACGCCGTAGGGAACAAGCCAGAACAGCCACACGCCGATGCTCAGTCGATGGAAGTTGGCCCTGGAGCGCTCATTGCCGCGAAGGACGACGACGGTTGCCCAGACCGCGTGGAAGAGCATAAGCGAAAGTGCGAGTACGCCTGTGATTGCATGGAGAGGAGAACCTGCGCCGCCGGTTTCGCCTGCAACTATAGACATGATGGTGGTTCCCGCGGTGTCAAACACGAAGCCGGTCCAGAAGAAAGCCAGGTGCTTTGGCCTTAAAGTGCCCGAGCGGCGCTCGGCAAATACACCGATGGTGTAGAAGACGAGTGCGAGCGAAATGATAATTGCGGCAAAGATCACCATTCCCATGTTGGGGGTACCTTGGATTCCCATGATCTTTTGCTCCTTTCAAGATTGCGCTTTGCAGCTGATAGCTTTGCTTTTGGCAAGAACAATCTTGAAGGCGTGCCACCTGAACATCTACGGGCTAATGTTCAGGTGGCATATTTCGCTTTGGCCCTATTGTTCGTAGAGGGTTCGTTCGAGCATGGTAAACAGGAGGGAGCAATCGGGTTGTTCGCTCCGCAATTCGGTGATGATGTTGCGCAGTGTGAACTTGGAAACGGCTTCTGCGGTGACGTGATTAGGAAGATCGTGCCTGATAGAAGGGTCGTTTTCGAAGATGATAATCATGCCCTCGCAAATATGGTCGAATTGTTTTTCTTCGCGGAATCGCGCGATGGTCTTCTCTGCCGTGGGCAGTGACTCGGAGTCTTTAAGCCAGTGCTCCCTGAAATGACGGATGGTTTTTTCCATGCTGTCGAACATGCGCATGCAGAAATCCAGATAACGTTCGCCTTTCGTGGGGTGGCAGAAATCGGTGTAGAACGCGCGCTTGAAATAGAGTGCTGTGGTTGCTGTGGTGAGCTCGCCCTTCGAAGCAAAATGATTGTAGATGGTTCCAACGCTTACGTTGCAGTCTGATGCGAGCCCCCTTACCGAAAGGGCTGCAAGACCGTATTTGTCCGCGATGTCGTATGCGTGATTAAGAAGGGTATCACGGGGTGCTGGTTCAGCCATTGCATTCCTTTCGGCAAGAGGCGTAGATAATCATTGAATGCACGAAGTGGGTTACGTATCGCCTATCCTATCCAACTGCGGCGACGCGGAGCTTTGCTCCATCTGATTGCATTACCTGGTGCCCTTAGGGGCTTTCTCGCGATAGGGGATGAGCAGCAAGGCTCCGATTATGGCGCAGATGGCAACGAAGACAGCCATGTCTTTGAAGCCTTTGTTCAGGGTTTGCTGATAGGTAGCTTGAATGGTGTCGGCTTCTTCGTCGATGGCAGCAAGGTAGTTCGCCTCAGCTTCGTCGAACATGCCCGGAATTGCGTCTCGCACTTCCTTCATCTGGGAAATCGTTTCATTCAGATCCTCATAAGCCGCTTGGAGGTCTTTATGGGCACTTACGAGCTCCGATCTACCATTGGCCATCTCGTTTCGGGTTGCTTGCATCTCGCTCCTGCCCTGCTGCATGCCCTTTTTGCCGGTGCTTACGCCATTTCGAGCCTGATCTAGACCTTCAATGCCGCGGTCAAGCTCATCTTTCTGGGCCTTCATCGTAGACACTTTGCCTTCTATTTCCTTGATCTTGGAATTGAGCTCGGTCCATTCCGAGGTGCCTTCGGTGAGGTTTGCCAGCTGTGCCTTCATGCCGGGAAGGGATTCGCTTAATTGCTCGATGCCTTTCTGGATCTTGTTCGACCCTGACTTCATCTTCGAGATTTGGGCATCGAAGTCGCTGATCTTCGCATCGGCTTGATTGATCTTTACGTCCATATCAGAAATGCTCGATTTGAGTTGTTTCAAGCCCGAGTCCATTTCGGCAATGCCCAAAGACATTTCGTTTAGGCCGTCCTTCATTTCTTGGGCTCCGTCTTCCATGGAGGTGATGCCTGCAGAAATGCCGCTGGTTGCCTTTTCGGTGAGTTGGGCTTTGTTCTGCTCAAACATCTCTGCGGACATTTCTTTGCACACTCCGACAATGGTGGTTACGTCGGAATTTTCCATTTTGGAAATCATGTCATCGCTCAGGGTGGCATCGAAGTCTTCGCTGTCCCCGTCCATGTTGATTTCGATAGTGGAATAGTCGGACAGCTTGGGGATGTCCAGACCTTCCAGCATTTCGGCGGTGTCTTCGTCGGCGCGCATGTTGTCAAGTTTCTGATCGAGCTCTTGCGCGTGTGGCAAAGGGGTTACGTTGACTTCTTTGGGCATTGTGGCCATAAGGTTGTCTTGCATTCCTACGCTTGCGTGAACGATGAAAGCAACCATAATCGCCGGTGCTACTGCAGTGCCAACTGAGCGCACCAGTGAAAGGGTGGCAAGGGCCGAATTCGATTCACAGATATCGGTGTTTTCCAGCATCATGTAGTTCAATGGGGTTCCCATAGTGAAGCCCAGACCCAGTCCGCTTAGAACCAAGGTGGCGCAAACTGTTACGAGATTGGGGTTGTCGCAAGCGATAAACGCCATGAATAGGGAGCCGATGACTGAGCCGACAAAGCCAAGTGCTAAAACAGGCTTAACGCCGTGCTTGTCTATCATCTTGCCGGACATCATGGCGCCAACGCCGCTGCCCAAGCCCAGTAGAGCAACAAAGTAGCCGCCCGAGCCCGATTTCATGAGCATGGCGTTTTCGCAGAACTGAGGGAAGAAGAGCGTTCCCATCATCAAAACGCCCGAAAGGATTGCGCACGTGAGCGTGATGATCACATTGATGTCGCGGAAGTAGCTCAGGTTGATAATAGGATCCGACGCCCTTGTTTCGCGCAGAATGAAGAAGGGCAACAGCACCAGGAATGCGACCAGGAAAGGCCATACATCGGTGCTGGCAATGGAGTTGCCGATATCGAAGAAGTCGATGTTCTTCAGGCCGTACATAAGGCTCAAGGTCATGGCGGTAAGAATCAGAATACCCAGGCCATCAATGGGTTTAACTTCGTCGGCTGTTGTGTTGGGCAATGCCTTTACGCCTAGCAGTAAAACGGCTATGCAAATGGGGATATTCACATAGAAGATGAATTGCCACTGATCCTGGCCAAACACGTCAAGGATGAAACTGCCGATCATGGGGCCGAAAATGCTGCCCATGCCGTATACCATGCCAACCATGCCCAGCGCCATGCCGCGCTTTTCCTCGGGGAAGGCGGTGCCAAATTCGGCTGTCGCGACGGGCATAATGCCGCCACCGCCCAGGGCTTGAATAACGCGTGCCGCTAGAAGGAGCTCGAAACTGTCGAAGCTCTGAGCAACGCCGCACAGCGCCGAACCAGCTCCGAACAGGAAGATGCACAACAGGTAAATGTGCTTTCTGCCGTGTCTGTCGGCAAGCTTGCCCATAACGGGAATGGAGGCGGCATATGCAAGGGTGTAGATAGTGATGACCCAAACGCCAATGGCGTCATCGACGCCCATTTGGTTTTGGATAACCGTACGGGCGGGGTTGACGATGCTCATATCGAGAGCGCCCATCACCAGGCCCAGCAAGTAGATCAGGGCGACGAGAATATATCCCTTGCTTTCCCCGCGCGAAGCGTTTTGCGATTTGCTTTCAGGGGGAATTGCGGTGTGCTCCGCGTCTTTTGCGCTGCGTTTCATGGTCTATCCCTCTTCGTTCGACTGGGCGTTTTTAGCCATATGGGCAAGAAGAGCGCACGCTTGGTTAACTTCGTCGGGAGTCAAACCCGCAAAAATCGACTTATTCAGGGAGTCGAGTGTGCGTTCCATTGCTTGTGCGATGCCGTCTGCTTGAGGTGTTGCTTCGACTATTTTCTGCCGTTTGTCTTCGGGATTGGGCTGTCTTGTGACCAGGCCCTTTGATTCGAGCTTTGCGATGGTTTTCGCTATGGCACCTTTGTCCAAGTCGAGACGCGAGGCGATGGCTTCTTGATTCAGCGCGCCGTTTGCGAGCAGGGTCATCAAAACCAATTGTTCGGGGAAACCGATTCCAGAATCGCTTAGTGCTCGTTCGGATTGGGTGCGCATGTAGCGCACGATGATGGATATATCAGACATGAACATAGGCGGTCTTCCTAAAATCGTTGTCGCGACAACTAATCACTGACATATTCGCAAACGTGGTACAGGGGATCAAGGGGGAAGTTGGTTAGTGGTTTCGACTTTTTGTTCAAGTGAGTAGGGGTTGGAGGGATACGGTAGGGCGGAATGGGGCAGAGGGAAGGGGCGTTTCCTCTATTAGACGAAATAAAAGAATGGGTCGGCCCTCGGTACGATACCGGGGCCGACCCATTCACGATGATCAGGTTTGTTGTTTCTTGCGGTTGGCTCATTCTCTCTTTGTGGGTTCGACAGGCATGCCATCTTCGGCTTTGCCACCGCGCATTCTTGCTTCGAGAATTGCCAGCTGGCGTTCGGTTTCCTCGTCTTCTTGGCGCTGAATTTCCTTATTCAGACGGTAGTCTTCCTTGATCTTCTTGTTGTTGCACAAGAGCAGGTACAGGATGATTGAGGCGGGCAAGGCAACTGCGGCGCCACGGGCAACAACCAGGCCCGCGCCCATACCGGCAAGACCTTTGTCCATATCGTCTCGCAGCATGTTGCAGGCGATCTGTGCGCAAACGAAGCCCTGGATAACCATGATAACTACGAGAAGCGCTCCTGATGCTGCAAGCGAAGCTTCGTACAGCGGGTAAATGAACAGGCCAAGAACCGTGAAGATCAAGTTCGTTGCAGAACCATCGTAGATGGAGTCCATCGCCTCGCGTCCGCCCTGATGGTAACGAGCGTAGGTGGCAATGCGGTACGGGGGCTCAGCGGGCCAGCGAGTGCGGGGTAGGGAGCGCACAGCGAAAGGATAACGTTACGGATGCTGCAGATGACGTTAGTGCGGTTAGCGTCGAATTCGATGTGCTCATCTTCGCGAACGGCGGCGAAGCCGAGCTCCTGGACCGTGATGAAGTCGCCGTATGCAATGATCCATGCGGTAATTGCATAGGGAATTGCTGTGATCCAAGTAGCTGGGTCAGGCGCAAATCCGATACTAAACGGCGACACCGTAGCGAACATCGTGGCGAAGTCTGGGATAACGATAATCTTGCCCGAGAAATGGTAGTCAAAGTCACCGGTAAGGTCGCAAACCACGAAGAGGATAAGGACCGCCCACAGGAAGCTGTAATTGCCAAGAAGGCCCAGGAGCTTATTCGTTGCCATGTGCTCTCGGATACGCTGACTGAACATGAACAGGCATACAACGGTAAGTCCAACAAGACAGCCGATGGTTGCGGTATCGACCGCTCCGCCTTCCTTCAGGCGGGCTGCAACGGAGTTGATGCCCGCGCCAAGAACGATGCCGCCTTTAAGGGCTGCAGGCATTAGCGTATTGAGCTTTTTCGATAAGCCTGTTGCGCCCAATATGATGAACAGCAACCCTAGTTCTAGTTGAATGGTGGTTAACGCTTGTAGTCGGGCCACGCCTTCAGGCAGCGTTTCCAGGTAAAGGACGATGATTGCCATCGCGGCGGTGCAACCGCAAATGGAGCTTTCGCCCAGCAGCCAATTGAGCGTATAGCATGCGGTTTCGAACAGAACCAGCGCATAGGCTACATCAGGATCAAGACCCAGTGTCGCCGTCAGAACAGCAAGAGCACCGTACGAAGTGCAGTATGCGGTTGCCGCGCATGGGAGCTGCCGCGAAGCTGCTCACGATGCTACGCTGGGTCCGCCCTGATCAAATCGCTATTCCTAAGCCGCTCCGAGAGTCCAGAAACAAAAATCTCGACATTTTTGCAACTTTTTTGCGATTGCGGATTGTTGCGAGCTTCCCAATTGCGGATTGGGGTGCAAAAGCGCAGGTAAATCGGTTTCATGGCGGCATGTTTTCGCTTTGTGGGGACGGAAGAGAGTCCGTAATCGCAAAAAAGTTGCAAAAACGCCTCAATTTTTGTTTTCGCGATGGGTGGATTGCCCCAACGGGTGGATATCGTAATGGGTACTGGGCAAGGGGGCGGAAATCCTACGCTTCTTGGGTTTGATACGCGTTATGCATTTTGATAATGCTTAAATTTAACGATTGCTGTTCAGCTGGAACTTCTAGCGCGCGATGGTTGAGTTTGGGGTCGTTCTAATTGTCGAATCGTATAAAGCGGCGGCTAAGGGAATCCTTTACGCTTAGCCGCCGTTGATGATTGATTTCGCTTGCTTGATCTATATGGTTAGCGCGCGTTGTTTGCCACAAGCTGCTTCAGTGCATTCAAGTCATTGTCGTCGGGATGAGCCAGTGCTTTGTCGAAATTCTCGATCATTGCATCGATGTTGGGCATATGATCGGGCTGTTGTTTCATCTTCTCGTAGCGCTTTCGTACAGACTGGGGCATCTTGCCTTGGCACATGTACTCCCCGACAACAGTATTGCTTGCGTCAAGGGATTCCTTCGTCTTATCTAAGATCCCCTTGAAATAGGCTTCGCTGCCTCCGAATCCTGCGGTTCCGAACAGGAATATTTCCTTATTTCGTAGCGTTTTCAAGAGATTCAAGGCGTTGTCGTCGGCAATGCCTTTATTGGTCCAGAAACCTACGTAGATCATGTCCGACTTGGGTTCGTTTCCCATGCAATCGCCAAAATAGTCGCAGCACTCTGCGGGTAATACTTCACGGATGGCTTCAGCGAGCAGCTTTGTGTTTCCGGTGCTGCTGCTGAATAAAATTGAGTAGTGGGATTGGGTCATGGTGTCCTGCTTTCTGCAGATGATGTTTGGCAAACATTGTAATCCCGTGATTGCTTCGTCGAAGGTGCGACTGTCTCATTCCTTGCAACTCGGTTCATATTTGCCCAACTCGCCGTTTGCGGATTAAAGTTGACATATGTCGAAAATAGGATTGACCGGTACGGCTGTGCCTCTAGACTAAATAGTGACATATGTCAGAAAAGGAAATGCTATGGCAGGACGAAAAGAAAGAACTCGGTTCGTGGGCATCGTGCCCGAATTCGTTGGTTTTGTGCCTGACGGTATCCCCACAGGGGATATTGTGGAGCTTGCCTATGACGAGCTTGAGGTAATACGCCTTCTCGATTTAGAGAAAATGAGCCAGGAAGAAGCGGCGGCTCATATGGGCGTTTCACGAACCACGGTAACGGGTATATACGAACGGGCTCGTTCGAAAGTTGCTGACAGTTTGGTAAATGGTAAGCGGCTGTGCATCGAGGGCGGTAACGTTGCGTTTCCTCCATGCGGTAGCGCCGATTTTAAATTTGTAAGCAATCCCAAGAAGAAGGAGGCTCTTATGAGGGTTGCGGTAACGTATGAAAATGGCGAAATTTTTCAACATTTTGGAAGAACTCAGGCGTTCAAGCTATATGACATTGAAGACGGTCAGGTCATGGCAATGCAGGTAGTCGACACTCAGGGTTCTGGCCATGGCGCTTTGGCGGGCTTCCTTAAGGGAAATGATGTCGATGTCCTTCTGTGCGGCGGCATTGGTGGTGGCGCACAGAGCGCACTTGCAGCTCAAGGCATCGAACTGTATGGCGGGCTGTCTGGGTTGGCGGACGATGCCGTATCGTGTCTGCTGGCGGGCATTCTCGAGAAGAGTACTATGCCAGTTTGCGATCATCATGGGCATAGCCATGGGGGATGCCATCATGGCCACCAGCATGCGCATGGGGAATGTCAGGGTCACACACAAGCTCATGGTGAGTGTCAGGGACATGGCTACGAACACGGTGCATGTTGCCACGGTGGCCACGGCAATTAATGCTATTTGCTCTAAGGAACGTGGGGCTGGCTGACGGAAATGTCGCCAGCCTTATTTGTTTTCAGCAGAGATAAGCCAATCGTTCGCCTCTGCGGGAAGTTGGTAAGCTTATGCGAAGAAGCAAAGTCTAAGCGTTGAAGACCTTTGGCATTTCAACGCGGCTGATATAGGCAATGTTGCGTTTGAGCAGGGGTGCAACAATGTGCTCGCTATGCCGATCCTGAAAAGGAGCCAAACGGCGAAGGCGCTGCGATATATCGGATAAGAGCGAAAGACTATGGACGGGGACGGTCAAATGAATGCTGAACAGACGCCAACCAGCATAAAAGTTAGGGGAGCTCGGGTTCATAACCTAAAAAATGTTGATGTCGATATTCCTTTGGGCGGCATCGTTGGTATTGCGGGTGTATCTGGATCGGGAAAGAGCTCGTTGGCTTTGGGGGTTCTGTACGCTGAAGGTTCGCGTCGCTATCTCGAATCGCTATCCACGTACACCAGAAGAAGGATGACGCAGGCGGCTCGTGCCGATGTCGATGAGGTTCTCTATGTGCCGGCGGCTTTGGCTTTGCATCAAAGACCCTCAGTCCCCGGTATTCGTTCCACCTTCGGCACGGGAACGGAACTGCTGAATAGTTTGAGGTTGATGTTCTCGCGCCTTTCCAGCCACCGTTGTCCTAATGGTCACTATGTTGAGCCCAGTATCAACGTGGCCGCTATGAACGGTGAGCTGGTGTGCCCGGAATGTGGCGAGCATTTTTTCGCACCGGGGGCAGAGGACCTTGCTTTCAATTCCGCAGGAGCTTGCAAGCATTGCGGCGGTACGGGAATGGTTCGAACCGTCGATCGATCGACGGTTATCCCTGATGAAAACAAAACCATAGACGAGGGTGCTGTTGCGCCTTGGAATTCCCTTATGTGGTCGTTGATGACCGATGTCTGTCGGGAAATGGGTGTACGTACCGATATCCCGTTCTGCGAGCTTTCCGATAGGGAAAAAGAAATCGTCTATGACGGCCCAATGGAAAAACGGCATATCTTTTACGTCCCAAAAAACAAAGACAGCGCTTCGGCTGGCGAGCTGAACATGACTTACTACAGCGCAACGGCAACAGTGCTCAACGCCCTCAACAAGGTTAAGGACGACAAAGGCATGAAGCGCGTTGAGAAGTTTCTGAAAGAAGAGATGTGTCCAGAATGCCATGGTACAAGGCTTTCCGAAGAAGCTCGAGCACCGCAATTGATGGGCATATCGCTAGCCGATGCTTGTCGAATGACATTGAAGGATTCCGTTGCGTGGGTTAAACGCGTGCCCGAGGCTATGCCGTACGAAATGCGTGCTATGGCTCAGAGCATCTGCGAGTCGTATGAGGAAGTTGCCGCTCGGCTTTTGGAATTGGGCCTTGGGTATCTAACGCTCGATAGGGCTTCGTCCACGCTTTCCACGGGCGAGCGTCAACGCATGCAGTTGGCACGAGCGGTGCGTAATCGTACGACAGGCGTGTTATACGTTCTTGATGAACCTTCTATTGGGCTGCATCCTGCCAACATCGTCGGTTTGAACGGCGTAATGCACGATCTTGTGCGGGATGGAAATTCCGTTTTGCTCGTAGATCACGACACCCAGATTCTTAAGGAATCGGACTGGCTTATCGAAATGGGTCCGGGCGCAGGCGCCGAAGGCGGAACGGTTATTGCTCAAGGTACCGTGAGGAGTATCGAAGGCAACCCGAATTCCGTGA
The DNA here is from genome assembly GCA_965147435.1 of uncultured Eggerthella sp. Classification (GTDB taxonomy): domain Bacteria; phylum Actinomycetota; class Coriobacteriia; order Coriobacteriales; family Eggerthellaceae; genus Anaerotardibacter. Next base: position 44,183 of record CBCTKC010000001.1, on the reverse strand, counting down.
TAGGTCCTTACCTTTCCGGTGCGACGGGGGGCGATGAGTGCCCAAAGCAGATTGCCGATAATCCTGACGACGTTATATGCATGGAGGCTAATTCGATTCATACCGTAAAGCCGCTTTCGGTGCGCATACCCAAGCATCAGCTAACGGTTATTACGGGGGTTTCTGGCTCGGGCAAAACTACCATGGTGCTGGAGAGCCTTATACCTGGTCTGGAGGCGCTATGTTACGGTAAGCCCATGCCAAGCCATGTTTCTTCCATCCAGGCGGAAGGCATCAACCATGTGAAGTTGATCGACGCAACGCCCATTGGCGCTAACGTGCGTTCAACCGTTGCCACCTATGCCAATGTGCATGATGCGTTGCGAAGGACGTACGCAAGAACAACCGATGCGAAGGAACTTGGACTTAAAGCGGGCGATTTTTCCTATAACACGGGGAGCCTCAGGTGTCCCATTTGCGATGGCACCGGAACTATTTCGCTCGATGTTCAGTTCCTGCCAGATGTCGATATTCCTTGTCCCGAATGCCGTGGGTCGAGATATCGGAAACAGGCAAATCAGGTTCGTTATGCAAATAAGCAGGGTGAGGAGCGCTCTTTACCCGAGCTTATGAATATGGATGTCAATGAGGCGGTAGCCTTTTGCCAGAACCTCAATTCCGTACGGCCGAAGCTCGAAACCCTTCGTGATTTGGGACTGGGATATCTTACGCTTGGCGAAGAAACTCCCTCGTTATCCGGTGGTGAAGCGCAGCGACTGAAACTGGCAAGTGAAATGGGTAGGGAACAGACCGATTCTGTTTTTGTTTTCGACGAGCCTACCATTGGTCTTCATCCTAGGGATGTCGAGACATTGTTGCGGGTGTTCGATGCATTGATTGCCAAGGGGGCAACAGTTGTCGTGATCGAGCATGACCTTGATGTCATCCGTGCCGCCGATTGCATTATCGATATGGGGCCCGGTGGCGGTGAAGAAGGTGGCCGAATTGTTGCCTGCGGTACGCCGGAGGATATTCGGAACTGTCCCGAAAGCGTTACGGGAAAGTTCATTTAGGTGGAATGAAGGTGGGATCGATAGCTGTTTCAAAAGCAGTTTTGGTCGGTTGAGCGGATTTAAAACTTTCAAGATGCGTAACGAACTCGTTCGTTTGGTAAGCGTCAGTGGCGTTATTGGAAGCTGCGGTTGGCAAGTGTTCCGAAAGGACGGCACTGTTTTTCGGTTGTGCGGATCGACTTTTGTGGAGGAAATTTTTGGTCGCGCTTTTAAACGTAACAATTGGGTGATATTTTTTTGCCATTACTATCCTTTTGGAAGGGGGATATGAGTGGTCGAAGAAAAGCAGGAGAATCAGCCGCACGCAAAGGAAGAAGTGCGTACGGAAGGTTCTTCGGAAGAAACCACCGGCAATGGTAGGTCGCTGGGTGTTTTCTCGTTTGAAGGCGATATTCCGCTTACTCAGGCGGTTCCGCTGGGTCTGCAGCATGTGTTAGCGATGTTTGTGGGCAATCTAACGCCGTTGCTTATCGTGACGGGCGTTTGTGGCTTAGCCACTGCTGAATTCGCGGAAATTCAGTTGGCGCTGCTGCAGAACGCCATGCTTATCGCCGGCGTGGTAACGCTAGTTCAGTTGTTCGGTATTGGTCCTGTAGGTGGCAGGGTTCCAATTATCATGGGCACGTCATCCGGATTTATCGGCGTATTCAATTCCGTTGCCGCATCTATGGGCGGAGGTCTTGTTGCCTATGGCGCCATCATGGGCGCTTCGCTTATCGGTGGTCTGTTCGAGGCTGTTCTGGGCTTCTTCTTAAAGCCGCTTCGTAGATTTTTCCCGTCTATCGTTACGGGTACCGTTGTTCTTTCAATCGGCTTGAGCCTGATTAGCGTTGGCGTTAATGCTTTTGGCGGCGGCAACAGCGCAGTTGATTTTGGTTCGCTCGAGAACCTTTGCTTAGCGTTGATTGTTTTGATTGTCATTTTGGCGGTCAAGCATGCCACCACGGGTTTTGCGAGTGCTTCTTCGATTTTGGCCGGCATTATCGTGGGCTATATCGTTGCAGGCATCATGGGCTTAATTCTGCCTACGACGGGCGTTACTGCCGAAGGCGTTGAGTACACCAAAGCTTGGGTTCTGAATTGGGATAAAGTTGCCGAAGCGTCCTGGTTCGCTGTTCCGGCGTTGATGCCCGTTGCTCCTGTGTTCGACATGCGTGCTATTGCTCCTGTACTGGTTATGTTCGTTGTTACGGCTGTTGAAACGGTTGGCGACATCTCGGGTGTAACCCAGGGCGGTATGGATCGCGAAGCAACCGACAAGGAGCTTTCCGGTGGTGTTGTTTGCGACGGCATCGGCTCGACGTTCGCTGCTTTGTTCGGTGTTTTGCCCAACACATCTTTCAGCCAGAATGTTGGCCTGGTTGCTATGACCAAGATGGTCAACCGCAAGGCTCTGGCATGTGGTGCCCTCTTCCTGATTCTGTGTGGTTTGTGCCCCAAGCTGGCTGCCGTGATTTCCATCATGCCCCAGTCCGTTCTTGGCGGCGCCGCTGTTATCATGTTCGCCTCTATCGTGGTAAGCGGCATTCAGCTCATTACGCGTGATCCGCTCACTTCGCGCAACCTGAGCATCGTTTCGGTTGCTCTTGGCTTGGGCTACGGCATTGGTGCAAACCCTGCTGTTCTGGCTGGTGCGCCCGAGATGGTAAGCCTTATTTTCGGTGGCTCCGGTATTGTTGCTGCAGCTGCGGTAGCTATCCTTTTGAACATTGTGCTGCCGAAGGATTCGGCCCTTCTTAAGAAAGATTCGAACAATTAGGTATTAGCTGTTCGGGTTTACTCTGCGCCCAGTTGGATGACTTATCCAACTGGGCTTTTTTTTGCGAAAAGTGCGGTTAGTTTAGGGGAGAGGCTCCCGCACGGGTGTTCGTGGATGCCGTTCAGGGCGCGTGCCTGTTCGTCGTCTTGTGGGTGATGAGTATGCAGCTCTACGCTGAACCTTGCCTTTGGCCGTGTCCAATTTGCGAGTGCAACCAAGCAAGATGCGACCATCATCCTGGTGCAATTGTGCGCTCGTTAGAGCCCCGAGTGCTTCTGTAAAAGGATCAGATCTTCAGGCGTATCAACATCGAAGAGTTCCCATCTGTTTGAAACCTCGATAGTTCTAACGAGCTTTTCGTGCGCTTTGGCAACGTAGCCGCCGCCTTTGCCGGATGGGAGCGTTTGCAGTTCGTCGAATGCCCATGAGGGGAATAGCACGGGGGCGCCTGGCGTGCCTTTAAAGCTGGTGCGCCAAATGCACTCAGGGGTGTTTTCTGCGGCGTGTAAAAGGGCGGCAATAGTGTTTGGGCTGATAAGCGGTTGGTCTGCCTGGAAGAAGGTAACGGTGTCGCATTCGCCTATGGCGTCCATACCCAAGCGCACCGTATCATTCCGATGGGGCTTGCCGTGAAGTACCACTTCAGCACCTAACGCGTGACACAGTGCGGCCACTTCATCGTGGCGGGTAACCACCACGCGTTTTTCGAAGTGCTTTTCGGTGGCCTGAATTACGAATTGAATAAGCGGCGTGCCATTTAGCTTGGCAATGAGCTTATTGCCCCCAAATCGTGTGCCCATGCCCGATGCCATGATGATGCATCCGTGCTTCATTGTTGTTTGCTTGGCAAGGTGTGGCATGGCGATAGTTCCCTTTGCGTATTCAGTGGTTGGATTTGTCCTCTAAGCGGATAGCTATCGGTTCAAAGTATAATGACAGTATCTATGTAAAGTTCTAGTAATGGAGTGAGTGTCATTATCACCTTTCAGAAATATGTGCGTCCACAGAGCCTGGAAGAGGCCTGGGAATTGAACCAGAAAAAGCGTCATCGCATTGTTGCTGGCATGATGTGGCTGAAAATGGGCAAGCACTCTTTCGGTACCGCTATCGACTTGTGCGATTTGGGCTTGGGCGAAATTGAGGAAACCGAAAACGAGTTCCGTATTGGCGCTATGGTTACTCTGCGACAAATGGAAAAGCATCCTGGTTTGGCTGCCTATTCTTGCGGTGCGGTTGAGGCTGCGTTCAAGGATATTGTGGGCGTGCAGTTCCGCAATGGTGCTACGTTGGGCGGAAGCTTATGGCGCCGCATGGGTTTCTCTGACATCGTTGCTCTTTTTATGGCTATGGACAGCTACGTCGAGCTTTTTGAGGGCGGCGTAGTTCCCCTGGAAGAGTTCGTGAACATGAAGTACGACAAGGACCTTCTGGTACGGCTCATTGTAAAAAAGCAGCCTGGCGCGTTTGCCTATCAGGCGGTACGTAAGCAGCGTACTGATTTGCCTTCGCTTAATTGCGCTGCGGCGAAGCTGGGCAATGAGTACCGTGTGGTAGTGGGCTCCCGTCCTGCTCGCGCCATGATGCTCCGCGACGAGCAGGGTATTTTGGCTAATGGCATTACGGAAGAAAGTGCCGCGTCTTTTGCCGAGTATGCGGCGAGCACTGTTCCCGTATCGGGAAACATGTGGGGTAGCGCCGAGTATCGTAAGGCGTTGGTTCCCGTGCTTACACGCCGCACCCTAATGGCATTGGGGGAGGTGCTGTAATGGAAATCAAAATCAAGCTGAATGGAAAGATGGTTTCCGACGACATCCCAGCAGATATGCTGCTGATTGATTTCGTTCGTGCCCATAATTGCTTTAGCGTTAAGCGCGGATGCGAAACGTCAAGCTGCGGTTTGTGCACAGTGTTGCTCGACGATCAGCCTGTTTTGTCCTGTTCGACGTTGGCGGCTCGTGCGGATGGTCACAGCGTGTACACCTTGGAAGGGTTGCAGGAAGAAGCGTCCGAATTCGTAGGCTTCATTGCCGACCAAGGCGCTGAGCAGTGCGGTTTCTGCAATCCCGGTTTTGTCATGAATACCATTGCCTTGCTACGAGAAAATCCCGACCCTACGGATGAGGAAATCCTGGCATACCTCAGCGGAAATCTGTGCCGCTGCTCAGGTTACGTGGGTCAGCAGCGCGGTATTCGCAACTTCTTGAACAGCAGGAAAGCGCAGGAGACTGAACGTGAATAGACCCGATTACCAATCTGTGGGCAAGTCCGTTCGCAAAAAGGACTCGCTGCAGCTGTTGCTGGGCAAGCCGGTTTACACCGATGACATTGTCCCCGATGCGCTGGTGGTGAAATTGCTTCGAAGCCCTCACGCCAATGCCATCGTTGAAACCATCGATACCTCAAAGGCCAAGAAACTTCCTGGTGTGGTTGATGTGTACACGTGGGAAGATGTGCCGAACGAGCGTTTTTCGAATGCTGGCCAAACGTACCCTGAAACCAGTCCGTATGACCGCCTGATTATCGATCGCCATGTGCGCTTTGTGGGTGACGTGGTTGCTATCGTTGCCGCCGAAACCGAAGAGGCCGCCGAAAAAGCCCTTGGGCGCATCAAAGTTACGTACAACGTGCTGGAGCCGGTGTTGGATTTCCGCGCCGCTAAAGACAACCCTATATTGGTGCACCCTGAAGACAACTGGCATATGCTGTGCGACCTGGGTGGAGACAACACCCGTAACTTGGTAGGTGGTACCGCCGACAGCGATGGAGACGTGGAAGCGGTGCTTGCGGATTGCGATATTGTCCTGGAGCGCACTTACCATACGAAAGCCTACAACCAGGCCATGATGGAAACGTTCCGCACCTTTACTCAACTTGATCGTTATGGCCGCTTGCATGTTATTTCCTCAACGCAGATTGTTTTTCATGTACGTCGCATCCTTTCCAATGCATTGGGCATTCCGAAAAGCCGTATCCGCGTAGAAAAGCCTCGTATCGGTGGCGGCTTTGGCGCAAAGCAGACTGCGGTCTGTGAGGTGTACCCTGCGTTTGTCACCATGAAAACAGGGCGCCCTGCAATGTGCATTTTTTCGCGCAAGGAAGCGCAGACCTGTGGTTCCCCGCGCCACGAAATGGAAATTTCCGTGCGTCTGGGTGCCAACAACGATGGGCGCATTCGCGCTTTGGCTGTCAACACGCTTTCCAATTCGGGTGCCTATGGCGAACACGGTTGGGCTACGGTTGGCTTAACTGGTCACAAATCCATTCCGCTGTATACGGGATCGCTTGAAGCTTTCAAATTCACCGCTGATGTGGTGTATACGAATATGCAGCCCTCTGGTGCATATCGTGGCTTTGGTGCGACGCAGGGTCAGTTCGCTGTCGAAACCACCGTGAACGAACTTGCCGAAAAGCTGGGCATAGATCCTATCGCCATTCGCGAGCAGAACATGGTTCGCGAGGGTATGGCCATGCCTGCTTACTATGGCGAGGTTACCAATTCTTGCGCGCTCGATCGCTGCATGGAGCGTTGCGCTGAACTGTTTGATTGGGAAGCGAAGTACCCTGTACGCGAAATGGGCAATGGCAAGGTACGCGCTGCTGGCGTGGGCATGTCCATGCAGGGCTCCGGCATTTCCGGCATCGATGTTGGTTCGGTTACCGTCAAACTGAACGACGACGGCTCGTTTATGATGCTTATTGGTGCCGCCGATATGGGCACGGGCTGCGATACCATCCTTGCTCAGATGGTCGCTGAGCATATGGAGTGCTCCGTTGAAAACGTTTCCGTATTCGGCGCCGATACCGATGCTTCTCCGTACGATTCTGGTTCGTATGCTTCTTCTACCACCTACGTTACAGGTATGGCGGTTGAAAAGGCATGCACTCAGCTGAAGGAAAAGCTGTGCACTATTGCCGCTGATGTTCTCGAATGCAAGCCCGAAGAGCTGCGGTTTGAAGACGGATGCGTATTGCGAGAAAGCACAGGTCAGAAGCTTTCCTTGCAGGAGATCGCCGTTAAGAGCCAGTGCAGCAACCGTGAGGCTCCCGAGGCTACTGCTATGCATTCTTCACCCGTTTCCCCGCCGCCGTTTATGGTGGGTATGGCGGAAATCGAGCTGGATCGCGAAACCGGTGTGGTTGAAGTGCTTAACTATGCCGCTGTGGTTGATTGCGGCATTCCCATCAACCCTGCCTTGGCGCGTATCCAGGTTGAAGGCGGCATTGTTCAAGGTATCGGCCATACGCTGATGGAAGATGTAACCCGCACTCCAACAGGCAAGATTCGCGAATCGAGCTTGTTTACGTATCGTTTGCCAACCCGCTTGGATACGGGGCATATCAATGTGGAATTCGAGAATTCGTATGAGCCCACAGGTCCGTTCGGCGCGAAGTCCATTGGCGAAATTGTTATCAATACGCCTGCCCCTGCACTGACTCAGGCAATTTATCGAGCAACAGGTGTTTGGCATCGCGAATTGCCGATTTTGCCAGAGCATATTCTGCTTGCGAAACCGGAGGAATAGCCATCCTTTGCGATTATCTGCATATTCGACCAGGCCTTACGGCTATTATTGGCGGCGGTGGTAAAACAACGCTTTTGCGCGTGCTTGCAAACGCACTGTCTGTGCGCGGTCGCGTGATTGTTGCTACCAGCACAAAGATGATGACGCCGGAGTGGTGTCCGGCTTTGATCGATCCTTCCCTCGATGGAGTGCAAAAGGCTCTTTCAGGCAGCCCTGTGGTATGCGTTGGCTCAATCCAGGAGGAAACGGGAAAGATGACCCAATCTTCCTTGGCTTTTTCCGATCTGGTAAGTTTGGCTGACTATGTACTGGTAGAAGCTGATGGTGCGAAGATGCTTCCCCTGAAGGCACATGCTGAATATGAGCCGGTCATTCCCGATTGTGCGAGCTTGGTGGTATGCGTGGCTGGTATAGATGGCGTGGGTTTGCCTGTTTCGGAGACATGTCATCGTCCCGAACACTATGCGGAGTTAGCGGGCATTTCGCAAGAATGCCAGGTGACACCCGAAGCGGTTGCGGCAGTGCTGAATGCTGAAGCCCTTCATGACGTGTTGCTCATAAACAAGGTGGAGGCTCCCGCTCAATGGCGGATGGCCGAGGGTATTGCCCTGCAATGCAATACCCCAGTCGTTGCTGGAAGCCTTAAGAATGGTGAGTTTCGATGCTTGCGATAATTCGTGGAGCGGGCGATATCGCTACCGCCATTGCCCTTCGGCTGTGGCGGAGTGGCATTTCGGTTGTTATGACCGAAATCGAGCAGCCACTTACCGTACGTCGCACTGTTGCTTTCAGCGAAGCGGTGCGTTTGGGCCAGGCGCAGGTGGAGGGCGTCTTGGCTATATGCGTGCAGGATGTTCGCCAGGCAAGGGAAGTGCTCGAACGAAAACACGCCATTCCTGTTTTGATTGATCCTGAGTGTCGTTGCATTGAGCTTAAGCCCGATGTGGTAGTTGATGCCATTTTGGCGAAACGAAATTTAGGCGCCTCTATGGATATGGCTCCCGTTGTAGTAGGCGTGGGCCCTGGCTTCACTGCGGGGAAAGACTGCCATGCAGTAGTGGAAACCATGCGCGGTCATACTCTAGGACGTGCATATTACCAGGGTTCAGCGCTTCCAAATACTGCAGTGCCTGGTCTTGTGGGCGGTTTTGCGGGTGAGCGTGTTTTGCGTGCGCCTGCCGATGGACTGTTTCGTGGTGTTTGCTCGATCGGCGATCATGTCGAAGAGGGGCAAGTCGTTGCATATGTTGGAGACGCTCCTGTAGTGGCTATGCTAACAGGTGTTCTGCGGGGCTTGATTGCCGACGGCGTTCGCGTCTCTGAGGGCTTGAAGTGCGGTGATGTGGATCCACGTGGCGAGGCCCGCTATTGCCAACTGGTTTCTGACAAAGGCTTGTCGGTGGCGGGTGGCGTATTGGAAGCTATTCTGCACCTAAGTGGCATATTCGATAATCGGCAATAATGGCAAGGTGGATCATGCGCGATATCGTAGAGCATATTTCAGAATCTTTGAGTTTGGGGCGTAACGTCGTATTGGTTACCGTGGTGGGGGGCAAGGGCTCCACGCCGCGAAATGCGGGGTCCCAGATGCTGGTGTCTGATGCGGGGCTGATTTGCGGCACTATCGGTGGCGGCGCCATTGAGGGCCATGCCATCGCAAAAGCGCGCACTATGGTCGGCGAAGATACTTGCCTTGTGGAAGATCTAGCTCTCAGACCTCAAGCTGAAAACAGCATTGGCATGGTTTGCGGTGGCGATGCCGTTCTTTTGTATGTTCCCATATGCGCGGAAGATGACGCTTGGGCTCAGGTGGCAAGCCAGTTGCTGAAGTGTTTCGAGCAGCGCACCCCTGCGTATCTTGCATTGGAGTGCCGTGAGGGCGGCTCGCCATTTAAGGGCACCGTTGCTTTGTTCAATGAGCAGGGCGCGCTTGTGGCGGGAGATTGCGGTGCGTCGAGTGAACAGCTTGTTGGTTTGAAGCGGAAGTGTGTCATTGACGGATTCTTCGCAATGCCTGTCTCTATCCCCGTGCGTGCCATTGTTTTTGGGGGCGGTCATGTAGGCCGTGCCACCATTGCGGCCCTTGCTCAGGTGGGCTTCGCTTGCACCCTTTTCGAGTGCCGCCCCGAGTTTGCCCGATCCGAAGATTTTCCTGATGCAGAACAGATTATCTTGGGCGATTACGAAAACATTGCTTCGTCTATGTCTTTTGATGAGCGCGATTACGTTTTCATTATGACGTACAGCCATGCGTTCGATTATGCCATCCTCGAGCAAGTGCTTCGTCAGCCGTTGGCATATGTGGGCTTCATGGGCTCGCGACGAAAAATCGCTGTAGCGCGTCAGCGTTTGCTGGATGCAGGTGTATCCGAGGAGCTATTGGACACGGTCCATATGCCCATTGGCTTGGATATTAAGGCGGAAACGCCTGAGGAAATCGCTGTTAGTGTTGCAGCGGAATGCATCTTGCATCGTGCGACTCATTAGGGAAATGCGGGTCTGGTGATCTTCGAAGGAGTCGTCGTTTCACCTTTAATTTTGATTTCGGGTTTGTTGCAAATTCGCCCCTTCGGTAGAATGGCGCATTAAACGCAGGAGATATAGAAGCGTTGTTGAACATCGCTTTGTACTGCCAGATGGCAGAGGCAGCTGATTCAGGCCTAAGCGCCCGACTGTATCGGGCGCTTTTGCGCGCTAGAAAGGACGAGCGGCATGAAGTGGAACGTTGTTACGGATTCGAGTTGCGATCTTCTTCCGTCGAGTTATCAATCTGACGTTATCGAGCTTTCCAGTGTGCCATTTGTAATTACCGTTGGTGATCAGCATTATGTCGACGACGAGGATCTTGATCTGCAAAAAATGCTTCACGATATGGAGCAGGAGAAGGAAGCTAGCTACACTGCGTGTCCGGCTCCCGGAACGTGGTTGCGGCACTTCGAAAAGGCCGGCCACACGTTTGCCATTACTATTTCGTCTCAGCTTTCGGGAAGCATGAACAGCGCCCTTACCGCCATGGATATGGCATTAGAAGAACACCCGGGAAAGAAGATTGCGGTTCTCGATTCAAAGTCGACAGGCCCCGAGCTTGTTCTTTGCGTGCATGAACTTGAAAGGCTCGCTCGAGAGGGCATTGATTTTGACGAGGCGGTTGCCAGCGCCAATACCTTCCTTGAAAGAACCAAGATCCTTTTTGCGCTTTCCTCCTTCGACAACCTTATTAAAAACGGCCGCATGGGCAAAATGACCGGTTTCCTTGCAAGGGCATTAGGCATGTGGGGAATTGGCACTGCAAGCGAAGAGGGCACGATTGTCGTCGAGGGCAAAGCCCGAGGAACGAAAAAGACCGTTCGCGAACTCATTAACCGCATGAAGGAATGGGGATTTGCCGGTGGGCGAGTTGCCATTAGCCATTGCGATAACCTCGCCGCCGCGCAAACATTGAAGGAAAACATCTTGCAGCTGTGGGGTAATTCCGAAATTGAGATTATTCCTACCAGGGGCCTTTGCAGTTACTATGCCGAACGCGGCGGCCTTATCATCGGTTTCTAGGAAACGCGCCGGGGAAATCTAGCTGTTTCAGTGTTGTTCTTTGCCCTGGGGCTTCAAGCAGGGTTTCGAAAAAATAGTAAGGCTTTGCGCACGAAAAACGCCTTCCGTGCAAGCATCCAGGTTTCATGATTGGTGGATGCTAGAATAATCGAACCCTTATCACGCGAAAGAGCGTAGCATCCTATTATGAATGGCTGCGACGCTGAACAGGGGCCATTGGGCTCAAACGAGTAGGTGGGGGACGATCGGTGATCATGGAACTTCCTAAAGCAAGTCGAACGGTAAAACGAACCATTGATCTTGTTCATCTTTTTGCTGCATCTGTCTGGCTTGGTGGATTTGCCGTTCTATTCGTTCTGACCCTCAGCGACGGCGCGGCGCTAGGACTGGCAAGCCTCGACGCACCTGTTGCCATTGAAGCGTTTCGTTCGCAATTCATCGTGCCATGTATTCCGTTTCTTATGGCAACGGCAGTGCTATATGGTGTTCTGACTTCATGGGGGTTCGCCAAGCATAGTTGGCTGGTGGCGAAGTGGATTCTGAGCATTGTTGTTATTGTTGTCTTTGCATTGCTGCCGTTTTCGACGGCAACGGTGGGCGCAATGCTCGTGTGCGTTGTTGCGCTATTTGCCCTTTCGGTATTTAAGCCTGGCATGAAGAAGTCGAAGAAAGCTAAGGCAAAAAACTTGGATTAAGGCTTTTGTCGGCATATTGCTTTGTGAAAGCTTAAGGAGAAACCAATGCTCGATACTAGTAAAACGGCTCCCTCTGTTGATGCTTGGCTGCGTCAGGCGAAGGCCGATCCTGCCGCCGCGGAATGTGGTATGTACTTAACGCATAATGGCGTAGTGCGTGCTACGCCGAAAGCGGAAGCGCGCGGTGTTGAAACCGATGGGGTGGAACCTGGCAAAAAAGTGGGCGGCATGTTGTTCAGCTACGATGCCGCTAAGGTTCAGGCTGCTATCGAAAACACCCTTGCTATGCCTGGCATCGGCTATGTGCGCGTTTGGCTTGCAAATGGTGAACTTGCGGTAGGTGACGACATTATGTACGTCCTTATTGGCGGCGATATTCGTCCACGCGTAGTTGATGCGCTGCAAGCCTTGGTGGGCGCCATTAAAAACGAATGTGTCACCGAAATCGAACGTGAAGCCTAGTCTTGCTGGTTTTGCATTTTGCAGCAACAACAACTTGCAATGAAAAACATATACAGCTTTTCGGTTCAGGGAACGGTTTAATCAGATTCCTTTTCTTCTGGGGCTTTGGTGCTTCGACTGGTCGAAATGACGCGTTCCCCTTTAGCGAATAGGGCAGAATGCCCTATTCGCGTATCGTGTTATTAACATTTCAAAGCTAACGCATTCAGCGTTTTAAAATGACTTCATTGGCAGGGCAAGCATCACAGCTAAGTCGTTTGCTATATGCAGAGCGATCACAATCATCGGGGATCGGAGATATCCATGCAGGTAACCGAAACTATCAAGTATGTAGGCGTAAACGATCACGATATCGATTTGTTTGAAGGGCAGTACGATGTTCGCGAAAACGGTATGGCGTACAACAGCTACGTTGTTATCGGCGAAAAGGTGGCGGTAGCTGACACGGTTGATGCTCGTTTCGTTGACGAATGGCTGGGTAACGTTGAAACCGCTCTTGATGGGCGCACTCCTGATTACCTTGTGGTGCATCATATGGAGCCCGACCATTCGGCTGGCATTGTTGCGTTCATGGATTGCTATCCTGACGCGCAGGTTGTTGCTTCGAAGATGGCCTTCAAGATGATGGCTGCCTATTTCGGCACCGATTTCTCCGATCGCCAGATTGTGTGCAAGGAAGGCTTTGAGCTTGATCTTGGCGGTCGCACGCTTCGTTTTATCGGCGCTGCCAACGTGCATTGGCCCGAAGTCATGTTTTCCTACGATTCGCAAGACAAAGTGCTGTTTTCCGCAGATGCCTTTGGTAAGTTCGGAGCAAACGATATCGAAGATCCTGAAGGCTGGGCTTGCGAAGCACGCCGCTATTATTTTGGAATCGTGGGTAAGTTCGGCAAGAACGTACAGGCTGTTCTGCAGAAGGTTGCTGCGTTTGATGTCGAACGCATTTGTCCGCTTCATGGCCCTGTGCTCTCCGAAAACCTGGCGTATTACGTGGAAACGTACACCACATGGGCGCATTACGAGCCCGAAAACAGCGGCGTAACCATTGCCTATGCCAGCGTATACGGCCACACCAAGCAGGCTGCAGAAGAGCTGGCACGTGCCCTTGAGGAAAAAGGGCAAACCGTTTCGCTCTTTGATCTGGCGCGTGATGATATGGCCGAAGCAGTGGAGGATGCATTTCGCTACGATCGTTTGGTGCTTGCAAGTATCACGTATGCGGGGGATATCTTCCCGTTTATGACCACGTTCATCCATACGCTTGCTGAGCACGCGTATCAAAACCGCAAGGTGGCCTTCATCGAATCTGGCACCTGGGCTCCAGTAGCCGCCAAGGCCATGCGTGCGCAGATGGAACAGCTGGCCGGTATCGAGTTTGCGGAAACGGTTGTTACCGTGCGTGGTTCAGTAGATGATGCTGCGCGTGCCCAGATTGCCGCTCTGGCTAATGAGCTTGCTAGTTAGCCTAATTCACCGCAATGGCGCCCTTCATGCCTTGGTTGGAATCAAAATACGAGGGCAAAGATGCGCGATTCGAGAAAATGCGTCCATCAAAAGAAAGGCGCAAAAACGTTCTGGACCGCAACGTGGTTGGCTCCGAAAGGGAAGACCCTGCGCAGGCGCCTACGACATTCCCAAAGGCACATTGCCAAGCTCCGTTCCGACAAAGTCCAGCAGAGTGCCAAACGCGAGATCAAGCGCCGCTACAGGGTTGTGCAATCTTTCCGCTCGAGGGAATTGATGCTGCGCCTGTCGCGAGCGAGTCTCATGGAGGTCGAGGGGCAGTGGTGTTAGCAGCACGTATTCTCCGAGGCTTCGGCCGCTGTGGACTTCGCCGAGGCACCAGACAGGCGGGTCCCGGTACATGAGAGGCGTCGTTACCGTGTCCACGCGCGCCCTGGCGCCTGCCTTCGGCTTGCGATCCTCAGCGCTGCTAGCGCCGCCACAGCGCGTACAAGCTTCCCAGCTCGCCGTGAAGCAGCTCAATGCGTACGTCGAAGGCGTCTTCGACCGCCGCTAGCACTTTGGCCTCTTGCGGCGCTCCTTGGGCTAGTAGCTTGCCATCACGCATGACGCATACCTCGTCGGAGTACCTGAGCGCCAAATCGATGTCATGGATCACCGCGACGACGGTTTTGCCATGTTCCTCTTTGAGCGAGCGCATCAGCTCCATTGCCTCGTAGCACGCGGACACGTCGAGAAACGAGGTCGGCTCGTCGAAGAGCACAACGGGCGTGTCTTGCGCCAGGACCATGGCGATGAAGGCGCGTTGCCGCTGGCCGCCGGAAAGTTCGGCTACCGGGCGCTCGGCAAGGTCTGCCAGCCTACACGCCTCAAGCGCCCGCTCCACTGCTTCGTAATCGGTAGCATCTATCGTCGCGAGTATCCTGTGATGTGGGTACCTACCACAGGCCACCAATCGCCGCACGCTCATGGGCGGTGCGGCGTGCTCCTGCGTCAACAAACTTAACAGACGCGCGCGCTCTTTGGAGGAAAGCGCGCTGACATCGCGCCCCATCACGCTGATGCTGCCTTTCCAGGGCTTGCAGATGCCGCTTGCAAGCTTAAGCAGCGATGATTTGCCGCAGCCGTTGGGGCCGATGATGCTCGTTACCTTGCCTTCAGCGAGCTCGAGGGTCAGCTTGCTGAACAAGGCACGCTCGCCGTAGCCAAAGGACACGTCGCTCAGCTGTACGCTAGCCATTGAGGCCTCCCTTCCCGCGGCGCAAGATCAGGTAGACGAAGAATGGCCCGCCTAGTAGCGACAAGACAATGCCGACGGGAATCTCATATGGGGAGAACATCGTTCGGGCGAGCAGATCGCACAGGCACACCAGCAGCCCGCCCAACAGCGGCGCCATCGCAAGGACGCGGCGGTTGTCGTGGCCCACCAGCGTGCGGACCGCGTGCGGGACGATGAGCCCCACGAATCCGATGAGACCTGCAAAGCTCACTGCGCAACCCGCGAGCGCGGCGGCAGACACCAGCGCGACAAGTCGTGTGCGTCGGACGTTGAGGCCCAGGGAGTGCGCCTGATGCTCGCCCAGCGAGAGCAGGTTGAGCTGCGTGCCCTGCAACAGGCCGAGCACCAGCACCGCGCAGATCGTGCAGCTGGGGACGATGAGCTCGTCCAGTTTGACGCCGGACAGGCCGCCGATTAAGAATCCGGAGGCTCCCACGTAGGCGTCCGGATTCACGATGAGGATCGTGTTCATGCCTGCAGTGAAGATCGACGTGAACGCCATGCCGGCGAGCACGACGGTGAGGCGTGACGAGCCCCCAAGGCCCGCTACAGCAAAGATGAGCCCCGCCACGCACAGCGCGCCGAGGAAGGCCGCTACGGGAGCGAGCCCAAAGGCGTTGGGGAACGTGCACGCCGCCAGCAGCACGAAGAAACCCGAGCCCGCGTTCACACCGATTATGTTCGGGCTGGCGAGGGGGTTGTCGAGCGCAGCTTGGATGAGCGCACCTGCCTGCGCGAGCGCGGCGCCGGCAAGAAGCGCGGCGAGCACGCGCGGCAGGCGGATGTTCCAGATGACGTTTGCCGCTGTCTGATCAGCATCCGCGCCAAAGGCGAGCGCGAGCACGTCATCTATGCCAACGGAGGTCGAGCCGATAACGATGCCGAGCACCGCGGTGCATCCCAGCAGCACCGCTGCGGCAACCATTGCCACCACGAATCGCCTGTTTGCTTGCAAGGCACGCCTGCGCTCCCCGTGTAAGCTTGTTGTCTGTATTTCCTTCAAGATCAGGTGCTACTTCTGCTCGTGTTGGTCCTCGTAGAGGGCCTTGTACAGCTCCTCGTACGCGTCATCCCAGTTATTGTTGGGTTTGTAGAGGAACAGCTTGGGGTCGAGCGTGATGACGCGACCCTTCTTGACGGCGGTGAGCTCCTTCCAAGCCGGGTTAGCCGTGGTCTGGTCCTTAAGTGCCTTTTGCGCTGCCTCGTCGGAGTCGCCCATCGGCAACAGGAAGATGAAATCGGGGTCGGCCTTGACCAGGGACTCCAGGCTGTAGTCGGACAGCAGGCTCTTGTCGGCGTCGGTGATGTTGCTTGCGCCCAGCTCGGCGAGCATGGTGCCGGTCTGGGTCGAGGACGCCTGGACGCGCGTGCCGCCGGAGTACGTGGTCAGCACCGCGACGCTGCCAGCGCTCTTGCCCTCGGCCTTCTTCTTTATGGCGGCAATGTTTTCGGCGACGTTAGTGCCGTTTTCTTCGTATGCCTTGGTGTTGCCGGTGATATCGCAGCAGGTCTTGAGCATGCGCAGGTAGTCGTCGAAGGTGGTCACGTTGAAGTACGCCACGGCGATGCCTGCCGCCTGCAGGGTGTCCTTGAGGTCGGTCTGTGCGACGCCGCCGCCGCGGCCGGAGTTTGCACCAGTTAGGATGACGAAGTCAGGGTCGAGGGCGATGATGGACTCCGCGTTGAGAGAAGAGAAATCGCCGACCTTTTCCGCCTTGGATTCGATGTGGTAATCGGAAAATGCATCGTTGGACGCGCCGACGAGCGTGCCGCCAGCTAGCTCCCAGATGTTCGCAAAGCTGCCCATGCCCGCGACGACGCGCTCGTGGGAGCTCACAGTTACCTGGTTGCCCAGATCGTCCGTGAAGGTGTAGCCGGCCTCCTGGCTTGTCGCGCCCTGCTGCGCGCCGTCGTTGCCGGAGCTATTGCCAGAGCATCCGACCATCGCGCTCCCGCTTGTCGCCAGGACCAGTGCACACATGCATGCGAAGGTCTTTGTTGCGATTCTCTTCATGCGATTCTCCTTGTCTTGTTGGTGCGGCTGACGATTGTGGCGCCGCTGGTTTTCGTCGATTGATTGCTCGCCGGTCTCGTGTCGCTGCCGAGCAGCGGGCTGTTGCCGCCAGAGCCTAGGCGCCCATGCAGCCGAGCTTCTGCCCGTAGGCGCAGTAGTCGTCTTGTGCCATGTAGTCGCCGTCGTGGTAGTACGCCGCGCGCGCCCTGCAGCCGCCGCAATGCTTCTTGTGCTCGCACTCGCCGCAGTTGCCTCTGTAAGCCTGCGTGCGCAGACGCTCGAACACGGGGCTTGTTGCCCAGATCTCATCGAAGGGTTGTTGCCGCACATCGCCGGCGTCCTCGGTCATGTACGCGCATGGGCGCACGATGCCCTCGCTGCCGATAACGCAGTAGGTGAGGCCGGCCAGGCAGCCGCGTGTGTAGCGGGTTGGGATGCCGAGCTGGTCGGCAACGCGCGTGAACTGCGGCGCGCAGGTGGGTTTGACGTCGATGTCGACGTCTGCGGCCTTGCGCATGATGTCTTGGAGCAGCGCTTCGTTCTCGAGTACCTTGAGGCTCGTTTCCTCGATGTACTTGCCGCGTCCCACGGGGATGAGAAAGAAGATCGAGTGGTTGACCGCGCCGATGCTTTGCGCAAAGTCCGTGATGTCGCAGATTTCGTCGCGGTTCCAGTTGACCACGGTGGTGTGGATCTGGAAGTCGAGGCCCGCGCGCTTGCATGCCTCGATGCCCGCGAGTGTGTCTGCGTGGGCGCCCGCAACGCCGCGGAAGGCGTCGTGCTTTGCCGCGTCGAGGCTGTCGATGCTGATGCCCATGGAGCACGCACCGGCCTCCTTGAGTTTGCGTGCGACCTCGTCGGTGATCAGCGTGCCGTTGCTGCCGAACACAGGGCGCAGACCCTGGGCCGCGGCGTGCGCCACGAGCTCGAAGATGTCATCGCGCATGAGCGGCTCACCGCCGCTGAAAATCATGATTTTGAAGCCGGCGCGCGCGATCTGCTCGATCATCGCCTTGCCCTCGACCGTTGTTAGCTCGCGGCTGTCGCAGTCCGCTGCGTCCTGATAGCAGTGCTCGCACTTGAGGTTGCACTTGTTGGTCGTCATCCATGAAACGATCATCGTCTTTCCTCTCTCGAAACCGAGTGAGGATGTTAACGGGCGACGCTACGTCATGGTCAAGTGCTGCACGAGAAAAAGTTGGCGAGCGGCGCGGCATGCCGATCAAGGCCGTGATCTGGTCGGGCGCCCTGTTTGGGGCCTGGTTTTTCATTGACAGGAATAACTCGTACTTCTGCAAGTATGAGTGGGTCGCGTGTCACGCCTGCTCGTGCAGCGCCTCGAGCGCGTCTTTGAGGAAGCTGAGCGTTCTGCGTTGGATGCCCGCGTAGAAGTCTCGACCGTACTTCTTGGGGCCTTGTGTGCGCTGGTTGGCGAGGCGCTTGAGGCCGGTCAGGGCGCTGGGCATGCCGCCGAGGCGCTCGAAGCGCGCTGCCAGCTCGCGGCCGCGCTCGTCTCGGGGCTGCACGCCGTCGTGCATGGCCTCGATGGTATCGCCCATGAGCTCGTGCCAGCGGTCGATCACCTCGTGGGTGAGCTCTGGGACGCTGCTCTCGTCGCAGCCCTCCCCGTTGATTGCCATCCACAGCACGTCCTCACGGTTCTGCATATCGCTGATGGCTTGGGCGAAGTCGCTCCACCGCACGCTCTCGCTTGCAGCCAGGTGCTCTTTGAGGTTGCTGATGGTGTTGATGTTGCGCAGGATCTCCATGCTCTCGCGTTCCAGTTCGCACATGCGATGGTCAAGCGCGCCGGAGAGCTTCTGGCAGTCGTCGATGCCCTCTGCTTCCTTGATCTGCGTGAGCGAGAAGCCGAGGAACTTGAGGGTGAGGATGCGATAGAGGCGCTCCTCGTCGTCAGTCGAATAGAGGCGCTGGTTTTGCTCGCTTTTGGAGCTGGGGTGCAGCAGGCCCTTTTGATCGTAGTACTGGATGGTGCGCACGGTCACGCCCACGCGACGGGCGAGTTCGCCAACTGTCATCAGATCATCTTTGTATGCAGGCATGCCGTGCTCCTCTCGCACGCGGAATCGCAAAGTAGTTTAGCAACCTATTATCGCGCGCGACGTTACGTCACCGTCAAGTGCCCATGTGGCGATTGCCGCTGCTTCGCTGCAACTCGATGGTGCCGACTTAGTTTGGCGTCTACGCGGGGCTTGGGGCTCGATGATGCTGAAGCGAAGCTCGTTGTTCGCTGCACGGCATATAAGGCGGAACAGGGTCGTTCTGCTACGAGACCCTGCGGTTCAAAAGTCCCACAGTGCCAGGCGGTACTTGGCAGCACCAAAATGCGAGTTCAGAAACCAGTTCCCGCTACTCCCATTCTACAGTGCCAACGGGCTTAGGCGTCAGGTCGTAGCAGACGCGGCAGATGCCAGGAACTTCGGCGGTAACGCGTGCAGTGATGTACTTCAACAGCGCCCAGTCAAGCTCGGGAACTTCAGCGGTCATAACGTCAACGGTGTTGATACAGCAAATGATGCAGGACGCTTATTGGGATCCATGCAGAGCTCTTTTGAATTCGGTTGGAATGCGTCGTTGTTAGCACGACGCATACTTCATATCTGTTAATTATATTCAGTTGGTAACATTTTCCCTGATTGGGTAATGCATTTGCTCCGAAATTGATTTGGACCTTCTGCAGCTCTGGGGATGCGGATCACAATTAATAGTTTCGTCTACGCCTTATCCTGTTATTTGCACGCACGGCACTTCCCAGCGCCACAATGGCGGCTATTAGAAAGGTGCAACAAAAACCGACACTTGTGCCGTCTGCCGTGTTGGGGGAAGGCGAATCTGCCTCCTGCGCAGTTCCTGATTTGTCGTTAGAGTTGACCTGCGACTTATCGCTGCCATTTGCTCCGCTCTGATCGCTATTGTCTGGCGCGGACGGAGTGTCGCTCTTCTCAACGAATTTCCAGGAGCCGGTGAAGGTTACATTGCCTTCTGAATCTGCCGTGGTCATATCGGCGATGGCTGAATCCCTGTCGTAGCCCATAAAAATCCAGGTGCCGTTGGCAACATCTACAGTTGTCTGGGATGGTGTAATAGCGTTTACTGCATCGTTATACACATAGTTGTTTGTGTCTTTAGGAAGTACCGCTAAAACCTCGCTTGGCAGCTGTTTGTCGGAAGAGGTGCTGCTGAACGTGTACTTAGCGCTGAAGTTCTTGAAGACTTTTTTGAATTGAGCCTTGTAAACAACGTCACCCGTGACATCTTCGATCGCGGTGTGCCATGAATCGAACACGTAGTCGTACTTGTCGTCTGACGGTTTCGTAGGAGTGGGTACCGTAATTTGGTCTGCTTTCGTGCCGATTTCGTACCAGTCTTCGCTATAGATGGTGGTGCCGTCTTCATTCGCGAAGGTGATTTTCACCAAAGACGGTTTTGCGGCGCAACCAGGTAAACCTTGCCATCGGAGCCGATGCTGGCGTAGTTGGCGTACTCATTGCGCTGCTCTTTTGCCTGCGTTGCGTAGCGGGAGTCTTCGTTATCAAGATACCAGCCGTCAATTTTTTTGTTGGTCACGTCATCGGGTTTGCCCAGGTAAAGCTCGTCCATGTCTTTTGCGGCTGACAATTTTGCAACAGAGCCGTTCAGGTAGACATCGGAAGCCGCCTTGTCTGCGATGTTGTTGCACAGCTTGGTGTTGGTGATGGTGGTGCCTGCACCTTCACCGGAATTCGATTCCGCCGCAAAGCCTCCACCGTAATTTGTTGCCTCGCTGCCCGTGATGGTGCATCCGTCGATGGTCAAGCTGGTGAAGTTACCATACGATGCAACGCCGCCGTCTACCGCGGCGCTATTCTTCTTTATCGTGCAGTCGCGAATTTCAGCTGCGGCAGGTGATTTCATCTTCATTGCAAGCACGCCGGCGCCATAGCCTTCGTCCTGGTTCGCTTTGTTGTTGGTTATGGTGGTGTTCTTAAGGAATAAGCCCGGCTTTTCGGCAGCGCCTACGTTTGGGGTGGCGGCGCACAGGGTGTATGGGTTGTAGAAATACGCGGAAGAAAGAACGCCTGCACCATCGTTTGCTTCGTTTCCGCTAATGGTACCGTCAAGGATTTGCGCTGAGCTTTGAAGTTTGCCCCATCGTCCACCCTCGATTTCATTGGGTGACGC
This sequence comes from uncultured Eggerthella sp., assembly GCA_965147435.1. Lineage (GTDB taxonomy): Bacteria > Actinomycetota > Coriobacteriia > Coriobacteriales > Eggerthellaceae > Anaerotardibacter. The sequence continues at coordinate 23,204 of CBCTKC010000001.1, read as the reverse complement.
AACAACGGCAACACCTCCGCCCATTTGGTTTGCCTTGTTGTTCGAGATGGTTCCGCCTGTCATGACGAACGAAGATCCGCCAGAAACGAACACGCCGCCGCCGGCAGACGCGATCCAAAGGGGGTTCATGCCGGCATCCGCCCACTTGAAGGGAGAAGTGGCGAAGCAGTTCTTGATTTCGCCGCCGTCCATGGTGAACGAGCCGCCGTAAGCAACCCCTACACCTCCGCCATAGCACATGGATCCGCCGGTGATGCCGCAATTATCAATAGTGCCGCCGTACATATGGAAGGTGCCGCCCTGTACGGTTACGCCGCCGCCGAAGTAGTTGTTGCCTTTGCGGTCGGCAATGGTGACACCGGGGTACATGTTGCACGTGCCTTGGATCTGCAACAGGCCAGGTTCATCGTTGCTCTGTTCGTTACCGCCGCTGATTTTCAGCGTGTCACTGCCATCTGCCGCGCCTAAGCTCAATTGTGCTGACGGGTTTACGTAAATGTGGCCCTTGCCAAGTGCAATGGTGTGTTCGTTGCCAACAATGCTTACAGGCTGCGAAGAGGAGAATGAGGCTCCTCCCGTTTGAATGTCGTCGGTGAGTTCAATAATGTACTCGCCACTGGTAGCAGTGTTTATAGTAGCTACCGCATTATCGAATTCGCTGCTGTTGCCTGCTTCGATAGTGGTTGGCGTTGCTGCGAATGCCGATATCGGCATTACCAATGCGTAGAGTGCTAATGCTGCAACAAAGGTCAGTGCTATGCGTATTCTGCTCACGGCATTTCGCTTTCATGGTCTTTTGAATTTGGATAAGAGCGTGTGCGCGCTTGTTCAGATTCGGTAAAAGGATACGAATGTGCAACTTGTTGATATAGGGCAAATCCATGCAAAATATGTCGAATTAAATCATTGTTATTGCGTATGGCTCTCTTTCCGCCCTTTTTATTTTGGCAACCTGGTCTTTTGGGTTTGCACGTGTGGCATAAGGAGATTTAGAGGCTGATATAAAGTGACAGCTATCGCACGTATGCGTGCAAAGTGTGATGTTGTAGTAAGCAGATAAGCGCCTCTGAGCCTCAATACGCTGAAATACCAAAGTTGAACTGAGGGTGTTAAGAGATATGAAAGGTGAGTTGAAATGAGGTTTTCAAATGCGCGCATTGATGCGTTCATTGAAGAAGACGTGCCCTATATCGATCTGACGTGTGAGGTGCTCGGCGTCCACAATCAGCCTGGCGAAATGGAATATTTTACGCGAGAGAGCTGTGTGCTTGCCGGCACCGATATCGCTCGACGCATTATGCGAAATCTCGGTTGTGAGGTTCTGGCATCCAGCGAAGACGGGCAATTGGTCTCAGCGGGTCAGACCTTCTTTACGGTGCGGGGAGCAGCGGCGGATTTGCATGCCGCTTGGAAAGTGTGCCTTAACGTGTTCGATCATTTGTCGGCCGTTGCTACGAAAACACGCAGTATGGTCGATGCGGTTCATGCGGTAAACCCTGAATGCGAAGTTCTGACCACGCGTAAAAGCATGCCTGGCGCAAAGGATCTTCTTACTTGTGCGGTAATGGCGGGCGGTGCGTTTCCTCACCGCCTTGGGCTGTCGGAAACCGTGTTGGTATTCGAGCAGCACCTTGCGTTTTTTGGCGGGTTCAACCGTTTTGTCGAAGAAATGCCTCGCATTAAGGCACGGTGTGTGGAAAAGAAGCTGTTTGTAGAGGCGGATGCACAACGCGCTTTAGCTCTTGCGAGGGCGAGCTCGGACGGACACGGGGTTGATGGAATCCAGCTCGATAAAGTTCCGGTTTCCGAATTGGCGGAGTTGGTTCGTCGGATACGCGAAATCGATCCTCGAATCACGATTATCGCCGCTGGTGGCATCAATCCTCAAAATGCAGGCGCCTATGCTGCTTGCGGCGTTGACGGCTTGGCTACCACGGCGCCGTTTACGGCTAAGCCCGTGGATATGAGCGTTCGCATGAGGCCATTGGAGCAAACATCCGTAAAGATGTTTCCTTCATAATCTGTGGTTGTGAGCGAGTGTCTATAGGTCGCCTTTGGTGCTTCAGGCACGAAAGCCGTTCACCGAGAGAACCGAACAGAGAACATCTGGAATCATGCGTTCTGCGAAATAGTGCCTGATGTTTAGGCAAGATTGACCCTAAGTTAACTTGGATTTTCATCGTAAACTTTCGAGTCAATTAATATCGTGGGAGTTTTATGGCGGCGCGGTACGACCTTGACAGTAGGGGAGGTGTTTCCAAATATCAGTATCTCCATCGTTGCGTTCGCAGCGATATTCGCAATGGCATTCTTGAGGCTGGAAGCCGTCTTCCCGCCAAGCGCTTTCTTGCCTCTGAACTTTCAGTGAGCGTGAGCACGGTCGAACATGCCTATTCCTTGCTGGTAAGTGAAGGGTATCTTGAGGCGAAGCCAGGAAGCGGTTTTGTTGCATGTTTGGGCAAAGCAGAGGGAACCGCCTTCTTCGATTTGGAGGATGCTTCTATCCCTGATCCCTCTTCTTTGACCTGAAAACAAATGTGTGAATCGACCCTATTGCTCTGGTACTTCTGCGGGTACTTTCGTGATGCGGCGATGAAAAAAATCGGCTGATGTATCGCAGAGCATGCGTTTGCATCAGATGCTCACACTACCAGGATTTTAGGGGGCTGCCATGTAAGGCTTCGCAATGTTAGGGATCGATAGGACGGGTTGGATTGAAAAGGAGCGTCCTGCTTTTGGTTCGTTGGATGCGTTGGTAAGGCCCATTGCGGTTTCGCCGTGCACGTCTGACGTGCATACTGTTTGGGAAGGGTCAATTGGCGATCGCAGCGATATGATCCTTGGCCACGAAGCGGTAGGCGTTGTTGAGAAAGTTGGCGAGTTGGCCCGGTTGGGTTGATGGGTGAAGCTGGTTGGTGCGCCCGATCCATGCAACTTCGGCTTTGAGATTCCGACTATGTAGGTAGCGAAGTTTAAGCCGTTAATTTGGAAATATCGACCATGTGTCCTGCTTGCTGCATGAGCAATCGGAGTCTCTATGAGAAAATGGCAGCGCGCATTCTTTTGCGAGCATGCCGATCCCTGAAAGGACCCACCATGCATTTTGCGAAGAAGATTCTTTTTATTGCTGCAGGCAGTGTGTGCCTTGCGCTTGGCTTCATTGGAATGTTTGTACCGGTTCTGCCAACAACGCCGCTTGTGCTGCTTGCAGCGTTTCTGTTTTCACGTAGCTCGGAGCGCCTTAGTTCCTGGATTGCTCAAACTCCAATTTACCGAGCATACGTTGAGCCCTTCAAGCAAAGCGGTGGTATTTCTCTGCCTAGGAAGATGAGGATCCTGGCCATCTCCTATTCGGTGATGGGCCTTAGTGCATTTCTGGTCCAAAAGCCCGTTGTGTGGATAGTGCTAGCTGCTGTTGCGATTTTCCTGGCGGTTTTAATGCTGGCTATTATTCCCACCATTCCTAAGGACAGGGAACTTGATCATGGTGACGGCCTCGAGCTTGATGCTGTTGCCAGAGTGCGTGAGCACGACTAGTGCTTTTATCCCAGCGCAACGTCGAGGACCATCATCAAGCTGAACCCGATGGCAAAGAACACGGTGCCAAGGTTGGAATGTTTGCCTTGAGATAGTTCCGGCATTAGTTCTTCGACCACCACATACAGCATGGCTCCTGCTGCAAAACTCAAAAGATAGGGCAGTGCCGCAATGATGAGCTGCGAGGCAATGATCGTCAGCACTGCACCAATTGGCTCTACGATGCCTGAAACAACGCCACCCGCGAATGCCTTTCTTCTGCTCATCCCTTCCGCTCGAAGCGGCATCGAGATGATTGCGCCTTCTGGGAAATTCTGAATAGCGATGCCGATCGACAGCGCCAATGCACTTGCTGCGGTGATCTGCGTATTTCCAGCAAGAAAGCCCGCGTACATAACGCCAACCGCCATACCCTCCGGGATGTTGTGCAGAGTCACCGCTAACACCATCATCGTGGTGCGGCTAAGTTTGCTTTTTGGGCCTTCTGATTGCTCGCTGCCTACATGCAGATGGGGGATCAAGTGGTCTAGAGCAAGCAAGAACAGCATGCCGAACCAGAATCCCGCAAAAGCGGGAACGAACGAAAGCGCTCCCATCGAAGCCGATTGCTCTATAGCAGGAATGAGCAGGCTCCAAACCGACGCGGCGACCATCACCCCTGCGGCAAATCCCGCAAGGCAACGTCGCACCAGGTTTCCCAGATTATTTTTCATAAAAAGCACGCAGGCGGCGCCCATCGTCGTGCCTAAAAAGGGAATCAGGATTCCAAGGATGGTTTCTATTGGCTTCTCCTTCTTTCGATTATTTATTTGCCCTTTGAGGCACGCCCCTGTTTTACGCAAAGGGATCAACTAATCAGCGATGGGCGTCTTCGCGTTTGGCAATCGCCCCTTAAGAGAACTTTTCGAGGGGCTGCCAAATGCAATCCACGTTTAACCAGCTGCGAAAATCTGCTTACTCTTGCACTTTCAGCGCTTCGGACAGGCCTACCTGCTTAATCGAGCGCGTATGCATGAACGCTACTAGGAGGTAGGTGGCGAAGCCAATGCCGATGCACACGGCCATGCACCACCAGGGCACGTAGATCTCGATGTTGCCGTTGTAGGCGAGCAACATTGAGCGGAAGATTGCGGTAAGCGAGCCAATGATGAGAGGCTGGCACAGCACAAGCGATGCGACCACGCACAGCGTGACCGAGCGGATGTAAAGATGTGTGACCTCTTTATCGCGGTAGCCGAATACCTTCATATAACTGATGGAGCGTGCGCTGCGATCGATGACGGCTTTGGTGAGTAGGTACATGAACAGCAAGAAGATGAATACGGCCAAGCCCACCATCATTCCAATCATGGAGTCCATCATGTTTACGAATTGGTTGCCCACTGCACGCATGTCATCCGGGGTTGTGTCGTTTGCGTAGTAGCGTGCGTCCAAGGTGAGCGCTTCGTTGCTAACGTATCCGTTGAAGTACGACTTGTTGTTGCTGAACATCGTGTTGAAGTCGTTGATGCTCATGTATACGTTCATATTCGAGTTCGAACCCCAGGTGTCTTCCTGGCCCGAGAAGGTAAGGCTGTGGGTTTTGTCTTCGTACTTGTCGTAGAGGTTTACCTGTTGGTTTTCATTCCAGCCGAACTTGTCTGCAAGGCCCGCACCGAATACGGCTTTGCCATCGCCTATATCAAGATCCTTCCAGTAACGGGAATTTGGCTGAATGCCGTAGACGGCAACGGTTTCGGTGCCGTTGTTGTTTCCTCGGTCGTATTCAAGCTGGTAGACGGCGTACTTTTCTGCTTGGTTAATGACATCAGCGCCGTTGTCGGTGGTGTTTACGGGATGAATATCGTCATCGTCTATATCGATATCGGCGGCTTTTTCCATTAGGTCGATAGCGTCGTCGCGGTTGCATCCAAGAGCGTCGGCAATGTCATCAATAGATGCATAGAAGGCGTCCTTTTTGCGTTGTGCTTTAGAAAGGGCGTTAGTTGCTGCCTGGGTAGTTTCGACAGAAGGCGACGCCATTGCTTCATGGTATGCATCCTGTGCGGCATCTGCTGCTTCTTCCAATTCGTCTTGCGTGTCCTCTGCGGCGGTAAGCAGCGTACCGTTGATGGACTGTAGGCGTTCGAGTGCGGTCCATGCTTCGCGTTCTTCGGGTGTTCCTTCGAGTTCGAGTGGCGCCTTAAGAGTGTAGGTATGTTCGGCTACGAGGCTTGTTTCCAAGTTATCGGCGTAGTGCGTCATGGTGGGCAGGATAGCCAAACCAAAAAGCAAAAGCAGGCTGGCGAAAGCAATTCCTACGAAGAGTGTGGCGAAGTTGCCAAGGTTTCGCAGGAAAATACGAAGGCGGAAGCGCGCTACGAAGCTCAGACGTTCAGGTAAGCGCACGCCGCGCTTGGTGCCCGATTTCCCGGCAGCTTCGTGACGTAGGAACTGCAGTGGCGTTTTTCCCATTTTGCGCAGAAGGCCCACGAGCGTAATGATGATAAGTGCGGCAGCGGGCACCACGGCGCACTTGAGGAAAATACCCCAGTCCCAGAACACCTGGAACGGAGGCAGGCTGTAGGAGCCGTAGTAAAGCTGGCGCATGGGCTCGGTAAAGAATGCCACTCCGAGTGCGGTACCTAGACCAGCTGCCAAGATGCCTACAATTGCCGGCAGCGCTAGATAGTGCAGGACAATCTCGCTTCGGCGATATCCACTTGCCAGAAGGGTGCCGATGATTGCGCTTTCCTGTTCGATGGTGGCGTTGGTAAGCACCACAAATACGAATGCCATGATAACGATGATGATGTAGAGCAGAGTGGTCCACATGGCAGAATCGCCCTTAACGTCATCTGCCGCATAGCCAATGCCTTGGTTGGCGCTTGCATCGGTGAGGTCGTCGATATTTGCATCGGCATCCGCCATTGCCTCTGCCATATCTTTTTCGGCATCGGTGCGGTCTGCAACGGAAAGGTTGCGGTTGGCGAAGGTAAACGAGTAGGTATATGTTGGTGCGCCGCCAGCATCTTTAAGCGCTTCAAAGCCCGCGGGGGAAACTTCGGCAACGCCATAGGTGATGGTGTTCACGGTAAAGTCGGAGTTATTGAGGAAAAGCGCTTGGCTGTCCGGTTGGGTCATGATGCCGCAGACGGTGTAGGCGCTGCCTTCAAGATCGACGGTATCGCCCACATGGATATCGTTGTTTTTTGCAAACACGCGGTCGATGGCAACTTCTTTTTCGGTTGCAGGTTCTGAACCCTCGCAGTAGGCTGCGATGTCTACTTGGGTGCGATGCTTGTAAGTACGCAGTGTGCGTTTGGTCCCATCGTCATTGGGGAGCGTGATGGCGGCATCGATGGAATAGTTATCAAAGAGCGTAACGCCGCCCACGTCTTCGGCTGCATCGCGTGCGGCTTGAAGCTGGTTGTCGGTGGCTTCGAACGAAGTGGCTAAACGGCCGTCTTCGATGGTGTATTCGCTGTGCATGCCATCGATGATCTGGCTGATCGAATGCGCGGCAAGTAGAAAGCCTGAGGTCAGAGCAATGGCTCCGCACATAAGCAGAAAGATGCCAAGGTATTTGCCGATGTTGTTCTTGAGTTCGCGGGGGAGTCGTTTGGCAAGTGGTGTCATCGTTCGCCTACCATTCAAGCTCGCAAGCGGGCACAGGCGCTCCATTTGCTGCGTCTTCCGCCAGGCGTCCGTCGCGCAAACGAAGCACGCGGTTTGCCATGCGTGCTATGGCGGCGTTGTGTGTGACGATAACGATCGTGCAGCCATACGTGCGGTTCACGCTTTCCATAAGCTCAAGAACCTCTTTCGAGGTTTTGTAGTCGAGGGCGCCTGTGGGCTCGTCGCACAAGATAAGGCCAGGGTTCTTTACCAGCGCGCGTCCGATTGCGCAACGCTGCTGCTGGCCACCTGAAACCTGGCGGGGAAATTTGTTGCGGTGTTCCCATAGGCCAAGCGAATGCAACAGTTCATTTATGGGGAGGGGTTTCTTGGAAAGGTGCGCTGTGACTTCGATGTTTTCACGAATGGTGAGGTCGGGGACCAGGTTGTAGAACTGGAAAACGAAGCCAAGTTCACGGCGGCGGTATTCGCCCAAGGTTTTTGCGGAAAGCGCGGTGATCTCGCATTCTCCGACGCGGATCGTGCCGCCGTCGGCCCCTTCAAGCCCACCGATGAGGTTCAGGAAGGTGGATTTTCCTGAACCGGAGGGGCCGAGCATAACGCAAATTTCGCCTTTGTTTATGGTTGTGGTAATTCCATCAAGCACTTGGACGCGCGCTTCGGCATTGCCGTAATGCTTCTTGAGTCCGTTGACCACTAGGTAGGGGGTGTTGCCTTTCATAAGCGCTCCAATCTGTGCGGAAGGCCAACGGAGCGATCGGTGTGAGAGCAGAGTTAGCCGTGGTTAAGTTAGGTTAAGCTAACTTTAGCACAGATGCATAGTGCATACCGAAAGAGAACTATTGGGGAGATTGGGCAATTACCAAGGTTTGGACTTGTTTCTTTTTGCTGTTGAATGAAACAAGGCGCCACCCGAATGGCGAACGCCTTGTTTTTTGCAAACAAACAAGCTGGTAAAATCTACTTTTTGATAGACTTGAATGCTTCGGTCTGAGCCTTGATGCCGCGCTCGGCTGCCAGGCGCTCGATGGAAGTTGCGCCGAAGAAGCCATCGATACCAGGAACGTTTTCGATGATGTAAGCCGCATCCTTGGGCTCGGAGATGGGGCCGCCATGGCAGATAACGAGTGCATCGGGGTTGATATCCTTTACAACCTTTACGATGCCTTCGATGATCTTTGCGCAATCCTCGAGAGTGCGTGCGGTTTCTGCGCCGATGGTGCCACCGGTGGTAAGGCCCATGTGGGCAACGATGATGTCTGCGCCGGCCTTGGTCATTGCTGCTGCCTGCTCTTCATCGAAGACATACGGGCAGGTAAGCATATCGAGCTTGTGGGCCTCGGCGATCATGTCCACTTCAAGGCCGTAGCCCATGCCGGTTTCTTCGAGGTTCTTACGGAACGTACCGTCGATAAGGCCAACAGTGGGGAAGTTCTGAACGCCGTTGAAGCCCTGCTCCTTAAGCTCGGCAAGGTACTTCTTCATTACGCGGAAGGGGTCGGTGCCACATACGCCAGCGAGCACGGGGGTGTCCTTCACAACAGGCAGAACCTCGGCGCCCATTTCAACAACGATCTGGTTTGCATCGCCGTAGGAAAGCAGGCCAGCAAGAGAGCCGCGGCCAGCCATGCGGAATCGACCAGAGTTGTAGATAACGAAGATGTCGGCACCGCCGGCCTCAGCGGATTTAGCCGTGATGCCCGTACCGGCGCCTACACCGAGCAGGATGTTGCCTTCGTCGAGGGACTTGCGGAACCGGTCGAGGATTTCTGCGCGGGACAATTCAAGCATGGTTTTCTCCTTTTCCTTGAGGAACTGTCGCTTTAATGAGCATTTTTCCAATAAGAAATACTGCCCTTATGGAAAGAGGCCCAATGAAGCTAGGGTAGTGGTGCCGCTCGGGCACCTTCTACAAGAAAAAGACGAGAACTGTGCGTTCTCGTCTTTTTCTATATACGTTATTGATTCATGAGGTCGATCAGCTTTTGTGCTGCAGCAATGGCGAATTCGTCGTCGTTCACATGAGCATCCATTTCGATGAGCTCGGCCTTTGTCGGGTCGATTTCATCGCGAAGCACCTGGAACAGTGCCGCATCTTCTTCGGGACCGTAGAATGGTTGGCCTTCGGCGTCGATCATCGAAACGCCCTTCAGAGGCAGCATTACAGCGCACGGGCCAATGGACATGTTGACTTTGTCTGCGATAGCACGCCCAATTTGCTCGTTTTCTTCAACCGTGGTGCGCATAAGCGTAACGGTTGGGTTGTGCTTGTACAGGTTGCGAGACTGGTAATGCTCGGGGACGGTATCCCACGGGCCGAAATTCACCATGTCGTCAGCGCCTACGGACACCACAGCGGGAATACCGTTAAGGGCAGCAGCACTGCAGCGATCAGGGCCAGCGTTAAGAACGCCGCCAGCAATTTCATCGCACCATTCGGTGGTAGTCAGATCGAGTACGCCTTTGATGAAGCCGCCGTTGATCAGTGATTCCATGCATTTTCCGCCCGTGCCAGTTGCATGGAATACAAGTACTTCATAGCCGTTTGATTCCAGGTATGCCTGTGCTTTCTGGATAGCGGGCGTGGTAACGCCGAACATGGTTGCGGCCACAAGTGGCTTGGAATCCTCGTGCTTGGGAGCAACGTGTTCGAGCATGCCTGTCATAGCGGCAACTGCGTTGTTGAAGATCGTCGCAGAGAAGGAATTGATGCCTGCAACGTCAACGATGGAGGGGAACATGGTAATGTCGGATGCGCCGACGTAGGGCGAAGTATCGCCTGATGCCATGGTGGATACCATAACTTTGGGAACGCCTACCGGCAGCTTGCGCATGCCTGCGGTTGCGATAGCGGTTCCGCCCGATCCGCCCATGGAAAAGACGCCGTCAAAGCGACCGTTGGCATACAGCGTAGGCAAAAGCTTTTCAACGCCGCGCGTCATGGTTTCTGTGGCGAAGGCTCGGTCTTTCTTTTTGGCGATAGTGGACATTTCGATGTCAACCGCTGCTGCTACTTCCGTGTTGGTAACGTCGGGCATGGTTTGCGGGTCGAATACGCCGCAGTGGATGGTGATGGTGTTGATGCCCAGCTCTTCGAAGCGGGTTTTAACGTAGGCGAATTCTTCGCCTTTGGTGTCAAAAGTGCCAATAATAGCAACAGTTTTCATGTAAGCCTCCCCCAAAAATTGATCCCAATAGCTTCAAGAGCTATTGACTTTTTTAAAATAGATTAAAAATTGTTAGAAATCAATGAACGTGTTCATCTAGACGGACTGGTTAAGCTTTTTGGGCATTCGTTAGAAGCACCTCTTCTAACTTTTCTGTTGCTTGCTTATTTAAAAATAGTGTCGTTCCACCAGGTAAACAGTGTTATCTGTTCCTATTGATACTGTTCTGAAATAGGCTTGAATACCAATTCGATATGAAACTTTAACTGCGGTTTGCTTTATGCCATTGGGTTGTATGCTCGTCGGTGACTTCAAGCGTTGCGCAGTCCACCAAATAGAAATCGACGATTTCGGCGGAAGCGGATTCTGCTCCATCTGCTGCGAAGCGGTGCTTTTGCAGAACGTATTCCCGGTTCGATAATCTTTCGTGCTGTTCGTTCAGGATAATGTGTAGCTCGGTAACTTGACCAGTTTTTTCGTTTGCTTCCCTGGAGATTACGGCATAGGGGTAGCCCTTAGCCGTAACCTTGTATTCCATCTCGAATCCGTCGGCCCCAATGTAGCTGGCAACTGCTGCCATTTCCTGTTTGTATGCTTGGTAGTCTTGGGCGGTAGGGTAGCCATCTTCGTCGATCTTTGGGGTTTCGTTCTGTGCATCAGGAATCGTTTTGCCGTTGTAAGTGTCTAGCTGGAGCTCTTTAATTTCCCCATCCAAGCTGAGGTTGTAGCGATAGTCGCTTTGCTCTTCGCCGAATATGGTGGCTGATGCGTGGTCGCTGCCCCATGTAGTTTCCCAGTTTTCAGGACCAAGGTTTTTGCCGTCGTTGGCAATGTCGAACCTGCACGTTGTGACGGTTTTCCCATTGCTTTCGAGAACAAGACGGGCGTGGGTTGAACCGAAGGGCCAATCTGGTTCTCCGATTTGCTGGAAGTGCAGTTCGTAGGCGCCATCGGGAGATTCCGATACGTCGATATCGGTTGTTTTGTAATTGATGTTGTAAAGAAGTAGGCTGCTCGCCAGCGCAATAAGAACCCAGCTCCACGCTGCGATTCCCAGGAAGATTTGGATTCCCCGTTTTTTGATAAGGACGCAGCCTACAACGTTAGCTGTGGCAATGAATATCATTATGAGAATAAGCACCATATCGGGGTTCCTTGGATCATCGTCCTTTTGGTCGGTGCTTAGAGGATAACGCTGAGCCTTTACTTCCTGAACTTATTCAATAGGAACCCGAAAAGGCCGATGCCGTCTTCTATAGCGTTCTTTGTTCTTGTGTAGTCGCCCATGGTGTCGTTTTCGATCATGCGCTCTCGATTTTCCTTCAGGATGCGCCCCTCGGCTTCGACTCTGGCGGATGTAAGTACGGAGTCGGCAAAGTATTCCGCGGTTTCTTTTCGGTTTTCGCGCATCATGCTTTTGGCGGTTTTGAGCGATTCTTGCCGTTGTTCTTTTGTTTGCGGGGAGGCTTTCTGGGTGCATTGGCAGATGAGAGCCACGAACTTTTCCGAAAGCCTTTCGGAAGCGAAACGGTCTTCGAAGGTATTGAAGTCTGCGCACTGTTCGCCAAGCGTGGCCACTTCGGCGCAGAATGCGTCCACTTCGGGCCGCAAGCTATCAGGCACGATGAGATATTCATCGAAGTAGTGCGTTTTCGCATCAACGCATTTTTGTACGTCGCTGTTCATGTTTGCGCCCTTTCTCGCGTGCGTTGACTAGGGAAAGTGTTCCTTATACGACAGTGCCACAGTTGTAAGCGCGAGGGAATGAACTCATGTCCCAATATTGGTACAGGTATGCGCCCTTGTTTCCCATTTTGGATGATGGTGGTGGGGCGATTGCGCACGTTGCTCGGTGGGGCCTGCCGCTTGTTTTTGCGTGGGGCTTGATTTTCGAATGTCTGTTTTGTTTTCGGCTTTACCTTTTTCTAACGCGCTCTATGAGCCAGATTTGGCCATGTCTTATATGCTTAGTGCGAATGCGAAATTGGTACGAATGCGAAATGGTCATTCTCGAATCGGGCCAATAGGGCAAAGTTTGCTCTGGGCAGTGTCGCCGATTTTGTCTGAAGAAGTATTCAGAGACGTACTGACTGCGCCGAACAATGTGTCGTCGAATTGAGGAACGCGAAATGAAGATCCTTGCCATCAACGGCAGTCCTAAAGGCAAACGAAGCAATACTTGGCGCCTAACCAGCGCTTTTCTTGAAGGTATTACCATCCAGAAAGAAAATGGCGGTGCACAGGCCCCTGAAATCGAAACCCTTAACATCGGCTCGCTTAACCTCAAACCCTGCTTGGGTTGTTTTTCGTGCTGGAGCAAGACGCCAGGCGAGTGTTGCATTCGCGACGATATGCAGGGAGTTATTAATAAAATTCTGTGGGCTGACGTTGTTATTTGGAGTTTCCCTCTGTATTACTTTGGGTTGCCTGGTCAGCTGAAGACCCTCATCGACCGTCAGCTTCCTATGTCCCTCCCGTTCATGTGCACGGAAACGGAAAGCGGAGGGCATCCTTCTCGCTACGACATGAGCGGCAAGCGAACCGTGGTTATTTCCACGTGCGGCTTCTACACTGCCCAGGGGAACTACGACTGCGTTACCAACCTGTATGACCGACTGTGCGGAAAAGGTGGCTACACTGCGATTTTCTGCGGACAAGGTGAGCTTTTCAGGGTAAAAGAGCTTTCGGAACGCACTGACGAATATCTTTCTTGGGTGAAGAAAGCGGGGCAGGAATTTGCTTCTGATGGCATTACCGGAGAAACTCGCGGCAAGCTTGACCAGAACCTATTCCCTCGTGATGTTTTTGAGGCGATGGCAGATGCTAGCTGGGGCGTTGGCGAATCAGGCGAAAAGGAAGATCCTAGCCTGGTGTTCACCCGCCAAATGGCAGCCCTTTATCGCAAGGAATCATGGCAGGAGCACGATGTTGTGCTTGACATGAACTATACCGATATCGGCAAGGTCTACCGCATCACTCTCGGGCAGAGAGGAAGCCGGGTTGAAGTAGAGCCTGAAGATGGCTTTGCTGATGGTTTCACTACACGCATCAACACGCCCTTTGATGTTTGGCGCTCAATTGCAAGCGGCGAGATTGCTGGAGATGAAGCGCTCATGAAGCATCTGTATTCCGTGGAGGGCGATTTTGACCTGATGATGCACTGGGATGATTTTTTTGGCGCGGCATCAAGTGCGGGCGCAAATAATTCGGATGCGCTTGAGGGTGTGAGCAGTGGTGATGAGGGCAACGGCAAAAGCGCCAGCGAGCCGAAGACCAATATGCTGCTGCTCTTGATTCCCTGGATCGTGTTCTGGGTTGTTGCGTCTATTGATGGGTTCTGGGGCAGCTTGATCAGCGTGATGGTATGTGTGCTGCTCCCAGTTTTGATGCATCGGACAAAGGCTACGTTGTACGACCAGATTTCCGGTTTAGGGGTAGGTGCGTGTTCTGTTGCGTTGCTGGCGGGAGCATCGCCGATTCTTGTTGTCCCGTTGTCATACCTTTTGTTCGGGCTGATGTGGACGGTTTCGTGCTTCCTGAAAGTGCCACTGACTGCGCATTATTCCAAGAACAACTATAACGGGGAAGCGGCATTGCGCAATCCGATCTTCATGAGAACGAACCGCATCCTTACGGCGGCGTGGGGAGTGCTTTACCTGGTTACGCCTATTTGGACGTATTTCATCATGCAAACGGATGCAGCAAGCTACGTTGGCGCAATCAACTCCATTCTTCCTGCTTTGATGGGGGTGTTCACCGCATGGTTTCAGAAGTGGTATCCACGGCACATTGCGCGTGGATAGACGCTCGCGTCAAGGAGCTTGAAAAAGGCTTCGATCCATGGTGCATTGTTCGCGCGTAGGTGATCTGTACATTGAGGCTGTCAAAGCGGGGGCGATAGCATGGCTGAATTGAAAATGGAAGAGTTTGGTGTTTCAAAGTATGGTGAAGCTATCTATATTGCCAGTAGCGTATTGCACCCTTCAATTTGGCTTGGACCGTGTTAACAGCAGGGTACCTTCAATACAGTGAAGGTACTTTCTTTTATGAAGCGAATTGGCAAGCGAATCTGGTCGCGCTTAGCGAAATTATGTGTGCCGCTTTATGAAATTGGCGCTATGACTCGGTTCCTGCTGTCTGAGCATTTTGATATTGGTGCAGCTTATGCGCAGTACGGAAGCCTGTAATTCTTTTATTCAGCAAAGCATTTTCGGCAGCAATTACGACGATGGGGGTTAAGATGTAAAGGATTTTGAGAGCATAGAAAACGGAAAAGGAGTTGCGCAAGAAATGAAAATGAGCAATAAAAACAAATTCATTTCGGGCCTGCTGGGTGTTGCGATGTGCCCCATGATGTTGCCAACCGCAGCATTCGCGGCTGATGATGGCGCAGCATCGGAGGATTCTTCATTCCCGACCGAGCTCATTCAGCCTTCTGAGGATTCGGAAAGCGCTGATACGGGCGCAAGTTCGGTTGACGCACCTGCTTCGCAGTCCAAATCGGCGGGTGAAGCGGCCAATGCGACGACTGGCAAAGTAGCTAATGAAGTAGCAACCCCCGCAGCCGAAACTAGCGGGGAAGGCACCACGGCAGCGGTTGCAGAAGTCAACGGTGTGAGCTATCCCAGCTTACAGGCCGCAATCGACGCTGCCCAGGGCGCCGATACCGTCAAGATGCTGACGGATGCGACCGAAGATGTAACCGTGGCTACAGGCAAGAACGTCGCACTTGACCTTGGTGGCAAGACGCTGACGAACACGAACACCGGCAAGGCGACGCTGACCATTGCGAAGGGCGCCACGGCTACCGTGAAGAACGGCAGCATTGTTGGTGGCACGGGCTTCTACACCATCCAGAACAATGGTACGGCCACGCTCAAAGATGTCACGGCTACGGCAGGCAACACGGGTTCATCTATGCTTGACAACTGGGGCATCCTGACCATCGAGAGTGGTTCGTATTCGGGTGGTCTGAACGTTGTGAAGAGCGAGGAAGACTCGACGCTCACCATCAACGGTGGCAAGTTCGAGCTGAGCTATGCAACGTCGGGGTATACGGGCGTTGTTTTCGCCTACGGCAACACGACGATCACTGGCGGCGAGTTTATCCAGAGTCTGACTGCCACAGGACGGTGGAACCACCCGCAGGTTATCGCGACTGGTGTTGTGGAAGGCCATACCGCTATCACGCGAGTTACCGGCGGCCACTTCGTCAACAAGATGTCTGGGGAGGGCATTTTCCGCGGTGTCGGCAAGGGCACTTCTGACAACTTTGAGGTCTCCGGCGGTACGTTTAATAAGAGCATTTCCGAAGCCTACTGCGCCGATGGCTTCGTTCCCACCAAGAACGCGGATGGCACCTACGGCGTCAAGGAAGGCCACTATGTTGCCCAAGTCGGTAGCAAGAAGTACGAGACGCTGGCCGATGCGATCCGTCTGGCTGGAAAAGGTAAGACCATTACCCTACTGACGGATGTTGAGCAGAACACCCAGCTGGCCATCAACAAGGACATCACGCTTGACCTGAACGGCAAGACCATCAAGAACACGCAAGACATCTGGGGCGATAATGCCAACGCCATCCTGTCCATCACAAATGGCGCCAAGGTGACCATCACTGGCAACGGCACCATAGATGCCAAGGAGAACGACTGCTACACCATCAACGTGAAGAAGGGCGATCTGACCATCGAAAACGGCACCTTCTACGGTAACGTCAGCGTGGTTCAGGTGGAGGAGGGCACCTTGTCCGTCAAGGGCGGCACCTTCGACCTGCACCAGAAGTGGGAAGGCAGCAGCAAGTATCTGTTCAACTGCATTGATGATGCGTATGCGAACGGCAGTGCAAATGTCGCCATCAGCGGCGGTACGTTCATCGGCTTCGACCCCAACGTCTCCCCTGAGGGCGAAGGCACCAGCTACCTGGCTCCTGGTTACGCTCCTGTTGCCAATGCCGACGGCACGTTCGGCGTGGTTGCCGGTGTGGCTCAGATCGGCAGTAAGGCGTACGCCACTCTCGCTGACGCTGTTGCGGCGGCCAAGGATGGCGATACCATTACGTTGCTGTCTGATTGCAGCGGCGATGGCATTGTCGTCAAGGACGACACCTTCCCCAACGGTTTGACCATCGACTTCGCAGGTCATTCCTACACGGTGGGTGGCAAGCTTGTTGGTAGCACGGGAACTGCCTCAAACGGCTTCCAGTTGCTCAAGGGCAACACGATTGTGATGCGCAACGGCTTCATCTATGGTGATGCAAGCGTTGCGGGCGATGACACGACTCAGTGGTCGGGCGCGCCGGCAATCATGATTCAGAACTACAGCAACCTGACGCTTGACGGTATGACCGTAAAGGGCGGCAAGCAAACGTGCTACACGCTGTCGAACAACAATGGCGATACCGTTATCAAGGATTCGACCATCATCGCTGGTCAGAATACGCAAGTTGGCGGTCCGTTTGCGTTTGACGTGTGCCGCTATGCTTCGTATCCTTCCGTGAGCATTACGGTTGAAGGCAATAGCGTCATCGACGGCTGTGTTGACGTGAGCGGCACTATTGGTGAAGGTCAGAGCCGTCAGCTCACCATCACGGGCGGCACCTTTAGCAAGCCTATCTCGGTAAGCACACAACCCGCCAACATTTCCATCAGCGGCGGCACGTTCGCCAATGAGGTTCCTACAGATTACTGCGCTGCAGGCTATGTACCTGCCGCTAATGCTGACGGCACGTACGGTGTCGAGAAGGCGGTTGCTGTCAACTTCGATTCCAATGAGGGTACAACGGTTGACTCTCAGCTTGTTACCGTCGGTGACAAAGTGGCAAAGCCGGCAGATCCTACCAAGAAAGGCTATACCTTCTCGGGATGGTTCACTGACAAGGACTGCACCAATGCCTATGACTTCGATGATCCTGTAGACGGCACACAGCCTGAGTTCACCCTGTATGCCGGTTGGAAGGCGGTCCCCGCTACCGTTGAGCCTGGTACTGGCGACAACGGAAACAACGGCAACAACGGAGGCAACGGCGATAGCTCTTCTGCCAATGCGAATGTAAACGTCAACACCGTTAATAACAACGGCGACAACGCGTCAAGCGAAGCGAAGATGGCTACCGTGAAGACGGGCGACAACCTCGCTCTTGTCGGTGGTGCAATTGCTGTGATTGCCGTTGCGGCTGCTGGTGTTGCTGCATTTGCGCTGCGTCGCAGGAAGATGAACTAGTGCATTACGCTTGTTTATCTCCGTTTGCTGCACGGTGATACAGAATAGGGCTGTTTGATGAAAGGGGCCGAGCTTGGAGGTAGTCCAGGCTCGGCCCCTTCGCTTTGAAGTGCAATTAGGGTAGCCTCCAATTGCGGGTTATTTCCTAGCTAAAGCATGATCTTGGAGTTGAAGCAAAGCCGACTTCTGCCAACAGGCAGCACCGCAGGGTAATGCGTGGCGCATGACGTTAAACGAGACCGTTTTCATTGTTGCTGTAACGATTTTGCTCTTAAAGCTGCTTCTGCTAACCTTCGTGACGCCTGTAATGACCCGTGAACTCGCTCATAATGATGTGGGCAATAGGGTTAATTCAGTGAACCTATAAAAGAGTACATGAATTAATCATACGCATGAATAGAGCTATAAGCTGAAAGTTAAGAATGGCTATACCACCGATTCCATTTGGGGGACCTGTGAATACAGCCTTATTTCGTCGAGCGATAAGCATTTTGCTTTCCGCAACGCTCATAGTCTCGTTTATTCCCGCTCAAGGCTTTGCTGAGCCTGCTGACATGACGGGTTCAAATCTCGATTGCGCCACTTCCAGCAGTGCGCAATTGACAGAGGCAATTCTCCTGACGCTTCTATAAATGCATCTGAGGAATCCGTTCACGAGGATTCTTCCTCTTATGGCGAAGATGGAACGTCCATGTCCGCCAATGGTGATGTTGGCGTTTCCTCTGCTGGCGATTCTGACGTTGAGGGGACTGATGCGCCTGCGCCCGCAGCAAATGCCGCAGCTCCCCTCGTTGATATCATTGAGGCAGATGCTTCTGGAAACCCCCATTCGTAGATGTATACAACGTTGCTCGACAAGGACGGAAAGGTTGTAGACACGAACGATCCCCACCGCGCGATTGACCAGCGTTATAAGTCTGTTGTGCAAGGTGGGGAAGGTGCTGGCCTTTCAAAGGGCGACAACGTGACGATTCATTTTCGGATGGCTGCCGTGACGCCGAACAACGCTGATGGCGATGGCACGGGCGTTCAGGAGGACACAACCTACTATATGGAGCTTCCCTGGCAACTTGTTGCCGCCAAGCAGCATCGGCTTCGGCATAGATGCGTCTACCGCCTTCGGTGAGCCCTGATGGTGGTAGGAGGCCTTTTTCATCGTAATATTCACGGTTCTTACGCTGACGCCACAGAGCGCGGCGTGTTCGCCTGTCGAGTAAGCTTTCTCGGCTTCGCTGTTGATTTTCGACTTGGAACCCACCTCCTTTTCTCACATACGTTACGACGTTATGTTGCGTGACGATCAAGCGCTTTTGCGGTTTATTTCCGCATTACGCAAGGTGTTATTTCTGCAGGAAAGGTTTTTATGGGGGATGTCGCCTGTTTTGCGACAAAGGACCACCTTCATGGAGGCGAAAGGGTGTAGTTCGCGGTAGGCAGATTGTTTTCGCAACTGGCTTAGCGCTAAGCCATGAACAGCGCTACCCAAATCGGCATCGTTAGGATACAGCCGATCGTGGTGATCACATTAATAGCGCTGGCGTACGGTGCGTCCTTCTCGTAAATTTGCGCCATTTGCACCGTTGCTGAGGCGGATGGAGTGATGGTGGCAAGAAGCGTAATGAGCAGGATCGACTGGCCGTTTGCCACCAACGCGTCTATGCCGCTGAACTTAAGTGCAAGCGTGACTATGGCAGGGATAAGCACTAGCCTGATGAAGGCAACGAGCCAGACGCGCTTGTTGGCTACGATTTGACGCAAGTCCATGCCTCCGATGATCATGCCCGTTACCAGCATGGCGGCAGGACCGATCATCTGTCCTACGTCGTAGGTGAAGGTGCCGAAAGGCTCAACAAGCTTGATGCCGAGCACCATGAGCATGATGCCAGCGGCGACAGCAAGCAAGTTGATATTGAACAGAACGGCGCGGACATCAATGTGATGATTCTCGCTGATAAGGGATTTGCCATGTGTCCAAATCAGGATCGTTTGCACGCTCATGTAGGCAAGCGAGTAGACCACCCATTCATCGCCCAAGATGAAGCCGACAAGCGGGATGATCAGATTACCGCAATTCGAGTAGATGCTTGCCGCCCGCTCAATAGGGGAGAGGTGAAGCGGCTTTGCCAGGATTTTCGTCAGGATGATTTGCCCAACCTGGAGCACGATAGCGCAGACAACTGCGAATAGAAAACCTTGCAGTACATCTGGAGTTAAATCAACCTGCGTTGCAGAAATGAAAGCGCACGGGCAGATGGCGTATACAGACAGGACGGAGAGCGTTTTGCTGTCTCCCGTTTTCAGGAGATGAAGGCGCACTAACGCGAATCCGACAGCCATGATTAGGAATAGCGAAGCGATTTTTTCTATAAGCAGGAGAGTGATCATAGCTCTGGATTATACGCCTGCGGCGCAAGGGGTATATGGAGAGGCTAATGAGGCCGATGGTTGTTACCCTGGCATTGGGAACCTACTTCGCTGATGGCTTCGCCAAGCAGGGGATTTCTATTGCTGGTAGATTTTGGCCTTATGCGTCGCCGCAGCCGCCGCAGTCGCGGCTGGCGTTGCTGCAGCAAGGCGCCACAACCGCTAGTTTGCGCCGAATGGCCACGTTCACGTAAGCAAAACAAGCACTAAGCGAATACTGTTTCATGATCATGGGCTGTGCTCGGCGCGATGGCCCTGACAACTGCGGGAAGCCTTCATTTGCGGGCCTTTGTGGTATGTTGACACGAAGCAAACTAAGGCTGAGATGAGGGTAAAGAAGCGGAGGGATCGCATATGGCGAAGATCGGCACCGGCGCCGCCGAGGACAAAAGGACTGCGTACATCAACGCAAACGTTCTCGA
This sequence comes from uncultured Eggerthella sp., assembly GCA_965147435.1. Lineage (GTDB taxonomy): Bacteria > Actinomycetota > Coriobacteriia > Coriobacteriales > Eggerthellaceae > Anaerotardibacter. The sequence continues at coordinate 2,815 of CBCTKC010000001.1, read as the reverse complement.
TGGAACCGAGGGCATGGAGGTGCTTGAAAACCACGCGGTCGTGGTCGAGGGACGGCGCATCGTTGATGTCGCACCCCTAGCCGATGCCGATTTGTCTGGATGCGAGACCTTTGACCTCAAGGGCGCCTATCTCCTTCCGGGCCTCATAAACATGCATGTGCATCTGGCAGGCAACGGCAAACCCCAGAAGAAGCAGCGCGATAACGAGGCGCTGGTAAGGAAAATTATGTCGAACGGTCTTACGCGAGCCGTCGCCTACCGCCTTGTCTCCGAATACGCGCGCATGGAGCTGCACAGCGGCGTCACCACCATACGAACAGTGGGCGGCCTGGGTGACTTCGACACGCGCGTGCGTGATGACGCCGCGGCGGGAAAGTTGGAGGCTCCGCGCATTCTTGCCGCCAATATGGGCATATCGGTGCCGGGAGGTCACATGGCCGGTTCGGTTGCCATCGCGGCAAGTAGCATTCCAGAGGCGCTTGCGCAGGTTGAGACTGCCAGGTTGCAGGGTGTCGATCTTGTCAAGCTCGTGATTACCGGCGGCGTCTTTGACGCCAAAGAAAAGGGTACGCCTGGCGAGCTCAAGATGGAGCCGGATATGGTGCGCGCGGTTTGCGACAAGGCGCACGGGCTGGGCTTTATCGTTGCTGCGCACGTCGAGTCAACCGAAGGCGTGCGTGTGGCGCTCGAGTGTGGCGTAGACTCGATCGAGCACGGCGCTGCTCCGACGGACGAGGTGATGCGCCTGTTCAAGGAGGGAAATTCCTTCCTGTGCACTACGCTTTCTCCTGCGCTTCCGTATGCGCTGTTCGATCGCTCCGTCTCTTGTGCAAGCGAGGTCGAGCAGTTTAACGGCAATATGGTCTTCGAGGGCATTATCGCCAATGCCAAGGCAGCCCTGGAGCAGGGGGTTCCTGTGGCACTTGGCAATGACGTTGGGTGTCCCTGGATCACTCAGTACGATTTTTGGCGCGAGCTGTGCTACTTCGAGAAGTATGTTGGCGTGTCGCGCTCGTTTGCTCTTCATACCGCAACACTGCGCAATGCCCAGCTTGCCGGCATCGACGACATCACGGGCTCAATCGAGGTGGGGAAGGAGGCTGACATGATTGTCGCAACTGGCAATCCGCTGGATGATCTGCGCGCGTTGCGCACGGTAAAGCACGTCATTCATCGAGGGCGGCTCATCGTCAACCCCCGCGTGAAGCGCAAGGCCGTAATCGATCGCGAGCTCGACAAGTTTCTTTAGGGGCGGCAGTAGGTACGTGGCTCTGCTGGCAGGAAATGCAAGTGAATCAACGCGTGCGGCTTTCGCATCGTTCGCAAAACTGCAGCCACCAAAATCTATATGTCACGTCGGTGGTGGCTTTTCAAGAACCGATCGAACGCAGCATCCTCTGTGTCAGGTTTTATCGCAGCGAATAAAATGGAGCTATCAACATCAATCCTAATTAGTCGATGGGGGCAGGTATGCAACTGACAACAGAACGGCTGATACTCCGCCCATGGGTCGAAACGGACGCAGAGGACTTGTACAGATACGCCAAAGACGACAGGGTGGGGCCGATCGCCGGCTGGCCACCTCACTCAAGCGTTGACAACAGCGCGGAAATCATCCGTACCGTATTTTCCGCGCCGGAGACGTACGCCGTTTGCCTGAAGGAAGACAACAGGGCTATTGGAAGCATAGGGTTGTTGATCGGCGCGCGGTCCGATAAGGAAATCCCGGACACCGAGGGGGAAATCGGCTACTGGATCGGCGTCCCGTTCTGGGGCAAGGGGCTGATACCGGAGGCGACTCGAGAGCTCATTCGCCATGGTTTCGAGGACTTGGAACTGGACAAAATCTGGTGCGGGTACTTCGACGGGAACGAGAAATCGAAACGCGTTCAGGAAAAATGCGGCTTTGTTTGGCACCACACCCGCAAGGACGTCTGCTGTGAGCTGATGGGCGACATCCGCACGGAGCAGATCACTTGCCTGACGAGAAGTGATTGGCTGAGTCAGTCTAAAGCTTGATAAGCAACATGGGTTCTGCGAGCAGCTCGCAAATCCCAGGTCGCAAGTCTTCGTCAGCGGCGAGCAAAGTGAGTGGTCTCAGGTGGCTTGCCTATGTGCTGGCGCGCAGGCTGGGGCTTCGCCATTGGTGCGATCGTTTCGTGTACTTAACTTTTCGCGCAGCCCATTATATAAAATGATTGGTTTTCCACATGAAAGGCTTCCAAGTGCCGGGGACGTTTTCCTCGGCTTTTTCCTTATCCAGGAGAGCAATGCGAGAACTTAGCATCTTCGTCGACGAGTCGGGAAGCGACGGCCTCTCTGATCACTACTACCTGCTCACCGTCGTCATGTGCGACCAATCGGACAGCATCGCGGACTCAACCGAGGTTATATGAGAGCGCTCTCTGCGCGAAAGGACTCCCGGACATACCTTTCCACGCGTCGCCGCTCATGAACGATCGGTAACCTTATCGATCTAGGTCGATAGAGACGAGGTGTTCTTCATCGAGCCTTCAGCCCTCAGATCTTCAGCGATGCACTGCATGAGGCAGGACTTGCCGTAGCGGCGGACGCCGGTGATAGCCTTGATCATCCCGTCGTCATGGTGGAAGCCGCGAATCTTCTTCAGGTAGTTTTCTCTGGGAAAGAAACGCATACTGGCTCCAATCTTCATTGGAGCCAGTCTTTCAAATTACGTGTTTATTGGGATATTCATTATCGTTTAAGCGATTTATACCCCCCATAACTAAATAATTCTATTCCCACTCGACTGGAAATTCGAGGACTGCTGCAGCTTACTGTATCTCTACTTACT